>NZ_NXGA01000001.1:1445391-2045391 GCF_002802965.1 Sporolactobacillus pectinivorans | reverse complement strand
ATACAAAGCTGCCAGTACTGCGATTGCGGTGCCATGCTGGTCATCATGATAAACGGGTATGCTTAATTCTTTTTTTAATTGTTCTTCAATGGTGAAACAGTCTGGAGCCTTGATATCCTCCAGATGGATACCCCCGAAACTGCCAGCCAGATTTTTGATCGAATTGACAATATTTTCGGCACCGACTTGATTAATGCAGAGCGGAATGGCATTAACTCCAGCCAGTTCTTTATAAATGAGCGATTTGCCTTCAACAACTGGAAGCCCCGCCTTCGGGCCAATATTTCCCAGTCCAAGAACTGCAGATCCATCGGTAATCACGGCAAGCGTCTTACCTTTCATGGTATAGATGTCCGCCTCTTCCTCATGCGCGGATATCTCTTTGCAGACATCAGCCACGCCAGGTGTGTACGCCATACCGAGATCTGTTTTATTTTTTATGTGGAACTCAGAATGGATACTCAACAGGCCTGTCTTCTTTTTATGAAGTTCCAATATTTCTTCTTTTCCTACCGTCATGATGACTCCTCCCTTATTATTAAATTGGGTCATTCAAAACTTCAATGGTCTTCCTCTTTTCAAACACATCAACCTTGTGATTAATCTCTTCTATTAACTCTTCCACGCTGTGTCTTCGGCTTCGTCCGCAGGCAACAGCGGGCCTGTCACAGAGAAGGCACTTTCTTTTGGGCAGCGCCAGGTCATCCCGGCTTAACTTCGTCAGATCCTTTTCAAACACATCAATATCAAATAACCTGCCAAGCAAGTGGCTGTCCTCAAGCTCGACCAGTGCTTTTTTCGCATCAACCGCGGAGAAAGCAGTGACAAAAAAAGCTTCGTACCCGGAAAACCGCACATTTTTTTTGCAAAGTCGGACATTTAATTTTTCCTCAATAGCCCGCATGCCAGCTTTAAAAATAAATTCTGCCTGGCGGGTTAATTTATCGGGGCCGGGAAAATTAACCGTAAAGGAAATTACGGTTCCACCGTTTCTCTCATTCAGCTGCGCAATTTCCCGCGCACGAGCCTCCCGGCCGTCTAGAATCTCATGGATACGCTGATTAACTGCCATGTTAATCAGTCCTCCTTCACCTTCCGAATCACATCGATGATCGATCCATCACGATACTCAACCACGCCAACAACTTGGTCATCATATTGAATTGATTCCGGTTCGCCGGTTATTGAAATAGCCTTTTCATACAGTTCTTCAATCGAGAAAACGGGAACGTTACCAAAATCCTTCAATTTCTGAGCCAGTTCTTTATTTTCCGGATTTACTGCTACACCGCGTTCAGTAACGAGAACATCAACTGATTCGCCCGGAGTAATGACTGTATTAACGCGTTTAACAACTGTCGGGATACGGCCCCTGACCAGCGGTGAAACAATCATAGTGAGCTTCGCTCCAGCCGCGGTATCACAGTGTCCGCCGGAAGCTCCTCGCAGCACGCCGTCAGATCCTGTAATGACGTTAACATTGAAATCCTTATCGATCTCCAGAGCACTGAGAATAACAATATCCAGCTTATTGGCAATACAGCCGCTATTATGCGGGTTAGCATAAAGTGAGGCATCAATTTCTACATGGCCTTCATTTTTACCTATTGACTCAACTGCCTTCAGATCAAATCCCTGAACGTCAAATAACTTCTTAACCAGGCCTTTTTCATAGAGATCAACAAACTGACCGGTTATGCCCCCAAGACCAAAGCTGGCTGTAATCTTATCTTCCTTCATTTTATTTTCCAAAAAACGAGTTACAGCAAGAGCTGAACCGCCACTGCCCGTCTGGATTGAGAAGTCCTGTTTCAAATAGCCCGACGCCTCAATGACAGCAGCTGCGTATTTAGCAATCAGCAGTTCTTTCGGATCTTTTGTGAAGCGGGTCGCACCCGAAACAATGCCCTTCGGATCTCCGATGGCATCGACTTCAACCACGTAGTCAACATCTACTTGAGAAATGCTGGCAGGAACATTCGGATAAGGAACCAGTGTATCCGTAATCAAAACAACTTTATCCGCATATTTAGAATCAATAATACCGTATCCCAGTGAACCGCACGCCGATTTTCCATGAGTGCCGTTCGCATTACCATAGTCATCTGAACAAGGAACGCCGAGAAAAGCGACATCAATCTTGCTGTCGCCAGCCTCGATAGCCCGGGCACGACCGCCGTGTGAACGAATGACAACAGGCTTTTTCAACAATCCGTGTGAAATTGCGTTGCCAAGATCGCCCCGCATGCCACTCGTTTCAATGCCCGTCACAATACCTTCTTTGATATAATCAATCAAAAAGGCATGCGTATTTGTTAAAGAACTTGAAAAAATCGTCAAATCTTTGATGCCCAACGCTTTAATCTGTTCCATGACCATTTTTATGATGTAGTCGCCCTCACGAAAATGGTGATGAAAAGAAATAGTCATTCCATCTTTCAGCCCTGTTTTTACAATGGCTTCACGAATTGATTTTAATTTCTTACTCTCGCCGGGAAAGGTTGCTCGTATTTTTTTCGATATAATCTGCCCATGCGGTTCCACATTGTATGCACCTTGAAAAGCAACCGTATGTCCGGATTCCAGAATATCTTCAGGTATGTCGCGTCCAATTCTATTCATTACCATGATTCATGTCCTCCTCTGTTATGCATGGATACCCGATGCTTTTGCCAGCATCATGACACGTTGAGCACGCTCAATAATAGGCTTATCAACCATTTTTCCATTAAGCGACACAACTCCTGAACCTTTCCTCTTTGCATTCTCCGCAGCTTCGATCACACGCTCTGCGTGGTTAATTTCTTCAATAGTCGGTGCATAAATTTCATGCAGCAGATTGATCTGACGTGGATTAACGAGTGATTTCCCGTCGAATCCAAGCTGTTTGATCAGCCGTGCTTCCTGCTTGAATCCCTCTTCATTGTTAACATCTGAATAAACCGTATCAAAAGCAGAGATTTTTGCTGCCCGGGCAGCCAGCAGCACAAGGCTTCTTGCTGTCGACAGCTCAATGCCTTCCGGGGATCTCGTTGTCTTCATATCGGTCACAAAGTCTTCTGCCCCAATGGCTATTCCCATCAGCCGCTTTGAAGCAGTCGCAATTTCATAAGCATTCAGCACGCCCAAGGCTGATTCGATGGCAGCCATCATTTTCGTCGTGCCCACTTCAAGGCCAATTTCCTTTTCAATAGCAGCTATCGCTTCTTCAACTTCTGTGACGTCTTTTGCTGTTTCAGTTTTGGGCAACCTGATCACATCTGGTTGTGCGCGCACCATCGCCCGCAGATCTTCCATCCCGTATTCAGAATCCAGGGCATTGATACGGACAACCGTTTCTGTTTGTGCGAAATCCATCGTCGTTAAAGCATGGTACACCAGACGCCGGGCGCTGTCTTTCTCTGCCAAAGAAACAGAGTCTTCCAAATCAAACATAATGGAGTCTGCCCCATAAATGGTGGCGTCTTTTATCATTGAAGGTTTGCTGCCGGGAACATACATCATTGATCGTCTAAGACGTTCCATCTCAATATTCCCCCCAGTCAAAGTTTTTTTTGTCGGCTGCGCGGTATACGACGGTTTCTACACGCGCTTCAATCACGCAATCCAGCGCTCCCTTATCTGTAACTTCAAGGCTTGCGCCGTTAACTCCAAGACGATCCAAGGTATTTTTAATCACCTTCATAATTTGATCACCAAATTGTTTCTTGACGCTGCTGTTTAGATTAATGCTAACCGTCTTCTGTACTGCAGGCTCAATCGATATCATCACATCGCTTGATTCCAATGAACCTGCAACCGCCGAATGCACAATGTTCATCATCGTTCCCTCCTGTTCTTTTTCCACTGGCACAAATAATCAAATGTAGTTGTCGGGACCAGTGATCTGACAGCTTCCATCTCATTATTCATCAAAAGTTCCCGAACATGTGATGCCGATATCGCTGTGCCGTTTTCTGCTTTTCTCGGAATCTCCTTAACTTCCATTCCGAAACCTGGAAGAATCTGATGCATAAATTGATTGTAAATGGCTGTCTTTCTTGAGAAAGGTTCTTCACCAACGTAACGTTTGGTAATTTTCAAGGCCGGAGCAATCTGTTTTGCAAAGATCTTCAGATCCAGTTGAGCATGCGCTTTAATCACCGTTTCCTTATCCTTAATGAAATAGGAAGGGAAGGTCGCATTTGAAATAATATAGTCGCCTGAACAGTGGAGATGAACATTATCCAGAGATGCAATGCCGCGCCTGACCATCTCGATCCTTTCCTCCGTCTGAAAGAGAGAACGATTCTCTTGTACAATAAATAAGTGAACCACATCGTTTTCACTTGCAGCTTTCTGAATGAGATATTGATGACCCTTTGTAAATGGATTGCAGTTCATCACCATCCCGGCGATTGACTTGCCTGATATATAATTTCGTGACAGCTGATTTGCAAAGTTAGCGATACCGTTTGTTTTATTCTCAAGCAAGATCACATCATCGGCTTCTTCCACGGCATGGTAACCGAGGCTTTCAAACAAGTGCCGATTTTTTGGCTTTGTATAAATAAACAAATGGCTCTGGTTCGTTTGGGCAGCTTCTTTCGTCAGTATCGTCACAAGCTCGTTTGTCAGTCCACGATGTCTGTATTTGGGTGATACTGCAAAACACTTTAAAACATTTCTATCAAGTGACCCAGTCGCAATCAATTCTTCTTCCCGATAAATGGCTACAGTAAAATGCATGCCCGAAGCGAAATCCAGGTTTTGTTGCTTTAAAAAGTCAATGACTTCATGTTTTCTTAACGTATTTTCCGTAGGATCAAAAGTCTGCACAAAATAATGAGCAGTTATCAAATCAAATCACCTCCCCCGGCTTATGCCACATTTAACAAATGTTATTTCAACAAAACATATGTTAGACTCATAAAATTAAAAAATCAATAGCAAACGTTTAAATCATCATTTTCATGTCTAAAAAGCATTGATTTTGCCGTAAATTGCTTTTTCTTTTTATACATTTGTTGTTATAATTTACATTTGTTAAGGCGTTCTTCTATGTCACTGTCTTAACCTTTGTTGATTATTAAAAATAGCTTAGCTAAAATGAGTTGAACGCTGAGGAAAGAGGATTTTATTCATGAATGAAAACCTAACTGCTGCCCAGATAATTAATCAGTCCGTATTGAAAGCCATGCTTTACGAAATAAGCTGTTTTCCGTCCCCCGGACTGGTCTCACCTATTTCCAGCGGCGCACATACTGATATGGACTTTTACACTTTTATAGACAGCACCGTGTCCATTAATCCCTATTTTGAAAATATGATCCAGATCGGTTTGGAAAAAGACGTTGCGGACGAAGATCTTTTGGACAAGATCAGGCCGATAGGCATATTAATGGAAAAAGAAATGTTTGAAGCAACTCATAACGTAAATACCCACAAGGGTATGATCTTTCTAATGGGAATCGTTGCATCCGCTGTAGCAAAAACTTATACTTTACATAGTGACTTTTATACTGCGCAAGACGTGATCAAAACGATGACCGCTCATCTCATTGAAAAAGAACTCATGCACAGTTCAAAGACAAAAAACCTTACTTATGGTGAAAAAATATATAAAAAATACGGCATAACCGGTATCCGGGGTGAAGTGGCGAAAGGGGTTCCCAGCGCCTTCCGCTACGGATTGCCCTATTATAGGGAACATCACTATCTGTCCAAGAACGACAGACTGGTCGGAACGCTGCTCAGTATCATGGCTAACTGTGATGACTCAACACTGCTGCACCGGGCGGATGTCGATACACTTAAAAGAGTACAGAAAGATGCAGCAGAAGCTTTACGTCTAGGCGCTGTCGAAACCCGGGCAGGGATGGATAAAATCAAGGCAATGGATCGGGATTACAGCGTTCGTGGGATCAGTCCCGGAGGCAGCGCCGATCTGCTTTCAGTCGTTGTTTTTTTAGAGGATGTTCAAAGAAAACTGTTCGATTCTCGATGATGCAGAAGGGGAGAGCAATGCGCATGATAAATGAGGATGAAGAATATCGAGATCTATTGGCGAAAATTGCTATTTTATATTATAAAGACAATCTGACTCAAACTGACATTGCTGAAAAATTCAATACGACGCGATTCAAAATTTCAAAAATGCTTCAGGAAGCCATTGATCTTAAAATAGTGGAAATTTCTATAAACCGTACTGAACGGCGTATTACGTCTCTCGAAAGTAAAATTAAGTCATTATTTAATCTGAAACAGATTATTGTACTTAGAACCGTCCACACCAATTCATCTGATACAGAACAAATCGTTGCCAAGGCTGCGGCTGGTTTTATAGAATCTTTAATTACGCGGGACAGTGTCGTCGGACTGACATGGGGCGCGACGCTCTACCAGACGATTCAAAATATTAATCCTCCGCATCGCCTTCCGATAACCATTGTTCAGCCTCTTGGGACTGCGGGGAAAAGAGATGTTACCATCGACACGCCAGACCTCATCCGCCGCTTAGCCGAAAAATATGACAGTAAATATCTTTTTCTGTATGCACCTTTATACATAATGAGTAATCAGGTTCGGGAAAGTTTAAAGCTCGAACCGGTTATCAATGAGACCATCATCGCTCTGGAAAATATTGATATTCTGCTTACTGGTATCGGAACACCTGATTCTATTTTTTCAACTTTTTTATGGAAAAACTACTTGCGGCAGGATGAATCACTAAGTAACGTCGCTGTCGGCGCACTCTACGGTCGTTTATTTGATCAAAACGGGCGCATTCTGTCCACTGATGTCAATGAGAAAGTTTTTGGTGTGGGCATGTCGGCAATCAAAAAAATTAAAGACAGAGTGGCCGTTGTCACAAACAGATTCAAGGCGCATGCCGTTATCGGTGCTCTGAGAGGGGGACTCATCAATACGCTGATTACAGATGAATTGACCGCTGTAAAAATCATCAATCTAATTGATCAATTGGATAACATGTCTTATTAAGTTCCTTATTCCCTCCACAAAATAGTCTCTTCAGTCCTTCCGTCTCTGATCGATCCTCCGCTATTCTGGCCGGAAATTTTTACTACGGGTGGCAAAGATCTAAGCGCATACAAATTTAACGAAATCCGTTGGAGATAAACTGTTCCGGGCACAATAATCAGTAATCAGTTTTAAATCATGCAATCGTATGGATTCACTGTACATTTTTGTTTCTCGGCAACAAAAAGAAGCGACAAATGTCGCTTTATAAAATGAATGAGCTGGCCTTTCAAGGCAAACTAAAATACATCATTTATCAGCTTTGTATAGCAGCAATGGCACGCTCATCATTCTCCTACTTCCTATGCAAAAAAGAGCACGATACCCTTCTCAAACGCATGCACTATTTTCAGCACAGCAGCAATAATTCTCAATTTATAAAACTTGAAAAACCCGTGTCACTTTTCGTCGGGAAAAATTCAATGAATTCATATTGAGCAATTTGGTGTTTATAAAAAGGATCAGTCTGAGCAATCGTCTTGGCTTCATCCAGTGAAGTATTCATTAGAATAACTCCACCGGTACGCGGATTTTTTCTGCCCGAAAAAATAAATTTCTTTTCTGAGTAATACTTGTCCAGATATTCATTGTGCTGCGGTAAAGCACGTGTTACGTCCTCAATAGATTTGATATAAGAAAGTGTTGCAATAACCATAAATATGCCCTCCATTAGTTTCATATTTGAAATTGTGTTTTATATATGGTACTGTTTAAATATATTCTTTTTTTAAATAAGCGTCAACTGAACTTGATGATGAGGTGAAACAAATGAAAGACCAAGAAAACTTCGTACCCTCGGTACACGCTTCTCTGGAAATCTTGGAGTGGCTTGCACTCGAAGAAAATAACGAAACGACACTGACAGAGGTAGCCAAGGGACTGGCAATCAGTAAAAGTACATGTATGCGCATTCTAAAGACGTTGGCCTTGAAAGGTTACGTTCATTACGACGAAGACAGCAGGCACTACTCACTGGGAGCTTCTTTAATTGCTCTGGGCAGCCGCGCACGGAACGTCAATCATACTATTAAAAAAGCAATTTCATATTTGCCCCGGGTGTCAGAGGATACAGGAATGACTGCTGTTCTGGTGAAAAGAGTACAGCACGACCGATTAATGTATTTGGCAAAACATGAACCGCTGCACCGAGTCCGGCTGACTGTTTCTGTAGGAGAAACGTTTCCTATCCCTGCCGGAGCTTTGGGAAAATGTTTTCTGGCATTTCTGGACTCTTCTGAATATCAGCAACTTACAGATCAAATAAAGAAAAATGGAGGATTACAAAAGTACACCGAGCGCTCTTTGACGGACCCGATGCGTTTAGAGGAACAAATGAATCAGATTAGGCAAAAGGGGATTGCAGAAAGTGATGGAGAGTATAATCATGGAATATCTGCTTTAGCCTGTCCCGTTTTCGACCGAAACCATAAAATTATCCTGTCTCTCGGAGTCTTTATGCCTAGCGCGATGGTACATGATATTGAGATCAAAACAGTTAAAAAGCAATTGATTAGTTATGCAAACGAGATGACAGAGGCAATATCTGACTTTATTGGTTGAACTTGATACTCCCTCTAGAAACTAAAATTATTGAAAGGCTCTACCTTACAACTCGGTCCACTTGAAAATGCACTTTTTACATTTATAATGGATTTTCTATTATCTATAATAATCAAGGCCATAGATGGCAGTGTTATTGGTACGAGTTTTAGCTGAATTACAAGAATTTCAGTGGCATCAAACCTTTTTGAGTAATATGGGTAAATAGCACACTCAATTACGTGATAGCTTCTATCACGGATTGATACTATTTCTTTCTGCGTGATTCAATGTTATTTAACTTAAGACAATGCATAAAAATTGCGACAAAGTCTGTCCTTTCTTGTCAAATGCTAGATTAAGCATTAACGGCGTATAAAACAGATTAATAACTTAACGGTAAAAACTGATGAATATGGATGATTTCAAATATTTCGATTTACAAAGCTAACGGACCATTGATTCTCAAATCGATGCAAAAGTAATATGTAAGATCTTAGAATAGAGGTAGCACAGTTATTGCAAAAAACTTTTATTCCAGTAATAGCTCCCATTTCTCTTCTATAATCACGTGATTGGTCCATTCCTGATTTTCGTGTCGTTCAACTAAACGGAACCCTTTGTTTTTGTATAAGTGCCGTGCGGCCTTTAAATCACTGACAGTCCACAGGACCACTTTTTTGTACGCATGTTTGCAGCAAAACTGTATGGCTTCATCAAGTAACTTATGACCAAAGCCTCCTCCCCTCAGCGACTGATCCAAAAGAAACCAGCGAAGTTGAGCCGTTGTATCTGTTTCTTTAACGATGGCGATCACACCTTTTGGAAGATGGTTCACATCAAGAATCCAAATATTTTCCCGATCAGCATCGTAATGATCAGAGAATGCAGTAACAGCATCGGCCACATACTGTACAAATTTCTTATTATAGCCATATTCCCGATTGTATAAGTCTCTGTGTGCATCGACAATGAATGGCAAATCTTCCTTTTGAAAGGATCGAATCTGCTCATGAGATTGACTGCCTAGCAGGGTTTTAATTGTCCCCATTGCAGACAGTACTTGATCTTTCTTTTCCGTGTCCAGAGTATTCAGCAGTTCTTCAATTTGAAAATTAGATTTGCTCTCCAATTCGCGGAGTTTCTGAATACCTAAGTCCATGAGTGCGATCACACTCATTCGCTTATCGGAAGATGTTACACTGCGTTTGATCAGCTTACCATTCTCAAACTTTTTTAAGATTCGGCTTAAATAGCCGCGATCAATGTCCAGTTTTTCAATAAGCTTTTTTGCCGTACATGCTTCAATGGTCTTAATCTCTAACAGGATACGTGCTTCGGTCAGCGAAAAGTCACTGAAGAGAATATGGCTGTTCAGTAATCCTAATACTTTTGTGTAAAAACGATTAAAATCTCTTATTTGTAAAACAGTAGAATGATCAGACACGAATACCCCTCCTTTTTTTAAAATTATAGATTTATTAGTTGACTTAGTCAACTAATAAATTGCTAAATCTTTTCAATATACGGCTATGGATAATAACAGAAATACAAATTATCCAGTTTTAATGAACCTGCTGCATATCATTAACCGATTTATTTACAGCCAAATCTCAATGGCTGAGTAAACGAGCAAAATGGCAAGCACTGTATTAACAACTTTTTCATGGCGATGAAAGAAACGATTGAAGAGCGAACCTAATGAAGCCCAAAGCAGCAATGAACAGAGCCCTACGATGCACATCAACAGACCAAACATTATGGCGATGTTAAAACTTTGATAGGCTGTTAAAATATACGACGAATAGCCTGTTAATAAGAAAAGCATGGTCTTAATATTAGAGAAATTTAGTATCATTCCGGAAAAAAATGCAATTCGATGCAAGTCATTTTCTCTATCCATGGCATTTGACGATCCAAACATCTTCCATACCAGATAAAGGAGATAGGCCGAACCCAATACTTTGAACCAAGGCTCAATTGCCGGGACGTAATCCTTCAAACTGTCAGTAAATATTAGCGTAACGATAGCCAGCATCAGGAAACTGACAAAAATGCCAGACACAAATTGAAGCGACTTTCGAAAACCTACGCGCTTCCCCTCCTCCATCGACATTAAATTATTCGGTCCTGGTGTGAAAGTAAGAATAATGACATAAGTTAAAAAAGCACTGTAATTCACGATATCCACCCCAATTTCTTAGACAGCAAGCATAGCAACCAACATATATGGATTATTTTTTAATTAATTCTATATATTTACATTAGAGAGTCCTGTCGCTCAATGTTAGTATGTTGATAATCTATTTGTTGAAATAAAATTTAACAATTTAGCCGGCACTCGCGCCTTATTCGCGTGAGGATTGCACGGTACTGCTGTTCACAGCAGTTGTGAGGACCGCTCCCAATCGTTTCATGCCTTCTACAATTTTTTCTTCCGGCATGTTTGAGTAATTTAATCTGAATGTGTTGTTCTTTACGCGACCCGGATAGAAGGCATTACCTGGAACAAAAGCAACATGACGTTTCAGACATTCTTCAAAAATTTCCTGTGTATCGACGGATTCGGGCAATTCAACCCAAAGGAACAGACCGCCCTCAGGCGAGCTATGTTTAACTTGTTTTGGAAAATAAGATTTAATGCAGTCAATCATCTTCTGACGTCGGGAAAGATAAACCGTCCGGATGTCTTCAATATGCGCTTCAAGATCAAAGAGTTCGATATATTTTGCGGTAATTCTTTGGGCAAAACTGTCAGTATGCAGGTCGGCAGCCTGTTTGAACATAACGTATTTGTCAATAAAAACCTGATCTGCACAGATCCAGCCCAGGCGCAGACCCGGCGAAAATATTTTAGAAAATGTACTGATATAGACTACACGGCCCTCCGTATCAAGGCTTTTTACAGGCGGCAGCGCTTCTCCCGCAAAACGAACGGCACCATAGGGATTGTCTTCAACGATAACGACATCAAATTGATTCGCAAGCGCAATCATTTTTTTCCGCCTTTTCAAGCTCAGTGTTCGGCCTGTGGGATTTTGGAAATCCGGAATGGTGTAGATGAATTTTGCATCGGGATAAGCTTGGAGGGCACGTTCCAATTCATCCATGAGCATCCCGTCTTCATCCATGGGCACTTCGACAAAGTTGGGATTGTATACACTGAATGCCTGTATGGCTGCGAGATAGGTCGGACTCTCACAGATGACCGTATCCTCGTTATCAAGAAACAGTTTACCGGTTAAATCCAGTCCTTGCTGCGAGCCGGTGGTCATCAGAATATGATCGGTCGTTGCATGAATGCCAATCGCCTCTAATCGACTGACAATGTCCTGGCGAAGAGGCAGATAGCCTTCGGTTGTGCTGTATTGCAAAGCCTGTTCTCCAGATTCAGAAAGTACGGCTTCACAAGCTACCTTCATCTCTTCAATCGGGAAAAGTTCCGGCGCCGGAAGGCCTCCTGCAAAAGAAATCACTTCAGGCCTTTCGGTCACCTTCATAATTTCACGTGTCGCTGAGGATGTGACGTGTCTTGATCGCTCTGAGAATTTTTCCATCAAAATAATCTTCCTCCCACTCAATGATCTTTTCACCAAAGTCTTTGTTTAAACAATTGGTCTGGACTCTATAATCGGATTCATTTTTGTATTGTGTCTGCTTAATTTCTTCACTGCATCCATGAAGACCGATATTCCCTTTTCAATACGTTCACGAGATTCATACGTGAAATTCAATCTTAGCAAGTGCTCCCCATCACTCTCCTGCGGATAGAAAACATTACCAGGCGTGTAAAGTACGCCTTTTGAAGCGCATAGTGAAAGAAGTTGTTTTTGCGGGATATTGTACGGAATCCTGCACCATAGATAAAATCCCCCATCTGGGCTATCGAAAGTGACGAGTCCCTCCTCTTGTTTCAAAGCCGCGGCCATAAGATTTCTTTTGTTTTCATAAGTCGTTAATTCATGTCGCAAATGTGGTTCATAATGTCCTTCCCGAAGAAACCGATCCAGCAAAAATTGTCCTGGTGTATTCACATGAAGATCGGTAATCTGCTTCAACAGGACGAATTTTTTCCTCACGGGTTCCGGTGCAACGACCCATCCCACACGCATTCCCGGGAAAAGCACTTTAGAAAACGTGCTTAAATAGATCACATACCCATATTGATCGAGCGTTTTCAACGGAGGAAGCTTCTGCCGGCCGAAACTGATTTCGCCATAAGGGTCATCTTCCAAAATCGGAACCTGGTATTTATAGGCGATACGCAGCAATTCCATCCGTCGCTCCATACTCATCACAATCCCTGTAGGGTTATGGTATGTAGGAATCGTATAGATAAATTTAGGTTTATATCGCCCAAGCTGCGCCTCAAGCACATCGGTACGGATTCCTCCATGGTCAAGTGGAATACCGATAATCCTAGCACCTGCCGCTCTGAAACATTGGATCGCCTGCAGGAAGGTTGGTTCTTCAACGATGACCGCATCTCCTGGGGAAAGAAAAGTTCGGGCTGCAAAATCAATTCCTTGCATCGAGCCGGAAAGAACCATTACTTCTTTTGCGGATGTAGAAACACCACGTAGTTCCATCAATTTGCTCAAACTTTCTCTAAGCGGGTAGTACCCTTCAACGGCGCTGAGATTAAGCACATCATTATTGAAAGTATCCTCGTTTTGAATAGCCTGCAGCTGATGAATCGGATACAAGCTCGGATCACCCACACCGGCAGCGAAAGAGATCGTATCACGCCTGCTTCCGACATCCATTAGATCCGTGATCGTATCACTAACATTTCCCAGTTTTTTTTCAAACAGTGGGTACCAGGACAATGGAAAAACGTTTGGGTTTTCGCTATGGGACGGTTCTTTTTTATCCGTCACCACAGTCCCTTTTCCACGGTAAGACGCAACAAGTCCTAAAGCTTTCAATTCATCATAGGCTCTGATCACCGTCGTCCGGCTCACATCATTTTCAGAAGCCATTTTTCTTTCCGGCGGTAGAACAAATCCAGCCGGGAGTATTCCCGAAAGAATTTGTTCTTTGATGCTGTCTTTGATTTGCAGAAACACAGGTAAGGAAATCTCCTTATTAATTTTTAATCGCATAACACTCCTCCTTCGCTCTCTGCCCATCCATCAAAAATGTTATTTTCATTCTAGCACTCCACTTTTATTTTTAAATAGCCAATTGGATATATCCTTTAGAATCCAATTTTTCAAATGATCGCAATCTTAGTCTGGAAACATACTTTCTCAGAGAGAGTCACACTCTTCGCATCCCTCAATATTAAACACACAAAAAGAAACAAGTTGTTTGGCATCTAGCCAAACAGCCCGTCTCTTTAGGTTTACTAATCAAACCTATCAATTTTTCACTCAATCAATTAAGAGCGCTCGTCACTTATACAAAGAGTTATTTCATTCCAGTCAGTCTTTCGCTCAAATCCCACAATTTTTTTCTGAATACCTTGTCATAAGCTTGACGTTCAGCGCGTGATTCACTTTTTTGATCAAAATACTTCCCAGTAACTCCGTTCAATTCCGCCGAAAGGGCGAGATGCTCGATTGCATCGGAACCTGACTGAATACTTCCTAATGGGGCAATCCCGCTCTCACGTACCATCTTGGTATCCAGATAAGTTCCGGGATGTAGGCAATTAAACGTCCGCTCAGCGGTTCCGTACCTCTCCGACAGTTCGAAGGTAAAGGCGACAAGTGCCAGTTTACTTTGCGTGTATGCACGAGTGGGCGAGTAATGACGTTCAAGCATGATGTTGGATAAATCAATCGGGCTTTGTCCGACAGAAGCAACATTAACTACCCTTGACGGCTCTTTACTCAAAAGCGGTAGCAGTCTGCAAGTCAGCAAAAATGGTGCTAAATAATTGACTGCAAACCGGAGTTCAAAACCGTCCCGGCTTAAATCACTTGTTTTAGCGTTAAGATCACCAAATCCAATACCTGCATTGTTAATTAGCACATCAAGCCTTGAATAGTCAGCCTTTATCTCTGCGGCTAGACGACCCACCTCGATGATTGATAAAAAATCGGCGATGTAAAGCTTTATTTTTTCACTTCCGGTAGCATCGATAATTTCTTTTTTTACTGTCAGACCCTTCTCCATGTTTCTCCCATGGAGAAGTACAGTCGCTCCTGCCCTTGCCAAATCCATAGCAACCTGTTTACCCATCCCGTCTGTTGATCCTGTAACAAAAATGACTTGTTCTTCAATATTTCTCATTGGCATGTCCTCCAATTTTCATGGTTGTAAAATGGCATATTCAAGCCCTCTGCTTTGAGGAGCTTCTGCAATCGCTTGATTAACTTGATCGAGTATATATGTTTTTGGATGAAGTGCTTTCAGGTTCAAGAGTCCTGAGCGAATCATTTCAACAATGTGTGCCGGTGCAAAGTCAGGATACATGAAAGATCCCTTAATATTCAGTTCCTTTATAAGCATTGTCAAATAGGGTAGGTGCACATCAGTTGTGACTCCTCCGGCAAAAACAGCCGTTCCGCGTTGACGAATGACCGATATTCCAGCTTCAGTCAGAGTAGCATGATCCATGGAGATCTTCAAAGATTTTATTGACAATCTGCGAAGATCTCATCAACTTATTAATGCAAGTTCCTGAGAGAGCTGGATAAACTGCTTTTCTATCGGCGTCAATTCATGATTTGATCGTGTAATCAAATAAAGATCAACGAACTTGTTCAATGAAGGAATCTCTAGAAACGAAGAGATATTTTTACGTATAACCAATCGTTTGGGAATCAAAGAAATTCCCATTCCCATTAAAGCAAACTGGATAATTGCGTCGATATCACCAACCTCAATCGTTTCGCCGTGATCAATTTTCAAGTCTGCGAAGATATTTTGCAGAATCGACGAATAGAGGCAGTGGTCTGTGAGTACAAGCAGATTTTTATTTCTCAAATACTCTTTAAAATCAGTAGTATTGCTAATATTATCTCCCACAAGAACGAGTTCTTCTATCCCTAATTTTTCGTAACGAATATGTGAATTGCCCAGTTTTCCAATGAAGTAGGCAATATCAATCTTCTCATTAAGGATTTGTTTTTCAATCGAGTCAGCCGATCCCGTTTTTATCGTAACCTCCAGACTGGGATTTCGGTACTTAAGGCGGGCTAGTGCCTGTGAAAATTGTGTTACTCCGATCGATACAACCGTACCTAGACGAAGCGATGCATCCTGTCTCTTCATTTTATTTTCAGTTTCTTCCCAAAGAAAGATCATCTCTTTAAATTGCTGATACAGCACCGCTCCTTTCGCAGTTAATTCTACTCCTCGAGGCTCTCTGATAAATAATTTCTGATTATAATAGGTTTCTACCCTCTTCACTTTTGCTGACAAATTGGACTGAAGATAATGGAGTTTGCGTGCAGCATCTGAGATGCTTTTACATTCAGCAACTTTTACAAAAGCCTTCATATTCTCAATATCCACTAAAAACGCCACCCATCAAAATAAGTGATACTTCTACAATAAATAAACATTATTTATGATACGTTATCTAAATTATAATCAATCTATGTTGAGCGGCAACAATTTTATCTTCAGGGAAAGTAAACCCGGCAGGTGTCATGACTAGGAAATCAAAGGAGGTTTTTCAAGCGGTCAGAACACTTTTAGCTGAACTTAATTCTTAAAGTTCGATTTCGTTCAGCAAGAGACTAATAGGCGGAGGTTCATTTATGAAAACTACAAAATCGTCAACTATACAAATCGAAAGTAACACCACATCGCATTCAATGAGAAGTGCCCATATAGCTGCGCTAACAGTAGGAGTGATCGCATCTTTTGCTGTATTTCTTGATGCCACGATGATGAATCTTGCTCTTCCTACTCTTTCTCGCGAATTCGGTGCGAATCGCAGCAGCATCGAATGGGTCATCGACGCATACACACTAACATTCTCTGCAATCATGTTAAGTGCTGGTGTTACGTCGGACAGTTACGGTGCCCGGCGCATATTCATTCCTGGTATGATCATCTTCAGCATAGCTTCCATTGGCTGTGCTGTTTCGCAAAACATCACAATGTTGAACGTGTTCCGCCTTATCCAAGGGGCCGGAGCTGCCCTTCTGCTTCCAAGTTCTCTCTCACTGACGACTCAGAACGTTGACGGCATAAACTTGCGTCGCGTTGCAATCGCCATCTGGTCCGCTGCAGGTGGTATTGGCCTGGCAGCCGGCCCTATAATCAGTGGTATCGTTGTCACGAGTCTTGGCTGGCGCTGGTTATTCTGGATTAACGTTCTCGTCGGTTTGATTGCTGTCGCTTTCACCACCTTGACGAAACCGTCGTCTCGTCGTGATGGAGTACACTTGGATCTTTTCGGACAGGTCACTGCAACCCTCGTTATCGGAAGTATCGTTTTCATTTTAATCGAGGGGCAGCATCTCGGCTGGACCATGCCGCTCTTGTTCGTAATCGCTGCCATATGCTTGGTCTCAGTCATCAGTTTTATCATTATAGAACGGAAAACTGCTTACCCTCTGATTCCACCACGACTCGCAGCCCGAGCTGAGTTTATCGGATCAGCATTACTCGGTGCCTTATTCAACCTTGCCTTCTATGGGGTACTGTTCGCACTCAGCCTTCTATTTCAAGATGTCAAAGGAGAATCGTCACTCCATGCCGGTTTGAATTTTCTCCCCTTTACTGGATTGATTTTCGTCGGCAATCTTATCGCACCGCGCATCGCTCGCCGATTTGGTGCAACGAGCGTTCTTTACTTAGGACAGGCCTTCTTTGGGGTGGGCTTGCTCACTATTGTCTTCACAGTAACGTTTACACAACCTTGGCTGCTCGCTGTCAGCCTCCTGCCCGCAGGGTTCGGTGCAGGGCTGCTGGTACCAACGATGACTTCACGTATGCTCGAATCACTCCCACAGGACCTGTCAGGCGCAGCATCTGCTTCATTTAACACAAGTCGTCAGCTCGGAGGAGCTATCGGGGTAGCTCTTTTTGGTAATCTACTTGGATCGAACCTGCACCTCATGACAGGTTTTATTAAATGTTTCATTGCATCATTCATATGCGTCGCAGTTAGCACCGTACTCACACTGATTCTGCTCAGAGAACCTCGTAAACATGCGAATGATGCAACAAAAAGATCACCGCATTAAACTCCTCGTCTCAAGTCTAGGATTAAACGGATCTTCAGGTTAGTAAAAAGCGAAAGTTAGAATTTTATTTTGCTTTATTAGAGGTTACCTCCAGTTAAACACTATGGGCAACCGTTTTTTTGCTTTTGTAGTACTGGTCCTCATACTTTATTGATTACTATTCACTTAACGTTTCAATAATCTTTTTCACTGTCTTTTTCTTTACATTCGCCTGTTTGACAACAAAATGGATACGGATTGAATTCATCTCTTTCGGTAGGGATGCTTTACTCATCTTTGATGTGACCAGGGATTGAGGCAAAATAGTTACTGCGTTCGTACTCTCGACACTTCTGATAATAGGTTCCAGTGTATCATATTCGATGATGTCCGTAGTATCCATTTTGTTATCTAAGTAATGGAGCAGCATGTTTCTATAAGGGCACTGTGGATTCTTATTCACGACAGCTATTCTTTCATCTCCACTGTCAGGTTCTGTTCGTGCCGATACCAAAAAGAGTTTTTCAGTGTAGGAAAATATAGAGGTCAAGCCATCTGGGATTGCCTTTTCATTTACAAAAATACCGTCAATGAGATCATGTTTCAGATCCGAATACAATTGTACTTTTTGATCCGTTTTCACTTCGACTTTCACCTGAGGAAAATGGAGATGAACTTTCTGAATAAATGCTGGAAATAATTGAGCAGATAAAATGGGCGTTGCTCCAACGGACAGAAAAGCTCGAGAGGTTAATTTTTCTTCTGCCTCATCCATCAGTGACAGAATTCTGTCCGCGTACGTAAGCAAAGTCAAAGCTGATGGAAGTGTTTCTACACCGCGATTGGTTCTCCGAAATAAGGGAACATTTAAATCGTTCTCCAGCTTTTTTATTCGCAATGTGACATTTGGCTGTACATAGCCCAGGCTTTCTGCCGCTTTGGAGAAAGACTGGGATCTTGCCACCGCCTGAAAAATACGTAAATCACTGAGTTCCATTAATAAAGCCCCCACTGATATTAGTAAAATTAATACCTGATGTAATTTTTAACTATTATACAAAGAAAAACGCCCAATGTATATTAAAGACGAATTCAAGTAAGGGTGGTTTTTCCATGAACATCGTCACAAAATCAAAAATGACCCAAAAAAAGCTTCCCCATCTTCTTGAGCCGATCGTTAAATCCAGAGCGTTTCGCGCGCTTTGGATCGGCAACACACTTTCAACCTTAGGAAGTTCGATTACCTTAATCATTTTCCCTATGATTGTGTATTCGCTGAGCCATTCAACGCTGTCGATGGGATTTGTCATGGCCGGCTATATGCTGCCCAATGTTGTCATTCTACCTTTTTCCGGTATGATTGTTGATCGGCTGAACCGGGTTAGGCTCATGCGCGCAGCAGATATCGTTCGAGCGGTTTTAACGTGTTTGGGAATGATCCTTGGTCTCTTGGGGTATCTGACAATTCCCTTGCTGATTGCTATAGCGGCCATGATCGGATTGATGAACGGATTGTTTGATCCTGCATTTGCCGCTTTACGTGCAACCATTTTTACTTCCGACATCCGAACGGGTGCCACGTCACTATCGCAGGCCAGCGTACAATTGATGCGGCTGCTTGGACCTGCACTGGGCGGTATCATTGTTTCCGTATTTTCTGCTCCGATCGGGTTCGGTGTTGATGCAGCAACCTATGTCATTTCATTGATCTGCCTGCTGTTTTTGACCAAAGAAGGACAGGTCCATAAAACATTCACCAGCAGTAAAGAAAGCTTCATCCGTGAATGTTTTGCAGGAATAAGCATCCTCAGCAAACATACATGGCTTTGGATAACAATTCTTGATCTGAGTCTGCTCAATATTTGCCGAAGCGGAATCACAGCAATCTTGATTCCCTGGCTTGTCAAATTTCATTTTGATTTTCCCATTTATGTCTATGGATTGATCATGTCCAGTGAAGGGATTGGCGGTACACTCGCTGCTTTTGTTTACGGAATGAGGAAAAGATGGCAGCATCGGGGACTAATTGCCTATACGGGTATTGGCCTTGGAGGCTGTGCTCTTTTCCTGGTGGCTCTCATTCCGAATGGATTCGCACTGATGTTGCTCATGCTTATTGAGGGTGCCGGCATTATGGTTTTTGGACTGATTTGGGAAATCAGTCTTCAGGAACTGGTTAAAAATGAATCATTCGGACGCGTAGCCAGCCTGGATATGATCGGGTCCTTTGCACTCATGCCGGTTGGTTACATGCTTACTGGCTGGATCGCTCAAGCCATTGGTGGCACTGTCTCCATGCTGATTCTGAGCGGCACGTTGGTTATTTCGACAGCAGCCGTTCTTTTGATTCCTCAGATTCGCCATTTTGATTAACGATGCCCTAAATTCTAATAAAGCGAGGTTTTAAAAATGAATGAAACTATCCGGTTATTACTTAATCATCGCAGTATTCGCGGATTTCCTAATGAAAACATTGCACAGGAGAAGATCGATCTGTTCATTCAGGCGGCACAGCACGCACCGACAAACAGCTTTCTGCAACAGTACTCCATTATTGATATCACGGACGAAATGAAGAAAAAAACATTAGCAGAATCGGTAATCAAACCTACATTGTTGAAGCAAACCGGTTGTTTGTCATCACAGCTGATTTGCATTGGAACGCAGAAATTGCTCAGGAAAAAGGAAAATCCACTGAAGTTTTAGGCTCGTTCGATTATTTTCTAAGATCGTTAAGTGATGCATTCATATCCGCTCAAAATATCGTCATCGCTGCTGAAAGTATGGGAATCGGAATCGTATACCTAGGCAGTATATTGAATGATGCTCAGGCCGTTATTGACTTATTGCATCTTCCAAAATACACTTTTCCGGTGGTCGGCATAGCGATGGGTTACCCTGACCAATCGCCAGAATTAAAACCACGATTACCTGAAAACGAAATTTATCATGAAAATGAATATCACTCTTCGGAGCGATTGGTCCATGACTTAGAAAACTATGATCAAACCGTTTCTCAGTATTATGACCTGCGGCACAAAAATCGCCGGATTGATACGTTTACCAATCAAATTGCAAAAGCAATGGACAAGTGCCCGGAAAAAAGGATGTCCATGCTTGATGTTCTTAAATCTCAAGGTTTTATTCAGTACTGATTTGTTATACAAAAAGCAACCCGGTCACTCAGACGGGCTGCTTTTTTATATTTGGGCAGTAAAAGACAATCAGTGATTAAAGACCATTTTGCTGTCCGCCCTTGAGTTTTTCTTCGCGCGATATTGCTCCTTCAAAAGATCAACGAACAGCTCTGCAGCTTTCGATAATTGCCGCCCTTTCAGATAAACGATCTGCACCAATTGGGAAAGTTCTTCCGTGGCAAATGGAAGGCACGTCACGCGATCACTGTTTATCTTCCGGACAAATGGATCAGGCAAGATGGTCGCTGCCACTCCGTTTTCAGCGAATTTGATTAAAGAATCCATCGTCGAGAATTCAAATTTAGGCTCAATCGTAAAACCTTGTTTCGCAGCTTCGTCATTAATCAATTCGCGGACAAGAAAGTTTGACGGATATAATGCTAAAGGTATTTTAACAAGGTCACAAATCGACAGGACTCTTTTCTTTTGCAGATCTTTTAAAATGTCTTGGGTGGCAATCAATGAAAAATGTTCGGTGTAAAGCGGAATGGAGGTCAAATCAGGTAAATGATATGAAGAACGGACAACACCGATCTCTTTTCTGTTCCCCTCAATGTCCTCTATTGTCTCTTTCGTTGATTTTATATTGGCCTGGATTACAATGCCCGGGTGCAAGTGAGTGTATTGAATCAAAACACGCGTGATTAACTCGTTGCATGAAAAACCAAGCCGCAGGGTGCCCTCTGAACTCCCCTGAAGCTTTTTCAGCCTGGATTCAAATCCGGACAGTTCATTGAAAATACGAGAAGAAGTTTGGTAAAGAAGTTCTCCGGCCTGTGTCGGGTAAATCTTTTTTCCCACACGGTCGAACAAACGTGACCCAATCTCGTCCTCTAAAACCCGAATCTGCTGGCTCAAAGTGGGCTGTGAGATCCCCAATCTTTCTGCAGCTTTTGAAAAGTGAAGTGTCTGGTAAACCGATACAAAATATTTAAGATGCCGAATCTCCAAGTGAATCCCTCCAAACAAAAAACGTGTCATGATCACTGTCCAAAAAATCCAGTATAGTTATCATCTATCGTTTATATAGAATAAATAGTATTGATCTATTATTATAGTCTATCTATACTTAAGTCACAAGATCGAAGGAGGATAAATCAATGAAAATGAAAGCCTGGCTGCTTTTGCTCTTCTGTAATTTATTTTGGGCCGGTAATATGATTGTCGGGAAATTTGTTACCGCGCATTTTCCAACAGTCTGGATGATATTTACCAGATGGCTGATCGCTTTCCTTTTTTTATGGCCGCTTGCCCACTTTCTGGAACATCCAAAATGGTGGAAACTATTTAAAGAAAATTATCTGATCCTTCTTTTTATGTCTGTTATTGGAACCGTTCTGTACAATTGGATCACCTATACGGCTTTAAGATACACAACATCACTCAACGCTTCACTGATCAACGCCCTTAATCCAGGTCTGATTATCTTATTCTCGGCAATATTGCTGCACGCCCGAATGAAGATCGGACAAATAATTGGATTAGTTCTATCTTTCGCAGGTGTATTACTTGTCATTACCAAAGGACAGCTGCTGCTGGTCTTCCAGACGCATTACAATAAAGGGGATGCCCTCATGCTGATTGTTATTTTTATGTGGGCGATCTATTCCATTGTCGGACGGGCGGCAAAAAACGTGCCCCCAATTACACTAATCGCCATCACTTCATTTATAGGGTTTATTGTGACGCTTCCGTTTCTGCCATTGTATCCGATAAAGCCATCAAATCTCAATTTGTCGGCAGTGATTGGAATAGTTTTTATTGGTATCTTCCCGTCGTTTCTATCCTTTGTGATGTGGAATATGGGCACGCGAATGTTAGGTCCCGGAGTCGCCGGACTGTCGATGAATCTAATCTGTGTCTTCACAGCGATCATCAGCGCCTTACTGGGTGAAAAACTTCTCCCGTCTCAAATAATTGGCGGCTTAATTATTATTTTCGGCATCGCATTAAGTTCGGGAACCCCGATTTTCCACAGAAAAGTATCTTTGAAAAAAGCAGAACTGCTCAACAAACCATGAGCAGTTCTGCTTTTTTAGATCATAAGTTGAACAGCCACGCATATCACCTCTGTATGAACAAGATGCTTAGCTGGCAAAGTTGTTTAACTTTACTCACTGTCAATTAGTAAATTACGTGCTAAGCGACATTGTTAAGAGCGACTAATATTTTTTCAGGACAACCGATTTGGCCCACCGACCACACAATCAGAGGATCAAATCGAAACAAGGAAAAATGTTCCAACTTAACCAGTATCCTCAACACTCACATTATTCTGCAATGTTATGAAAACCACGTTGAAGAAAACGCATAAATTGTTCTTTTTCTTCTTTTGTAAAATCTTTTAATAAACGGTTGTTATATTCTTTCACCGACTTGATGACATCTTTTTCAATCGCTTTAGATTCTTCTGTTAAAAACAAATTAATTTCCCTTTTGTCATTTTCATTTTGAACGCGCTTGATCAAGCCACGTTTTTCCATTCTTTTAATGACGCCGGATGCAGTTGAAACTTTAACATGTAATACTTCTTGTATGGTAGAAAGTGTAATTCCTTCTTCTTCCCATACAATCGAAAGGACTGCCCATTGGCTTAAGGTAACATCAAATTTTTTTATTAATTCATTTTCTAATTGATTTGATCCAGTATTAGCTAATCGATTAATCATAAATCCATGGCTTTTGAAAAGATTCAAACGTTAACGCTCCTTAAATTTCTTAATTTGATCCTCTGTCCAATCAAATATGACTTGGCTGGCAAGAGACTGATTCCCTTCCTGACAATGCGCTTGAGCTCCAAAAGTAGTGTCAAAAACAAATTCATCGTAGGGACATATCAATTTTTCTTTTAGATTATCAAGCTGGCTTATCGAAGCAAAATGGTCATGCGTGCCTGCCAGTAATAATGTTGGACAAGAAATTTGATCAGCAATGTTTTTTACTGTATATTTTTTTACAACAGCCGGTAACTCAAAAATATTTTTACACCCAAATACCCACAGACCATTTTGAATGAGCCAGGAAGCATTTGCATCTAGGCGGTTCAAATCAATCTTCATATCGTTAGACTGCATATGATCGATATTTTTAAGAAATGGGTTCTTTTCTGTTATTGCATCCCATACATCCGTAAAAACATCAAATAAAATACATACATTTATTCTTTTTTCAAATGCTGCTGCTCTCGCTGCATAATAACCGCCTAAACTCATACCCATTAACGCAATAAAATGATTCGTGTTGACTTCTGTATGTTGGTCTAGATAATCTAAAACAGCAGTTACTGGTTTTTCAAAATCATATTGAGCAACTACATTTTGAATACGCAACGTCTCCCCTTGACCGGGTCCATCAAAAATTAAAACATTGAAACCGCGTTTTATTGCAGCAGCCCCTCCCGCAAAATATAACTCTTCTACCGTGGAATCATACCCGCCGATAAAAATCAGAGTAGGTGCATTTTTATCGACCATATATAAATAGCTGCTCAAGTAATATCCTTTAAATGGTATATTGATTTGAGAATAACTCACATCGACGAGTACCATTGCATTTCTAAATGCCTTGACGCTTTTTTTGTAACATTCTATCCGCTTAGGCTCATTGTTTTTCAAAAAGAATTCGGCTGCACGAAAGTAATTGCTTGCTCGAAGAAAAGCTTCTTTTGCACTTACAAAATGATGTCCTTTCATAGACTGATCAGCCAATTGATTAACTCGTTCGGCCATTCCATACCATTCATTATACCAGCTGGTAAAATCTCCTTCTTTAATCTGATTCGTAATTGTTTGTACTTCTCCAATTTCAGCGCCTTGGTAATTGTAATAGTTCAGTGTCCTTATTGTTTCAAATTCAAAAGCCTGATCTTCAAAAAAAATTCCCATATATCGTTCCTCCTTCAAATATATAGCATGCTATGTAATTAATATATAGCATGCTATATACCGAAGTCAAGCTATAGATTAATTATTGCCAGAACACTGCGAATACAAAGCCATTCTTAGAAGAACAATCCTTTCGAAATGATTCCGGAATTTCCAGACCACATTTAAACAAGGACACTATCCCGTTTCAGTATGTCCGTTTTATTAAATTCAAGCATACGAATTTTTCCCGCTAACCATACCAAGGATCTAAGATGTTTAGAATTTCTCTAATTCAATCATCTCAGACAGGATTATGACCGAACAAGATTTAATTGACAGGTTAAGGCGTTTGCAACACGGACTTCAGCATTGTTTCGTAAATTCGGTTTTGGTAAAGACTTCGCCAATGTAAAATGTTCCATTTAAATAATAGTCACCAATAATCACCGCGCGCGTTCATGGCTGATGATTCTGTCATACCTTGTTAACTTTTCGTCAATGGCTTCAAGTGCCTGGTTTAATGCTTTTTCTTCCTGCAAGATATGCTTCCGATGTTCGAGCAGCATGACCTTGCGTTGGGGGATAGTGTATTCACCCTTTTCCATTAAATCTGCAAATTTCTTCAAGTGTTCAATTGACATGTCCGTTTTCTTAACCTTCAGCAGAAAAGTGATCCATTCCAGATTCTTTTCACTATATATCCTGTATCCCCGCGAATCCCTGGCGACACGCTTAATTAGATTTTCCTTCTCATAGTAACGCAATGTATATTTCGATAAGCCGGTCCTTTCACTGATCTCATCAATGGAATAAAATCGGTCCATATCGATCGCCTCCGATAATTTCTCTTGCGTTAGAGTATACTCTAAACGATATACTTTATCCATTGTCAAGGAGGTACTTATCTATGAATAAAAATTATCGTTTGCAGATCCTTTTTTATTTCATTTCCAGTATTTGTATCGGGATGAGTATCTATGAAAACATCCCCCTCTATTCAAGTCTGATGCGGATACTGCACGTTAGCCAGTCTCAATCCGTTTCGATTGGCAGTATTTTTTCATTAGGCCATGCCATTGGATTTATCATTCTCGGATGGCTGATGAGCAAAATTCATCATAAAAAGCTATTACTGACAGCTTTTATCCTACTCATTCTAGATACATTTCTTATCGGTATCCTGCATACTTTTCCAGCGATTATGGCTGCGCGTTTTTTTCAGGGACTTTTTTCGAGTGCATTCGTGCCAATTATTTTTTCGGTCATTCTGCGCTATTTTCCCGGAAAAATGATACCGCTGGCTAATAGTGCAGTCACCTCTGGTTTTGTCGCCGCAAGTGTCATTGGGCAATTATTTGCTTCCTCATTGTTTCAGTCTGGTGGATGGTTTCTCATTTATACGGTACAGGCGGTAATATACGCAGCTATTTTTCCTTTTTTGCTTAAGCTGATCCCTGCATCTGCACCGCATACAAGCAGCAACGCTTCGTTTGCACATGCCCTTGTTCAACTTGTTCGAGACTATCGACTTTGGCTGTGCTACGTTGTCACGTTCACCTTGCTTTTTGCGTTCGTCAGCATGTATACGATGGTCGGAACTTATTACGCCGGTACATCAGGAAATTTTCTGCTTGTTTTCAGAAGCTTTGGCCTGATTGGGATCGTTTGTGCCATTTACATCAGTTCGAGGACAAAAAAATGGACATTGAATCAGTTACTGTCATTGGGCTTATTATCCTCATCTGTCGGTATTATTTTGATGGCCTTTGTCCATACATCTATACTGCTGATTCTTTTCAGCATTCTTTTTGCTTTCGGTATCACCCTGACGCTGCCAATGGTTGTCTCTGTTATAGGCAGATTCGCAGGAAAAGAGGCTAGTTCAGCGATTATACTCTATACTTTTATTCTTTTTGTTGGTGCAACAGCCGGGCCGATCGTGCTGAGTCCAATGTTTGCCGTCACTGATCTTATTGCGGCCCCTTTCTTTTGCTTGGGTGTATCCTGTTTATTAGTTTTTTGTGCTCCTTATTCATCGCAACGGGAAAAATGGAACAAAATGAAACAAAATAAACCAGTAATCAGAGCTTTTCATGCTTTTTGATAAAACAACACCCGCCCGTTCGAGAGTGAACGGACAGGTGTTGTTTTTTATACTGAATCATCATTATAATTCATAAATTGACTTTTTTCATACCGTCATCAGGATAACGTTCTCCTGAGGCAGCCCCATTCGGCATGACCTCGTTGATTCGTTTCAAGTCTTCTTCTGTTAGCCGGATATCAAGGGCACCTAGATTTTCTTCCAGATACGTTATTCTTTTGGTTCCTGGAATAGGAACGATATCTTCGCCCTGTGCAAGCAGCCAGGCTAACGCCAGTTGCGAAGCTTTGCAGTTCTTTTCCTGAGCGCGATCCACAAGCTGCAAGTTCTTTTGAAAATTTTCTCCCTGGAATCGAGGTGAAAAGCGCCGGAAGTCATCCTCTGCAAGGTCATCAAACTTCTTTATTTGTCCGGTTAGAAAACCTCTCCCCAATGGACTATAGCAAACGAACCCGATGCCCAGTTCCCGACAGGCAGGTAAAATCTCGTCTTCTACATCCCTGGACCATAGAGAATACTCCGTTTGCACGGCCGCAATTGGATGGACTTTATTCGCCCTTCTAAGCGTTGCCGCGGAAGCTTCGCTGAGACCAATATAACGGATTTTCCCCGCTTTCACTAAATCAGACATGGCACCCACTGTTTCTTCTATCGGCGTATCTGTGTCCACACGATGCTGATAGTACAAGTCGATATAGTCCACACCCAGGCGCAACAGGCTGGCATCACAAGCTTTTTTTACATATTCTGGACGTCCGTTGATCCCTAGAAAAGCACCTGTCTCATCCCGGACGTTTCCAAACTTAGTGGCCAGGATGACTTGATCGCGGTAGCCCCTGATTGCCCGCCCAACCAGTTTCTCGTTCATACCATTGCCGTACATGTCCGCCGTGTCCAGAAAATCCAAACCTAATGCAAGCGCACGATGAATCGTCCGGATCGATTCCTGATCATCTTTCGCTCCATAGAATTCAGACATTCCCATACAGCCCAGTCCCAACGCAGAAACTTTTAATCCCGTCTTCCCAAGCTTTCTTTTTTCCACGCTTACTCCTCCTCGCTTCATTCTGATAGCGCACCCTCAGGTTTACAAGATAACTTTACAACCTGGAGCATACCCTAAGTCAATCAATTTGATTAGGAGTCCCTTCCTTTTTTCACTGGAAAAACTAGATTATCCAATGTCTAAATAACCTTTATAACAAAAATGACCCTTTATCAAACAAAGGGTCTCATTCATCACTCTTTTATACTTTCAATATTGTCTAAATCATCTGCCGATCTTATGACGACCTCCACGGAAATGATGGATACCATGTGCTCTTAATGATACATATCTATTTCCAATATTTGTGGTGGAAAAATTTGTACCGTTTGAGCTTAAGGAAGAAGGAGTGATTAAAAGCCGATTCAGTGCATTCACAACAGCTAGTGGTTCTACTTTGTTACCCTTACTATTGATTGCTTTATTATTTGCCGTTGTGTTTGCGTACTGAACAACACCCGTATTAGCTAATGGATACAGGTTCCCACTTCCATTCGATGGATCTTCACTTATCCACTCTGCTGACGTTCCAATTCCTTGAGCATAGGTACTGTTTAGTTTGGCCGAATTGACCGAAATATTTTTTGTGGCTTTCTTGCCATTAGGTTCAATAACCTGAAACTGTAAATACCAAGTATTATTACGCCCCTGATAAATCTTCGCGTAAATTCTGGACCCGACAGGCACCGTCATAATATCTTGAGCATTAGCAGGGAGCTGTTCCCAAAACAGGGTTGCAACCTCACGATTTCCCTGAAATTGCTCAATAGTTCCCATCTGAAGAAGATCGCCTGAACTTATACCACCCAAGCCGATCCATTGTGATCCGAGTGAAGACGAACTGCCCGATGCTACGGGTACCACCCAGCTTCCATCTACACTCGTATATTTAAGTGAATCCGAGCGGGTCACTGCATAACCGGCCCAATTTGAGGATTCTTCGGTGCCCACGGGCAAATTAATCCGAGAAGCACTGAATTCTGGATATCGAACTCGAAAACTTTTGCGAGCATATCCTGCATGTACGGTATCATTGGCATTATAGACGGGACTTGCTTGCGCCAAATGGGCATCTGTCGGAAGAATAATAGTGAAAGCAGCGACAAATATCAACGAGATCATAGATATTAATTTTATTTTCAAAACTATGTTCTCCTCTCTTAATTAATTTATGTACCTATTCTCAAACATTATTATCGTACGGTCACTTATAAAAATTTATAAATATGTATAAAAAATCACAAAGTTAAAAGCAGTCGATTCTATTTGCTCCTAAACGATTAGGTATACCCACAGGCACACCCCGTCCACCGATACGGAAAAGCTAGAATCGTCCCAAAGACAAATTGACAAAGTTGTGAACGGAGGCTAAAATTTATAATTGATAATGATAATCATTTACTTTTAATTATATAATTTGGGAGGCTCATTAATGGCTGGACGCATACATCTGAAACCACTGCTCATCAGCATCGCCGCTCTTTTGATTATTGGAGTCTTTATCTGGCAGGCTGTAACTTCGGGAGGCAATCCTGTCGATCCGACCGTTCACCGGATGAGCCTGGCAATGGGTATTGTCAATACCGGAATTCTTGTTTTTCGCGAGGGTCTTGAAGCAATACTTGTGCTATCTGCTCTGACTGCAGGACTGATGCGGACAAAACAAGTCTTCTGGAAACCAATCGCTTCAGGATCAGGCCTGGGTTTTCTGGCCACACTCGTGACCTGGTTTATTGTGGTCGGAATCATTTCACTATTCGCAGCCACTACCTCAGAACTTAATATTCAGGCAGCGACCGGACTTCTGGCTATCGCCGTGCTCCTGTTGGTCATGAACTGGTTCTTTCACAAGATTTACTGGACCGCCTGGATCGGCGCACACAATAAGAAAAAAAACGAATTGATTCAGTTCTCTCACACTAATAAAGGTAATGCTGCTTTTGCAGGCCTGGCCTTGCTCGGTTTTACAGCCGTTTATCGCGAGGGTTTTGAAGTCGATCTTTTTCTTCAGACGATCCGAATGCAGGCCGGCAATTTTGTTGTCCTGATCGGGGCCGTGATCGGACTTTTTCTGACACTCATTGTTGCGGTATTGACCTTCGTTGTCCAGCGGAAACTTCCTTATAAAAAAATGCTCATCCTCACGGGGATCATGCTTGGCATGGTACTGATTGTTATGGTCGGTGAAAACGTACAGGAAATGCAGTTGGCCGGGTGGATTGCAACAACAAACATCGGGGTGCCAATACCAGACTGGGTCGGCCTTTGGTTTGCCATTTTCCCGAATATTGAAGGAATCGTCGCTCAGACCGGTGCTGTGCTGCTCGTCCTTGGTTCTTATTTCATTGCACAGTATATGCGCTCATGGAAACCAAGAAAACAGTCACAGTTGAATCGTGGAATATGAAATTATAAGATATAATATATTCCAGATAAATTCCGGTCATTAGAAAGTAAAGCTCTCTCAAAGCTGAGGGAACTTTTGTATTTATTGTATTGGTGCTCGTGCTCTCTGTTGTGGCTGCCGGTCAATAGTATCTGGTCATGGAACAAAGAAGTTGGATTTTTTATCTGCAACCATCTATAGCAATAGCCCGGGATAATTTCACCTGTTTCTTTATTTCTATGGCAAATATCACAGAAAGATTCGGCGCCATTCGGTATAATGGCCCTCGTAAGTATCCGGTAGTGAATGAACGAGCACTGGAGCAGAGTTTGTTGTTTTATACAAAATGTTTTTATAAGGAGTTGTGCGTTTTGAAAAGAATCATATCATTGAACACAATGGATCTGAGAGCATCCGCAAAGCATGGTGGACACGGAGAATGCCAGACATCCTGTCAGTCTGCTTGCAAAACGTCTTGCGGCGTGGCCAATCAGAAATGTGCCGAACCGGCGAACAGATAAGAAACAGGAATGTGCCGCCTGACTCTTTCGCAGATGGGCGGCAATTTTTTTTGACAAAGGAGTCTGACAGTCAGTTATGATTCATCAATATAAATTAAATGGATGCAACATCGTACTCGACACTTACAGTGGAGCTGTGCATGTTGTCGACGATCTTGCCTATGACATTATTGCCCTTTATGAGGATACTGTTCCAGAACAGATTGTCGCCAGAATGCTGAAGAAGTATCCCGATGTCTCGGAGGCGGACATATCCGAAACCATCACGGACGTTGATAAACTGAAGAGGGATGGGCAGCTTTTCACTGAAGATACGTATAAAGACCTCTCATTTGATCTGAGAAAACGCAGGACTTACATCAAAGCCCTCTGCCTTAATGTCGCCCACACCTGTAACCTGTCCTGTGAATACTGTTTCGCCAGCCAGGGCAAATATCACGGAGCCCGGGCGATTATGAGCTATGAAGTGGGCAAAAGGGCTATCGACTTTCTGCTTGAAAATTGCGGCTTTCACCGCAATCTGGATGTCGATTTCTTCGGCGGAGAACCGCTGATGGACTGGAAGGTCGTCAAGCAGCTTGTTGCGTACGCGCGCAGCAAAGAGAAAGAGTATGACAAGGCTTTTCGCTTCACGCTCACGACTAACGGCATGCTGCTCAAAGATGATGTCATCGATTTTCTAAACAAAGAAATGCACAATGTCGTATTGAGCCTTGACGGACGTAAAGAAGTGCACGACCGTCTCCGTAAGACAGTCAACGGCAAGGGCAGCTACGATTTTATTGTTCCTAAGTTCCAGAATTTCGTCAAAAAGCGCGGCGACAAAGAATATTATGTCCGTGGAACTTTCACCCATAATAATGTTGATTTCACCAATGACATTTTTCATATGGCTGACCTTGGATTCGACCGCCTCTCGATGGAACCGGTAATCTGTGATCCAAAAGAACCTTACGCACTGAAGCAGGAGGATCTTCTTGAGATTTACAGGCAGTATGAGATTCTCGCTAAAGAAATGCTCAAACGTGAGGAGGAGGGTCATGGTTTCATTTTCTACCACTACATGCTTGACCTGACGGAAGGCCCTTGCATCCATAAAAGAATATCGGGCTGCGGTTCCGGAACCGAATATCTCGCGGTTACGCCTTGGGGCGAGCTTTTCCCCTGTCATCAGTTTGTCGGGGATGAAGCCTACAGTATGGGAAATATATGGGATGGAATAACAAAACCGGAGCTGCAAAACGAATTTAAACAAGTCAACTGCTATTCTAAGCCCGAATGTCAGAATTGCTGGGCAAAGCTCTATTGCAGCGGTGGTTGTCCCGCCAATTCACTGCACGCCACCGGTTCTCTCAGGGGAAATTTCGAATTCAGCTGCGACATTTTCCGCAAGCGGGTTGAATGCGCCATAATGATTAAAGTTGTTGAATCGATGAGAGAAATGGAAAAAGAAAAACAAATCGTGGATAAAGAAGCATAAATACAGAAAAAAAACCAGGACTGAGCATCTTCAGACAAGAATCTGACGGGTGCTCAGCCTTTTTTTGAAAATGTAGAATGAAAACAAACTGCTGATCAGCGTTTTATCCAGTGCACCTATGCTTTGCACAAAAGTTTTGGATCGATATGGATGTCTTTTTGCCGTTCCCCGAATTGCAGACAAGATTCAATCATTCTCTTATTAGAAATGCAAACACAAGAGCGGGCAGGAAAGCAAGTACACAAATCAAGGCCATCATTCGTTACTACTTTGTCTTTCAAATATGTCCTTCAAATAGTTTTGAAGGACTGGCATGACTGCCCAATGGAGTCTTAGTAACCGTTGTACAATTTGACTCAAGACAGCTCTTCACATAAGTGAGTCCCCTTCTTCTTTTACAGCAATGAGGTTAGTGTGACAGACGGCACTGCCTGAATGGCCTTGAACAAGCCCGCAATCATGATGGCAGCTGTGCCAAACAACAGGATTGCGGGCTTGTCAGATGAATGTTATGCGGTCAGCCAATATATCAGTCGCTGGTTGCCTTGCTCCGCTGCACTCCGTTGAAGAAAAAGTACAGCACAAATGCAACGGCAAAGCTTACGTAGTAGGACAAATCGCCAATAGCCGGATGTGCTTTCGCAATGAATCCGACATACATGGTTTGATTGAAAAATGGAATGGATACTATGAAACCAATGAGAAACGCCCAAAATCCAGCTTTGAACCTGCCCGAGCCTTCGTAAAACATTGAAATATCACTACGGCTGTGACGAATGAAGACATAGTCACACAATACGACAGCGATAAACGGGCTGATCCAATAGCCGAGAACGAGCAGAAAATTCGAGTAGTTGGAATAATAATTGGTTTTGAATCCGATGTAACTCAGAATTCCTCCCAGAATACCTACCAAGAGAGCGGCAATCCAGCGCTTGGGTGCGATGGTGCGCACCGGCTTGACATCGATGCTGAGCAGGGACATAGATCCAGAATAGATGTTGAGCACATTCGCGGTGATTGTACCGAGAATAATAGCCAGCATAACAATCACGGCGATAGGCTTCGGCAGTATACCGGCAATCAAATCAGTCGGTGTTGCAATAGTGGTGCGGAAAGTGGACAGCCCTATACCAAGCAATTCCAGCCAGATACATGGAATGATGTTGCCCAGTACGACGTAACCGAAAGCGCGTCCTTTTGATGTATTTTCCGGCAGATATCGACTGTAGTCCGAGGTATACGTCATCCATCCCATCATATAGGAAAGAGCGACACCGACAGATAGAATGAATGAAGCAAACGTTCCGCCAAAGATGCCAACGGTTTTCATATTTTCAGGAACATTGAAGTTGATATGAGGGAATGCGTAGATAGTGACAATGACAAAAACGACAGCTAGAAATGCAGCAGACCAATTTTCAACCGAATGAATCAGGTTGTGGCCGTAGATGCTGATCATGGCTTGCAGAGCAATCATGATGATCAGATCCGGCAAAAAGCCGATCGGCAGAAGATATTGCAGCGCGTAAACACCAAGCACGGTATTGACTGTGTACCAGCCGATGCCGCTCACGAAATTCAAAATGCCGGGGAAAAAATTTCCAAAAAATCCGAATGCAGCACGTGATTGAATCAACTGCGGCACGCCCCACTTAAAACCGAATGTGGAGAGCACTCCCATCAACAGCGCTCCGACCACAATACCAATCACAGTGGCAGTGGTTGCCTGCCAGAAACTGAGTCCAAATACACCAACAGCGAGTAATCCAAGAGTCAATGTAGCAAACTCCAGATTGGCACTAAACCACAGTGTGAACAATGATCGAGGTTTGCCGTGCCTCTCGTTCGGTGAAATGGGATCAATGCCGTGCGGTTCAACATGTAACGCTTCCGAACCATATTTTTCTTGAACAGACTGCAAGCGTATCGCTTCCTTTTCTCATGATGATAAAATATGTAACTTGACTTACTGCTCAATAAAAACTTTACGAGAATCGACATCATTCGTCAATATTTTTTCGAACATTTTTTGCGCATTATGAAAAAATGTTCGGCATATCCGTTAGCTCGACTACAATTTGACACTAATAGCGCCCTATTTTGTTCAGTTTAACTTGTCTACTGTATAAGTTCACATTATACGTGCCTGATTATAAAACAAACTTACTCTCTTTAGCCGTAAAGCTTTTTATTCATTCAATGAAACTTTACTACAGTTTGAGCCCCCACTTTATGTCACGGATAAAGCAGCAAAAGCGGAAGGCATGGAGCAGGAAAATGAAACGAACAATCGCGAAGTTTAAAGAGGGCAACCCTTCTTTATGGAAAACATGGAGATCATAAGCATAGAAATGTGCTTGTGATCAACCTCTATTGTATTGACCCTCGCGCTATGGCGTGGGAATGTTTTTATGTATGCCCCGGTCAATCCCAGGGACCCTGAATGATTTCAAATAGAGTTTCTGATTCGGATAAATCGTGCTGAAGTCAGATGGCTAATGGTTTTCAAAGCCTGAATCGTTGTGCCATGGCTATTAGCAATCGCCCAAAGCGAACCTCCCAACTTAACGATGTATTCCGGCCTAGCCGCTGGTATCCTCGTAACCGTGCTCGTCAGCACGTAGACAGCGTGCTTATTACTGCTCAGTATCGTCCAGTTCGTACCCACATTGACAACCTGCACCTTGTCATTATGGTTCAGCCTGACGATGATTTTTCCACCGGGGGCGTCATGTATATTCAAAAATGTAGACTTAACATAATATGACATTTTCGCGGTGACGGGCATAGGCTTCTTCTTCGGTATGGGTGCCGCCTTAACAAAAGTAAATCCGCCAGTATAATCGATCGAGCAATCAAACCTGCCGCCTTAGCGCTATTGACTGCGCGAGCCATCGGATTGACATAGGTTACCCCTTCAGTCAGTTTAACCGTAACTGCAGAAATGCCGTCCTTTTTTGCTTGCCAAACTCAGCAACCACCGATAATCTTGAAAACTGGAAATGTCGAGAAACAGTTTATTACTCATTTGTTATCAGCACTTTTTATCGGGTGCTTCAGAGGAGAATTGTCAAAAGCAAACTGCAGCGCCGCTTTCAGCTGTTCCGGTGTAAACTTTGTGTGAAACTTATTATTAATCCACGAATCCAGCAGGTCAATCGCGGCAGACATTTTTTCCTCACCATTTGACGGTCCGTATTCCTGTTCAACAAGGCTGATTGCCTTTGCAGCCAGCAAGTTAAAGTCCGACCGTTGTTGTGCTGACAGGCGCGCGTACACGTAAATGAAAAGCGTTACTGCCAAGATTAGTCCAATAGCCAGTCCTATATAAATTGCAATGTCAATAATCATGGTTTTCATCCCTTTCACCATTTGAATTTACTTCATTTTATGCGCCTTTTTTGCAATTGCTGTACTTTACGAATAGCAAAATAAATTGGCGACGGGTAGCAGACCCGTTTAAAAGCAAAGTTTCAGCAAATGGATCATGATACTGCTGATGAATAGCTCAAGGGAAATTAAGGCATAATGTAATTACCTCTGTTCCAACCCCGCGCTGCAGCGTGGGGTTTTTTTTGTATGACGGATTGTTCACTTGAATGTTCTATTTCCTGCTGGAGCGCCCAAAAAAGAGTCCGCACATGTGCGGACTCTTTTATACTTTATTCCTTGATTTTTTTCTTAACCCCTGCTGTACGCTTTCTATCAATCATCACGTCGATCTCATCCAGTTGATCGCTGCTTTTTGAAAACTTCTGCTTTGTTATTCTGTATAAGTCGCATATACGATAATTTTTTTCTTTTACTAATCTTCTTATTACTGATTTTGCATCGCAAATCAATAAACCTAGAAAAATCCACCAATGCTTCCTTTATCCATTTTTTGCAGGAGATTCTCCTACTACTTGATCAACTTTATTCCATGAAACGACGCGTTCAATTGGTAAGCGAACACTATCATGCGCCGGCTTTCCAGCTTTTCCTATAGAGACCAGCATGATCGGAACGTACCGGTCGGTATCCACGCCTAAGGTCTGCAGTACTTCTTTTCGTTCAAAGCCACCAATTGGGTTTGTATCATAACCATGTGCTTTTGCCACTAACATCAGCTGCATAGCGACTAAGCCCCCGTCAATTAATGTGTTTTCTCTGATCTTCTGTTTCGTCATTTGCGCGAAAGTCTCCGGCAGGGATTTCATATAATAATCCTTTACATCCTGCGGCATTACATTCTGCTCAACCGCCGCTGTAAATATTTCATCAGCATAATCAAAATGATTCATGTCTCCTAAAATCAGTATCATTGCAGATGACGTTTGCAACTGAGAATGATTAAAACGGACCAGGTCTTTTAAACGTTCTTTGTGTTCGTCGACCACAACAAAGCGCCAAGGCTGCAAATTAACTGAGGAGGGAGCCCTTGTTGCTTCCGTAAGCATCTGTAGCATTTCTTCGTGCGGTATTTTATAGGATGGATCATAGTCTCTGACTGAATGGCGGTTATTAAGAACTGAGAAAAAATCGATGGACTGCTGCGCTTTCATGATTTAAACCTCTATTCTGCTATTGATATTCTGTGACACTTTTTCAATAAATTGTGAAACGCAAATGATTTGCTCGTTTGTAAAATCAGACAACAATTTTTTCTGAAGCATCGCCTTTATTTTAACGAGGCGTTCTCTTTCGGTCTCTCCCTTTTCTGTCAAGGCCAGCCAGATCAATCGCTTGTCTTTGTCATCTTTCCTTCGACGAATCGATCCTTCTTCTTCCATATGTTTCAGATGACGGGTAACAGCGGCCGCATCCAGCTTTAACCGTTTGATTAATTCCAGCTGAGCCATTTCTTCCTGCGAATGGATACTGCATAATATTTCAAGCTTAGTCAAGCTAGTATGCGCCATCGATTCAAACGCCTGATTCATTTCTTTACTGACAAGATGTAGGCGGTAGAACAATTCGTCAGTCTCCGAACAATAGTGACACATAGACACCTCCAAAACTAATTGATGTATCAATTAATATACTTCATCTAAGCAAATCCGTCAATAATCTGTTCTTTATATTGGTAGCCCTCTCGCGCCTTGTCAGCTATGTTCCAAGAAAAGTGTCAGAAAGTTATCCATCAGAACCGGCAATATATTTTATTGCCACTGGCGCATGATAGATCACATTAGTTGCATCGAGGTCGGCCACTGAATATTTAAAAATCAGTGAGGGGATACTGTAACTACCTCCACCCCACCTGCGCTACTCCATGGAGATATTTTTTTCAACAGGAGAGATGATTATAAGCATTAGATTAAAAAAGGAGATAACATTATGCACAGCGTAGGCTTTTTAATATGGGACAGAATAAAAAGTATTCACTTACACAAAAGGGGTATATGATATGCCAAATGTCTTGAATATTGCCGAATCAGCCATAAACACAATAAAATCCTTATCTGACAATAAGAAAAGACCATTCATGTGGGCGAGGCTATGGCTTGTTGGATGTATCAAACACAACTTGATGGTGTTCTTGGTTACTGCGAAATTGCATTGAACGCTACAAAAGATAAGGATGTCATTAATATAATTAATGAATCCAAAAGATTAGGATTGATTCACAAGAAAAAATTAGATGAATTTATGAAAGCTGAGAGTATTTCTCCGTCTGACGGCTACGTCCAAAAACCAGCAATAAATGTTGATGATGTCCCGAATGGGGTCAAACAGACGGAAAAAGACATCGTCAACACGATTCAAATTAATTTGGTAACCGCCTTTGGGTTGAATGCAAGTGCGCTTAGCCAATGTCTTCGCACAGATTTACAAATCATCTTTTTTAAAATCATGACGGATGTTATGATTTTTGGTCAATCCATCAATATTCTCTCTGAAAAAAGAGGTTGGTTAAGGTTTCCTCCTACCTATCATCCGAATTGAGTTAATCTATAATAAAAGCCGGTCAGTGGCCGGCTTTTATTATGTATCCCGGCAGTACGCCGGGTGCTGTGCTCCCCACAACTTTATATCTCTTACATTATTTTATCATTTTTATATGCTCGCAAGCCGTTTTTCCATTGATCTGGCCGAAATTAAATTTTAGAGCAGCATAGAACCGAATTGACGGAACGGTCGTGATGAAAGTCAAGAAATCACCTTATCCAGACACAGCTGCACCATATATTTATTCGTCATCATTTATAGGTGGCAGCAGGCCTCTGTATCCGCAGTTGGGACATGTAACATCGTGCTTACCCAGCATGTGAAAGGCGACCATAAATGTTGAAACGGAGACTTTAAAGGCGCATCCGCAGACCGGGCACTCAAAGTGCGTCGTTTTTGCACGCTGAGCAACAAACAGTAGAACAATAATCACAACGATAAGCGGTACTATGGGCACGATTTGGGCAACCATCGATGCTCCCCTTTCTTTTTGTAGTTATTATAGTGAGTTCAGCAAGTGTCCGGGCGTAGGCCTTTTTTGAAAATTTCTTAAGAATTGTAAGGAATATCCGCGAAAAGTCTTCGTTAATGAATTTCGTCCCCCTATATCATCCTCAGCAAAGAATTTCTTCCAGTAGACAACTCGGGTACTTTAATATCATGCTGATCGGAAAGTTACTCCACCTCTTTAAGCATGTTTTCAATATTGGTTAAACGATCATTTATATCTTGTATTTGTTTGTGCTGTAAAGTTGCGCTTTCTTTATCTAATTTCAGACGCTCTTCCGCACGACGCTCCATTCGATGAACGGCACGAATAACAAAGACGATCATAAGAATAAAAATCAGAAGAGGAACAAGAGGAATAATTAACGATAGAAACATCATTTTGACAGCTCCTTCACCTATTTCCTTTTTGATGGCTCATTGCAAAGAACTGATCGTTACTCCCTTCTGTGTTTGATTGTCAAACTGCTTGCCGTCTGAGCAATTAAACGCTCATCCAATGGAATACTAAAAGAGTTGAGTTCATAATACTTCATTGCTTTGCCATCTGAAGAAATTTCATGATGGCCACGGATAAGTTTGACACCTTCTAACTTGCGTAAATGCAAATAGAGCAATGGTCTGCTAATGCCTAGCTCTCTCGCAAGTTGACTTACATATTGCTTTTTTCCATAAAGAATCGCAATGATTTTTAGCCGATAAGGATTCGATAATGCTTCCAAAACATTTAACAGTTCATCGCCAGATAATGTGTTATTCATATGTAACTATTTTATTACACATGAAATAAAGTAACAACTAATAATATTATTCACAGGTTAATCGACAATTTTATTGTCGTAAATACTTTAAATTAAAGGAATACTTATAGATTTATTACCAATCAATTTTATAAATTGGTCCGATCGATCAGTTCATTTACGCTGTCCTCAGTAGCATTTTACCCGTTTTCCCCTACTATCTCCCTTTTCAGGCGCACACATAAGAAAAAAAGCCAGGAGAATAATATTTTTCCTGGCTCTCTAATAAATTAATCCGTATCGGCAATAATGTCAGGACTGATAGCATTGTTCCGTATTACTCATTGCCTTTTAGTGCCTCAACCATATCAATCTTGCGCAGCGGTACCATTGTAATCAGGTTGACAGCCCAAGTGAAGATGAAGGTAAGCAAGGCACTGACAATAAAGCTTTGCGGTAGGATCGACTTGACAAACATAACGCCGTCTACTTCAATACCGCTAAGAATCTTTGCATGCAAGAATAGTCCGCCAATGAGTCCGAGCACGATGCCTATTAATGTTAGTAGATAGCTTTCACGGGTGACGTATGCCGAAACTTCTCGGTCATAGAATCCCAGAACTTTAATCGTGGCAATTTCCCTGAAACGTTCACCAATATTGATCGTCGTCAACGTATAAAGAACCACAAACTCAAGAAGGATGGCTGCCAGAATAATGACCCAGACCACATCGTTAAGACTCTTAACCGTGTCCTGAAAAGTTTGTTCACTATCAGACAGAAAAGACACGCTGGCGACACCATCGGCTTTCGTTAACGACGAAGATATCGAATTATGGGAGGCCTTCGTATCTAAATTCGTTAAGATTTGATTGATCGCTACTTGCGAACCGTATGTTTTTGAATATAAAGTGGGTGTCATAAACACATAATTCAGCAAATAATTCTCTGCTATACCCTCAACACGAAAATGATGACTATGTGTCGCATCATCCTCAATCACAAGGGTATCGCCCGTTTTAATGTTTAACAGCTGAGCTAGCTGCTGTGTAATGACAACACCATCATTTGACAGGGAAATCGATGAGCCCGTACTTGCAAAGCGCGAAGGTGCTTGTCGCAGCTTAAAATAGTTTGAAAATTGATTGGGCTGCTGCGGAACCATGAGATTCACCTGTTCGTTTTTCGAACCCGACTTCACGGTGATATTCTTGTTGGTGTTTTCCATGAACGAGGATACCCCGGACGTGTTCCTGAGAAGGTGCGTTATCGTGTCTGTCTGACTGGCAGTCACATTGTTTTTCAGTTGAACGGACATGCCGTATTTCATAATCTCGCCAAATTCTCTTTGAGAAACTTGCGTGGATATAGAATCTTTAAGCCCCAGACCAGTGACGAGCATCGCGCAGCAACAGGCGACGCCTAATACCGTCATCCAGAAACGCTTTTTGTATCGGAAAAGATTGCGTGCCGTTACTTTCTTACTAAAACTCAGCCGGTTCCACAGAAAATGGATACGCTCAAGAAGAATCCGTTTCCCACTTTTTGGCGGTTCCGGCCGCATCAATGCCGAAGGGACGGAACGAAGCTCGCTGATACAGGTAAACAGCGTTGCTGCCGTGATCAGTGCTAATGAAATCACCAGTGCCGTAGTGGCGATACCGGGATAAAAACCGGCACTCATGGCTGGCATTGAATACAAGATCATATAAGCCTTAAATATTACGGACGGCAGTAAGATAAACCCAAGAACCATGCCGATGATACTTCCAATTAGACTCGCCGAAGCAGAATAAAAAAGATATTTAAACGCGATGGCCCCATTACTGTAACCCAGAGCCTTAAGCGTACCAATCTGCGTGCGCTGTTCCTGTACCATCCGGGTCATCGTCGTCAGGCAAACGAGAGCTGCTATGGCAAAGAAGATGACCGGAAGAATACTGGACATGCCATTGCTGCGGTCAACAGTGCTTTGGAAACTCGAATAGCCCGTATTGTCGTCACGGCTCATTATCTTCCAACTTGGTTTCGTAATCTGGCTGACCTTTTGTTTGGCATCATGGATCTGCTGCTCAGCCTTGCTCAGATTTTTGTTCGTATCCATTTTTTGTTTTTTCAGATTCTGATATGCTTGATCAATGAAACTTTTTTGCCTGTTAATCTCTTGCTGACCTTGTGTAATCTGCAATTTCGTCTTTTTCTGTTCGGCAGCAAATGAATCCCTCTGAACGTTCAGCTGTGCCGTCGCGTCGGCAAGCTGTTGTTTGCTGGAATTCAGTTGCGTTTGCGTGGCCGTGAACTTTTTCTGCTGAGCCGTGAGATTGGCCTGTGCTGTTTCCTGCTGCTGTGTCAAAGTGGCCAGTGTACTTTTTATTTGTTGAATCTGTGCGTTTATCCTTTCCATCACTGCAGGTGTCAGGCTTCCGTTTGTCTTACCTACAGAAAGCTTGGTCTCAAGTCCGTTAAGCTGATTCTGCAGAGATGAAATTTTTGACGAAAGAGCATTGATTTGCTTCTCGGCGATGGCAAACTGATTTTGCGCTGCTGCCGCCGATTGTTTAAATGAAGCGGATTTTTGGTTATATTCTTCCGTGCTGTCGGCAAGTTGCTTTGCTGCGGTGTCAAGTTTAGCCTGAGCCGCGTCAAATTGCTGATTGGTTTGACTTTCCATCGCATTCAAGTGACCCTGTGCAGCTTTCAGCTTATTCTGCGAATCGTCAATTTTCTGCTGTGCATCAGCAAATGATTGATCCGCTTGTTTCTTTTTTTCGTTATATTCGTTCTGCTGCTGAGTAATCCGCTTATTGTTCTTGCTGACGAGATCATCATAACGCGTTTTGGTCCGGCTATCTGCCACGTGATTTAAGTCGTCTCTCACAGCGGAAACTTTGTTGGAATAAGCGTCGCTGAACACATCCAAACCGTTGGTATCCGCTGCGGTAACCAGAATGGCCGTGTAGTCAGATTGCTTGAAGTTCTGCTGCGGCATAAAGACCAACCCGCTTACTTTGCCATTCCCGATGGTGCTGGTTCCCCGGTCTCTGGTTAAATAGGCTGGGCTATCGACAGTACCTACGACCTTAAGCTTCGTGTCGTGCAAGCTGTCTGATATGTTCACCGCCGAACCGGATAACAAAGTAACAAGGTCGCCGATCTTCGGGTTGCTTCCGTTTTTTTGCTGATCCACGACGACCTCGTGGGAATTATTCGGAAACCTTCCCTTTACAAGGGTCAGCGAGTTAATCGCTTCGTTTGACCCGTTACCGTTTGGTATGGAGATTAAGTGCGCAACATTGGTCTGTTTTCCGTACGTCTGCATGGCGTCCATCATAAAAACAGGCTGGGCATTCTTGACGCCGGGCACCATGCGTATCGCTTTTAAATCGTCCTGGTTAAAGCCAACAGGTGACAGGATTTGAAGATCCATGAACCGACTTTTTGAAAAGTAGTTGGCAACGGATGCAGATAAATCCGGACCGATGGAATTAAATCCGGCATAAAAAGCGACACCAAGCGTCACAATCACGAGGATTGCGAAAAAGCGGTTCAAAGAGCCCTTAATTTCACGAAATACTTCTTTAATTAGTGTTTTTTGCATCGCACTCACCACTTAATCTCTTCAACATTGACAGGGTTAGGATTGATCTCCATGTTTTCAACACGTCCATTTTTGATCTTGATCAGTCTGTCACCCATCGGGGCAATCGCCAGATTGTGCGTGATCAGCACAACGGTCATGTCGGTTCTCCGACACGTATCCTGTAAAAGCTTTAATACGGAACGCCCCGTGTTATAATCGAGAGCACCCGTCGGCTCGTCACAAAGCAGGATCTTTGGATTTTTTGCAAGCGCGCGGGCAATAGCTACACGCTGCTGCTCACCTCCGGAAAGCTGTGCAGGAAAATTCTTCATTCGTTCTTCCAGGCCTACCTGCATCAGCACATCACGAGGCGGAAAGGGGTGATCGCAAATTTCAACAGCCAGTTCCACATTTTCAAGGGCGGTCAGGTTTTGCATCAAGTTATAGAACTGAAAAACAAACCCAATTTGTTTGCGACGGTACGTGATCAATTGCTTTCGTGAATAGTTGTTGATCTCCTTGCCGTCAACGGTAAAGTGTCCTTTTGTTGGGGTATCCATGCCGCCAAGAATATTCAGCACAGTGCTCTTTCCAGCCCCACTTGGACCCGCTACTATAGCGAATTCCCCTTTATTGACGATGAAATTCACGCCGGAAAGAGCATTAACAACCACCTCCCCCATTTTGTACTCTTTGGTTATTCCTTTAAATTCGATGATGGGTTCACTCATATCTACTTCCTCCTCTCTTTAAAAATAAAGAATGGGTGACCAAGGGATTACCCCATGTCATCCATCCTAACAATCAAAAATTAAATAAAAATAGAAAAAAATAAAGAAATTTTAAGAATTTACGATTGGCAGCTTTATTTCAATACCAAAATCATTATTCCAAGGCTTGTAAGCACGAATGAAACCTCTGTGCTTTTCAATGATTTCCCTGCAGATAAAAAGGCCGAGTCCACTCCCTCCTTTTTCACGTGAGCGGGATGGTTCTGCGCGGTAAAAACGATCAAAAAGAAGCGGTATTTTATCATCCGGAACCTGCATACCATTGTTTTCAATTTTGATTTTTATGTAGTTATCACTTTGTGTTAAGAAAACATGTACAATGAGAGGTTGCGCGCCGTACTTGACGGCGTTTCCGATAACATTGGCCATTAACCGTCTAATTAATGACTTGTCAATCCGGATCATGGCGGCACCGTCTATTATGCTCTCATATCTGAGTTTCGCGTCCACATCGTCCCATTCTTCCGTATAGGGATCAAAAACAGACTGGAAGAATTCTGCGGCAGAAACGCTCTGAAAATCTGCGCGCACATCTAAATTAGAGAACAGGGCAGCATCTTGAAACTTATCAATCAGATCCTTGATGTCGTCCGCTTTCCGACCGATCACCTCATAATAGTGCTGCTGCTTTTTCCGATCTGAAACTTTTCCAGAGGACAATCGCTCGGTGTAAATGATGATCGAAGTTAGTGGTGTTTTCAGATCGTGCGAAATGGCAGCCAGCATCGTCTGCTGCTGCCTGTCTACAGTTTGCAATCGATTGATCATTTGATCAAATTTTTTTTCCAAAACACCGATTTCATCACGTCGATAGTCCTTTGTACTTATTTTCATTTTCAATGGATCGTTCTCCATCCGTCTGTAAAGCGCTAAAACAGGTTTTGTAATGGATAGGTGAAGAAAAAAGGCGATCAATAAAAACAGAAAAGTAAAGAGAAGCAAGATGATCCATAGGTATTTGATGGCGTACTCTTCAAATACCTCGGTGCGTGTCAAATTCATCCCATTTATCCGCAGGCCATATCGAACTACGCCTCCCGTAATGATATAATCTTTTGCGGATATATCAATGATTGTAGGCGAATGGCCCAACGACCACAGCACTTTTCCCTCTTTATTGAGCAACTGGATCTGCATTCTATCATTAGCGTAGGGTGCAAGTAGAGTTTCTATGCTTTTCTCATCCTTGGATGCAGACGCTTTGTCAGCAAGTTTTGAAACCATATTTTGATAATATTGCTCTTCTTTTACCACATCATAGCGAAAATCATTTCTGAAGAAAATAATAAAGCTAAGTAGAAGGGTTGCAACAAACAGAAGAAACATGACAAGAAAAAACATGGAGAGCTTAAAACGGATGGATCTACGCATCAGCCGTCACCCTCCAACTTATAGCCAATGCCCCAAATCGTTTTAATTCGGTTGCCTTCACTGCCCAGCTTAGCGCGAAGATTCTTAATATGTACGGTAACTGTATTGAGATCTCCGCCATAGCTATCGTTCCAAACCGCGGTATAAATTTGTTCACGTGTCAGTGCCCTGTCTTTGTTTGCGATCAGGTAACTTAAAATTTGAAACTCTTTAGTAGAAAGATCGGTAGGAACCCCATTCACGCTAGCTTGCCATTTCAATTTATGAAGCTCAATATGACCAAGACGCAAAAAGTCGTCCGCTTCCTCCCTTTTCCGTTCACGCCTCAAATGTGCGTTGATTCTGGCAATCAGTTCATCCATCGAAAACGGCTTGGCCACATAATCATCTGCTCCTATTTGTAGACCTATGACCTTGTCAATATCACGGTTCCTTGCACTGAGAATGAGCACAGGAGCGTCTGTCTTTTTTCTGATTTGGTTCAACGTCTCCAATCCGTCCATTTCCGGCATCATGATGTCGAGTACAAAGGCATCAATCTTTTCAGATTGCATAAGATCGAGAACCTGTGAACCATTGTAAGCACGGCTAACGAGAAACCCTTCGTCCATTAACGCATCAGATATGATCTCGACAATTTCCCTGTCATCATCTGCGATCATTATTCGATTCGGCAACCTCATCACTCCAATGATCTGAATCAGAGAGACTAAATAATCTCACCTTGTTTTATCATAACTCAAAACCAAGAAAAGGCTGAACGTCTGAATAGAAAATATTTGAGCCTCGTTCCATTGAATGAAGCGTTAATCCATCATACAACCATTAATCCTATAATTCTCAGATTAGTTTCGTCATTCGAACAAGATGATTCATGCCCCATTTGTATGCCCTCAAAATGGGCATGAGCCAAAACATGATGATCTAACAAAGCCAAAAGTTCGTTAATTGTTGATGGCATTGGCCGTTCCCTTGATCTTTTTAATCTAAAGCATACAAATCGATTCGGTACGATTTCCAAATAGGCGCGTGTTTCTTTTGCTGTGTGGGCTGAATGGTTATCCAATAGGACTTGAATACGCAATCTCCAAACATCAGCTATTTATTCGTCTTGATTCAGCAGGAAATATCTGAAGCGAACGACAAATTACTGATTTCATAGTAGCTTATAATTTTTGACTGTCTAGCAATGTTGCAAACATGCCTTTAATAAAGGTATCAAAGGCAATGGAAATCGATTCATTGAGAGGGACGTCGATATTGAACCCTCCCTGTCTCTCAAGAGTACTAAATCCATGTGAAAGCGCGCGCAATCCTCTGACGAAATGAATCGCTTTCTCTTCACTCAGATGATACGGTTCCAACACCCGCAAAATAGTGGCGATAATATCTGAACTCACTCTATCGATTTTCGTGTCCTGTGGGTCAGGTGCACTTGAGACCACTCCATATAATCCGGGATTATCCTTCATAAAATAAATATAAGCGAACCCGATTGCTTTCAGTGCCTCCTCACCCGACTTCCCGACAGCGGCGGTCATGATCTCATGATCAAGTTGTTTTAGAGCATGAAGGGTCAGCTCTTTTCGTAAATCATTCAAGTTTGAAATATGATTGTACAGTGACGGTGTCTTAATTTCCAATGTTTTTGCAACTTTTGCCAGGGTCAGAGCCTCATATCCTTCTTGATTGACAATTTTTTCGCTGACTTGGAGAATCGCTTGTCTTGTAACCTTTGCTCTCATTTTGTTCTGCCTTTCAAAGCTTTTTTAGCCTGTTGAATTGCGTGTATCATGATTCCTTTAGGATGTTTCAATAGCTTCCCATGTCCCGCGCATAATAAATTTGGGGACAAATCTTTGAGCTTAATCGCACTTTGGATAGCAGCTTCTTTATTCCATGTAGCCCAAGCAGGAAAAGGAAACAAGGGCTTTACCTCACCTGAAACAGCTACCCCTCCCCTTATCTGGAAAGCGTCGCCGGCAATCAGCACCTTCGTTTTTTCATTGTACAGGGCGATGTGTCCGGGAGTATGCCCCGGGGATGCAATCACCTGAAAAGATCCGATTATATCGCCTTCGGAAACTAAAGTATCGGGTGTCGTCTGAATTTGACCCGGTTTGGGCACACCGCCCCTGACGGGTGTTTGCGGCTCATCCTCCTCCAATGTCGCGTCCCCCTTCAAAAGTTTCGCATCCCGCGCGGACATTATCACTTCGCAATCGGGCAGCAGCTTTTTAAGTCTGTCCAAAGAACCGATATGATCACTGTGGGCGTGCGTCAATACGATACGTGTGATCGGTTTGCCGATTTTTTCAACAGCCTTCAGAATTCCTTTATAGCTGAACGGCAAGGCGGCATCGATTAACGTTAAAGTAGTCCCTTCATCCGCTAAATAACAATTGACAGGAAACAGGGCCGGAAAGAAAGTGAGTTGATAAACAGAATCTTCTTGTGTGATTTTCATCGCATGTGACTCCCCTTTACTACTTTTATTAGTATTATAGCTAATATTATTAGTTTTGTGAATAACCTAATTTGCCTGGAGGTTTAAATGCTTTTATAGATAGCATCTGCCTGCCGCCACACCAACTGCTATCATCAATTTTATTACCCGCTGTTTTTGTCAATATGATATTGAGCCAGAGTGATCACATTAAAAGTGAGCCACTTTATGAAACTGAAATACCATTAATGGGATAATATGGGTTTAAGGGGGCAATGGCCCGGGGAGGGCCATTGCCCCCTTAAACCTTCGCTAATTCCAGGCTTACCCTTTGTCTTCTTGCCGTTTCATACTCTGCCTGAATCGGTAGGATTCCCCATTAAGCAGATGAATGTGACAGCGATGCGTGACCCGATCAAGGAGTGCGGCAGTCATCTTTTCATCGCCAAACAAGCTCGTCCATTCATTAAATTCCAGATTGGTTGTCAGAATCAGACTGGCCCGCTCGTATCGGCTTGAGAAGAATTGGAACAGAAGCTCAGCCCCGGTTTTGGAGAAGGGGACATAGCCGAGTTCATCTACAATGACCACATCCAACTTCAACCATTTTTTCTCTAGCGCATTTAATTTCTGCTCCTCATAGGCTGTAAGCAGCTCTTCGACTAATTCAGACGCCGTGATAAATTTGGTTTTAAAACCGTTTTGAATCATTTCAATACCCAGGCCAATCGCCAGATGGGTCTTTCCGGTACCGCTGTTGCCGAGAAAGATCACATTCTCTTTCTTTTGAACGAACTCACCTTTCGCCAGAGTAAGAAAATGATTTCGGTTTAAACTGGGCATCAGGCTGAAATCATAGGTGTCCAGCGTTTTATGCACGGGAAAGCGGGCCTGTTTCAATCGTCTCTGACGCTGATTCTCTTCCCGGCTCTGAGCTTCAGCTTCAAGCAAGGCCAATAGGTAGTCCTCGTAACGCAGATTATGTTCTTCCGCTTCTCGTGCCAGAGACCGGTACTGTTTGGCCAGAGTTGGCATTCTAAGCTGACGTGTCAGATGATCTAATAAAAGTTCCGTGGTCATTCGTTCACCCCCTTACCAGTTGTCGGTATTGACTAATATCGGTCACTTTCACCTTGTAGCCCTGCAGGGCTTCCGAAGTTTGGCCAGCCAGGCGAGTCACATTGCCGGTCACCTGTTGAATGATTTCATAAACCGCTTCGTACGTGAAGTTCTGCCTTCGTTCCGCTTCGGTCAGTGCCTCGGTCAATGTGGCCATACCCAAGTCCCGGTGAAGGAGTAGAAGTCGAATAAATTTGCGGTCTCCAGCTGCGCCTTCAGCCTCACGCATTTTGCGGTGAAATTGCCGGAAAACTTCAGGGATCTGCGGACTCTGAAAGGGGAGCGCATCTCGGATGGCACGCGGTTTTTTCAGAAGCGCCTCCAGATAGTGATCCAGACGGGTGAACAGCTGATTTCGTTCGTAAGAACGAGGATACTCCGCGATCACTTGATTCTGAGCCACAATGACCAGATGATCCACGAACTTCTTGACCCAGACGGCCTGTCCCACATAAACGCAAGGAACGGAATACTGATTCGTTTCCACATGAATTAAGGAGAGCTGATTGACCTGACAGGACACCAGTTGGCAGGCTTCAAACGGTGTTTCCGGTAGGGGATGGAGCGTCAGCTTTTCCCTGGCCCAAACCTGGGCCACCGTTTCATCGGTATGCGGAACACGGACGTGTTCCGCTTCTTTCTGGCACCACTCCAGAAGGTAGTCATTCAGCTCATCCAGGGACTGTACGTCTGGAAAAGGAACGAGTGTGTTACGCCGGACATAACCGACCGTTCCTTCAATCCGGCCTTTTTCATTTCCCCTTCGGGGATTGGCGAATGTGGCTTTGAATCCGTAATGCGCCTGGAGCGCGATAAACGCTTCCTGTTCCAGGCGATGCCGGCCCTCCAGAATTTTCTCTACGGCTGTTTTCAAATTGTCCAAGAGGCCTTCGACCGGCACACCTCCCAGAAATTCAAAAGCGTGTACAAAGCCATCCAAAAAAGCCTCCTGTTTCTGATGGGCATAGGCTCGGACAAAACGTAAACGGCTAGATGAGAGCTGGAGACAAAACAAAAAGATTCTCTGCGTCCGCCCGCTCAGGATGATATCCGCCTCACCCCAGTCGAACTGGAATTGAAGGCCCAATTGAAACTCAAGGGGGATGAACACCTCCTTCTGTTTTTGCCTTCTCCGAGCAACGAGTTTACGAATGTTAGAGGCAGATCCTTTGAAGTTGTATTCTTCGACCAATCGTTGATAAACTCTCGCCGCCGTATGTTTCTGTTTGACCCAGTGTTTTTGATCCTCAAGGAGCCACTGATCGATGACGGGCAGAATGCGTTGAGTTTCCTCTGAGTATTCTTTCTTCCCGTACGAACGTTGCCGAACCGCAAGGGTCGGAGGCTCCTTCTGTTTGAGATATTTACTCACCGTATTTCTTGAAATCCCTAAATTTCTCGCAATCTCACGTTGAGAAAGGCCTTCAACCTCCTTCATAATTTTGATACGATCATAGAGAGCCATATCGATCATCCTTTTTTCCCTCTCCCTTATGTAGAATTGCTGGTTACTTTTCTATCATAGGAAAGATGGGCTAAAAATTGGAAATCATGTGGCTCATTTCTATGCGATCATTTTGCCTATAAATGGCTCAATTCCAAGTTATCAAAAACACCCGCATCATTTGCTGAGGCGTTCAAAAAGCAGCTCAGCTCGCCGGATGTCCATGTGGCTAATCATTATTGCAATCTAGCAATATTTTACGATAACAAAAGAATCCATTTTGAAAAAAGATCAAAATGGATTCTTTACTGCAGATCTAAGTTCCGTTTTTATAAAAAATGTTGATCATTTGGTAATGGTATTGCTAAACAATTGCGCCCGATCGTTATTTAAGTGAAACACTCCGTTAGTTGAAGATGTTTTAGCTACCTATAAGGATAAGGAATGTTTTATTCTTCTTTTGTCTTCCATTTCGCAAAATTACTGGTAGCAATAACTTCACCACATATTATTGAAAAATTCCCTGCATAAATACAAAATATTTCTATCTTTTACCACAAATACCACAAAAAAACTCAAAAGTTTTGTATTTTGAATCTTTAAGGTGTTTATTTACTTTCTATTTTTTCAGAAACAGGCGGATTAAAACCACGATGATGATTCCTGCAATTATCAACCGTTTGCGTATACCAAATCGCTTATTGAGGCTCTGGCGTCCACCGCCATTGCTCGCTTTGAGACCGCCGCTTTTCGTCTCGAGCGTTGAGGCTATAACAGTTGAACCGCGTCGTTCCCCGCGAATATTGCGGAAAAGCTGCCGAATAAGGTTGCCTTCGCTATACGACAGAACATTTCGCGAATAAACGCGTTCACCGAAGTAGGCGACCAAGCCCACAGCGATGACCTGCAGCAAAAGCGCTATCCAAGCCCCGCCCGCTCCCACAGCCTGATTCGCGAAGCGCGTCGGCATCATGGTCGGTGAAAGAAAGGGAATAAAGGATATTACTTGTAACACAACATTGCTCGGATTCGCGGTCAGCGCGAAACTCGCAATATAGCCAATCGCGCTTAAAAAGACCACAGGCTGCGTGGCTTGCTGAGCTTGACTCTGGTCGTTGATGAGGGAGGAAATGATGGACGCAAGAAGCAGGAAGCCCACTACCGCGATAAAGGTCATCAAGGCAATATAAACGAGAAAGCCTACGTTCAGCCCCGCCACCATCGAGGTCACCTGCTTAACGACGCTATTGTCTTTAAAACCAAAGTATAGAGCCGTTCCACTGACCGCGTAAATTGCGATATGCGTAAGCGCAAGCAGCATCACGCCAAGTGTCTTACCATAATACTGCACGCGGCTCGAAGTCACGGCGAGCAGTATTTCCATGATGCGATTCGACTTCTCATTCGCGATTTCCTGCGAAATGACGCCCGTGTAGAGAGTCAGGAAAATAAAGATGACAATGACTGTGAAAATCGCAAGGCGGCTATTAGCCCCAATCTGTGTTGTGTTAAGCGTTTTGCCACCAGCATTTTGAGTGACCATCGAGAGCTGAGCGGGCTGCAAGAGGGCTGTGGCTTCTGCACTCGTCAGATGCACCTGCGCTGCACGCTTCACAATCAAGAGCTGCGTCAGTGCCGTCCGAACACTCGGTTCATCGAATTTCCCAGCCGTCTTTGAAGTCGCCGTCAGTTGAAACTTCTCCGTACTGTTATCAAAGGTAAGAAAAGCATCAATATCATGATTATTCAGTTGCTTTTGCGCCTCAGATTTGCTCGGCACCTCAGAAATCGTCGCATCAATCGACTTCTCCTGCTTCAGCGCTTGAACGAGAGCCGGTTCATTCACCACAGCGAGCTTCGGAGTGGCGTGACTGCCGTTCAGATAGGAGATTCCGATGGAGATAATAGGCACAAGGAGCGGTCCAATAACCAGCGCCCAAAAGCTAAAGGACTTCAGCCGCTTCAGATAAGCGTTTTTGGCTACAAGCCAGAGTTGATTCATCATTTGCCACCTCCAATGCTCTCGTTACCCGACGGTTGAACGCTCTGGTCGTGTTCCACCTTCATCCGGAAAATCTCATCCAATGTCGGCGGCGCCTGCATAAAGGCTTGCACGTATCCAGACGCACTCACGCGCTTGAAAATCTCGTGTCCGACCGCCTCGTCAGCGACTTTCACCACACGACCCCCCGCCTGTTTTTTGATCGACTGTACGCCTGCAAAGTCGCGTAGTTCTTCATCGGAAATATCCGATTCCAGATAAACCCGCGTGCGACCATAGGACTCGCGAATGGCTTGCACACCTCCCTGCAGCACGGTCTTGCCATTTTTCAACATCGTCAGATTGTCCGAAAGAAGCTCCACATCGCTCATATTGTGATTGGAGAAGATAACCACCGAACCCTGCTCCTTTATCCGCTTGATTTCATTGCGAAGGAGTTCGGTATTGACTGGATCAAGCCCCGTAAAAGGCTCATCCAAAATCAAAAACTCTGGCTCGTGAATCAGTGTCGCGATGAACTGCACCTTCTGCGCATTTCCCTTGGAGAGCGCCTGCACCTTATCCGTAGCTTTCCCCACGACCTCAAGCCGCGTCATCCAGTTATTGAGTTTCGCCCGAGCGTCCGCGCGCTTCATTCCGTGCAGCTGCGCGAAATAGACGATCTGATCCTCGACCGTCATCTTCTGGTATAGCCCGCGCTCCTCCGGTAGAAAGCCAATTTTCTGCTTAAACGCCTGCGTGATGGGCGCCCCGTCCCAGCTGATGCTGCCGCTGTCCGCATTGATAAAGTTGAGAATCATCCGAAAAGTTGTGGTCTTACCCGCGCCATTTTGCCCAATGAGCCCCATCACCTCGCCACCCGCGACGGTCATATCAAGCGCATCCACTGCGACCTTCTCGCCAAAGCGCTTCGATACCCCTGTGATTTTTAGCATCATATTACCTCCTATGCTTTGTTTCACAAAACTTGATTCACAGATTTTTTGCTGCTTTACTTCGTAAAATCTTATTATTGATTGAGAGCAGGGCTTCAACCCCATCAAATGATATTATTACTTTTTGATTCTTCCAGCTTTTTTTGCCGCTTCTTTTAAAATTAGCTCTATTTGGGCATTCACACTTCGCAGTTCGTCCTGTGACCATTTTTCTAGGACTTCGTATAGGTGTGGATCAATCCGTAACGGAAATGCTTTTCGTTTACTCATTTACATCACAACCTTAATAAATACTCCCAGTATTGATAATAGGCTGTGTTCCCTTCTCCGAAACAATAGCTACCATTAGATTATTGACAATCTGTGCCTTTTTTCCTTCATCCAGCTCGACGATTTCCTGTTCTTGAAGCTGTTCAATCGCTGCTTTTACAAGCCCACTGCTCCGTCAACAATCACTTTACGAGCAAATAAAACGGCATTCGCTTGTTGTCTTTGAAGCATAGAAGCTGCAATTTATTGAGAATAAGCAAGATGCATAATTCGGGATTCAATCACACTGACACCGGCAACATCCAGTCTCTTTTGTAAATCATTAACAAGAACTTCTGCAATTTCATCACTGTTTTGTCTTAGAGTTAGGGTATCTTCGCCAACATTTTCGTACAAATCATAAGCATATCTACTCGCAATATGATGAATTCCTGTTTCACTTTGGATTTGAATAAATTTTTCATAGTTTTCAACGTCAAACAATACTTTAGCTGAATCATTAACTTTATAAACCACCACTAAAGCAATTTCAATTGGATTTCCTTCTAAATCATTTGCCTTTAACTTTTCGCTTGTAAAATTCATTACACGCAATGATTAAGCCAAGAGTAATCACTACGATCGCGCCTATTTTTCCTCCAACAGATAGGTTATTAATGACTAAGTAAATCCCACCAATAATGCATATTAACGCGCAAGGACAAGGTGCTACAAAACCATTCATTTTAAAAATGGATTTTTCTTTCAAAATCCCTCCATGATATAAAAGTGATATCATTTTTACATCATCATACAACCGTTGTTAAATAAAGTAAATGAATTTTCTACTTTTTTTTCAATAATTTTTATTAAGGATAGCCAAAAAAATTAATAGGGCCAGTTGTAAAATCAAATTAGCGAGTTAGGTTGGGATAATAAAACACCATCATAAAATCCGGTGTTATCATTAGAGCGACGAAACTCTAAATGAAAGAGGCAGATTTTATAATGGCTTACTCCAAGCCTAGCACAAAACGCAGAACAAAATAACTAAACCAAAACATCTTTGGGCAAAGATTACCGAGAATACATGTTAAAAAATATGTGCAGACGGCTTTTGAGAAAGGGAAGCCAGAACCTTATGGAAAAACTGCTCTAGAAAAAATCAGATATTCATAAAGATATACAAATATCATAATGAATATATACAAGTTACTTATAGAAATATGGACGGAAAATCAATAATATCTGATGCGTGGGTGAAAAGAAAATGAATAAATTAGGCACGTTATTAAAAAATCACGAGCTTAATAAAGCGATTCCATATGCTAGAAACTTAAGTCCGGCAAACTTGTATGATGACATCGTCGAGTTTATCGACAGCGATAATGATAATTTGATTTGGTATACTGTCATTCTCAATCTTTTACTAGAAAAGGAATCGCCTGTTTTGCATAATATGTTATATAACATATTTGCTTTTATCTTAAATAATTTTGATGGAGCACCAGATGTTCAACTTTACCATGCACGGAGAGCGTTGGAATTAAGTAATGAAAAAGACCCACTATATCCAGAGCTTCTTTGCAATTTATTACGACTTAACTATGAGCCTGATGAAATGGTAAGCGATGAAGAAGCAAAGAAAATTGCCCAAAAGGTCCTTGAAATTGACCCAAATAATGATTTTGTTCATGATAGGATTGAAGAAGGTCTTTACAAATAAGATTTTCATAAAAGGTAAGCGTATTTACCGGTCAATGACCGGCTTTTATTATGTATGAAAAAGGAGCCCGCGTTAAGCAGTTTACCTTCTTTTGCACAGATATTGAAATTGTTCGGCTTAGAAAATTGTCTCTAATGAAAAATTATTCCCGTTGCAGCAATTCCATTAGCTAGATTTCTTTTAAGCAATCCCGTGGTTGAAATTTCCATATAAAATTCACCAACCCGAGGACTTAGTTTAGTTTGAGCTGTTATTCCTTTAACGGCTATTTGTCGGAGCCCTTCGGCTAAATTCATTAGTTGTCTTTCAAAATCTTTGCCTTTTCCAACATCATTTTTAAAAGTAATTAACTCGTCGCGTTCATCATCTTTTGTTTGTTCATCAAGGATAAGATCATAGACTTTTTCTAGAATTGTATCTTCATACTCTTTCCGACTCAGTTTCTTGTTTTTAAACATAAAAAGTCTTCCCTCTTTTTATGGAACAATATAGCCACCGACTAAAATTAAAGTACTTCAATCCGTTTTATCCATATTTGCTCTACTCCATAAATATTTTAGGATCATTATAGCTTATTATGTACACCCGGTGACCCGGGCTTTTTCATTATGTCATTTCTTCTTTAAAAACTTCGCTCCGACATACACATGAACGGTACCGCTCTTAATCTGCGCCCAGCCATTACTGATGCTTTAATAATCATCTTTCATACTCCCCATAAACAAATTGTAAAAGGCTGCATAAAGAGCTAACTTGATATATTCGTGCAGAATTCTCTCACTTTAAAACAATTCTCCTTCACCGTACTTAGCAACTTTTCTCTTTGCTGTCTCTATAGAAGAAGTCAGCATCTTCATGAATGCGGCGGCAACATCCCCTTTTCACAATTTATCATGGTTTCTCTGTTTTTACGAACGGGCATGCGGAAAGGCGAGATGCTCGCCCTGAAGTGGAACGATATCGACCTGGCACACAAGCGAATCAAGATCACGAAGTCACGCGACAAGACCGGCCGCCATCCACCAAAGACACCAACCAGCATCCGCACAATTGCCGTTGATGACACACTCGTCGCTCAGTTAAAGCCGCATCAGACTTGGCAAAAAAAGCAGCGCATGAAACATAAAATCTACTTTGATTCTGATTATATGCTCATCATTCCAAACGGTCGTGAGATGGGTGAATACGGCGTCAACAAGGTGATTAATTTAATCCTAGCTAAAGATAAAGACAAGCCTCCATCACATCACACCTCATGGGCTGCGCCACACGCATGCAATTATGCTTCTTGAAAGCGGCGCAGATATTCAGTCTGTAAGCACGCGATTAGGTCACTCAGATGTTACAATGACCGTCAATGTATATGTTCACTTCACTCGTAATCTGGAGAATGAACTTGTCACAAATCTTCAGGCTTATCTCGATAAATAATATTTCTGGGGGCAAAATGGGAGCGGATAGACAATACCCCTCTCAAGAACCTCCTTACTGCACACGTTTAAACATCTTTTCCATTTCGTAGGGGGTAAAGTGCACAAGTACCGGCCTGCCGTGCGGGCAAGTGAAGGGGTCCTTCGCCTTGCTGAGCGAATCAAGCAGTGCTTGAATTTCATCCGGACGTAGATAATGATTGGCTTTGATCGCCCGCTTGCAGGACATCATCTTGGCCAGATCCTCACGCAGCTTTTTAATTGAGACTTTTCCGCCTTCAATCAGCTGCTGGACGGTGTCCTCAATCAGCTGAGGTTCGCGGCCTTTGGGCATCCAGGTCGGGTGTGAACGGACGATCAATGAACGCTCGCCGAAGGGTTCGAAATCGAGTCCGATCTCTTTCAGATAATCGTGATATTCCATCACGGTTTCATATTCTGAATCTGAGAACTCAAAAGTCATCGGGACAAGCAGTTCCTGAACTTCACGGGCATTCTCACCCACTTTTTCGCGGTAATATTCATAATTGATCCGTTCCTGGGCGGCGTGCTGATCAATGATATAGAGGCCTTCTTCATTTTGGGCGAAAATATACGTGCCGTGCATCTGTCCGATTGGATAAAGTTTCGGCATGCGCCGAGCAGGTTCAGGTTCTTCGTTTGATTGAATGTGATCATCTGAAAATCCATTAAGATCAGCCGCTTCAGTTGTAGTCGCAGTTTGATGATAAGATTCGTTTTCAACTGATTCTTCTGCTCCGGATTCATGCACCTGTTCAGGAAAAATTTCTTCGCCGCTGATAGATTGCATATCTGATGAGAAGAAAGGAGCATGATCGTCAGAAAGATCCGGTCCAATGGCGACGTCAGGAGAGAAATCCATCGCTTGCTGGGTGTTTTGAGGACGCAGCTGGCGCTCCCTTGTGTCGACAGACGGTATCAGTCGTTGCCGGTGAAAAGCTTCACGGATCGTTTTTGTGATCAGTTCACACAGATCTTTTTCTTTGCTGATTCTGGCTTCCAGTTTGGCCGGATGAACGTTGACATCAATCAGCGAAGGATCCATTTTAATATGAATCGCGCAGATCGGATAGCGCCCGACCATCAGCAAAGTATGGTAGCCCTCCAAAATACTGTTAAAGATCGGGTAGTTACGAATAAAGCGATCATTGACAAAGATATAGACGTACTGGCGGCCGGCGCGGGAAATCTGCGGATGCACAGCCAGTCCCTCGATATGAAAGTCCATGGAATCACCGGAAAACGGTACAGCGGCTTTAGCCGTCCGGATACCGTAAATCGAGGCCAGCACATGGCTCAGTTCACCGCTGCCGTTTGTCTGGAAAACAGCTTTACCGTCATCATGCGTCAAGATAAAACGGACATGCGGGTATGATAATGCCATTCGGTCAACCACATCAGTGATTTTTCCAAGTTCAGTGTGAATGCTTTTCAAGTATTTCAGCCTTGCCGGCGTATTGTAGAAAAGACGGCTAACGGTTATTTCCGTTCCCTTCCGGCTCTGCGTGTGGCCCGACTGAATAACATGTCCGCCCTGAAGAACAAGGTGTGTGCCGGAATTCACGCCGTCCGAAGTTTTCAGTTCCAGGTATGAGACAGCCGCGATGCTTGGCAGTGCTTCACCGCGAAAGCCGAGTGTGTGTATATGAAAGAGATCGGAATCCTCATGAATCTTGCTTGTCGCATGACGCTCGAAAGCGATCAGGCAGTCCTCAGGTGCAAAACCGCGTCCATTATCTGTCACTTTGATCGCTTTCAGGCCGCCTTCTTCGATGTCGATTTTGACTGATGTCGCTCCGGCATCAATCGCATTTTCTGCCAGCTCTTTGACGACTGACGCTGGACGTTCGACCACTTCTCCAGCTGCGATTTTGTTGGCCAGTGATTCACTTAGTCTTTGGATTACACCCAATTCGTACCCCTTCTTTCAAATCAACTCGGCAAAACTTCATTTTTTCAATTCTTTCTGGAGCGTAAACAGCCGGTTCATCGCATCCATTGGCGTCATCGTCATCAGATCCAGTTTTCCGAGCTCATGAATGACTTTCTGTTCGCGGCGATTCATCGCTTTGCCACTGCGTCTGGTCTCAGGACTTCCGAACAGATCAAGCTGTTCCGGTTCACCGTCCTCGGTGTCAGCGCTAGAAGATTCTTCAGCTGCAGCAGTTTCTTCTACGACAGCTGGAGCCTGACTGGAATGTTCAGCCGTCCCCGTCCCCTTCTCCTTCTCCAGTCCCTTCAGAATCTCGTCTGCTCGTTCGATCAAATCGGCTGGAAGCCCGGCAAGCTTTGCAACATGGATGCCGTAGCTTTTATCAGCCTGGCCGTCCAGAACTTTGTGCAGAAAAACCACATTGCCATGCTCTTCAATGGCACCGACGTGAACATTTTTCAGTCTGGGTAGTTTATCCTCCAAAAAAGTCAATTCATGATAGTGTGTCGAGAAAAATGTTTTGGCAGAAATATGCTGATGAATGTATTCCACAATCGCCTGGGCAATCGCAATCCCGTCATAAGTTGACGTCCCGCGTCCGATCTCGTCAAGCAAAATCAGACTGTTTTGTGTGGCATGAGTCAGGGCATATCTGGCTTCATCCATTTCAACCATGAACGTACTCTGCCCGGAGACTAAGTCATCGGCCGCGCCGATCCGGGTAAAAATCTGGTCAAAGATCGGCAGAACGGCCAGATCAGCCGGAACAAAACAGCCGATCTGAGCCATAATGGCGGTTAGCGCAGCCTGGCGCATATAGGTGCTTTTTCCGCCCATGTTCGGTCCGGTGATCAGCAGCATATCGCAGGCCTTGTCCATATGTATATCATTAGAGACGAATGCCCCGTCCTTCATCACCTGTTCAATGACGGGATGGCGGCTGTTTTTTATCGAGAGCATCCGGTCTTTTGAAAAGTCAGGGCGGATATAACCGTTCTTATCGCTGACCGAAGCAAAACTCTGCAGGACATCGAGTCCGCTGACCAGACGGGCCAATTTTTGCAGCCCGACCGCATATTCTTTGATTTTCATACGCACATCACTGAAAAGCTGATATTCAAGACCGACCCGCTTTTCTTCTGCCTCCAGAATAACCCGCTCTTTTTCTTTAAGTTCCGGAGTAATAAAGCGCTCGGCATTGGATAAGGTCTGTCTCCGTTCATAGCGGCCTTCGGGTAGCAGCTTCAGATTGGGACGGGAAACTTCAATATAGTAGCCAAATACGCGGTTATAACCGATTTTCAGTGATTTAATGCCTGTCTCCTGCCGCTCTTTCGCTTCAAGCTCAGCGATCCAGCGTTTACCATTCTTCGAAGCATCGCGGTAACGATCCAGAGTCTCATCGTATCCTTTCCTGATCATTCCGCCGTCTGCCGTAGAAAAAGGCGGATCGTCAACAATTGCCCTCCCGATCAGCGACCGGACAGCTTCGCAAGGATCCATTTCATTTCCGTACGCTTCCAGCGACTCATCCGGAATTTCCGCAAGCGTTTTTTTGATCGCCGGCACCTGATCCAGTGACCGTTTCAGCTGGAGTACTTCGCGCGGATTCACGTTACCGAAAGAAACCCTTCCGACCAGGCGTTCAAGATCGTACACTTCATTCAGCGACGCTCGCACTGTCTCGCGTTCCAGCATATGTGCTTTCAGCGCGGTAACCGCGGCAAGCCGTTCCTCGATTTTTTCTTCACTCAGAAGCGGCTTTTCAATCCATTGTTTTAGCCGTCTGCCGCCCATTGCCGTCTTAACGTCGTCAAGCAGCCACAGTAGCGAGCCATATGTCTTTTTGTCACGATTCGTCTGAGTCAATTCAAGATTACGCCGGGAGTGTGGGTCGATCATCATATATTCATTGATGTGATAAACATCAGCCTGCTGAAGATGATCCAGTGACCGTTTCTGCGTCGTAACCAGATAGTTCAGCAACCGGCCAAGCGGTCGCAGCAATTTTTCCTGATCAATGCCTGAAGCGATAGCTTTCAGCTGTTCAGGTACGGCATCGTTGGCATCTTCCGACAGAGTCACATTCAGCCTGTCCGTCAGCCATTTCCTCTTATCCTGATCAAGGGCAGGATCAAGCACAATCTCTCGGACATCATTGGCATCCAGCTCCGCAACCACACCATCCCAGGTGGAAATCATCGTCACTTTTGTTTCACCGGTTGTCAGATCGCTCATTGCATAGCCAAACGAGCCGTCGCCAAATACGCTGAGCGCTGCCAAATAGTTGTTCTTTTTCGGTTCAAGCGATCCATCTTCCATAATAGTGCCCGGCGTAATCATCTGGATGACTTCCCGCTTCACCATACCCTTGGCAAGCTTCGGATCTTCCATCTGCTCGCAGATCGCAATCCGGTACCCTTTGTCGATCAGGACTTTGATATATTGTTTGACGGCATGATAGGGCACACCGCACATCGGTATGTATTCATCCTTGCCCCCATTGCGCGACGTCAGTGCGATTTCCAGCTCTTTTGAAGCCTTCACTGCGTCATCAAAAAAAAGTTCATAAAAATCACCCAGACGAAAAAATAAAAAAGCGTCCGGATACTGCGCTTTAATGTCCAAATATTGATGAATCATTGGTGTATAGCTCATCCGTGTTCCACCCCGGCCTCTTGTGTTCATCATTTTATTATAGCACACGTGTACGGCCGGGCGGGATACTTTGCCGTGCATCAATACCAACGACTTTTACAGAGGCATACGGCCATAAGGAGAACTTCAATGTTATAATAAATGAAACTAAGAACGCTAGGAGGTCGGGTTTACATGATCAACGAACTTGAACAGTTGAAAGAGAATGTGCGACAAGTCCTTGTCGGGAAGGACAGGCTTGTTGAATATATGATGATTGCGCTGATCTGTCGCGGCCATCTGTTGATGGAGGATGTGCCCGGCACGGGAAAAACGATGCTGGCAAAAGCCCTGGCCAAATCAATAAAGGGGACCTTCAAACGCATTCAGTTCACGCCTGATATTCTTCCTTCAGACATCACAGGCATCCAATATTTTAATCCGAAAAGTCAGGAGTTTGAGACAAGACTGGGTCCGGTGATGACAAATATTCTGCTGGCGGATGAAATCAACCGTGCGACACCGCGTGCCCAATCCAGCCTGCTTGAAGTGATGGAAGAGCGTCAGGTAACGATTGAGGGCGAGACGCTGCCTATCCATGCGCCTTTCATGGTCGTTGCCACTCAGAACCCGATTGAATCCCAGGGCACATTCACCCTCCCCGAAGCCCAGATGGACCGCTTTTTCATGCAGATTTCGGCCGGATATCCTTCATTAAATGAAGAAAAAGAAATGATGCACCTATACCGTGAAAACGATCCGCTCGAAGGTCTTAAGCCCGTTTTTACGCCTGATGCAATCTTGTCTTTGCAGGAAAAGGTAAAACATGTACAGATTGACGGACAGATCGAAGACTATTTATTGAAAATCGTCCGTGCGACCCGAAATCATGAGTGGATCGCCAGCGGCGCCAGTCCGCGGGGCACGCTCGCGTTAATGCACGGCGTCCAGGGCAAAGCATTTTTAAGCGGGAGAGATTTCGCTGTACCTGAAGATGTAAAAGAGATGGCGCCGGTCATCCTGTCACACCGGCTTGTCTTGTCGATGGAGGGAGATCTGCATACGACAAAACAGCAAATCATGAATCAGCTGATGGAACAGATTGAAGTTCCTGTGGAATCGGGTGTCCGCCATCCATGAACTGGTCCGTCGAAGATCAGAAAACTCAGATTCAGACATTCCTCTATTCACTTGGTTTGATCTTCTTCTTACTTGGATTTTTCATGAATACTTTGCTTCTTCTCCTTACAGGCCTTTTTTTATTGTGTCTCGCTTATTTGTCAAAAAAGTATTTGAAGTATACTATTGCTCATTTTTACCTGGACAACTCAGGCTCGCCTCTACATCTTTCCACTGGCGAAAGCAGTCAGTTTGTCCTGACATTCGTCAATACTTCGGGCCTCCCATTCATTTCTGCCCGCGGGCAGCTGACCACAGACAAGAACGTAAGCCTGGCCGCAGCACCCACCGGGATTCCTATACATACGTTTCGTTTTGCAATAGCCATGCGGGCAAAACAAAAAGCAGAGGTCAGCTGCCCGGTAACCGCGCTTCAGCGCGGTATAGCCAGAATCCGCACACTGGAGATCGTCTGCGAGGATCCCTTTCATGTGTTCCGGTGCACGCTCAGACCAAATGAAATGATCAGAACCCGCATCATTGTCTATCCCAAACCAGAACCTGTTCACAGCCTGAACCGGATCGTGCCCGCAAATCTTGGGTTCGATCCTGCTTCACAGTCACTTTTTAAAGACTACACACTGCCCGCCGGGATTCGGGATTATGCACATTCAGATCCATTCAGGCACATTCATTGGAAGGCAAGTGCCCGGCTTGGAAAACTTCAAACAAAGACGTTTGAAAAAGTAGCTCAGGTGTCCTGGACATTTTTATTTTTGTCCACGCCCAATTACCACGTGACTCAGACAACGGAGGATTTTGAAAGGCAGCTCTCAGCTGCAGCGTTTATGGCGGAATATGCGTGCAAACACCATTACCCGTATGATATCTATTGCAACAATAAACCAATGGGGCCTTCGTTAATGACCGTCCTTGAGGAAAATCAGGGTGTCGGTCAACTGAAAAAAGCATTGGAGTTCTTTTCATTCATGCAGAAATGGCAAATAAAAACGCCGGTCGACCGCGTGATACGGGCTATTCGCACCCGTCTGACCGGCGCACGGATGATCTTTATCATTGATCTTGATCCTTCGGGTACTGTACGGGAGCAACTCCACTCTCTGCTGACGGACGGCCATTCGATCTATCAGCTGATGCTTTCAGAACATTCAGCTGCATTCATTCCGATCATGGAAACAGGAGGTGCAGCCGTTGACTAAAATGCAACCGTTTCTTCCATTAGTTTTATACTCATGTTTTTGCTTGCTATTTTCTTATTTAGTACTGTTTCCTTTAAGCCCGGCAAAGTGGGCGGTCTTTTTACCGCTCGCAGTGCTTGCCGTCATTCAATCGACGTTTATGGTCAGCCTTTTTAAATGGAAAAAGGCTGCACTGTCAAATATTCTGATACTTTCGGTCGCAATTGGTTTAGCCGCTTTTCTGTTTTTTCATATCCTTTTTCTGCCATCCTGCCTGATCGCAATTCTCTTTCTATATTTTTCATCTATTGGCCTGGAAAGGCGCGATGCGGCCCACTTATGGTTGCTTTTCCTGATTTCTGCTTCTGCAGCCATCTATTATTATCTTTTTTTCCCAATCGGCCATCGCAACTTTATTTTTCTGGTTTTGTTGGCAGAACTGATTGTTTTAAACGTTCTCCTGGTCGTAGAAAATCGCAGTGAAAACCGATATATGCCTGGTCTGACAGCAATGTTTATTTTCGCTGCAGCGGTCCTGGCATTGATAGTCTCCATGCTTAAACCTTTATTCATATGGATCTATGATTTACTATTCAATGTTCTTTTAAAAAACGCATTGTATAGCATTTTTAATGCTTGCTGGATTTTCCTGAATCACTTTGCTAATTCGAATAGGCTCATCAAACCCATGAAAGCACTGCAGAATTCGAACGCCAACCAGGAAAGTAGCAATCGAACGAGTCACCCTATTTATCCGCAGCATCATTACGGATTGTGGATCGCACTTGCATTGGTCACAATTCTGGTTATCACTTTCTACCTGTGGCTGCGAAAAAGAAAACTCCGTATTGCGGACATAAAAATCAATGCGTCAGTCTCATCGGCTGTACAGTCAGACACATTTGGGGAAAAGAAAGAAAAGAGGCAGTTCTTCGGCCATCTCTTAGCGCCAAGAGACCCAGTCAGAAAAGCGATTTTTTATCTCCAGAAAATTGCAGAAAAAGCTGGGTCAGGCCGCCATTTCTCGGAATCACTGACGGAGTGGCTGCAGCGTCTCGATCATCTTCCAGATCAGGATCTTGTTCGAAACTATCAAAAAGTCAGATACGGCCATCAGAATCTGCTTCCGGACGAAAAAAAAGCGTTCTTTGACTCTGTAGCGCGGCTCAGGAAAGCGATCGAGAACAGCAGCCACCCGACATAATCATCTGACACAGCGAAAAAGAACGAAAAAAACCGTTCTTTTTTTGTGGAAAAAGTTTGAATTCCGGTTTTTATATGTAGTTGGTCACAAATGATTTTTTATCATAACTTTGGGCTGAACTTTCATTGATTTGATAGAGCCTTTAAAATTGGCTTAACTTATGGCCCTATTCAGTTGAATTTAAACAAATACAAATAAAAAACTTCATTTCCAATTTTGTCCAATTGAGCGATGACCATATGACCTCAAGCAGGAAAAATAAGCCAAATCAGGGATGTCGACTTCTTCAAAATTCTACACTCATCTTAAAAAGAGATACCACAGTTGTAAATCCTGTGATATCTCCAATTTTACACTTTCTTATCGTGCACAAAAAAGGGGGAGTCAGCTCTCCCTCTCAGTCTTATTCATCTTCGTCTTCATCTGTGAGCAATTCGGAATCCAGTCCGCTTAATTCTTTCTCAAGTTCATCATCATCATCATCGTCATCGAGGGTTGCTTCAACCAAGCCATCGTCATCCACTTGCACCTTGACTTTGGTTTCACCAATCACTTCAACGAGGAATTCCCGTTCAACGTGAGCCACTACTCTGTTGCCGCTTGACGATATCTTCGCTTCCAGGCAATTCGGTTCCTGCAGCGGCCGGCATGTGCATTCCACTTTATCGGAAATCAGGTTTTTGTCGCGAAGACTCAGCTGTACCTTGTCACGATAGCTGACCGTTTCACAGGCGACTTCCGTCCGTGTATTGTTATTGTAGGAATACCACGTATTGATATCGTAAGTCCCTTCGACAATGACTACATCCTTCTGATATTCCGTTTTATATTTATGATTGATGACCCAGCACCCCAGGATGTTAGAGGGTTTGTGCGCCGGAGTCACGGTATGCGCGGACTGGCTGGATTTCTTCCCTTTTCCGCAAATGGCCTTTGTGATAATTTCTCTATAATCTGCCAAAAGTCCAAACCTCCTTTGCCTTCTTCATTGTCATGTTATGCAAGGCGAATGACACATGTGAAAAAAAAACTCCCTGTACATCAAGGAGTTTTTGATACAGAAAGCATATGCAAATTTAGAAAAAGCGGTATAAGGAACCAGGTGACAGAGGACTGAACTAAGAACATGCATGTACCATCTTTGGAAATGCGCCTGCGACAAGTTAAGCACGAGAAAACCATCTATCGCTCTCACAACTATCCGTTAGTCTGCGCCCAAAGGTTGGGCAATTTCTTCTTTATCAGGGCTTTGCAGACATCCATAGCTATTACCGGTTAAAATACTATTTTATATTCTCCGAACTATTTTCCCCCGAATCTGTAATGCGGCTGGAAACAAGGTTTACAATCAGCTGCAGAAAATCATTGACTTCACCCTGTGACTGTTTAAATTCCATGACAACAGGAATGCTGTCCAGCTCCTTTTGAAGCTCGTCAATCTTTGCCTCATTCTGCCTGTATGCTTCATGCTTCTGAAAGTGCTGCAGATTGACAGACTCTTTCTGATATTTTTTTATTTCATCAACCAAGGCTTGCACTTTCTGATTCGCACTGATTTTTTCCTCGGCTTGTTTATAAAACCTGACCTGTTCCGTAGAAGACAAGTGTTTGGCAACTTCTTTCGCTTTTGCCAGAATTTCCTCATTTGAAAAATAATCGTTCATCGCCCGGCTACCTCGGGTTCTTTCTGCCATTCCCCGTCCAGTGACCACATCTTTGCGTCGGTAATTTTCACATTGACAAGTTGCCCGATCAATGATTTTGGACCGGTAAAATTGACGACTTTATTGGTTCTGGTATGTCCTGAGAGCACGTCAGCATTCTTGCGGCTCTCACCTTCGACCAGTACTTCCACAACCTGATCCTGATACTGGGCATTACTTTCAGCGGCCAGCTTGTCTACCAGCCGGTTCAGGCGCTGCAACCGTTCCTTTTTGACATCCATCGGCACATTGTCTTTCATCCGCGCTGCAGGCGTTCCCGCACGCGGTGAATAGATAAAAGTGTAGGCTCCGTCGAAGCGGCACTCCTTTACAAGAGACAGGGTATCTTCAAACTGTTCTTCCGTTTCGTTCGGAAAACCAACAATAATATCTGTTGTAAAAGAGGCGTTCGGAACTCCATTTCTGATCTTGTGAAAAAGATCCAGATAACGTTCGCGCGTATAGCCGCGCCCCATGATCTTCAGAATATCCGAATTTCCAGACTGGACAGGCAGATGAATATGTTCGCAGAGGTTCCCTCCCTTGCCGAGAACCTCGATCAAATGATCATCGAAATCTTTTGGATGGCTTGTTGTAAAGCGGACGCGAGGAATTCCAATTTTCCGGATTTCATCCATCAGCTTGCCAAGACCATAATGATCGAGATCCTTTAAATCTTTCCCATATGCGTTGACATTCTGTCCGAGCAGTGTAATCTCTTTGTATCCGCGCCGCGCCAGATCCCGTACTTCATTGATAATTTCTTCGGGACGGCGGCTCCGTTCTTTGCCACGGGTATAAGGCACAATGCAGTACGTACAGAACTTATCGCAGCCGAACATAATATTGACCCACGCCTGAAAGTGTCCGTGCCTTGCGATCGGAAGGTTTTCAACGACATCACCTTCCTTGGACCAGACCTCAATGACCATTTCCTTGCTGAACAAGGCCTCCTGCAGCAGCTGCGGCAATCTGTGAATATTATGCGTACCAAAAATCAGATCAACCTGTGGGTACGTTTGCAATACCTTGTTGACGACGGTTTCTTCCTGTGCCATACAGCCGCACAGTCCAATAATCAGTCCCGGCTTCTCCAGTTTCAGCTGCTTCATACGCCCAATGTGTCCGAATACCCGGTTCTCCGCATTTTCACGGATCGCACAAGTGTTGATCAGAATCACATCAGCCTGGCTGGCATCTTCGGTCTCAAGATAAGCCATTTTTTCGAGAATGCCCGCCATCACCTCGGTATCAGCTTCATTCATCTGGCATCCATATGTCTCAATCAAGTATTTTCTACCCTTGCCAATGGTCTTCATTTCTTCCGGAATACTGAAATCATTTATAATATGAACCGGCTCTCTGCGACGTCTCCGTGCGTCTTTCAGAGAAGGCGGTTGAAAGTATTTCGAAAAATCCACTTTGCTGAACTTTGACTCAACCACAGCAGATCCCCCTTTAATTAAAGTCCGTACGAAAAGACGACACAGGAAAAACGAGTTAATAAAAAAATTCGCTGTTTATCATTCGACGGCTTTTCGAACAACCTATTTAGAAATTAGTATCATCAGTAAATTATAGCAAACTCACCTTTTTATTGAAAGAGATCTCAACTCAGCTGAAAATGGAGAAAAAGTCATACCCTTTTTAACCACCCGAACTTTATATATAATAATAGAATAAAGATGTTGAAAATGAGGGTTAAGTCATGAAAATATTGCTTGCGGAAGATGATCAACGTTTAGGAAAATTAATCGTCAAAATGCTTAAAAAGGAACAGTTTACCGCCGACTGGGTTGAAGATGGAATCAGTGCCTGCGATCAGGCACTGACCGGCGACTATGACGTGATTGTTCTGGACTGGATGCTGCCTGAACGCGACGGCATTCAGGTCAGCAGGACTCTTCGAAGCGAAGGTTACAGCGGCGCCATATTGATGCTGACAGCAAGAAGCGGGCTGGAAGACCGGGTGAGCGGACTGGATGCCGGTGCTGACGACTACCTGGCCAAGCCGTTCGCTTTCGAAGAGCTCTTCGCACGTATCCGCTCTCTTTCAAGGCGAAACTTTTTCCCGATCGATCACGATATTATCACTTCCCACGACCTGACTATTGATTTGGCGAATCACACGATCATACGGGGTAGTGAGACAATTATCCTGACACCGAGAGAATTTCAGCTGCTTGTTTATTTTGTCAAAAACACCGGGAGAATTCTTTCGAAGGATCAGATTATTTCCAGAGTATGGGAAGAAGAAAGCGAAGTCACTTATAATACGATGGAAGCTTTCGTCAAGCTTCTTAGAAAAAAGCTGGGCCAAACCAAGCGAAACAGCTATATAAAAACGATCCGCGGGTTCGGTTACATGTGGATGGGCGACAATGTTTAAGCAGCTGGAGAGAAAATTGACAATGACTTACAGTCTCTGGTTTTTTCTGACCCTTGCAGCAATTTTTTTTATTTTATTTTTTGTTTTTAAGAATATGATTTATCAATCTGTAAGTTGGCAAGTTGACGATCTTGCCCATGATCAGGCCATTGAATTTGCTGATACACATCACCTTGAGGGCGGCCCTTTCAGGCATTCGCTCTACTTATCCGCATTTCTTTCAGAAGATGGCAAGGATATTGTGTACAGAGGATCACTGCCAACGAGCTTAAGGAACACTCTTCTTTCAAAGCTGAAAAGCAGGGAATACACCGGAATCGTACAGACTAAAGAATCTTCTGGGCATAATACATTGATTATTTATGCAATTGAACCTGTTATGCATGAGGGAGTACAGACTGGATATATCGTCATCGCCAAAGAAATCATTAAAACGCATGAGCAGATTGAATGGTGGTTCAGAATTTTGTTTGTAATGGGTATATGCGCCGCAACACTTTCCGTGATCATTGCCCATTTCCTTGCCAGACGAGCTGTGCTTCCTGTCAAGCGAAATTTTGAGAAGCAGCGCGCATTTGTCGCTGATGCCAGCCATGAAATGCGGACACCGCTCAGCGTCTTCTCAGCATCGCTGGAATTTTTTGAAGCAGAAGAGAAAGGACGATTATCTGAGTCTTCAAAGGAAACACTCGTTGACTTGAAAGCGGAAGTTAAAGACATGGACAAGCTGATCAGCCAGCTGCTCTCTTTAGCCCGTGCCGACAACCACGGATTGACGGCGGAAAAAAAGACTTTTCCGCTGATTCGCATGATCCGCCCAATGATCACCTTTTACAAACAAAGGTCTATTGACGAGGGTAAAGTATTTACCGGTAATATTCCCGAGAAAGAAGTTTATCTTCTGGCCAATCCGTTGGAAATCAAACAGCTGTTCACTATTTTTCTTGACAATGCTTTGAAGTATACAAAAAAATACGATCGGATTGAATTAAGCATATGGATTAATAGCGATAAAAAGCGGTTAAACTTTTCAGTAAAAGACTCCGGTATTGGTATCGCAAAAGAAGAGCGAGAACATGTTTTTGAAAGGTTTTACCGGGTAGAAAAAGGCAGAGCCAGACAAAGCGGCGGCAGCGGTTTGGGCCTGTCAATCGCCAGTGAGATCGTCAGTGCCTACAAAGGGACGATCACCACTGATAGTGCTATGGAACTCGGTACAACCTTCACAGTAAGTTTGCCCGTCCTGGCAAGCGCAGAGTAATTCAGTTCTTTTTCAGTTTCCTTTTGTAAGCTGAATCAGTAAGCAAAAGGAGATGATTCATGTGTTTGGAACACCGCTTCACCCATTGCTTGTCCATTTTCCAATTGCACTGTTAATTGTCGGAACAGCATTCCAAATAATCGCTATCTGGAAGAAGGACTTTTTTGACAGAGCAGCCCTGCTGCTATTATCCCTGGGTTTCCTTTCAGGTATTATTGCCTATTTATCAGGTGACGGCGCCGAACAATTTGCGTATTCACACTGGGGCAACAGCTACCGCTCACTCGTGCACATTCATAAGGCCTATGCAACAATAACTTTATTGCTATTTGGTGCGGCGGTTGCACTCAAAATTTTTAACTCTCTTTTTAAAAAGAGAGTTATTGCCCCCGCAGTTTTGATTCTCTGTCTGGCCGGTTCGGTTACACTCACATTGACCGGGCACTATGGCGGTGAAATGGTCTACGTCCAGAAACACGCAGATTCATTGAATACATTACAGATTGAGTAAAGCTTCTATTTTTTCAGGACAATATTTAGATAAATCATTTATTTTCATGAATCTATTATCCATATTACTGTATAAATGTGTTATAATTTTCCGAAATGAAGATGATTGAAGGCGGGTTCATATTCTAGCTTTAGCTTTCTCATCGACAAAAAGGAAGTCCTGAAAATTGAACGGCTTACTGCACAATAAGAATTTTAGTTTGCTTTTCTCTGCGCGGCTGATTGCCAATATCGGTGACAGCATGTACTATGTAGCTGCAATGTGGCTCGTCTACAGGTTGGGGGGATCGGCTTTTTATTCCGGTCTTGCCGGTTTCCTGACGCTCTTTCCACGTGCCTTTCAATTTACCGTCGGCCCCATTCTTGACAGGTATTCGATACAAAAGCTTTTGATCACCACTCAGTTCCTTCAGGCTGCTATCCTCTCCCTGATTCCTATTGCTTCTTTAAGCGGCAGGCTCTCTGTGACCCTCATCCTCGTCGTTATGCCCATCGTTTCTTTTCTAAGCCAGTTTTCCTTCCCCGCAGAGAATGCGCTCATCCCCCATATTCTAAAGAAAGAACAGAGAGTTCGGGCGAATTCGGCTATGGCCCTCGCTTATCAGGGAACCGAGTCCGTCTTCAATGCGGTTGGCGGCGTCCTTGTTGCACTTGTTGGGGCGATTTCCATCTACACGGCTGATATCATCACATTTCTTATCGCTGTGATTCTTTTTTCAATGCTTTCACTTCCGAGTGCCTCGCAATCTGTTCACAGGACTTCGGTCCATCAGCAGATTCGGATCTACTTTTCTGATCTCAAAGAGGGATTTCATATTGTTTTTCACTCAGTGATCGGAAGAATGATCATCTCCGGACAAGTCACGAATTTCTCTCTCGGCGCACTGACAGCATCGCTTCCCTCCTATGCTAATTTTCTCGGAGGTTCATGGATCTATGGACTGATGCTGGCCGGAATGGCTGTCGGCAGCCTCGTTGGTGCGCTGTGTGCAGGATTCTTTGAAAAAATCGCTGTCGGAAAAATGCTGACATTCGGCTATCTGATCGGTTTTTGCCTATGGATCAGCGCAGCTCTGACTCCAAACAGCCTGATGAGAATATTGCTGTTTTCTGCAAGCTTGATTCCGCTTGGTTGTAATAATGTAATTAATGCCACGGTGATGCAGAATCTCGTACCTAAAGATCTTCTGGCACGTGTTATGTCAGTCGTGGCAAGCATTGCAACCTGCATGATGCCGCTCGGTGCACTCGCAGGCGGGACATTCAGCGCTCTGTTTGGGCCCAGTGCGATATTTACCTTCTCAAGTTTTGGATTTCTCTTCTACTCAGTTTACGTGGCTCTGACGCCCGTGCTCCGCAATATGCCCGCTGCGAGCAAGGTAAAACCAAGAGACTACGGATTTTCAGCCAGAACAAACATCTCAGAACAAACATTTTCTAATGAAACCTGAATGCGTGATCAATATATTAGCCTTTCAATCATTTTTAAGTTGATGCTGTATTCAGAACTCTGACTGATTATTCGTGCAGCAGATCATGCTGCTGTAAATATATTAGATCCACATGCCATATGGTAGGAATATGTGCCTGATGGACATTTTAGCCCATAACAGAAATTTCTTATTTCAATCTATGTATTCTGCATTCCGATACTGCGCCGAATCCTATCAGTAGGGCACGTTCCTCTCTATAGGAAAAGAGCAGAAGAGAATTGTCCTTCCCTTCTGCTCTTTTTGTATCGATTGCAATAATTATTAAGCTTCCAGCAATTTATTTATAATTGACTGCCTGTTCACCGACATGGCGGATGATATCACTGCGGCTGATGATACCGACAACATGCTTTTCATCATCTGTGACAGGGACTTTTTTGATATGCGCATGCGACAGTGCCCGCAGAACAGCGTCTAGTTCATTGTCCGCATAAACGGAGTGAATATTCTTTTTTTTCATCAGATCTTTCACATTTTTTTCAAGAAGATCCTTTAACAATTCAGGCCTAATTTCTACTCTGACAGCCGAAATTATGCTGTAAAAATCGTAAATATTCTGCCGTTTTGGAGCAATAGCACGAAGAATATCCCCATCGCTGATAAATCCTGTCAGTATACTTCTCTCATTAACAACCGGAACGCCGCCTATTCTGCTCCTGATCATCACTTTGATCAGTGTTTGAATTGTATCATTTTTATGAACCGTAATCACTTCTCTGGTCATTAAATCTCCCACGCGTGTCATCATCCGCCCCCCTATTTGTCAATTCATGAATAGTATACACTAAATAATAGTGGAAACGTTTTATCTATTGATTGCAATGCTTTTATCATTGCAATCATTCGTCAGAGTCCTTGTCTTCTCCGTCTGCTTTTCTTCCCGAACGCCTGACAGCTCCGCGCAAAAGAAATTCAATTTGGGCATTCACACTGCGAAACTCATCATCCGCCCATTGCTGCAGAGTAACATATAGCTCGGGATCGATTCGTAATAAAAAGCTTTTTTTCTTAGCCATCGAAAAGCCCCATTTATTAATACAGGCTTCCAGTATTGATCACCGGCTGCGTTGCTTTGTCTGAAACAATGGCAACCATCAGATTGTTAACCATATTAACCTTGCGTTCCTCATCGAGTTCAAGAACGTGTTCATCCTCGAGTCGCTGAATCGCCATCTGAGCCATCCCAACGGCACCCTCCACAATTTTTTGGCGGGCGGAAATGATTGCCGAAGCCTGCTGACGTTGCAGCATAGCCTGAGCTACCTCCGTTGAATAAGCCAGATGAGTCAGTCTGGTTTCAATCACCTCGACTCCGGCGAGGACAAGTCTTTCCTGCAGTTCTTCCTTTAACAACTTTGAGATTTCCGCTCCGTTGCTTCTGAGTGAAAAGCCTTCTTCTTCAAAGTTATCGTAAGGATATTGGGACGCGATATGGCGAACGGCGGTCTCGCTCTGAATTTCGACGAACTGGCGATAATTATCGACATCAAATAAAGCTTTAGCGGAATCTACAACTTTGAAAACGACAACCGCAGCGATTTCTATAGGATTGCCTTCAACATCATTGACTTTCAGTTTTTGGCTGTTAAAATTACGTACTCGAAGCGATACGGTTCTTCGCGTGGTCAGCGGAATCGTTAAGTAAATTCCATTGTCACGGGCACTTCCGCTGTAACGTCCGAAAAAAGTAACGACTTTTGTTTTGTTCGGTGGAATGATCGTTAGCCCTGTAATCAAAACAATTGCGAAAAACCAGAAGACCAGCGCCGCCCAAATAATCTGTAAAGCCGCTGCACCCGCACCAAGAGCAACCAGCAGCAAAATAGCCAACATACCAATAAATCCGTTAATCTTCCAGACACTTTTTTCCGTCAACGTGTTCGTCCCCTTATCATTTCGATTTCTATTTTATATTGTTATGATATCATACAATACAATTTTTTACAATAAAAGAAACCGGGTGAAAAGGCCCGGTTTCTTGTTTGTTGATCGATTGAACGATAAGAGCATCCGCATTTCCAGATTAATGGGCTACACATGTTTTCCGCAAATCAGCGCGGTTCAATGATTAATTTGATCGCCGTTCGCTCCTCGCCGTCAATTAAAATATCAGTAAAAGCCGGAATACAAATCAGATCTAGTCCGCTGGGGGCGACAAAACCTCTGGCAATCGCCACCGCTTTGACCGCCTGATTCAGGGCACCGGCCCCGATCGCCTGAATTTCTGCCGTTTTTTGCTCCCTCATTGCATGTGCAAGGGCACCGGCAACAGAGTTAGGTATAGATTTTGCTGAAACTTTCAACACGTCCATTTTCCTATTGTCATCTCCTTATGAGGATTGCCCATAATAAACTATATTCCTCAGCAGGATGACTATGCCTGACATTTATCCACCCATTCACTAGCCCTTTCGGTCCGAAGGCCATCAATCAAAAAAGGGATGGTCATCGTTGATCAATATTCTTTCGATCTTTACAGCACGGCCCGACTGATTATCAATCGATATGAGCACCGCGCCGAGCTGCCCTGGCCCCTGATCACTTTCGAACCGTACCGGCATTGCGGTCAGGAACCTTTTGGTTACCGCTGCTCTTTCAACACCAATAATTCCATTGTAAGGACCGGTCATGCCAACATCGGAAAGAAAAGCTGTACCCTGAGGGAATATGCGCTCATCAGCTGTCTGGACATGGGTATGCGTCCCGATAACTGCAGAAACTCTACCGTCGAGATACCAGCCCAGCGCCAATTTTTCACTCGTTGTTTCAGCGTGAATATCGACGAAAATGAAATTCGTTTTCTTCCGTGCTTCAGTAATAAGCCGGTCTGCAGTGCGAAACGGATCATCAATTGGGGGTAGAAAAACACGCCCCTGCAGATTGATAACAGCAACTGACAACTGATTAACCTGGATGATGCGCATTCCGGTACCCGGTGTGCCCTCCGGAAAGTTTGCCGGTCGAACAATTTTCTTCGCATCATCGATAAATTCAAAAATTTCACGATTGTCCCACGTATGGTTGCCCATTGTCAGGATGTCTGCTCCCATTTCCAGTAATTGAGTATAAATTTTCTTCGTTATACCCTTTCCGTGGGCTGAATTTTCAGCATTTACAATCGTCAGGTTCGGATGATAACGGTTCTTCATTTTGGGCAAATATTCCTCAAGCATCTCCCGCCCTGTTCTCCCGTATATATCTCCGACAAATAATAATTTCATATAAACCTCTCTTTTCCTTAAAAAAACGTCAACTTTTGTTTACTACAGTAAACCTGTCTCAGTAAACATCGGCAGATAGTAAAAGAAAGCGGCTGATCGCCGCTTTCTTTTACTTTGCATACTCAACAGCTCGTGTTTCGCGAATAACTGTGACCTTAATATTTCCAGGATAGTCCAGTTCATCTTCAATCTTCTTGGTAATATCATGCGCAAGCTGGAAGGACTTTGCGTCATCAATAATATCCGGTTGAACAATGATACGAATCTCGCGTCCTGCCTGTATCGCGTAGGACTTTTCAACGCCTTCAAATGACTCTGAAATTTCCTCGAGTTTTTCCAGACGGTGAATATAGGTTTCCAGGGTTTCACGACGTGCACCCGGACGTGCCGCAGACAATGCATCGGCGGCAGCGACAAGCACGGAAATTACCGATGTGGCCTCTGTATCACCATGGTGCGAAGCGATACTATTGACTACGACAGGATGTTCCTTATACTTAGTCGCAAGTTCAACGCCAATCTCAACATGGCTGCCCTCAACTTCGTGATCAATGGCTTTCCCGATGTCATGAAGCAAGCCGGCGCGTCTGGCAAGCATCTCATCCTCACCCAGCTCGGCTGCCATCATACCCGTCAGAAATGCAACTTCTACCGAATGTTTCAGTACATTCTGGCCGTAACTCGTACGGAAGTGCAATCGGCCGAGAATCTTAATCAAATCCGGATGCAGGCTGTGGATTCCAACTTCAAAAGTCGTCTGTTCCCCATAATCACGAATCTTTTCGTCTACTTCATGACGGGCCTTTTCAACCATTTCTTCGATTCGAGCCGGATGAATGCGACCATCCTGAACCAGCTTCTCCAAAGCAATCCTTGCTACTTCACGACGTATCGGATCAAACCCTGAAAGAATGACTGCTTCGGGTGTGTCGTCAATAATCAGGTCAATACCGGTCAGTGTTTCAAGTGTACGGATATTACGCCCCTCGCGACCGATAATACGCCCTTTCATCTCATCATTAGGGAGGTTGACAACTGATACTGTTGTTTCCGCAACATGGTCTGCCGCGCATCTTTGAATAGCGAGTGAAAGAATGCTTTTAGCTTTCTTTTCAGCATCTTCTTTCGCTCTCGTCTCGATTTCCTTTGCAATCTGAGCAGCCTCTCGTGTTGTTTCCCGCCTGACATCTCTGAGGATCAATTCCTTGGCCTCCTCATTGGTCAGACCAGAAATCCGTTCCAGCTCCTCCTGCTGCTTTTGCAGAATTTCCTCCACTTTGCCTTGCGTCTCTTCAATTTGTCGATGTTTCTTGCTAAGTGCTTCCTCCCTTTTTTCCAATGAACTTTCTTTATTGTCAAGAGATTCGCTTTTGCGATCCAGCAGGTCCTCTTTCTGAACCAGGCGGTTTTCCTGCCTTTGAAGTTCATTTCTACGTTCCCGGGCTTCGTTTTCTGTCTGAGACCTGATCGTGTGAATTTCTTCTTTGGCTTCAAGAAGTGATTCTTTCTTCAGTGCTTCAGCATCGCGGTGTGCATCTTCCACAATCTGATGTGCCGCTGTCTCAGCGGAAGCAATTTTTGCCTCAGCAATTTTTTTTCGGAAATAATAACCAACAAACAGACAAACTACAGAGATCAGCACAATGGAGATGATAATAATAATACTCATCATTTCACCTCCTTGCTTTTCCGTATCGCGAAAAAGTAAACCAATTGCTTTAACTTTTTTGAATAGCGCTCAATAAAGGATCGATAAAGAATATCCGGAGCAGGTCCATGCGCTGTATTGCCACATACGCTGGCTAAACGTTCGGAAACCGCTTGTTCCAATGGACGTTAAGCTCCAATATAAGCCCTATGTCAGCTTTTCAAGCACTTACTGGCAAAAATATTTACATATTCGTAAAGTCAGTAACCAAATCGTTACAAGTTTATTTTATAATTGCGTATTTGGGTTGTCAACCTTGTGCTGGCCCGAGCAAGATTAGTGTCATTGTTGTGCACAAGCCATCGTTTATTGATCTACCTCTTTATGTACATAGTTCAGAGGTGGGAACCTCCTCCGATACAAATATAGTAAATAAATAAAAGAAGACTGCGCCATAAACTGAGACAGGCACAATCTTCCCTCTAGTCAATAAAATATTACAAGGTAATTTTCAATCCAGTTCTTGCCCTGCAGGCTGCTGATTTTCATCAGGAGACGATTCATCTGCATGCTCATCCTGATCATCTTCATCGAGATGGTAATGATCCCGTATCTTAGCCTTGATTGCTTCTTTAATCGGTTCATTTTCTTTCAAAAACAACTTGGCATTCTCACGTCCCTGACCGAGACGTTCTTTATTAAATGAATACCAGGATCCGCTTTTTTCAACTATATCCAGATCAGATCCGATATCAAGTATTTCTCCTTCCTGGGAAATGCCATGTCCATACATAATGTCGACCTCTGCCTGCTTGAACGGAGGAGCAACTTTATTTTTTACTACTTTAATCCTTGCACGGTTTCCGACAATATCATTTCCTATCTTCAGAGTCTCAGCGCGGCGGACCTCAAGACGGACGGACGCATAAAATTTCAGTGCACGCCCACCGGGGGTTGTTTCAGGATTGCCAAACATCACGCCCACTTTTTCACGGATCTGATTAATGAATATCGCTGTCGTTTTTGACTTACTGATTGCACCTGAGAGCTTTCTCAGAGCTTGTGACATCAGCCGTGCCTGAAGCCCAACATGAGCATCGCCCATCTCGCCTTCAATTTCAGCTTTAGGGACTAATGCGGCGACCGAGTCGATTACAATGATATCAATAGCACCGCTTCTGACTAACGCTTCAGCGATCTCGAGTGCCTGTTCGCCGGTATCCGGCTGTGAAAGAAGCAGTTCATCAATGTTCACACCCAGATTTTCTGCATAAACAGGATCCAGCGCATGTTCCGCATCAATAAACGCTGCCTGTCCTCCGTTCTTCTGTACTTCTGCAATCGCGTGGAGCGCTACAGTTGTTTTACCTGAAGATTCAGGTCCATAAATCTCAATAATTCTGCCGCGGGGATAACCGCCAACCCCCATTGCAATATCCAAAGCCAGTGAACCGCTGGATACAGTAGACACGCGCTGATCCGGTTGTTCACCCAGTCTCATAATCGAACCTTTTCCAAACTGTTTTTCAATCTGGCGCAAAGCACTCTCAAGTGCTGCTTTCCTTTCGTTTCTTTCAGCCATCGTCCCAGTTCATCTCCTCATGCTTCGTATATTTATCATACCTTTTTTCGGAAATAAGCACAACTGTTCCCCAGAATATTTATTCGTATCTGGCAGGGCTCCAGCATTATTTTCCAACCACCGGCAAGTGTCGCAGATATCTTCGAATCAGATCATAGCCGGTTTTGACCGACTGAATTCTGATTTTCCTCCGTGATCCCCTGAAATGATACAGATAACTTTTGGAACCATCCGCGTCGGCAAATCCAATATAAACGGTACCTACCTCTTTGCCCTCACTTTTATCCGGCCCTGCAACACCTGTAAAGCTAATCCCAATATCCGACCCGCAGAGCAAGCGTACTGAAGAAGCCATCAATTTTGCGCATCGCTCACTGACAGCACCGTCACTGTCAAGCACTTCTGAAGGAATTTGAAGTGCGCGTTCCTTAACTGCATTCGTGTAGCACACAACGCCTCCATTAAGGACAGAGGAAGCACCTGGAAAACCGGTCATCCATTCCGAAGCCATTCCACCCGTTAGACTCTCGGCGAAGGCAATCGTTTTCCGTTCAGATGTTAAAAATCTGAATACAACTTCAGGAAGTGATTCCTCATTATAGCCGTATAGATAGGTGCCGACTCGCTGATCGATCTTCTGCTCAATCCGATCCAGCATTTTTTCTGCCTCATCTTTGCTTGTATGTTTAGCCGTCAGTCTGAGGGTGACTTCACCCTCTTTGGCAAGCGGCGCAATTGTCGGATTGGACTGGGCATCGATCAGATCAATGATTTTCGTTTCCAGCTGGGATTCACCGATACCAAAAAAACGAAGTACACGTGACTGAATGTGTTGCGAGTAGCTACGGGCAAAATAATCCCTTGCAAAGTCTAGAAACATCGGTTTCATTTCTGAAGGAACACCCGGCATCAGCAAATAAATATGCCCGCCTGATTCAACGATCATTCCTGGGGCCATCCCCTGTCTGTTCGGCAGCACATGGCTGCCTTCCATGACCAGTGCCTGCTTCAGATTGTTTTCCGTCATTTCCCGCCCTGTTGCCTTGAAATAGTCCAGCAAGCTGTCCATCGCTTGCTGATTCGTTACCAATTTTCTTCCAAGCAGTTTGGCCACTGTTTCTTTGGTCAGATCATCTTTTGTCGGACCGAGCCCACCGGTAAAAATGATCAGTTCCGCGCGTGATTCTGCCTGCTTGATTGAATCGCAAAGCCTGGATTCATTGTCACCGCATACGGTGTGAAAATAAACATCAATTCCAAGCAGCGCAAGCTGTTCTGATATGAACTGGGCATTTGTATTAGCGATCTGACCCAGGAGCAGTTCCGATCCGACCGCAATAATTTCTGCATTCATTATGCCAGACTCCCATCTTTCTGTTCTTTGTTGCTATTCATCCATTTTATTATCAAACACCCGGACTCTAAGCGCAACCAGAATGAATCACTTTGAGCGGAGCAAAACGTCACGATTTTTATAAAAATAGTCAGCTCCGGAAAGGATCGTCAGAATAACGGCAATCCAAAGCAAGATCTGATCAAACGGGAAACCGTTGATCCCGAAAGGAATATTATTAAACAGGAAGAAAATGATGGCAAGCATTTGAGAAAAAGTTTTCCATTTTGCAATTTTGCTGGCGGCGATCACGTCCCCCTCCCCCGCTGCCACAAGACGGAGACCGGTCACAGCAAATTCTCGTGCGAGGATAACGATCACCATCCAGGAAGCCATCCTGCCCATGCCGGTAAAAGATACAAACGCGCTCATGACAAGCAGCTTGTCGGCAAGCGGATCCAGAAATTTGCCGAAGTTAGTGACTAAATGCCGTTTTCGGGCGATCTGCCCGTCCAGCCAGTCCGTAATGGAAGCAATAATAAATACAAGGGCAGCAAGCAAATGGGAAAACGGAAGTAAAAAGTGACCGAAACTTAAAGCACCTAAGTCCATCGGGGACAGAAGAAAAATCAAAAATACGGGGATCATAATTATTCGGGTTACAGTTAACTTATTAGCGATATTCACGTCAGAATCCTCCTCAATATGAGAAAAACATTCATTTATTTTCAAGCAAGACACATAAAATACACAATTTGGAAGGATCGGCCTAAAAAAACGGAGCCGCCATATCTGGCTGGCCCCGCTGATAAACGGTTTATCATTTACTGAAATTGATGATTATGTCTTGCGTCGTGCCATTATTTGGAAAATTAAATGACTGTCCATTAATCTTTAAAGAAGTATTGGGAACACTGCCAAACCTCAGAGAGAGCGACTGGACGCTTGACGCATCAAATTGAAAGGACTTCTTTCCGCTATTTGAAACAATCCCCTGCTGAATCTGCACATTTGTCTTTGCATCTTTTGCCATAAACCAAGCTGGCAGCCCCGTCTTAGAAGAAACAACTACCATAAATTTAGTCGTCCCGGTCAACGTATAAGTCGAAATCTGCCCCTGAGTATTATCCAATTTTATTGTCTGCTGCCCAGATGAAGCATCGCTGGAGGAGGAACTGGTGGAATTCGCTCTTGAAGAGCTTGACGAACTTCCTGAACTCGAAGCGCTGGTGCCTTTAAAAGAAACCGAAGAACCTGCTCCCTGACTCTTCTCCCCCGTTTGACTCCCCTGGTGACTCATAATCCCAGTGATCAGTATATAAACGAGCACCAGAACAATCAGTATAAAGACAACGGTAATAGCCTTATTAATGAATGAAGACCATCTAACTGGACTCGACCGGCCGGGTCTTCTCGATCTGACCGGCCCCGATCGGACTGCCGGAACCTCTTCCGAACCGCTGGGCGGCAATGTATGAATATCGGCAGAAGTATCCCGATGCGTCTTGGGCATCTCCGAAGCATACTGCTGAGCAAATGTGCTAAAGTCAAGCCCGACTGCTTCAGCATAACTTTTAATAAACGCCCTAAGGTAAAAATCACCCGGAAGCTGCTTGAAATCGCCCTTCTCGATCGCCGAGAGGTAGCGTTTCTGAATCTTTGTTTCTTCCTGAAGATCGTCCAGAGAAAGCCCCTTTTCCTCCCGGGCTTCCCGCAATGCTTGACCAAGTTCACTCACTAAAAACACCTGCCATTATTAATTAAGGTCAGATCATGTTTTATCCGACCGCTGGGTTTCGTTCATTAACTATTATCTGTTCACCGCCGCGATTGTAAAGCTAAAGCAATCAATTTTATTCGGCAAAAAGACCGGTTTGATTTCTGCAAAATGAATGGATCCTGCTCACATTCCCTTCAGGGTAAGTCCATAACAAACAGCTAACTATTCCCTAAATACCGGATCCCGTGCTCTCGTCAGGTGAATGGCTCCCAAAATATGACCGATTAGGCCTCATCCCGGCCTAATCTTTATGTATTCGTATTCCAGATGCCATTTCCCGCTGTATGCCAAAATGAACAACTAGTTTTCTTCCTTTGTTAATATTATCATAATCTGACCTTTTTAACGATAATGTTGCTAAAGAAATATTGCCGTGAAAACCTTCTCAGCATCGACAGTATCCACGTCTCATTATGTCGCGCCAAAACAAGCGTATTAGGCAAATCAGCAATACCAGGCACCATTCGCCGAAATGACCTGGCCGCTTATATAACCGGAGGCCGGGCTCATAAGAAATTGGATCAGCGAAGCAATTTCGTCAGGCCGTGCCAACCTGCCCATCGGGATTTCATCTTTGACTAATTCAATGTTCTCTTTGCTGAATTCATTCATCATCGGCGTATTAACGGCTCCCGGTGCTACCGCGTTAGCGGTAATCCCGCTGGGAGCGACCTCTTTCGCCAGCGCTTTGACAAAAGTGTTCTGGCCGCCCTTTACCATAGAATACAGTACCTCTGTCGACGCTCCGGTCAACCCCCAGATTGACGAAACAAAAATGATCCTTCCCTTTTTTGCTCGAATCATTGGCTGAATTAAATGCTGAATTAAACGGAAAGGACTCGTCAACTGAAGCTGGACGAACTCCTGTACTATGTGCTCCGGTACATCCTGAAAAAGCCCTACCTGACTTTTCCCGCAGTTATAGACGACACCGCTGACCGGAAGATCAAGCTCACCCAGTAATTTTTCAGTGCCTCGAGTTTCCGACAAATCCGCCTGTACACAGGTAAAAAACTGATCCGGATACTGTGCAGAAAGTTCTTGAGACAAATCATTTGCCCTTTTTTCACCCGTATTGTAGTGAAGATAAATGGAATGGCCGGACTCCGCAATTTTTCTCGCTGTCGCCTGTCCGATTGCGCCACTGGCGCCCGTAATTAGAACATTTTCCACATCACATCATCCTCATGCCGGCTCACGCCGCACTATAAATATATTCGTTCTTTCAAAATAACTTCAGCGGGTATTTGCTTCATCATTTTGTTTTGGCACAAGCACAGCGCGGGGTTTGCTGCCCTCATAAGGACCGACAATATGCCGCTCTTCCATTGCATCAATCAAACGTGCCGCACGTGTATAGCCAATGCGGAAACGGCGCTGAAGCATCGAAACACTTGCGGTCTGCATGTTGACAACAAGCTGCACTGCGTCATCAAACAGCTCATCATCCACTTTTTCCTGGTTTTCTTCCGGTTGTTCGTCAGGAATCATATCTTTCCGGTAATGGGCTTTCTGCTGCCCGATCACGTAGCGTACCACATTTTCAACTTCATCATCAGACAAAAAGGCGCCCTGTATCCTGACAGGTTTTGAAGCACCGATGGGTAGAAAAAGCATATCGCCCTTCCCAAGCAGTTTCTCGGCACCCCCTGAATCAAGAATAGTACGGGAATCCATCATGGAAGAAACGCTGAAAGCAATACGTGACGGAATATTGGCTTTGATTACCCCGGTAATAATATCCACAGAAGGACGCTGTGTTGCGATAATCAGATGAATACCCGCTGCCCGGGCCATCTGTGCAAGCCTCGTAACCGTTTCTTCCACATCCTTTGAAGCGACCATCATCAGATCTGCCAATTCATCAATAATAACGACAATATAAGGCATGAGCGGCTGCTTTTCTTCATGTTCAGCGTTAAACTTTCTGACTGTTTCGTTGTAACCTTCCAGATTCCGTGTCCCGCTTTCAGAAAAAAGCTCATATCTTCTCTCCATTTCCCCAACCACATTTTTCAGACCCTGTGCTGCTTTTCCAGGATCAGTCACAACCGGCGTCAGAAGATGGGGTATGCCATTGTATACGTTCAGTTCAACCATCTTTGGGTCAATCATGAAAAGCTTGACCTCGCTCGGTTTGGTACGCATCAGAAGTGTAACAATAATACTGTTGATGCAGACACTTTTTCCGCTTCCTGTCGCGCCAGCTACGAGCAGATGGGGCATCTTGTTCAGATCAGATAAAATCGGTTCACCTGAAATATCACGGCCAAGACCAACCGTCAGTTTTGATACTGCGTTTTTGGCATTCTTCGATTCAAGAACTTCACGCAGCCCCACCATCGCTACTTCCCGATTAGGGACTTCGACCCCGACCGCCGATTTGCCCGGAATCGGCGCTTCAATCCGGATATCCTTTGCTGCCAAGGCAAGGGCAAGATCATCGCTCAGGCCCAGAATGCGGCTGACTTTTACGCCTGCTTCCGGATAAACTTCATATCGGGTGACAGCCGGTCCGAGATGGACTTCGCGGACCGCTGCACGCACGCCAAAACTCTCAAAGGTCCGCTCAAGCGTGCGTACATTCTCCGCGATGTGCTTCCGTTCATTATTCTGGGCATTTTTACGCGGATGATTGAGTAATTCAAGTGGCGGCAGCTGATAGTCCTCATTTTCGACGGATGTGTGCATGAAATCAGCTGAATCCGGCATCTCGACATTCGCAGCAGGCAGATTTTGCTTCGGGACAGGAGGCATATCCTGCGGGGGATCCGCCTGCGCAGCCTGACGCTCATTAAAATCGTGTATTTCCGGTTCCGGGAAAGAGAGTTCTTCTGGCGGTGCATCCACTGACAAACCCGTTTGGTTATGTCCGGTACCCGGCCTGCCGCTTTTTTTGGCTTTCCTTGAGAAAAGTCTACGAACAGCTTCTTTTCCGCCCAGAAAACTCTTCCGCATGCTTTTGAACGTACCCCCGAAAAGTTTTCTTGCGGTATCTCGCAGTGAATGACCGGTAATCAGAATTAATGCCACAATAATCATGACCCCGCTCATGAACAGCGTGCCTATTGTAGCAAACAGATAGTGAAAAAAAGCGAATTCGATGGCACCGATCATACCGCCGCCCAGCCCGCTTCCCGGAATAGTCCCCGTCAGTTCACCTTGAAAAAGCAAAAAAGTATTGTAAATGACCGAGCGGTTCTGCCATTGATTAACCTTTGAAAGTGTTTCAAACAGCTGAACATGGCTGATCAGCATCAACGCCAAGGACAGCAGATAAAAACCGGACATCCTTCTTGTAAAGAAAGACGGCTGTCTCCGGAACAGCACGTAGTAGACAGACAACGCCAGAGAAAAAAGCAAAAGGATGATCCACCAGTCCCCTGCAAAAAAGCGACAGGCTTCCTTCAACACTTCACCTGCGACGCCAAGGCTGCTGATCCCGATACAGGTGAGAGAAAACATGCATAATCCACCAACCTCATAGATCAGTGTTTCCTTCCATCCCTTTTTTGCTCGCGTGCGTCTTTGCTTCCCTTTTGCCATGCTCACACCTCTAAAATAATAAAAAAATAAATGAATCTCTTGTTATGGATGGTTGTCCAATAGATTGCAGGACACTGCTCCCTATGTCTTAAATTTACTCTAAATGGCAATTTTTCGCAAAGGCCGCGGACAGTGCACATAAAGAAAAATCAAACTCTTGGTTGGTTGAGCCCTGGTCGTGACGGCTGCAGGAGGACTAATGCAGAACATGCCAATGGACGTGGTGACTTCGGCGTTGTGCACAGGACGTGCACGGTCTTAGTCGAAGTTCCTTTCGAAATTTCTTTTTTAGTTACTTATCAAATTCCTCAAAGTTCCTCTTTTTGTTCAGACCTTATACCGTTCCCTCTAAATTTCTTAACGGCATAAAAAAATCAAGCCCGCTAAGGCCCGATTTTTAAAATTCCATGATAATTGGCAATATCATTGGACGGCGTTTGGTTTTATCAAAAAAGTAACGGCTCAATGCATCACGAATTCCGCTTTTAAGCGATGACCACTCGGAAACATGCTGTGTCAGTGCCTTGGACAGCACCTCAGAGACAATCTGATTAGCCTGATCGAGCAGATCTTCAGACTCTCTGACATAGACAAATCCCCGGGTAATGATTTCCGGTCCGGCAAGAATTCGTTTTGTTTTTCTTCCCAATGTTACAACAACAATGACGGTACCATCCTGCGACAGCAACCGGCGGTCTCTCAGCACAATGTTGCCTACATCCCCGACACCAAGGCCGTCAACGAGAAGCTGACCTGAAGGTACTGAGTCGGATTGTCTGGCTTCACCCTTAATCAGTTCGACAACATCACCCCGATCAAGAAGAAAGACCCGGCTTGCGGAAATGCCCATTGATTCAGCAATTTCCTGCTGCGCCTTCATCATCTTGAATTCACCGTCAATCGGGATCAGATATTTAGGCCTTGTAAGCTGCAGCATTAATTTAATATCTTCAGCAGACCCATGTCCTGAAACATGAACCGACTTGCCGAAGATCACCTGGGCCCCTTCACTCATCAGCTGATCAATCGCGTTAGTAACCGTTTTTTCATTGCTTGGGGTCAGGGACGCCGCATAGATAATCAAGTCATTTTCCCTGAGTTTTAATCCCTTGTGCATATGATTAGCCATGCCTGTCAGCGGAGTCAGCGGATCACCATCAGGGCCACTCGTTAAAATAGCCAGTTTTTCACTGGGATACTTCAGCGCTTTTTCCCATGACAAAAATATGTCACCAGGTACATTCAAGATTCCGTTTCTGACAGCAATAGAAATAGTGCTGTCGAGGAATTTGCCGTCAATTGCAACCTTGCGCCCATGAAGTGCGCAAGCATCCACAAATTGCTGGATCCGGTGTAGATTTGTCGCGTGAATCGCAACGATCACCCGTCCGACTGCAGAATACAGGATGTGGTTGAACTGATCCCCGATCAAAGAGTCAGTTGGCGCCTTCCCCGGGATTTCAGCATGTTTACTGTCAGAGAGAAGACAGAGCACGCCTTCGTCACCAAGCGCGGCAATTTTACTGACTTCCGTTCGGATGCTGCCGACGGGCGTAAAATCAAACTTGTAATCACCTGTGTGAACGATATTTCCCTGTGGGGTATGAATGGCAATTCCGATCGCATCCGGAACACTGTGATAGGTACGGAAAAATGAAAAACGGCACTGGCCGATTTTTATTTCCCGATCCGGATTTATAGTCACAAGCTGATCTTTTTGATAGCTCTCACCAACTTCTTTCAAGCTCTCCTGAACCAGTGCGAGTGTCAATCCGGTTCCGTAAACAGGAACATTTAATTCTTTCAACAGATACGGCAATCCGCCGATATTCGCCAGATGACCGTGTGTCAACAGAATTGCCCGGATTTTATCACGCTTTTCAACCAGATAAGACACATCCGGGATCACTGTATCCACACCCAGCATATCTTCATGCGGATGCATCAAACCTGCATCAATAACGTAAATGTCATGACTTGTTTCAATGACCGTCATATTATTTCCAATTTCGCCAACGCCGCCCATTGCATAAATTCTAATGCCGTTTTGCTTCGAATGTGTCAATGGGCATTCCTCCTATTAAGTTGAGCAGTCATCGCTTTTGACCCGAACTAATCATTGCTTTTATTATAACCAAACCTCAGGACAAAGTACAACTTTTCATTGAAAACCTGCATGAAGAAATGAGACGGTCAGCAGCTTGTCCGTAAACTACGAAGCTTTGTCGCAATGAGTGTAACACCAGCGGCAGCTTGAAGCCCGTCCAAGCATCTGACTGCTTCCCATGATGGATTCATCCGATGTTTACCAAACGGAGTGAATCCGCTTAATAACACTCCCATATCTGACACCCTTACGAAAAACGAAAGACAAAAAGGGTGAATAAGAATACATTTCCTATTCACCCTTACTTTTTTAATTTTATTTTGCCAAATGTTTTGTCGCTGTTCCCGATTTATCGCGGTAAGTCTGGTAAACCTGCCACAGTTTTGCAAATTCCTGACCAGTAAGCTTCACCATCGGCAAACGAACCCCGCCGACCGGAATATCCAATTTGTTAAGCATCGCTTTTACAGGCGAAGGGCTGGGAGCAGCAAATAACTCCCGCATGAATGGTAGCATGGCCCGATGCGCCGAAGCTGCTTTTTCATTATTACCCTCCAGGAAATTGCCGATCATGTCTTTCATTTCGGGTCCGATAATGTGCGACGCAACCGATATCACGCCCCGGCCGCCGATGGACAGAATCGGCAGAGTCAGCCCGTCATCGCCGCTGTACAGATGAAAATCATCCCCCGTACCGCTGATGATTGCCGCCATCTGGTCCAGGTTACCGCTTGCTTCCTTTATCGCTACGATATTCTCAATTTCAGACAGCCGGATAATCGTACCGGCTTCAATATTTACTTTTGAGCGCCCGGGTATATTATAAATCACCACAGGAACATCGACGCTCTCAGCAATCGCTTTATAATGTTCGTAAATGCCTTCCTGGTTAGGTTTATTATAGAACGGGGCAACAGCCATGACCGCATCAACGCCAAGTTTCGCGGCTCTCTGAGAAAACTGGACAGACTGTCGTGTATTATTCCCTCCGGTACCGACAATGACCTTGATCCGTCCTGCCGCGACTTTAACGATATGATCAAAAAGCGTCAGTTTTTCATCGTCCGTCAGTGTTGGCGACTCCCCGGTTGTACCGCAGACAACTACACCATCGGAACCCGTTTCTATCAGATGTTCCAATAAAATCGTTGTCCTGTTCAGACTCAAATTTCCATTTTCATCAAAGGGTGTGACTATTGCAGTCAGCATTCTCCCAAAATCCATTTTACTCACTCCTGTTTTGGATGTTCCAAATCCGCTTCGCTGTGCTCTGCTTCGAGATGGAAAGCCCGATGGAGAGCATTCACGGCGCGATCCATTTTTTCCTGCCTGACAAGGACCCAGATTGTATTGTGAGAGTCAGCCGATTGCAGGATGCGGATTCCCTGTTCTGTCAGGGCATTTACAATCCGCGAGGCAACACCGGGAACACCGGCCATCCCTGCCCCGACTGCGGATACTTTCGCACAGCCCGTGAGGACTTCCGGGTCATAGCCCATTGTTTTCAATATCCGGATTGCTCGTTCCGTCACCTTTGCCATGACGGTATAGACTACGCCGCTTGGGCTGATATTGATCAAGTCTACGCTGATCCCCTGCTCCGCCATAGCCTTAAAAACTTTAGCCTGAAGATCAAACTCGTCTTTCCCGGCCCGGACACGGATCTGCGTCACTCCTTTAAGATAGGTGATACCCGTGACAGGCTGTTCCTGAATGTCTCTGCCGCGTCCTGACTGATTCATGGTCGTCACAAGAGTGCCCAGATCTTCTGAGAGTGTGGAACGGATATGGATCGGAATTTTCGCCGTCATGGCAATTTCCACAGCACGCGGATGGATCACCTTTGCGCCCTGATAAGCGAGGTTACATACCTCGCTGTAAGTTAATACTGAGAGTTGCCGTGCATCGCTGACAATTCTCGGATCAGCTGTCATAACGCCGTTAACATCTGTAAAAATATCAATCCAGTCCGCATCTACAGCCGCCCCCAGCGCAGCGGCAGAAGTGTCGCTCCCACCGCGGCCGAGCGTTGTGATTTCTCCATCCTGCGTCTGTCCCTGAAAACCGGCAACAACCACGGCATCAAGTTCTTCAAGTTTTTTCAGCAGAGGATTGACTTTCATTTCAATAATTTTAGCTTCATTATGAGAACTGTTCGTCCGGAATCCTGCCTGTGCGCCGGTCATAGCTTCTGATCGGATACCTGAGGCTTTCAGCAGGCCCGAAAAGACAACCATTGAAATCGTTTCACCGCAGGACATCAGAATATCCCGTTCGCGCGGTGAGCTTTCCGATTCATTGACAAGGCCTAGCAATGTATCAGTCGCATACGGATCGCCTGAACGCCCCATTGCTGAGACGACAACAATGACTTTATAGCCGTTATTTACTGCACGGACGACATGATGAACTGCATGTTTTCTCATTTCATCAGTTTGAACAGAAGTCCCGCCAAATTTTTGTACGATGATTTTCAAATCATTTTCATCCTTTCGAAACGGGGGCCATAAGCGTGCACTCCCGGGTAAACACAAAAAGTCATTCAGGCTTTTACGAGTCCGAGTTTTAGAAGGGATTCCGCGATTTCAACTGAATTCCATGCAGCACCCTTTAACAAGTTATCGGAAACAACCCAAAGATGGAAACCATTTTCGAGATCGGGATCACGGCGGATTCGGCCGACAAAAACTTCTTTCTTTCCGGTTGCATCTGCGGGCATCGGATAAACCTGGTGAGCCGGATCATCCTGCAGGACAACACCTGGTGCATCTGACAAAAGGTTTTTGATATCTGCGGCTGTCACCCCGCTTTTGCCAATCTCAATGTAAACTGTCTCGCCATGGCTGATTTCAACCGGAACGCGGACACAGGTCGCCGAAACCTTCAATGACTGATCGTCCATGATTTTTTTTGTTTCATTTATCATTTTCATTTCTTCAAAAGTGTAATCGTTTGGCTGGAATAAATCAATCTGAGGGATGCAGTTAAAAGCCATCTGAAAATGCTTTTTGTCACCTTTTACAGGCAAAATTTCCGGTTCAGGCGCATTCCCCTCAAGCACGTCTTTCGCTTCATTTTTCAGTTCCTGCATGGCCTTCGCACCAGCTCCTGAAACAGCCTGATAGGTTGAGACAATAATCCGGTTCAATCCGTAAGCTTTGCGGATCGGTTCAAGCGCGACAACCATCTGGATTGTTGAGCAATTCGGATTGGCAATAATGCCGTGATGCTGAAACAGCGCTTTCTCATTAACTTCCGGAACAACAAGGGGTACATTTTCATACATTCTGAATGCGCTTGTATTATCAATGACAATGGCGCCTCTTGAAGCTGCTTCCGGAGCCAGTTGTTTGGATACTGAGCCTCCCGCGCTGAACAGAGCGATATCAATGCCCGCAAAAGATTCGGGCTTGGCTTCTTCAACCGTCCATTCTTTTCCGCCAAAAATAACTTTTTTACCTGCAGAACGCTTTGAAGCCAATGGAAGAAAGGATTTGACCGGAAGAGGCGATTCTTCGAGCATTTTGAGCATTCTGGTTCCAACGGCACCTGTTACGCCAACCACCGCTACTTTTAATCCTTCTGTCTTGAGCAAAACCATCTCTCCTCAGTATGCCTGTCATTTTTTCTATTATATAATCAATGATAGTCGAAAGAAAGGGAGAATCCGGCTGAACCATCTTCTCCGCCCTAATTATCTTTTTTTATTTTAACATATTCTGCATGAGAGAGAAGATCATCCAGCGGTTTCTTTACTTCGTTTTGTCGACAAGAATCGGCTGAATTTGTTTTCCCAGAATAGCAGATTCAACGGTATCAAGAAGCAGATCCATTTTGCCGACGAGGGAATTGGGTTTATGGATCGGGTCATCCTGGCCAAAGGGAATAAAATAGATGTTTTTTGCGACAATAAGCTTCGCAATATTTTGCAGATTAAGACTGAGCCCATCATTGGTAGATAGACCAAGGACAACAGGATTGCCATTTCGCAGAGTCGCTTTTGCCGCCATGAGTACCGGGCTGTCTGTCTGCGCGTTTGCGAATTTGCTCATTGAGTTCCCGGTCAGTGGGGCAATCACCATACAGTCAAGCGGCGTCCTCGGTCCGAAAGGTTCCGCGTCAACAATTGAATCAATCACCGGACTGCCTGAAATCTCCTCAACTCTTGCCACCCAGTCTCTCCCGCTTCCGAAACGGGTGTCTGTATGCTTTACGGTGTATGTGACAAATACTGTCACGCGGCAGCCGGCTTTTACCAGTTTTTCAATTTCCGGGACAACCTGACTGTAGGTGCAATGTGAACCTGTGATGCCAAATCCGATGTGTTTGCCCTTAAGCGTCATCCTGATTTTCCTCCTTAAACTTTTCCTGCAACAGCTCAACCATGACATTGGCAATGATCCGCCCCGCCGATTTCGGTGCAACAAGACCGGGCAGCCCGGGTGTAATGATTGCTTTGATCCCGCGTTTTTTCGCGTAACGGAAATCTGTTCCTCCCGGCAGCGAGGCTAGATCGATGATAAAGCTGCCTGAGGGCATCCTCGACAAAACTCTGCTTGTTAGAACAAGCGCCGGAATAGTATTAATACAAATTTCATTATCATGAACTTCATCTGCCAGATTTTTCAGATAAAACGCATCGACGCCCATTTCAACAGCCCTTGCAATATGCTCAGGCCTTCTGTCACCGACTTTCACATACGCTCCAAGCGCATGGAAAGCCCGTGCCAGGCTAACGCCTGTTCGGCCCAGTCCAAGAACGATGACATGGGCATGGTGAATGGTGATATCTGTGTTCTGAATCACCATCATAATCGCTCCCTCAACGGTAGGTATCGAATTATAGATCGCCACGTCATCCCGTTCGAACAACTTGACAACTTCTCTATTTGTCTCATGAGAAACTTTATCCAGATAGGCTGTCGAAATTCCTGAATAAATCGTGCAGTGCTCAGGTGTCTGATCAAGCCAGCCTTGTGTAAGTTTAATGGATTCATTTGAAAAAGTTGTCTCTACATTACCATCCTTATCTGTTCCGCTGACCGGCAAAATTACGCTGTCAACTGTCCCTGCATCTACTTCTTCCATCTTTGCTTTGACGGCTCCGTTAAAATTTCTGTCCAGCTGATCGAAGCCGACAAGCGAAAGACGGGCATCAAGGCCAATCAATTTATCGATCACTTCTATCTGCCGGGCGTCCCCTCCCAGGATCACGATATGCCTGTTTGTCAGCATTTTGACTTTCCCTCCGAGTGGCTACAATAATGGTATAAAAATATAGCCTTTTTTTCTTTCAACACTTTATGTTATGACAAACGCCCGCCAGTGTGAAAACCTTTGGGCGTAAAGAAAACTTGGGCTCGGCCAAGCTCTTGGTGAGTGAACTCAAGGGGCGCTGATACTGGCTGTGCCGATTCTTTCTCAAGTCCTGTTGATTCTTTCTTGAATTCTGTTGATTCTCGTATTGGTTCTGTCGATTCTTGCATGCTTTCTGTTGATTTTTTTCACTTTTGCGTTGATTCGCCACTTAAAAATAAATATGGCTGAAGTATTGAGCGAGGAGCCCGCGGAAAGCGAGCGCATGGAGCGAAAAGCAACAGATTAGTTTAACAAAGCCGTATAAAAAAAGAGCCCGGGGAATAACCCCAGGCACCTTGCTATTGGATCAAAGAATTTATATTGCGGCCGGTAGATTTCCCGTCGGACTGACCACGGAACACGAATAGGGCCGTTCAAAAATTTTCTTAGCAACATTGCGCACCTCACTCAGCGTGACCGCATCTATTTTTTCAATCAATTCATCAATCGGTCGGTCACGGCCTAGAATCAATTCATTCTTCGCATTCCTGCTCATCAGGCTGTTCGTGCTTTCAAGCCCAAAGATCATGTTGCCCTTAATCTGGGCTTTGCTGCTGTCCAGTTCTTCCTTCGTGAGTCCCTTTCTGATCATTTTATGAATGGTCTCCAGTATCGTCTTACCTAATTCCTCAATCTTATTGGCGGCAGTTCCTCCATAAACCGTCAACAGGCCACTGTCTTTAAATGACGTATGAAATGAAAAAATGGAGTAGGCAAGCCCGCGTTCTTCGCGCACTTCCTGAAACAGCCGGCTGCTCATGCCCCCGCCTAAAGCATTGTCCATGACCATCAGCGGAACCATTGCCTCATCGCGGCTCGGTACTCCTTCAAACCCAAAGCAGATATGCGCCTGTTCCGTTTCTTTCCGACGCGCAATTTTTCCCGGATTGAAAGATGGGGCAGGCTGCCGTTCTTCTGTTTCGGGCACCTGATACTGTGAAAATATTTCATCCACTTCATTAATAAAATGTTCATCAGCATTGCCGGCAATCGAGATGACAATGTTATCCGGTGTATAATGCGTATGCATGTGCGTTCTAAGATCTTCAGGGCTAAAATCAGCCAGTGTCTTTTTAGTCCCCAGGATCGGATAGCCAAGTGGATGGTGTGCAAAACTTGCAGCGCTCAACAAATCATGAACCAGATCATCCGGTGTGTCCTCATACATTTTAATTTCTTCGCCAATAACCTGTTTTTCCTTCTCAAGATCTGTCCTGTCAAATCGCGAGTGGAAGAACATATCTGCCAACACACTGAGTGCATAAGAGGCATCGCGATCCATGACTTTTGCATAATAACAGGTACATTCCTTTGAAGTAAATGCATTAACCTGCCCGCCGATCCTGTCAAAAGCTTCGGCAATCTGACGTGCAGTCCGGTTTTCCGTTCCCTTAAAGAGCATGTGTTCAATAAAATGTGAGATACCGTTATTTGATTCATTTTCATATCTGGAACCCGTGCCGACCCAAATTCCCAGGCTGACTGAACGGACGGAAGGTATTTTTTCAAGTAAAATTCTAACACCATTCGACGCTACATGTTTTATAACCACAAGGTAATCCTCCTGTTTTCTATCAAACCATGAAACTACGACTAAATTACATTATACTATAGCACGTTAAAGCATACCAAACAAATAGATTTCCGTGCTTTCTTACATATTATTCCTATCCATTGGTGTAAAACTGTCCGGCATAAAGAAAACTTGGCAAAGTCAAGCCTTCTGGCACAGACTGAGTCTTAGTTGTGACGGCCCGGGGTGCCCAATGCCGAACATGCCACAGGACGTACTTCCGCAGGATGCGGGATGCGGTGACTTCGATGTTGTGCACAGGACATGCACGTTCCTATTCGAAAGGCCGATGTCTGTCCGGCTAATTACACTATAATCCTTAAAATCATACTTTCTTCTTATAGTACAAAAAAACCGGCTGGCGGCCGGCTTTAAAGATTTTCTAATGAAAAAGTTTCTTGCTTCATTGATTGCTTCAATGCACGTTCGTTTCATTTTGTGTCTGCGAATCAACCAGCAATATTTTTCTGGAGAGCTTGATTCTCCCCTGATGATCGATATCAATGACTTTGACACGCATTTCGTCGCCGATCCGCACGACATCTTCCACATTTTCAATCCGTTTCGTATCAAGTTCGGAGATATGAACCAAGCCATCCGTATGCCCGAACAGTCCGACAAAAGCGCCGAATTTCTCAATTCGTTTGACTTTGCCGGTAAAAATCTCACCCATTTTAACTTCCCTGGTTAGATCTTCAATCATTTGTTTCGCATGCTCACCATTATCTTCGTCAATAGCAAAAATCATCACTGATCCGTCTTGCTGAATGTCAATTTTGACCCCTGTTTCTTCGATAATCTTGTTGATTACTTTTCCATTTGAACCGATAACATCGCGAATTTTTGCAGGATTGATCGACATCTGGATAATTTTCGGCGCAAATGCCGAGAGATGAGGACGCGGTCCAGAAATCGCGTCAAACAGTGTCTCCATAATCTTCATTCTCCCGGCTCTTGCCTGATTCAGTGCACGCGCCAGAATATCGCGGGTCACTCCAGAAATCTTAATATCCATCTGGAGCGCCGTGACTCCTTCCTCCGTCCCGGCACACTTAAAGTCCATGTCGCCAAGAGAATCTTCCAGTCCCTGAATATCTGTCAGAACAACAACATCATCGCCATGTTTCACAAGCCCCATGGCAATCCCCGCAACGGGCGCTTTAATAGGCACACCCGCATCCATCAGTGCAAGTGTACTGCCACAAATACTGGCCTGAGAAGAGGAACCATTCGATTCCAGCACTTCCGATACACAACGTATCGTGTACGGGAAATCTTTCTCAGAGGGTATGACCGGTGCAAGTGCCCGTTCGCCCAGAGCGCCGTGACCAATTTCACGGCGACCCGGCGATTTTACAGGCCTTGCTTCGCCCGTACTAAAACCCGGAAAGTTATAATGGTGGATAAAGCGTTTGGATTCTTCGGCTGTAAATTCGTCCAATGTCTGAACATCGCTCAATGGCGCGAGTGTACAGACACTGAGCACCTGTGTCTGGCCGCGCGTAAACAAACCTGATCCATGTGTCCGGGGAAGCAGGCCGACACGCGCTGAAAGTGGACGAATTTCATCGATAGCACGCCCATCGGGACGGAGATGTTCGACAACAATCATCCGCCGGACCCTTTCTTTTAAAATGTTATGTAGCACTTCATTAATCAGTTCTAGATCAAGCTGTTCTTCACTGTTTTTGTTCTCTTCTTCAAAAACAGCAGTCACAGAATCGTTGACAGCATTGATTGCTGCCTCGCGCGCTTTTTTTTCTTTGGTGCGCATAGCTTTGTCAAGTTTGTCACTCGCAAGTGTGCGGATGCGTTCTTCCATCCCGTCGCTAGCCTTAAAGAGAACCGCTTTCATCTTTTCTTTACCGGTTTCCTCAATAATTTGCTCTTCAAAAGCGATCAATTTCTTAATTTGTTCATGAGCAAACAGAATGGCGTCCAGAATCACTTCTTCCGGGATCTGGTCTGCACCGGCTTCTACCATATTTATGGCCTCTTTAGTGCCCGCAACTGTCAGATTAAGATCACTCTGCTTTGCCTGTGCGACCGTCGGATTGACGATAAATTTTCCGTCAATCCTGCCTATGATCACTCCGGCAATAGGTCCGCCAAAGGGTACATCTGAAACAGAAAGCGCAATAGATGAACCAAGCATGGCAGCCATTTGTGCACTACAATCGAAGTCAAGGCTCATCACCATATTGACAATCTGAACCTCGTTTCTGAAACCTTCAGGAAACAGAGGACGGATCGGCCGGTCGATCAGTCGTGCGGAAAGTGTTGCTTTATCACTCGGCCTTCCTTCTCTCTTAATGAAGCCTCCGGGAATCTTTCCGACAGCATAGGACCTTTCCTCATAATTAACGGTCAGAGGAAAAAAGGATCCTTCCTTTGGTCCCTTGGACGCAGTGACTGTTGAAAGTACTGCCGTATCGCCATAATAGACAAAAGCCGCACCGTTCGCCTGTTTCGCAACTTCTCCGATTTCAATACGCAGCGGCCTTCCCGCCCAGTCCAATTTATAAATATGTTTTTGCAGGTCCATATCTATGCCACACCTCTTCCCGGTTTTGCCTGGAAAACCGCCTGTTTCTGATCAGGCAGCTTATATAAATTTGGCTAATAAAAAAGCGGGAATGCTCCCGCTTCTCCATCGCTCTTATCGACGCAGACCCAATTTATTGATCAAATCACGATATCGCTTAACATCTTTACCACGCAGGTAATTTTGCAAATTACGACGCTTACCAACCATTTTCAAAAGTCCGCGCCGCGAATGATGATCCTTTTTGTGGACCTTCAAATGTTCGTTCAATGCATTAATCTGTTCAGTCAGAACGGCAATCTGAACTTCCGGTGAACCGGTGTCGTTCTCGTGCATCTGATATTCCTGAATCAGCTGAGTTTTATGCTCTTTTGTTAAAGCCATCAGCTTTCACCTCCCTATCTCAAATCCCCGCAAGCGCAGCTGCCGCCGGTGGAGCGAGCAGCCGGGCATGGGTTCTTATACATTTTAACGGAACTCCGTTAACTGTACTTCGTTATTTTACACGTTCTCGCGATGCAATTCAAGATAGCCCGCCGTTTTTTTATAGATGGCGTCCAAAAAACTTTGGGACACGCTATTAATCTATTCCTTTAAGTTTTTAAAATAAGCAGCTGTATCTTTTTTATCTGTTTCCATTTGAGCAATTAGCCTATCCGCACCTGAAAATTTTATTTCACTCCGAAGCCTTTTATACCAGTCAACGGTAACATGTTTTCCGTATAAATCACCTGAAAAATTCAGCAAGAAAACTTCAACTGTCGTTTTTGCCTCTTTCTGCTGATAAAATGTCGGCCGTGTACCAATGCTGCAAATACCATCCATTGACTCCCCGTCAACGTTCATGCGAACAGCGTAAATTCCATTCGCCGGCATAACATACGGATGATCCGTCTCAACATTGGCAGTGGGAAAACCAAGCGTTCTTCCCCTTTGGTCACCGTGACCAACAGATCCCGTAATTTGGTAAGGGCGGCCCAGAAGCACAGCGGCGTCATCCACCGCTCCCTCCGTAATGAGGCGGCGAATATGCGTTGTACTCACTTTTTCGCCAAACCTTTCAACTTTTGGAACGGTTGTATAACTAAACATACTGCGTGAGAATTGGTCTATGTTATCCATATTGCCTTCAGCCATTCTGCCAAATGTAAAATCATATCCGGCCACTACATGTTTAGCGTGAAACTTAATCAGATAATGATCGACAAAATCTTGCGGGGAAAGCCGGCTGAGCTGAAGATCAAAATGGACAAAAACCAAGAGACCTACACCCAGCTTTTCAATCAGATCAGCTTTCTCTTCAAGCGGCGTCAGGCAGTCCTCCCGCGCTTTGTTCGGGCTAAGAACAACAGATGGATGCGGATAGAAAGTCATGACCGCGGATTCAAGCCCCTTTTCAGAAGCAATCTCGACCGCTTTTTCGATCACCTGGCGATGGCCCAGATGCACGCCGTCAAAATAACCTAGTGCAATTACTTTTTCTTTGCTGTCATTTTTCTCGATAAAAGGCTGTTGATCCAAAAAAATCTTTTCCAATGCAGGCACCTTCTAATCCTGTGAACTGATAATCTGGCAGGATTCTCCCGGCCGTCTATTCGGGGTTACTCGCCAGAACCTTTTTCGGTTTGATAAACCCGCTTTTTTCCGGGTGCTGTTCATATATTGCCAAACAGCAGTTTCTCTGGTTAAAAACAGCAAATATTTTTCCTGTTACATTTCCCGGTGCATGAAGAACTGCTCCATGAAGAACTTTTCCGGCGGTATCATCGTCTACAGTCCAATGATCCATCTGACTCAGACCGTATTCGAGCGGTCGCAGGCAATCAGAAAACCGTCCCTCAGCCAGTTTACTCTCTATCTGTTCGAAAGTCAGACAATCAGCGATAGCGAAAGGACCCGCTTTGATTCGAGTCAGTGACTCCAGATGAGCCGGATAGCCAAGCTTCCGGCCAATATCAACAGCCAGCGTCCGAATATACGTTCCTTTGCTGCATGAAACGCTGAACGGAATAGTTTCCTGAAAGGTTTCTTCTTTGCCGTCAATTTTCAACGCATAGATAGTAATCCTGCGAACAGGCTGCTCTACCGAAATGCCAGCCCTCGCGTATTCATATAATTTCTTCCCATTAACTTTTACCGCAGAATACATCGGGACAGTCTGCTCAATCTCGCCTTCAAATGACTTGAAAACAGATTTCAGCTCTTCCCGGCCGATTGTCGTGTGGACGGCCCGTCTTTCAATAATTTCACCGCCAGCGTCTTCAGTTGTCGTCGAACTCCCGAGGTGGACAACGGCCTTATATACTTTTCCGTAATCAAGAAGATACTGGGCAATTTTTGTTGCCTTTCCAAGGCAGAGAACAAGAACGCCGTCCACTTCAGGATCAAGTGTACCGGTATGTCCAATTTTTCGAAATTCCAGCAGTTTTCTTAGCCTGGCAATACAGTCGTGGGAAGTCATCCCCCGCGGTTTATTAAGCGGTAAAAGTCCATCGTACTCGGCCATGGTCAGACATCCCTTAAATAAATTTTGCTTCACTTCCATTGATCATACGATTGTCGAGGCCTCACTGATCCCTGTGATGCAGATCATTGATGAGACGGTCAATGTGGCTTCCGTATTCGATAGACTGATCAAACTTAAACTGTATTTCAGGGGTTTTTCTGAGACGAATTCTTTTGCCGATTTCACTTCTGATAAAGCCCTTGGCTTTTTCCAGCCCTTCAAGTGTCGCCGCTTTCTTTTCTTCATCACCAAGAACACTGACATAAACCGTGGCATCCTGAAGATCGCCGGTAACGTCTACTCCTGTCACTGTGACAAATCCGACACGCGGATCTTTGAGCCGATGTGCGATAATGTCGCCCATTTCTTTTTTCATCTGCTCGGCGACGCGATGCACCCTTAAATTGGCCATGGGGTCACCCTCCTTCTCTAAAACCATTCATAAGTTGTTCCTGTCCGTTCAATATCCGGACGGCTGTCAATGAGTGCAAGCGCGCGATTCAGTTCACGTTCCACGCCTACCTGCGACGTTCCGACTGAAACAAAGGCCAATGCTGTCCGCTGCCATGAATCCTGATAAGCCGTTTCGCTGGCGGACAGATTATGGTTGTTCATTGCTTTCCGCAGAATGCTCAGAACAACCGAACGTTTATCTTTCAGTGATTCGGCAGAGTACAACAGGCATTCACATTGCAGCAGCCCGACAATCATTTAGGCTGAACTTCTTCCATCACATAAGCTTCCATTGTGTCGCCCTCTTTGATGTCATTGAAGTTTTCCAGCGTCACGCCACATTCGAATCCTGCTTTCACTTCTTTGGCATCATCTTTAAACCGCTTAAGCGTATCCACATGCCCTTCGTAGATGACAACCCCATCGCGGACAAGGCGTATACCTGCTTCTCTCGAAATCAGCCCGTCGGTGACATAGCATCCGGCTATTGTTCCGATTCTGGATACTTTAAATGTCGTGCGGACATCCAGCTGCCCGATCACTTTTTCTGTGTACTCGGGATCAAGCATACCTTTCATAGCCGCTTCCATTTCATCAATTGCATCATAAATGACACGGTAAAGCCTGATATCCACTTTTTCCTGCTCAGCCACATCTTTAGCGTGATTATCCGGCCGTACGTTAAATCCGATGATGATCGCATTGGAAGCAGAGGCAAGAATGATATCCGACTCGCTGATTCCGCCGACCCCTTCATGAATAATATTGATTTTAACTCCATCAACATCTATTTTTTTAAGTGAGCCGGAGAGGGCTTCAACCGACCCTTGTACATCGGCTTTAATTACAACATTGATTTCTTTCATTTCACCCTCTTTGATCTTCTCAAACAGATCATCGAGGCTGACTTTACTCGTTGTTTCCTTCCGTTCGGTAATCAATGCACGTTCAGCACGGGTTTCGCCGATCTGACGAGCCTTTTTCTCATCCTCAAAAACCATAAACTGATCCCCGGCCTGCGGGACATTGTTCAATCCGGTAATCTCAACAGGTGTCGAAGGAGTTGCTTTCTTAACACGGCGTCCAACATCGTTTACCATCGCGCGGACACGTCCAAACGTATTGCCAACAACTATCGAATCGCCGATTCTCAGTGTGCCATTCTGGATGAGCAGCGTCGCAACCGGTCCCTTTCCTTTGTCCAGTTCTGCTTCAATGACCGCACCGCGTGCCGGTTTTTCAGGATTGGCTTTATATTCTTCCATTTCTGCTTCAAGCAGAATCATTTCAAGAAGATCATCAATGCCTATACCCTTTTTGGCAGAGATCTTGACGAAAATCGTGTCGCCGCCCCAATCTTCAGGAACAAGCCCCTGCTCGGATAATTCCTGCATAACGTGATCCGGATTGGCGTTCGGTTTATCAATTTTATTGACTGCAACAATAATTGGCACCTTGGCCGCTCTTGCGTGATGAATGGCCTCAATCGTCTGCGGCATTACTCCGTCATCAGCTGCAACCACAAGCACGGTAATATCAGTGATTTCTGCGCCTCGCGCACGCATTGTTGTAAACGCAGCATGGCCGGGGGTATCAAGAAAAGTGATCTTCTTTCCTTCATGAATTACCTGATACGCTCCGATGTGCTGAGTGATCCCGCCTGCTTCGCCGGCAGTAACCTTAGTATGACGAATTGAGTCAAGCAGCGTCGTCTTGCCATGATCGACGTGCCCCATAATAGTAACGACGGGAGGACGGAGCACCGCAGTCTTCTCATCAATTTCCAGTCCCTCGCCTTCGAAGCTTGCCTCATCAATGATGACTTCTTCCTCTACTTTGACACCGTAATCATCGGCAAGCAGCTCGATAGTGTCTTTATCAAGGTCCTGATTTTTAGTAGCCATGACTCCGAGGGCCATTAACTTTTTAATAATGTCAGTTGAAGGCCGTCCCAGTTTTTCAGCAAACTGCCCGACTGTAAGGGAACCAGAAAGCGTAATTTTCTCAGGAAGCTTGATTTCCAACCTCTGTCTGTTTGCCGCAGAGAGACCGCCGCGACGTCTGCCCTGATTATTGCCACGGCGTCCTCTGCGTCTCCCGCTGTTTGCACTGTTCCCGCCAAAATTATTGCGCTCATTTGCGCCTGAAGATCTGTTTCCCCAATTGCCTGATTTTGAATTTCCGGAATTGTTTCCAGTGTTATTTCCAGTGCTGCTTCCGGCACTTTCCCCTGATTTCCCCTTAAAAGTACTTGCATGCCGGTCTTTCTTTTCAAAAGTCTGATGGTTAGGTTTTTTTTCTTTTGTTTTTGTCTGGTTCACTGTACCCTCTGTTTTCATTTTTTTAGGCTCTACTTTTGCCGGACGGGCAGCAGGTGCCTTTTTTTTATTCAGCCTGCGATTTAATTGACTGATGGCATTATCTTCTATTACAGACATGTGGCTTTTAATCGTGAAGCCAAGGTTTTCTAGTATTTCAATAACTTCTTTGCTTGTTACATCGTTCTCTTTGGCATATTCATAAATACGCATTTTGCTCATATATTCACCCCCGTATTGATGGCCTAAGCCGTTCGATCAGCCCTCCCGCAAATCCAGAATCCGTTACGGCAGCCAGTACACGAGCTGGCTGGCCGATTGCCTGGCCGAGCTGCATCCTGTCCGGAACGGGCAAAAGAGGAACCTGATAATAACTGCATTTATTTCCAACAGTTTTCTTTGTACGGGCAGAAGCATCCAGTGAAATGATCACGGCTTTGGCTTTCTGATCACGTATCATCCGGAGAACGGTTTCTTCACCGGAGACCACTTTTCCCGCACGGCGTGCAAGTCCAAGAAGGGAGACCCAACTGTTATTCTTCGGCTGCATCAGCAGGGTGCTCCTCAAGGTAAACGTTCATATCCTCGAAAACCTGATCGGGGACAGGCACGCCGAGATGCCGGGAAAGCAGATTTTTATCCCTTGCCTTCGTTATGCAACTCTTTTTTTTAGAAATATAGGCCCCGCGGCCATTCTTCTTTCCTGTAAGATCAAGAAATATATCGCCCTCAGGAGAGCGAACGATGCGGAAAAGGTCCCGCTTTTCAGCAGATTCCTGGCAAACAATACATTTTCGCATCGGAATTTTCCGTTTCTTAGGCAATGTCATCTGCCTCCTCAGCTTTCTTCCTGATCGGGAGTATCCGTCGGGGCAATCCCGTCTGCCTCTTCCGGAACAGCCTGATTTTCACTTTCCGGGAGCGATGTTTCATCGGAAACATTATTCACGGCCTCTTCATTAAAGAGTCCACTCTCTTCAGCCTCAGATTCACTCTTGATGTCAATTTTCCAACCGGTCAGTTTTGCAGCCAGGCGGGCATTCTGGCCCTTTTTACCAATTGCAAGTGATAGTTGGTAGTCAGGAACAACCACCGTGGTTGCTTTGTCTGCTTCATGGACAATAACCCTGACAACCTTTGATGGACTGAGTGCGTTAGCAACGTAAGTCACAGGGTTTTCCGACCAATTCACAATGTCAATTTTCTCACCCTTGAGTTCATTCACAATTGTCTGCACACGGGCACCTTTCTGGCCAACACATGCACCGACTGCATCAACCTCAGGATCCTCCGCATAAACGGCAATCTTAGAACGGTCGCCTGCCTCACGGGAAATCGACTTAATTTCAACTGTGCCGTCATAAATCTCCGGGACTTCCAACTCAAAAAGCCGTTTCAAAAGACCCGGATGAGTTCTCGAGACAGTAATCATCGGCCCCTTCTTCGCATCTTCAACTTTTGTAATATACACTTTTATCCTGTCGTGAGGGCGGTAAGTCTCATTGGGCATCTGTTCAGACTGAGGAAGAAGTGCCTCCACACGCCCCAGATCGACATAAATAAACCGGTGATCCAACCTCTGGACAATGCCTGTCATAATATCGTCCTGACGATCGATGAACTCAGAGTAAATCACATTGCGCTCTGCTTCGCGCACTCTCTGGGTAACGACCTGTTTGGCCGTCTGGGCGGCAATCCTGCCGAAATTTCTGGGAGTAACCTCAATCTCAACTGTGTCACCAAGCTGATAGTGAGGATTCAGGCTTTTCGCGTCTTCGAGTGAAATCTGCAGATTTTTATTCTCTGCAGATTCAGCAACTTCTTTTCTGGCGTACACTTTAATCTGGCCGAGCCCTTCATTAATATCCACGCGGACATTCTGAGCCTGTTCAAAGTTGCGCTTATATGCGGAAATCAGCGCTGCCTCCAGTGCATCCAGAAGCACTTCTTTGCTGATTCCCTTATCTTTTTCCAATGCCGTGATCGCTTCTACTAAATCACTGCTCATTTTTTTCTCCCCTTTTCATAACGGCGATTCAATGCCTAAAAAATGACTGCAAGCCTGCTGCTCGCAATCTTTTCAAAGGGCAGTGTCACATGATCTTCTTTAGTCTTGTTTTTGATCACAAGAACTACATTGTCACTGCTGACTTTTTCGAGTTTCCCCTCAAAAACCTTTGAACCGGAAATGGGTTCATAAGTTGTCAAATGGACATCTTTCCCCACCGATTTTACAAAATCCTCATACTTTTTCAGCGGACGCTCAGCTCCGGCAGAAGAGACTTCGAGAAAATAAGCTTCCTTGATCGGATCCTTTTCATCCAGTGCCTCGCTCAGCTTTTCGCTTACTACTGCGCATGTATCCAGATCAACCCCCTCAGGTGAATCAATGAATACACGCAGAAAGCGGTTTTTCCCTTCCTTAACGAATTCGATATCCACCAGCTCCAGGTTTAACCCGCGCAAAATCGGGGAAATCAATTCATCTGTCATCTTCGCGATTGCGCTTGCCATGTCCAGCCTCCTTTTGAAAACGAAAGAGTGGGAAATTCCCACTCTTTGCAGACGAACTATTTCCAGTATTTCCATAAACACTATATCATACCCGTCAATTCAAGGCAAGAAGGGCCATTTTCTCTGAAACGGGCTAAATTATCTGCGCTGCAGGAAACATAAGCCCCTTGCCCATTCGAATTCAGAAAAGCGAAAGCTGGTTCGCGTCCGGCATACCCTCGAGGCATCCCTGCCCATCAAGATACTCAAGAACGGTTTTTGAGATCTTCGCCCGTTTTTGCAAATCCTCTTTCGACAGGAATTCCCCTTCATCCCTTGTCTGGGCAATCGCTTTGGCCGCATTGGTACCAATACCGGGGATGGCATCGAAAGGCGGAATAAGTGATTGACCGTCAACCAGAAAACGTGTGGCGTCTGATCTGTAAAGATCAACAGACTGGAAGCTGAAGCCGCGTTCGCACATTTCAAGAGCGACTTCGAGCACCGTCAGAAGACTTTTTTCCTTCGGTAGAGCATCATTGCCTTTTTGATCGATTTCATCCATTTTTTCTTTGATTCGTCCCGAGCCCTGCTTCATCACATCGACATCAAAATCGTCTGCTCTGACAGAGAAATAGGTAGCATAAAATAGAATCGGATAATGGACTTTGAAATAAGCAATCCGGAAGGCCATCAACACGTAGGCTGTGGCGTGAGCCTTCGGGAACATATACTTGATTTTGAGACAAGACTGCATGTACCAATCTGGAACGTTATTTTCCTTCATTTCGGCAATCCAGTCATCATTGAGTCCCTTTCCTTTACGGACGGATTCCATGATTTTAAAAGCGTGCGACGGCTCCAACCCTTGATGCATCAGGTCAATCATAATGTCATCACGACAAGAAATGACATCCTTCAGCACACAGGTCCCATCATCAATCAGTATCTGGGCATTGCCGAGCCAGACATCTGTCCCGTGGGACAAACCGGAAATCTGAACGAGTTCGGCGAAAGTCGTTGGTTTGGTATCCTCAAGCATTTGGCGTACAAAACGGGTGCCGAATTCAGGAATGCCCAACGCGCCAGTCTTGCTGCGGATTTGTTCCGGTTTCACACCAAGCGATTCGGTTGTACTGAAGATCTTCATGACCTCCTTATCGTCCACCGGAATTGTTTTAGGATCAATGCCGCTTAGATCTTGCAACATACGGATGACGGTCGGATCGTCATGCCCGAGGATATCAAGCTTCAGTATATTATCATGAATCGAATGAAAATCAAAATGCGTCGTCCGCCATTCCGCTGTTTTATCATCTGCCGGATACTGAATAGGCGTAAAATCATAGATTTCCATATCGCGCGGAACAACAACAATGCCACCGGGGTGCTGACCCGTCGTCCGTTTGGCACCGGTGCAGCCGGCAGCAAGGCGGTCGCGCTCCGCGCCGCGGAAATGGCTGCCCGTATCTTCCTCATATCCTTTGACATAGCCGTAGGCTGTTTTATCGGCGATGGTTCCAATTGTACCGGCTCGGTAGACCTTATCTTCACCGAACAGCACTTTGGTGTAGTTATGTGCGACCGGCTGATAATCCCCAGAAAAATTCAGATCAATATCCGGCACCTTGTCTCCCTTGAATCCAAGAAAAGTTTCAAAGGGGATGTCATGTCCGTCTTTTTTCATCACTGTGCCGCATTCCGGGCAGTTTTTATCGGGCAGATCAAACCCGCAGGCAACCGACCCGTCTGTAAAAAACTCCACATGATGACATTTCGGGCAAAGATAATGCGGAGGCAGCGGATTGACTTCCGTAATTTCCAGCATCGTCGCGACAAGCGAAGAACCTACGGATCCTCGCGATCCGACCAAATAACCGTCAGACAGCGATTTTTTGACCAGTTTATGCGCGATCAGATAAATAACAGAAAATCCATTGCCAATAATGCTTTTTAATTCCTTCGCCAGCCTTTTTTCCATAATATCAGGCAGCTTGTCTCCGTAAAGCAGATGCGCCCGCGCATACGTTTTCTCTTTGACTTCATCTTCCGCTCCGTCAATGGTTGGCGTGTAGAGCTTATCTTTAACAGGAAGCACAGCTTCAATGGAATCAGCGATGGCGTTGGGATTCGTCACAACAACTTCCTTCGCTTTTTCCTCACCCAAAAAGTTCATGCACTTCAGCATCTCATCCGTTGTCCTGAAATGGACATTGGGCTGTGTCTGGCGGTTGAGTGGATTGCCAGCCTGCGACGAAATCAGGATCTTCCGGTAAATCCGGTCATGTTCATCCAGATAGTGGACATCGCCCGTCGCAACAACCGGTTTATCCAACTTCTCGCCCAGACGAACCAGTTTTGTCATGACATCTTTAAGGGCCAGTTCATCGCGCACAATTCCTTTTTCAACAAGATGCATATAATTCGACGGCGGCTGGATTTCAATATAGTCATAGAATTCGGCGACTTTTTCGGCCTGCTCAGAGGATTTCTCCATCATCGTCTCGAATAATTCCCCTTTATCGCAACCCGATCCGACGATCAGCCCTTCACGATACTTGTTCAGAATTGAACGGGGAATTCTCGGCACACGGTAAAAATATTTAACATGGGCAAGTGAAACTAATTTATACAGGTTTTTCAGACCTATATGATTTTTCACCAGTAAAATAATATGTGAAGGACGAATACGGTCCATGTTACCTTTGCCTAGATTATCATTCAGCTGATCATGATATTGCATGCCCTTTTCAGCCGCATCTTTCAGCATCTTCCATGCTAGATACCCTGTCGCCTCCGTATCATAAATAGCCCGGTGATGATGCGTCAGCTCAATATTAAAAGCCTTGCAAAGGGTATCAAGTTTGTGATTTTTAAACTCGGGATACAGAAAGCGCCCGAGTTCCAGTGTATCGATCACCGGATTTAATGCCCTCTCAAACCCCATTTTTTTATAGCCGGTATTCAGGAACCCCATGTCAAATGTTGCATTATGGGCAACAAGGATGGCGTCACCGGCAAAGTCTCTGAATGCTGTGATGACCTCATCTGCGTCCGGGGCATCCGCCAGCATTTCATCGGTAATGCTTGTCAGCTCGATGATCTTTTTCGGGAGCGGATGGTGCGGATTCGCAAAGCGATCGAATTTTTCAATCACTTCACCGTTCTTTATTCTAACTGCCGCCAGTTCGATGATGGTATCATAAACTGCAGAAAGCCCGGTTGTTTCCACGTCAAACACAACATATGTATCTTCCGAAAGCAGCCGGTGATCCAGATTATAGGCAATCGGGATGCCGTCATCAATCATATTGGCCTCAACACCATACAGCACTTTAACACCGAATTTCTGCCCTGCTGAATAGGCTTCCGGGAAAGACTGGGCCACACCATGATCGGTAATCGCTATTGCCCGGTGCCCCCACTCTTTCGCCCTTTTGACAAGCGCGGTTGCCGTAACCACTGCATCCATTTGGCTCATGACTGTATGCGCGTGCAATTCCACACGCTTCTCGCCATCAGGAGCATGGTCCTCTTTTTTAACGGGCTGGATTTCTTCAACGTCATTCGCAATCATCACCAAGTCACGCACAAAGCTGTCATTTTGCACGCCCCCGCGGACTTTGACCCACATACCCTTGTTGAGGTTCTGGAACTTAGCCGCGTCCTCTTTATCCCGTGAGAAAACCTTGACCATCAGTGAATCCGTATAATCTGTCATCTTGAACAGAAGCAAGGTGCGCCCGCTTCTCAGCTCGCGTGTTTCACTGTCAAAAACGTAACCCTGAATGGTGACGCGGCGCTCTTCATCCTGTATCGTTTCGATTGGCACCGGATCATCATGGATATCATAGCCAACTTTAAAAGGGCCGCTTGGCGCGTTCTCAGATTCTTCCTTATTTTTTTCGCGCTCCATCATCGCCTGCAGCACTTTCTGATGATCTTCCTGTTCTTTCTGACGGACGAATGAATCATACGCTTTTGATTTGCTATCCTGATCAATTTTGACTTCAAGCGAGAAGGGAGGAAAGCCAAGGCTCCGCAATTGTTCATTCAGAGGATGGGGGAGCTTGCGCTTCATCAGCCCCGCTTCCGTTTCATTCGTAGCGGATAGGATGAGTTGCTTACCTTCAGCTTCCGGATTTTGCTCTGATAAGCAAGTTTTCATCGCGGGAAATGTATCAGAGAGCCTGCTTCGGACGGATGGCCAGTACTCTTTAATTTTTTCAGCCGAACCTTCATCTGACCGGGTTTGGATAGAAAAATTCAGGCTGGATACCACGGCTTGAAAGTGTTTGTTCAGGCTGTTTTCCAGCCATTCATAAACCTGCAGCGGCAGGACATGGTCGACCAGAAAATCAAAATGCCAGCGCCGTTCCGTACGAAACACAGTTAATTTTTCAATTTCACCGTTCTGAAAAAATTTTGAGATCCATTCATCCGGAGCCTCAATCTGCTGCAGCAGAATGGACCATTTAGATGATTTTGTCTGTGATTCCGCCATCTGTCGGCATCTCCTTTCACTATCATTCTACTAAAAAAAGATAAGGGACGGCCAGATGAAAAAAAAAAGGGATGCAGCGCGGCTTCCCTTCTCCAAAAAATGCCGGTATTACAATTGGCTCAGCAATTCCGCTACGGCTCCGGTAAGTCCGTCCGTCTGAATTTCTTTTCTTCCTGCAGCCTGTCCCTTTCTTGAACCGATCTCAATAATTGAATCTCCAGCCTTCTTCCCGACCACAATTTGTACAGGGCAGCCGATCAGTTCGCTGTCGGCGAATTTAACACCCGGACGCTCCCTGCGGTCATCCCATAAGACATCAAAACCGTGGCCGGACAGTTCACCGTAGAGTTTTTTGGACAAAGCTGATTGTTCGTCGTTCTTTGGATTAACCGTGATTAGATGGACATCAAAGGGCGCCAGAGATTTAGGCCAGATCAATCCTTTTTCATCATGATATTGCTCGCAGATTGCCGAAAGTGTCCGTGATATACCGATCCCGTAACACCCCATAATCAGAGGTTTGTTTTTCCCCTCCTCGTCAAGGAAGAGAGCGCCCATCGTCTCCGAATACTTTGTACCAAGCTTGAACACCTGGCCGATCTCGATACCCTTGGCAAATTGGATCGTTCCTTTCCCATCCGGTGACGGGTCTCCTTCTTTAACAAATCGCAGATCCGCAAATTTTTCCACATGCAGATCCCGTTCCGAATCGACATTACTGTATGTCATATCTTCTGCTTCATTGTAAAATTCAGCCTGTGAAAGCGAAAGGAGTTCCTGATCTGCCAAAATCCGGACACCTTCAGCAGCTTGCAGTGCATCCGGTGTATGCTCACTCTTCAAAGGCTCAACCAGGTCAGTGCCAAGCAGATTCTTGACCTTGACATCATTCACTTCATCAGAGGCTTTCAGGAAGACAAGAATAGTCTCGACCCGCGTCTTAAACCATCTGGCTGAAATCATTCGATCATTGGAAACTGTCGTTTTTCCTGATTTTTTCTCCAGCGGCAGAATTTTGCGTTCAGAAGAATTTTTTCGCGTGACAACCGGTGCCATTTCGAGATTCGCCGCAAAATCAGACTGATCTGAATAGGCAATCGTATCCTCACCTATTTCAGCAAGTGCCTGAAATTCGTGTGTGTCTTTTCCGCCCATCGCGCCAGAGTCAGCCAGCACAGCCCGAAATTTCAGGCCACATCTTTCGAAAACATTTTTATAGGCCTGAAACATTTTCCAATAGGCTTCATCAAGGCTCTCTTCGGTTGCATGGAAAGAGTAGGCATCCTTCATGATAAACTCTCGGCCTCGCAGCAAACCGAAACGCGGCCGCTTTTCGTCCCTATATTTGGTCTGAATCTGGTAGACACTCATCGGTAGTTTTTTGTAGGAATTAAGCGAATCGCGTACCAGGCTTGTAACCAGCTCCTCGCCGGTTGCCCCCATTGCAAAATACCGTCCGTGCCGGTCTTTCAGCCTCATCAGTTCAGGGCCGTAGACATCCCAGCGTCCGGACTCGTGCCACAGCTCGGCCGGCTGCATCGCCGGCATCAGCAGTTCCTGGGCACCCGTACGATCCATCTCTTCACGGATGATTGCCTCAATTTTTTTAATAATTTTATAGCCCAGAGGCAGATATGAATAAATTCCGGCTGCATTCTGCCTGATGAAACCACCGCGCAACAGAAATTGATGGCTGGCTGATTCCGCATCAGACGGCACTTCTTTTAGAGTCGGGATAAACATTTGGCTTTGTCTCATGTATAGCACCTCATATTATCAGATCAATGATTGTTATCGTATTATCGCATAAAAATGTTTTGTAGATCATTCCAGGTTACAAGAAGCATGAGCAACATCAGAAATGCAAAGCCGATAAAGTGAACCAAAGCTTCTTTCTGGGGTTCGACAGGCTTTCCTCTCAATGCTTCAATAATCAAAAACATCAGGCGACCACCGTCCAATGCGGGAAGCGGAAGAAGGTTAATGACAGCCAGATTGACGCTTAGAAAAGCGGCCCAGTTTAGTACGAGCACGAGCCCCTGATGGACAACCTCGCCGGTCATTTGATACATGCGTGCCGGCCCTGCCAGGTCGTTCAAATTAAATCCACCGGTAACCATCGTCTTAAGCCCGTCCAGCTCTGTTGTGATCCAGTAACCCGTTTGTTTCACCCCGGCCACAACAGAAGCAGGAATGGAATGCAGTGTCGGTCCGTAAGCGCCGATTAGGCCTTCTTTCGTGCCCTTTACCTGACCATTGCGTTGATCTGAAACGAGGCTGACACGGCTTACGTGCCCATTGCGGTCAATGGTGAAGGTCATTTTTTCTTTCGGATGTTTTTGAACATAGCTGACGATATCATTCCAGCTGACGATTTTCTGTTGATCAATCTGAAGCACTTTATCATTTGCCAGCAGCCCGGCTTTCTGTGCCGGATAACCGTTAATCAATTCACCAAGTTTCGGGGCATCAGAAGGCACACCCTGAATACTGTAGAAAATAATAAATACGACCACCGCAAGCACGAGATTCATGAATGGCCCGGCAAAAATAGTCAGAAACCTTTTGAGGAGCGACTTCGATGCAAACTGCCTGTCGAGCGGCGCAATCTGAAAATCCTGATTGTCAGCAACATAAGTGGCTTTCCGATCTAGTTCATAACGGACGAGGGGGCTGTTCTCCTCTTCGTATCCGGATATATAAAGATCTTTTTCGAGATCGCAATGTTCAACAGTAAGAAAACGTGCCTGAGGATATTTTTCCAGATGGTCGGCAATCAGCCGGTTGACTTTTCCGCTCTGGTCAAAGTACAAACCGATATGCTGTCCTGGTTTGATTTCAACAATTTCAGGATCTTCCCCCGCCATCCGCACATAACCGCCGATCGGGAGAAGACGCAGCGTATAAACGGTCTCGCCTTTTTTGACTGAGAAAATTTTCGGACCGAATCCGATGGCATATTCGCGGCACAAAATGCCGCTTCTCTTAGCAACAACAAGATGTCCAAGCTCGTGGATCGATACGAGCAATCCGAAAATAATCACGACAACGATCAAAGTCTCCACAATCGTTCACCCCTGATCCTATTTTATTTAACAAGTGATCGTACAAATTCACGCGTCCGCCTGTCCGTTTCTTCAATCATTTCGAGACTGGGCTCCGGAATCAAATCATGGTGATCAAGCGCATTTTTCACAAGTGGCTCTATCTCAAGAAACTTGATCCGACCTTCCAGAAACAGGTCAACAGCCGTTTCATTTGCTGCATTAAGAACAGTAGGCATTGAACCTCCCGCCTTCCCGGCTTCATAAGCCAGCTTCACAGCAGGAAATCTTACAGTGTCCACTTTTTGGAAATGAAGCGTTCCCGTTTCCCATAAGTTTAACCTTTTTGTCTGCTTCAATTCAAGTCTTGAGGGATATGAGAGGGCATATTGAATCGGGACCAGCATGCTTGGAAGGCCAAGTTGGGCGATCATACTATGATCATCATATTCGACCAGGGAATGAACAATACTCTCTCTGTGGATAACCGTATCGATCCGGTCATACGGCACGTCAAAAAGCCAGTGCGCCTCTATGACTTCCAATCCTTTATTCATCATAGTTGAAGTATCGACAGTGATCTTGGCTCCCATGGACCAGTTGGGATGCTTCACTGCGTCAGCCGCAGTCACATACTTCAGCTCCGCTCGGGTTCTATCCCGAAAAGCACCTCCCGATGCTGTTAGAATCAGTCGCGACAGCGCCGTTCTGTCCTGCCCCTTGAGGGACTGAAAAATAGCTGAGTGCTCACTGTCTATCGGAAGAATCTGCACACCGAATTTTTCGGCCCGTTTCATAACTAAATGGCCTGCAGTGACCAGTGTCTCTTTGTTTGCAAGACCAATCGTTTTCCCTGCTTCAATGGCGGCAAGTGTCGGCTCCAGGCCGATGCTGCCGAGCACTGCATTGACCAGCATGTCGCTGTCCGGAAAAACAGCAGCTTCGATCATGCCGTCCAAGCCGTAAACGATTTTAATCCTTCCGTCAATCTGATTACGGATCCGTTCAGCTGTTTCCTTATTTTTAACTGCAACTAATTTAGGGCCGAACTCCCGGATCAACGGGAGAGCTGTCTGAACGTTTTCACCAAATGCAAATGCAGAAACCGAAAATTGGTCGGGGTGTTCACGAACCACAGCCAGTGTTTGAGTACCCACCGAACCGGTCGCACCAAGCAAACTAATATGTTTCAAAACAATGCCTCCCTCATATCAGCGGATCATGCCCATTAAATACAGAATGGGAAGAACGAAAATCAGGCTGTCAAACCGGTCGAGAAGCCCCCCGTGCCCCGGTAAAAGAGTCCCAGAATCCTTCACCCCGAAAAACCGTTTAATTGCCGATTCGGCAAGATCCCCCATCTGTCCCAAAATGGATATAACGAAAGCTGCGGCCAAAAGCATGCCCCACGAGGAGAATACCGGGCTACGGACAACTGCCTGGAAAATAAGAACCGCGGCCAGCGCGGTCAGAACAGCGCCTACTGAACCTTCAATTGTTTTCTTCGGGCTGATGTGCGGAGCAAGTTTGTGACGCCCCAGTATTCTTCCGGCAAAATATGCACCGCTGTCCGTTGCCCATATCGTGATTTGTACAAAAAGGACAGTGACCAGACTCTCCAGCCGTAAGTGAACAAGCAGAGAAAACGGTAGACTTATGTAAAATACCGACAAAAAAATATAAGAAGCTTCTTCAACCTGAAACTGGTTTCTTGAAAAGACTACAATGCATAGTAAGCATAAAATGAGGACAATCAATAATCTGATGACAAACTGAATGAATCCAGGGCCCTCGATAAATGGGGCGGAAAGTACGTTTACCGCAACAGCCAGTGCACCTGCAAGAACCCCAGGGGAGAAAAATGGTATCTTTTTCATTGCCGTCAATTCCATAAACGCAATTACGGCAATGGCAGCAGCAAATATTGAAAATGGAAAAGAGCCAATAAACAAAAAAGCAAGGTATGCAGCTCCTGCAATAAATCCCGTAACAATCCGCTGTTTCACTTATCTCCGTTCCTTTCTTCCTTGATTCCCCCGTATCTTCTCTGCCTGGTCGAAAACTCAAAAATAGCCGTTCTCAGATCGGATTCACTAAAATCAGGCCAATAAATCTCAGTAAAGTATAATTCTGTGTAAGCCATCTGCCAGAGCATAAAATTACTGAGACGGATTTCACCTCCAGTACGAATTAACAGATCCGGATCTGGAAGCAAAGGGCTGAGCATTCTTTCTGACAGTAACTGCTCATCAATGGAATCAGGTTCTATTTTATGGTCTAGCGCGTCCCGAACCAATGATCTGACAGCTTCGACGATTTCAGCATGGCTTCCGTAGTTTAGAGCAAAGTTGAGCACCAGTCCACTGTTTTTCTTTGTTTTTTCAATGGCCTGATTCACAGCGCGGATTGTGTGGGCAGGAATACGTGCCATGTCTCCCATCACACGCACCTGGACATTGTTTTCGATCAGTTCCACCAAGTAAGAATTGAGAAATTGCTCAGGGAGCTTCATCAGAAATTCAACTTCCGTTTTTGGGCGTTTCCAATTTTCTGTTGAAAAAGCGTATAGCGTAAGCACTTTAACACCCAAGCGCTGCGCTTCGTTGGTTATTTTTTTTATTGTTTTCAGAGCTTCGCGATGCCCGGCTATTCTTGGCAGACCTCTCCGCTGCGCCCAGCGCCCATTGCCATCCATGATGATGGCTACATGCTCCGGTACCCTGTGAGCATCACTGAAAACCTGCTCCTTTTTTTCCGATTTTCCGTTTTTTAAAAAGGAAAATTTTCCAAGCATCATTTATCCCCCAATTGCTGCCCTGAAATCTGTTTTCATAAAGTTGCCCGTAACTTCAGGTCCTTAACGAAACCAGGATTCTGCGATCATTAGATATCCATCATTTCTTTTTCCTTTTCCGATGAAATCTGATCGACTCTTTTGATGATGTCATTTGTCAGTTTTTGAACTTTATCTTCTGCTTCCCGGACATCGTCTTTTGTCAGTTCATTACTTTTTTCAAGCTTTTTAATCTGATCATTTGCTTCACGACGTTCATTCCGAATGGCAACCTTGGCTTCTTCAGCAAATTTCCGTACCACTTTTACAAGTTCCGCGCGCCTTTCCTCCGTAAGCGGTGGAATAGCAATTCGAATCACGGTTCCGTCATTCGTCGGCGTGATGCCAAGATCGGATTTAAGAATGCCGCGTTCAATGTTTGCCATTGACGTCCGGTCATACGGCTGAACAAGCAGCAGCCTAGGTTCAGGGGCTGTGATTGTTGCGATCTGTTTCAGGGGTGTTTCGGCCCCATAATATTCCACTGTGACTTTATTCAGAATCGAAGGATTGGCACGGCCGGCACGTATCGTGACCAGTTCGCGCTGAAAGGATTTGACCGTTTTTTCCATCCGTTCCCTTGCTTCTTTCAATACATCATCTTGTGCCATTGTTATCTCCCCTTTACAACAGTGCCGATATCTTCGCCCATCACGGCACGTCTGATATTTCCTTCAACAGACAATGAAAAGACAATCAGCGGAATATCATTATCCATACTTAGGGAAGAAGCTGTTGAATCCATCACCTGCAACCCTTCGTTCAATACACGCAAGTATGAGATCTCTTTATATTTTTTCGCACTCTTGTCTACTTTTGGATCCGCCGAATAAACGCCATCGACATTATTTTTTGCCATTAGAATGACATCGGCCTCAATCTCTGCTGCCCGGAGCGCCGCAGTCGTGTCCGTCGAGAAATAAGGATTTCCCGTACCGGCAGCGAAAATGACAACACGGCCCTTTTCAAGATGGCGGATTGCGCGTCTGCGAATATACGGTTCGGCGACCTGTCTCATTTCTATTGAAGTCTGAACTCTCGTTTCGACTCCGAGCCCTTCAAGGCTGTCCTGTAAAGCCAGAGCATTGAGAACCGTAGCAAGCATGCCCATATAATCCGCCTGGGCACGGTCCATTCCCATCTCACTGCCGGTCTTCCCGCGCCAGATATTGCCGGCTCCGACAACAATAGCCACTTCAACCTTAAGATCAACAACGTCTTTCACCTGTTCCGTGATTGAACGGATGATTTTAGGGTCTATACCGAAGCCACTTGCCCCAGCCAGAGCCTCACCGCTCAGCTTCAGAATGACACGCTTATATTTTGCCTTTTCCGGCATCCTCAATCTACCCCTCTCAAATTTCACCCATTTTAAAAAATGGGACACGTGAAGCGTGCCCCATTGTGTTTATCCATTATCTCACAGAGGTGCCGTGATCATCTGGCATCGGAACACGAATAAAAAACCGCTGCCTTCCAGCACACTTACAGGCGCAAATCATTGCTTCATTTGAGCTTTGACTTCGTCAGCAAAATTTTCTGTTTTCTTTTCAATACCCTCGCCGACTTCATAGCGAACAAACGCACTGGCTTCGGCATTCTTGCTTTTTAGAAATTCACGGACTGTGATATCGCCGTCTTTAACAAAAGGCTGATCAAGCAGGCAGATTTCCTTAAAGAATTTTTTCAAGCGCCCGACAATCATTTTCTCAACGATATTGGCTGGTTTACCCTCTTCTAAAGCTTCTTTGGTCAATACATCTTTTTCATGGGCCACGACATCTTCAGGGATATCTTTTTCTGTCAGGTAGCGCGGTTTAATCGCAGCAACATGCATCGCTACGTCCTTAGCGGTATCCGCATCCCCGCCCTTGATCTTAACAAGAGCAGCGATCCGCCCGCCCATGTGGAGATATGCGCCAAATGTTTCATCATCATTTTTATGGAGTACTGTAAAACGGCGCAGAGATATTTTTTCACCGATCTTTGCAATAGCTGCAGTAATATGTTCAGAAACCGTTTCACCTGTGCCCTCAAGGGACTGTGTGAGCGCCGTCTCAACATCTGCAGGCTCTTCCTTCAGAAGATGCGTGGCAAGGGTATCAATTAACCCCTGGAATTCGGCATTTTTTGCCACAAAATCCGTTTCAGAATTGACTTCCAGAGCGACGGCCTTGGCACCGCTGATTTTGATTTCCGAGAGACCTTCAGCAGCGATACGGCTTGACTTTTTTGCCGCCTTGGCAACGCCTTTTTCGCGAAGTACATCAATCGCTTTCTTAATATCTCCGTCTGTTTCAGTAAGTGCGCGCTTGCAGTCCATGATACCCGCGCCTGTTAAATCGCGCAGTTCTTTTACGAGTTTCGCATTAATTGCAGCCACTTAATGTCCTCCTACACTATATCATTTTTTCGTGAAAAGAGTGATAAAGGGCAGATCCCCTTATCACCCTGTCAAATCATGTACAAATTTTATTCAGCTTTTACAGGCTCTTCTGCCACTGCTTCAACATTCTGTTCCGGAGCAACTGCCGCTTCTTCATTTTCCTCGCCCTGATTGGCTTCAAGCACTGCATCAGCCATTTTTCCAGTGAGCAGTTTCACGGCACGAATTGCATCATCGTTTCCTGGAATAAGAACATCAATTTCATCAGGATCGCAATTTGTATCAACGATCGCAATAATAGGAATGTTGAGCTTATGTGCTTCAGCGATTGCAATTCTTTCCTTACGCGGATCAATCACAAACAGCGCCTGAGGCAGGCTTTCCATATTTTTGATACCGCCAAGAAATTTTTCCAGCCGTGCCCATTCCTTTTTCAGTCCAACAACTTCTTTTTTGGGAAGCACATCAAATGTTCCGTCTTCCTGCATCTTTTCAATGTCTTTAAGACGTTTGATCCGTTTCCGGATAGTCTCAAAATTGGTCAATGTACCGCCAAGCCAGCGTTGATTGACATAATACTGGCCTGAACGCTCAGCTTCGGCTTTTACTGAATCCTGCGCCTGCTTTTTTGTGCCGACAAACAGGAGCTTGCCTCCGTCAGCGGCAATATCCCTGACAAACTGATAAGCTTCCTCAACTTTTTTAACGGTTTTCTGAAGGTCAATAATGTAAATGCCGTTTCTTTCTGTAAAGATATACGGTTTCATCTTCGGATTCCAGCGACGGGTCTGATGACCAAAGTGTACGCCGGATTCCAACAACTGTTTCATTGAAATAACTGCCATTCTAAAATTCCTCCTGTTGGTTTTAATTCCTCCGTCAGCCTCTTTTTTACATACAACTGAAAAAATCAGCACCTATATGCAAATCAGCCAGCGTGTGTGATTGACACCAAACGTTAATATATCATAAATGAAGCACATTGACAAGATTAAGATTGACCTTTGCCCTGAAATCTGAGCAGAAGCTCAACTTCCCCTTTTCCTCGGTTCAGTTCTTTTGCAATTTCAGTGGTAGTATATCCCTTATTCTTAAGTTTCATAGCCTGTAAAAACAGTGATTCTTCCATTTTATCGTTGATGTCTTCTACAGGAGGCATCCATTCGCCCTTTTCTTCAGGGGCGGTCTGCTCCGTCTCCACGGATTCCCCAGAATTTATCGTTTCCTGCATCTGGAGTTCGCTTTCCTTTTTCAGCACCTGGCTGAAAGGTGTCGGATTCTGTTCAGCCGGTCTATGGATGGTGTCGGCCTTTTTGGAACGCGCCGGGTGGTTTTTTTTTGCCGTGCTCTTCTGGCGGGCAGGCGGTTCAATTGCTTCCTTAAGGTTGGCAACAAGACGGTCATTCTCTTTTCGGGTTTCCTCCAGATAGGCATCAAAAATATCTTCAACATCATGGAGCAGTTGTTTCGAATCCGTCTGCTGCAAAAGGCGTATTCGCTGATATAATTGCAGAATAAGATAAAAAGCAAGTATGGTAAGCAAAAAATTGAATGTGATCCAAAGAGCAGACACGCCGGTCACCGCCCCTTCCTTTTTGATTGCGTCCTCACAATAAAGCGGTCCTCGAACAATGCCATTAAAATTCAGTTTTTCTGAAACGCTAAAGAAAAATAACTGACCGTTCCAGCTTTATCGCGTGCTCGTTAACAGGTTGGATCAATGCCAACTACTCATTGATCTGTTTTGTCAGATACTGCCTTAATTTGAACAATGCCTTGGAGTGAATCTGGGAAATGCGTGAAGTTGATAGTTCAAGGACCTGGCCGATTTCTGTCAGCGTCAATCCCTCATAATAAAACAATGAAACGACCAGACGCTCTTTTTCACTGAGTTTATCGATTTCCTCAGCCAGAATGTGACGATTTTCCTGATCAATCAAATACTGATCAGGCTGGATCGCGTCCGGATCTTCAATAGAAACGGATGGAGTATCATTTTTCCCCCCGGGTGCTCCATCGTCAAGAGACAGTAAATTTGTCAACAGTCCTTCAGAAACAACCTGCGATACCTCACTGACAGTCATGTCACATTTCTCAGCAATTTCTTCGATGGAAGCCGAGCGTTTTTGTTCCTGCTCAATCTGATCCGCTGCCCGCTCAATTCGCTTGCTCTTCTCACGTACAGATCTTGGCATCCAGTCTTCTTTCCGTAATCCGTCCAAAATGGCTCCTCTGATTCGAAAAGAGGCATATGTGTCAAACTTCAAATCACGATGGCTGTCGAACTTTTCAAGTGCATCATAAAGCCCGATCAAACCGTAACTCTGAAGCTCACTGCGATCAACATTTCGAGGCAGGCCGGCACCGATTCGCTGAACATGGTACTGTACGAGAGGCATATAAAGTTGAAGGAGAAAATCCGCTGCGTCTTTGTTCCGCTCGGTATTCCATCGGTTCCAGTTTTCCAGCTCCAGTTCGTCAGGTTTTGCCACTTTTTCTCCCTCTTCTCTTAGACATTCAAGACTAAATGATATGAGCGCCGTGAAAAATGGTACGGATCATCAACAAACCCGAACCCGGATTAAATTCAATCGTGCGCCCGTAATCTTTTCCTGTTTCTTCAGCAACAATCGGGATCCGGAAGCGTTGAAGCTGAGCTCGCACCGCTCCCGAATTTCGCAGCCCGATGCTTCCCAGCGGCAATGTTTTGGACGACTTGAACATTTCCGCGCCCCCTGCCATTTTTGCCTTTAAACTGCGCAGCGGAAATCCATGCACATCGGTCATCAGCCGAACCAATTCTGGAATCGCTGTATCCGCATATTTACCCGGCATGAACAAATTGGAACGCGCAAGGGAGGAATCTGGAAGCATGACATGAGCCATCGCTGCACTTTTTAATATCTCATTGTAAATAATGACCCCCACGCAGGAGCCTAGTCCCATAGTTCTCAGCACTTCCGGACTTTCAGCAAATTTTATCTCAGAGAGTCCAACCTGAATCACAAAAATGACTTCCCTTCGGCAGCGCTGAATAGTGCATCCAGGGATTCAGGAAGTGGAAGAAAAAGGAATTCGCCTTTGAATTTACTCTTTTCATCCCTGTCAAACAGTTCAGCACCAACCAAAAGGATAGAATCATCGTAAAGAGACAGCTCTACCAGTCCCTCTCCAAGAATGGCCCCTTCCATATCAACGGCATAGTTAGGCGGGGACTGGTTCAGATGAATGCGAAAAAAAGTCGATATCGCCGACAGGTAAGACCCACAAAGAATATTGCTGATTTCGCAAAAAACGGATTTACCCATACTGTTGTCAAAAACCGAGCCATCCGGAACAAGCTGACGAATAAGCCGATTGGCAAGTTTTACTTCAAACATCATGAAAAAGTAGCCTTTCAAATCCCCGCTTATTTCGATGTACGAAGTAGCAACGTGTTTCTCGGCATCCTTCTTGATAACATCTGAGAGCGGGATCACATTTACTGAAGGGATCTTCATCTCGATCCTTTTTTGAAGCAAAGTTGACAAGGCAGTCGCCGCATGTCCCGCACCGATATTTCCAGCTTCTTTAAGCAGGTCCAGATGATCAGGATACAGGTCAGATAGTCTGTGCATCAAGTCACTCCTCAATTGATTTCAAGTCATCAAGGTCCTGATCACTGAGCACACGGTCAAGATTGAGCAAGACAAGCAGCCCGTCATTTTCGATTCTTGCGACACCGCTGATATACCTGGCATCCAGCCCGCCCACAATATCCGGAGTTTTTTCTATAGCCTCAAAATCAATATCAGTAACTTGCTTGGCCGTATCGACCAGCATGCCGACCTGCAGATCTTCAGTTTCAACAATGATCACCCGACTGTCTTTTGTGACAGGAACAGGTACAAGTCCAAAGCGTTTTCTGATATCAATGATCGGTATAATCAGCCCCCTGAGATTCATCACACCTTCAACAAAGTTTGCGGCATTCGGTACGCGGGTAAGAGACTCAAGATGTTCGATGGAAAGAACCTGATCGATCGGGACGCCATAAGTCTCATCGCCCAAATGAAATAAGATGACTTTAACTGTTTTTTGTTCCGTGTTTTCCATTCGGTTTTCCCCCTCAGGCATTCTGCTTGAATGTTTTTTTCTTTTGCACGTCAATCAGTTCCTGGCAGTCCAGGATTAAGGCAACTTGTCCGTCACCCAGAATCGTCGCCCCTGAAAATCCCCTGACATCTTTAAGATAATTTCCAAGCGGCTTAATCACAATGTCCTGATAGCCCAATAATTTGTCGGCAACTGTACCGACGATTTTGTCCCCATGGCGAACCAAGACGATTGATCGTGAAATTTCATCCCCATTGCCCGCAACTTCGTTCACATCCGCTGCGGAGACATTCAAATAGTCATTCAGGTCGATGAGCGGAACGATGCGGTCACGGTAATTCATGACACGACGTCTATTAAGTGTCTGCACTTTAACCTGCCGTTCAAGTGCCGTTTCAGCAATAGAAGTAATCGGAATCGCATATATTTCTTTTCCGGTCTGAACCAGCATTGCATTAATAATCGAAAGTGTCAGAGGAAGTTTTACTGTAAATTTTGTTCCCTTGCCGGTGGCAGAGTCGACTTCGACTGTTCCACTTAACGAATGAATCTTGCTTTCAACAACGTCCAGCCCGACACCCCGACCCGAAATGTCAGAAATCTTATCAGCGGTACTAAAGCCAGACTCGAACAGCAAATGATAGATATCCTTATCGGTGAGCGACTGCGCGGATTCAGCGGACACGATTCCCTTCTCTACCGCTTTTTTCAGTACTTTTTCACGATTAATGCCCGCCCCGTCGTCTTCAATTTCAATAAACACGTGATTTCCGCTATGATAGGCTCTGAGCGCCAGAGTCCCCTCCGGATTCTTCCCGATTTTTTCCCTCACATCCGGATGTTCAATCCCGTGGTCCATTGAGTTCCGGATCATATGCATCAGGGGATCGCCAATTTCATCAATCACCGTCCGATCCAATTCCGTCTCTGCACCGGTGATGACCAGATTGACTTTTTTGTCCAGTTCTTTTGAAAGGCTCCTCACCATTCTTGGAAAGCGGTTGAAGACCTGCTCTACCGGCTCCATCCGAAGATTCAGGATCGTTTCCTGCAACTGATCTGAGACGCGCTTTAACATGCCGACGGATTCTTTCAAGTCTTGGTTTTCTAATGCAGAAGATATTTTTTCAAGGCGGCTCCGGTCGATAATCATCTCTTCAAAAAGATTCAAAAGATGATCCAGCCTGTCCAGATTTACACGGATCGTTTTTGCGACCGGCTTTTTGGCATGATTTTCTGAAGATCCTGCTGCCTGATCTACTTGTTTCTTTTTCTTTAATTCATTAGTGCCCTCATTTTTCTGAAATGAGCTTTGGACAGAGGACACGGCAACACGTTCAATTTCTGAAATATTCATGATTCTTTCTTGAATTGTCGCTTCGTCCTGGTCAGTAACGACCACATATATAAACGCCTCATCAAAGGTTTCTTTCTCAATGTCTTCAGTTGATGGTTGGGACTCAATAATATTGCCGATATCTTCAAGAGCATTTGACACCATCAAAGCTCTGGCTGCTTTAAGCACACAATCTTTTCTGAGCGTCACCTCAGTTTCAAAGACGTGCAGATTCTGAGAGAGTGCCTGCTCAATAACTGCCTGATCATATTCAGTGTATGAAAGCCCGAAATCTGCAGGACTGCTGCCAGCTATTTTTGCCGCCGGTTGCGCTTCGTTTGTTTCCTGCTGCCCTCCCTGTAAAAGGGCCTGAAGTTTTTTCACCGTATCCATAGTTTCCAACTTGTCGTTTCCGCCCTGCTCAATCGAATCAACCATTGATTCCAGCAAATCCAGTGCCTCAAGCAGAACGTCAACCATGTTTGAGTTTACAGTAGCTTTTTGGTGGCGCAGTGCATCAAATACGTTTTCCATCGTGTGCGTCAGTTCCATCATCGTACTGAAACCCATTTGCCCCGAACTGCCCTTCAGCGTATGTGCCGACCTGAAAATACTGTTGATCAGCTCAGGGTCTTCCTTCTTTTCTTCAAGTTCCATTAATTTGTCATTCAAATTCTGTAAATGTTCTCTTGCTTCATCAATAAACACCCCTAAATACTGGCTCATATCCATTTTCATTCATCTCCCCTTAAGCCGTATTGATTGCAAATTGCGGAAGCTACCTGATGAATCTTGCAGACCTCATCAACCTTATTCGTCTCGATAGCTGCTTTCGGCATGCCGAAAACAACGCACGATTCCTCCGATTCAGCGATTGTATGAACATCGGGCCCGGCATCTTTCAGCGCGGCGAGCCCGTCGGCACCATCCCTACCCATACCCGTCAGTATCGCAACAACATAAGAGCGGCCACGTATGCTTAACAGTGAATCTAAGGTGACATCAGCGGAAGGCTTGACACCATGTACGGGCAAAGTATCCACCAAGTGAACCACAAGCATCCCATCGGAATTTTCTTTAATCTGCAAATGAAAGCCTCCGGGTGCAATGTAGACATGACCGCTGCCGAGGATCTCACCTTCGGCAGCTTCTGTGACAGTTAGTTCAGATATTCTGTTCAGTCTTTCTGCCAGCGATTTTGTAAACTTGGGCGGCATGTGCTGAACGACGAGCACTGGCGCAGGCAGATTTTTCTTCAGTCCGGGTATTACAATTTGCAGAGCTCTCGGACCTCCTGTTGATGTTCCGATGAATACAAGGGAGCCTTTTTTTTTCTCCCCACTAAACGTTTTCACAACATCAGCTTTATCGGCTGCCGCGATTTCTCTTTCACAATCGCCGACATTTCTGCGTATTTTTGAAATTGAAGCCTGCTTGATCTTTGTTTGAAGTTCATGCTGAATATGTTCAATATCTGACGGCCTGCCGGAAGGTTTAAAAATAAAATCAAATGCGCCGTTGCTGATCGCTTCAATGACATAACTTACATTTTCGTCGCCTGCGCCGCTAACCATAATCGTTGGGGTGGGGATGTCAGCCATAATATCATGAAGCACTTGAAGGCCGTCTTTTTCACCGTCCATAATGATATCTAGGGTTACTACATCCGGGCGGTATTGAACCAATTTGTTCAGAGCATCCCTTCCATTTCTGGCTGTTGCAACAACTTGCAGTGCTGAATCCTCTTCGATCATTGCCTTCAGAGTCTGGCGCATGAAAGCTGAATCATCAACAACAAGCACGCGAACAGGGTTCATTTTCTTTTCCCTCCCAACTTTCTGATATAAGCTTTCACACGGTCTGAAAACGAAGCGGGATGGTCTGAATCGGCGCCTTCATTCTTCTGATCACCAACTAGGAAAGAGGCAGTCAAAAGCTTCATTTCAATACTGTACCTCGCGCGTGGATACTGTAGAACACAGGGGACCTGTTCTTTCACAGATCGCAGAACAGCCTGATCCCGGTGAAGCGCACTCATCCATTTAATTCCGGTTCCCATAAAGCGGCCGGATGCTTCCGAAAGTCTTTCCCAGGTTTCTCTGCCTTCCTGCAAATGATCAACCATATTGACGACGCAGGAAACCTGAAGATTCTGATTGTTTAATAGAAGAATTTTCAAAGCCGAGTAGGCATCTGCCACTGCCGGAGGTTCAGGTGTTGTAACGAGAATGACCTGATGGGCGGCCAGCAGAAAATGCATCATATTCTTCGACACCCCGGCTCCAAAATCAAAGATGACATAGTCATATTTTTTGCGGATTTGTTCCATCTGCTCCAGAAAAGTATTCAGGTTCTGTTCGTCAAGACTGAACAGCTTGTCCAGACCGCTGCCGCCCGAAATGCAGGAAACATTGCCCGGGCCCGTGAAAACAACGTCATCAAGCCTCAGCTTGTCGTGTATGGAATCTGCAATATTGTATGCCGCCGGCTTGCCGAGCAGATGGTCAATATTGCCCATACCTACATCCAGATCGATAATGAGCACTTTTTTGTCCATTTTAGAAAGGGAAATTGAAAAATTAACGCTGAAAACGGACTTGCCAACGCCTCCCTTGCCGCTTAGGATACCAACAACTATACCGGCTTTTTCCGGAACATTCCTTGAGTTTACCAATTGCCTTAATCTCTCTGCCTGATCATTCATCATTTTTATCACCCAGCATGAAGTTAATCCATTCATTCACATTCGGAACTTTCAGATCATCAGGCACTTGCTGACCATTTGTTATGTACAAAATACGTTTTTCGGGAAACTCAAGAAGGGTGCTGACGATTGCTCCATATGTTGAGGTTTCATCCATCTTGGTTATGATCAGATGCTCAGCAGAAAGAGGTTTAAAACGCCGCACAAGTGAAGTCAGATCCTCAAGTTTTGCCGTTGCAGCCAGCACAAGGCATAACATGATCTGCGGATCATCACGAACCATTTCCCCCATATCAGCCATATATGCCTGTTCATTAAAATTGCGTCCTGCCGTATCGATGAATACGCGGTCATAATCTGCATACTTGCCAATCAATGCATGGAAGTCTTGGTGAGTATAGGCTACTTCCATGGGAATGTTCAAAATATCTGCGTATGTTTTCAGCTGACTTATGGCTGCAATACGAAAAGTATCTGTTGTGATAAAAGCAACTTTTTTACCGCCCTCCAGTATTTCACGCCCGGCCAGTTTCGCGATCGTCGTTGTCTTTCCAACCCCGGTTGGTCCAAGAAACATGACAAAACGATGATTAACGACCGTATTCTGAAAGCGCTTCGGATTAAGACGCTTGACTAGAAGATCTTTCAAAAGCTGATCCAATTCCAATTCGCTTAAAGATTCATCGCTTTGGTACCATTTTTTTACCATCGTTTTGATCAGATCATCCACGTGCTGTTCTTTTAGTCCCTGCGTCACCAGTCGTGATCGCAGTCTGTCCAGATATACCGGGCCCGAGAATAGCCGATCAACTTTTCCATTGGAAGGTCGAAAAGGCAATCCAATCTGATCATCTAAACCTGAAGACAAACTCCTATGCCTTTTTTCGGCATTTTTCGGTAAATCTTTAAATGAAAGATCTGTATCCGTATCATTGGCCGCGAGGACTTCAACATTCACCTGTTTGAAAAGGTTAAAAAAACGTCCGTTTGTCACCTTTTTGGTTTGAAAGATAACGGCATCACTGCCAAGTTCCTGTTTCACTTTCTCGATTGCCTGAGCCATTGTCGGCGCAATTATTTTTTTCATTTTCATGCCGCATCCAGCACCCCAATGCTTTGAACTTCTACATCCGTTTCAAGTTCGTTATAAGACAGGACGTGAATATTTGGAAAATAGCGTTCTGTCAATTGATGGACATACATGCGAACAGCGGGTGAGCAGAGAATTACAGGGTCACTGTCCATATCCGTCCATTTCTCATTAGAGGACGACAGATTTTTTAACACTTGCGTTGTCGTTGCTGTATCCATTGCCAGAAAATTTCCATGATCGGTTTTTTGAACCGAATCGCTGATCTTTCTTTCAAGATCAGGACTTAATGTTAAAACTTTGAGCGATTCGCCCGGCTTTGTAAACTGCTCAGTAATCTGCCTCGACAGAGCCTGACGGACATATTCAGTCAAAAGGCCGGTATCTCTGCTCATCTGCGCATAATCTGCAAGAGTTTCAAAAATAACGGGCAAATTGCGAATAGATAACTTCTCTTTCAAAAGGTTAACAAGAACCTTCTGTATATCACCGATGTTCATAGGTTCTGGAGTCACCGCCTCAACCAATGCCGGTGAGTGTTCCTTTAAGTGATCGATAAGCTGCTTGGTCTCTTGGCGTCCCACAAGTTCCCACGCATGCCCGCGCAACACTTCAGTCAGATGGGTGGAAACGACAGATGGCGGATCGACGACCGTGTAACCCGCCATTTCGGCATGTTCTTTGGTCGGTTCGTCAATCCAGAGCGCTTTCATGCCAAAGGCAGGTTCCGTTGTTTCTACCCCCTTAATTGATTCATCTTCAACACCGGGACTCATCGCGAGATAATGGTCAAGCATCAATTCACCTCTTGCCACTTCACTGCCGTTAATTTTGATCCGGTAACTGTTCGGTTCAAGCTGAATGTTGTCCCTGATCCGGACGACTGGAAGCACAATGCCAAGTTCCAAAGCCAGCTGGCGGCGAATCATTACAATCCGGTCAAGCAGATCGCCTCCCTGGCTGCTGTCAGCGAGCGGAACAAGTGCATAGCCAAACTCAAATTCAACCGGATCCATCTGTAGAAGATTGATCACATTCTCCTGATTTTTAAACTTATCCTCGACTTTCTTATCTGCATCCGTCGTCTTCGCCTTTATTTCCTTTTGCCGATTTCTACGGGTCAGCACGCCGGCAATAACAAGCAGCAGAGCAATCGGCAATGTAGCAACCATACCGATCGGCGTCAGGCCGAGAATAAAGACCACTGATCCGGCGACGATAAGCATCACCGGAAATGCGAGCAGCTGATCGGTTACTTCTCTGCCCATATTTTTCTCTGAAGAAGACCTTGTGACTATGATACCAGTAGCTGTAGAAATCAGCAGCGCCGGGATCTGGCTGACAATGCCGTCACCTACCGAAAGGAGGCTGAAATTCTGAGCCGCGTCCGCCATGGACAGGCCCTGCTGCAGCACACCGATAATCATGCCGACGATTAAGTTAATGGCAACAATAATCATGCTGGCGATCGCATCGCCTTTTACAAATTTACTTGCCCCATCCATCGCACCGTAAAAATCAGCCTCGCGGGTGATTTTCTCCCGTCTTTTTTTCGCTTCCCGGTCGTCAATCAGTCCCGCATTCATATCCGCATCAATGCTCATCTGTTTACCGGGCATCGCATCAAGTGTGAATCTCGCCGCAACTTCAGCGACACGTTCAGCGCCCTTGGTGATAACAATGAACTGCACAATAATCAGGATCAGGAATACAACTAAGCCAACAATGACATTATTGGCAACCACAAACTGACCGAAGGCTTCAATGACTTGTCCGGCATTGCCTTGTGTCAGTATCAACCGCGTTGTCGACACATTCAATCCAATACGGAAAAGCGTCATAATCAGCAGCAGTGAAGGAAATACTGAAAACTCCAGCGGTCCGGTAACATTCAGGGTAACAAGGAGAATGGTCAGTGCCAGTGAAATATTAAGAATGATCAAGAAGCTGAGCAGTGCGGACGGCAATGGAATAATCAGCATCATTACGATCGCAACAACGCCGACGATGACAATAAAATCCCTTCTTTTCATGTTTCCCCCCCTCTCCTCTTCTTTTTACGCTTTTCCATTCAGACGATAAACATATGCCAATATCTCGGCTACCGCTTTAAAAAACTTTTCCGGAACACTGTCGCCGATTTCCAATTGAAAATACAAGGCACGCGCCAGCGGTTTACGCTCAACAATAGTGATTTCATGTTCCCTCGCTATCGCCTTGATACGAAAAGCCACGTGATCCGCGCCTTTCGCAATAACTTTCGGTGCCGACATTCTGCCTGATTCATACTGAAGGGCCACCGCAAAATGCGTCGGATTGGTGATCACTACATCTGCTTTAGGCAATTCCTGCATCATGCGGCGCATCGCCATCTGCTTCTGCCTTTGTCTGATCCTTGACTTGATCTTTGGATCGCCTTCCATATTTTTAAACTCATCTTTGATATCCTGTTTGGACATCCGCATGTTCTTCTCGTATTCAAATCTCTGATAAAAGTAATCAAAAACTGCTAGAACGATTAAAGTCACAGAAACAGCCAAACCCATATCAAGAACTATTTTTGACATGGTCGCCAGCCCGTCACCCAGAGATTTCTCCGCCGATTCAGTTACGGCCACCCGATTTAACCAAATGACCGAAAAAGCAACCAGCCCGATGAGCAGGATTTTGAGCAGTGATTTAAGCAGTTCGACAATGGCTTTCAGAGAATAGACGCGTTTCAATCCCTTCAACAGGCCGATGCGCTCCGGTTTGAAGGCAAGCAACTCCGGCTGAAAGAGAAAGCCAACTTGAAAAAGCTGACTAGCAATACCGACGGCTAGAGCCACAACAAAAATTGGGATTAAGAGCGTGAGTGACTGAAGTGACAGATTGGAAAAAAAACTGTGCACATTATTCTCAGACAGATTCATGGTCAACGAATTCTGAAAAATCCCCGACATCATATTCGCCAGTTTTCCGCCGACTGTTCCGCCGGCAAACCAAAAGTAGAGGAAAAAAGCCAGCAAGCTGACCGCCGTGCTCAGATCCACACTTTTGAAAACTTCCCCTTGTTTTCTGCTTTCCTCCCGCTTATGTGGTGTCGCTTTTTCAGTCTTTTCTCCTGCAAAAAACTGAAGATCGAGTGGATAACGGCAAATTCCCATGTCAAGAACTCCCTAGCAGACGCATGTACGTACTGAATGCATCTGTTGTCGATTCGAAAACAACGCGAAATAAGACGATGAAGATCGGGAAAACAACCAGCATCATAAGAAAACCGACAATAATTTTTAATGGAAGACCAACAACAAAAACGTTGACTTGAGGGACTGTCCGTGCAACCAATCCAACAGCTATATCAACCAGGAAAAGACATCCGACAATAGGCATAGCCAGCTGTACACCAATCAAAAGCATCTGAGCAACAAGCCGGGTTACAAATTCAACCGTGTTTCCATTTGCAAGCTGAATGTTCAAACTGTTTAGTGGAAACAGACTGAAACTGTACATTAGACCATTCAAAAGCATATAGTGTGCTCCCACACCAAGGAAAAAAAGAATCTGAAGCATATAGAGCAGCTGACCAGTCAGCGGCGTTGCCGATCCATTTTCAGGACTAATTGTGTTGGCTATGGAAAAACCCATCTGAAGGTCGATAATAGCCCCTCCAAACTGGACAGCGTATGTAAGAATTCCAGCAACAAAGCCCATTGCCAGACCAACCAGCACTTCCTTCATCACAAGCAGGATAAACAATCCATTAAGAGGAATCACCTGGCTTTTAAAAAGTGTTACATCAATCAGCAGAGACAAAACCAATGCAAACCCAATCTTGACTGTATTGGGAATGGTTCGGTATGAAAAAATCGGCATTGTGACTAAAAAGCTGGAAATTCTTACAAGCACCAGCAAGAAAGCAGGAACTGCATTTAAGATTGACACGGATCACATTATCCTTTACTATCTGATAAAATTCGGCAAGTTGGCAAAAATATTCTGTGTAAAAGTAAGCATTTGCGACAGCATCCATGGTCCGAAAAAGATCAGCCCAAACAAAATGGCAACAATTTTAGGAATAAACGCGAGAGTCTGCTCCTGGATCTGGGTGGCTGCCTGAAAGATGCTGACGATCAGACCGACTACCAGCGCAATAATAAGCAGGGGACCGCCAACCATCAAAATAATCATGACACTCTGATCGGCAATAGACAGCACTGTTTCTGCACTCATTGATTCTCTCATCCCTCTTCCCTATGAAAATAGCCGCATGGACTTTCACTGATAACTTTTAAGCAACGACACGACAATCAGATACCAGCCATCTACCATAATAAACAACAGGATTTTAAAGGGCAGTGAAATCATGACAGGCGGAAGCATCATCATGCCCATAGCCATCAGAATACTTGCCACTACCATATCGATAACCAGGAAGGGTATGAAAATCATAAAGCCCATTTGGAAAGCGGTCGTCAATTCGCTGATTGTGAAAGCCGGGACGAGTGCGGTCAAAGGAATGTCCTGTATCTTTGACGGCATCTTGTATTTGCCGTAACTCATAAACAGCTGCAAGTCCTTTTCCCGTGTCTCCCTCGCCATAAAAGTCTTGACCGGATCTTCGGCACGCGTCATCGCCTGCTGTTGCGTGATTTTGCCCTTCATATAGGGCTGGATCGCATCAGAGTTGATCTGTCCATAGACGGGTGCCATGATGAAAAAAGTCAGAAACAGTGCCAATCCGATCAGCACCTGGTTCGGCGGCATTTGCTGGGTTGAGAGTGACGTCCTTACAAAGGAAAGAACAATAATGATTCTTGTAAAAGATGTCATCATAATCAGAATAGCCGGAGCCAATGAAAGCACAGTCAGAATGAGCAGCAATTGAACTGTCGTAGCAACATTCTGAGGCTGGCTGGTCAATAAACCTGATGGTATGCCCGGTATACTATTCATCCCGCTTAACCTCCCGAATAACTTCTTTCATCTTTTCCTCCCGCTCGCTGTTCAGCAGGCTCAAACGCTCTCTAAACTTTGACTTCATTGTTTCCCAATTATCGTTCTTTTCGTTATCTCTTTTTCTGAGCGTTTTCCCGGTCCATTGCAAAGCTTTGATCACGCTTTTTTCCATGTGGTTAGCTGCTTCCTCTTGTTCTGACAGCACTTCAATCTCAGCAGGATCGCTGATTTCCTTAAGCAATTGCACGGTGTCCCCTACGCCGATCACCATCACTTCATTTCCAACTCTAATCAGCTGTACCGATCTGTTTGTGCCCACAGAAACACCGCCGAGGTTCTTCAGCGCATTCCTCGTTCTGAACTTTCCCGTCCGTTTAGCCGCAAAGCGGTATAAAAGGTAAATCAGTGCGAGAACAAGCAGGAGAGCAAAAACAATCTTCACAAAATCGATAAACAGATTCGAACCGCCTAATGCCGAAGGGGACGCGTTATTACTGTTTGTCTGAGCGCTGTGGTTTTGATCTGTCTGGGATTTATGCCCACTGCTCTGATTTTTGAACATATCTGCAACTGTTCCGTTTGCCGGATCCGCCGCCAAGGCATGGGTATTCGTGCCGAAGATCAGAGCCAGTGCGATTACAAGAGCTATAAGTCCTCTTGGCAACAAACCGCCACCTTCTTCTTTCCTGTTTTATCCAAGTGTTTTCTTAATAGCTTCGATCACCCGATCAGCCTGAAACGGCTTGACAATAAAATCTTTTGCCCCGGCCTGGATCGCATCGATAACCATCGACTGCTGACCCATCGCAGAGCACATGATGACCTTGCAGTCCGAATCCTTGGCTTTTATTTTTTTAAGTGCCTGAATGCCATCTAGTTCCGGCATCGTAATATCCAATGTTACCAGATCAGGTTTAAGCTCTTCATACTTGGAAACAGCTTCATTGCCATTTGCGCCTTCACCCACAACTTCAAAACCATTTTTTGTCAAAATATCTTTCAGCATCATTCTCATAAATGCTGCATCGTCAACAATCAGAATCCGTCCTGCCAAACTAATCCCTCCAATAATCGTTAAGTAGAAACAAGTTTACAAGTTTTTAAGTCTCTCGGCATGATTGAGAATTTCGGTAATACGAATGCCAAAGTTCTCATCAACGACGACTACTTCACCTTTTGCAACATATTTCTGATTGACTAATATGTCAATCGCTTCACCTGCAAGCTTGTCCAGCTCAATTATTGATCCCGGACCCAGCTCCAATACCTCACGGACTGTTTTTCGCGTACGTCCAAGTTCAACGCTGACATCCAAAGGGATATCCATCAGTAAATCCAAATTTCGCGGTGCGCTCTCCTCGGATTGAACCGAAGTACTTCCAAATTCGGAAAACTCAGCCGTCTGCACATTTCTCGGGTGCACAACATTTTTTGATTCAGCAGTAGCAGAAACCCTTTCTTTTACTTTTTTATCCCGGTCATCCTGACTGGCCGGAGAAGCCGGGGAAACCGGAGCATCGGCTGCTTCAGCAACAGTTAGCGCCGCAGATGGCTCTTGGGTAACGGCTTCCTGCCGTTCTTTCTCACCGGCGTTTTCGCTCATCAACAGATCAACCAGCTTCTTTCCAAAGGGGATCGGAACCAGCTGCATAATATTCGAATCAACGAGATTTCCGATTGTCAAACGGAAGGAAATTTCAAACATTAATGCATCATCTGGAATATTTTCGATACCGCGCCTCGTCTTGACATCCATCAGAGTCAATTCAGGCGGTGAGATATCAATACGGCGATTAAACACGGTAGACATTGCCGTTGAAGAGGATCCCATCATCTGATTCATGGCTTCCTGAACGGCGCTCATCTGCATTTCATTGATTTCTGTGGACGGCTTTTTGCCATCGCCCCCCATCATCAAATCCGCAATGACACTGGCATCTCTCGTTCTAATCACCAGCATGCATGATCCTTGAAAGCCCTCGGTATAATTCACGAGTACCGAAACATGTGGAACAGGAAATTCTTCACCCAGCTTATTCCGATTAACAATATGTACCTCAGGTGTCGTAATTTCGACCTTTTGATTTAATATTGTTGATAAAGCAGTTGCGGCGCTACCAAATGAAATATTCCCGATTTCGCCAAGCACGTCTTCTTCAAGTTCAGACATGGGACCCTTTTCAGGCGACGAGGGCTGTTCGTCCACATTTTTTTCCTGCTGTGCTGAATGCTTCGCGTCTTCTGTCTGGTGACCGAGAAGCGCATCAATTTCTTCCTGTGAAAGTTGTCCATCACTCATTACGGTTATCCTCCTCTATAATAGGTTTGATGATTTGGACAGCCATTCGCTTGTTTTTCTTCCCCGGCTGAGCGAAAAATTTCGAAAAACCGCCAACTTCTACCGTAAGCGGCTGATCAATCTGCCGATTCAGTGCAATAACATCTCCGGTGCCCAGATGTAGTAATTCATGGACCGTGATCTGTGATTTTCCTAGCAACACATTGATATTGATCAACGAATTTTCAACGCGCTTACGAAGTGATTGATATTCCTCCTCTGTTGCATCGTTTTTCTTCTCGCTCATCCAATAATGCATGGATAATTTGGGAATGACAGGCTCCAGCACGACATGCGGGAGACAGATATTAATCATTCCGCTTGATTTTCCAATCATGGCTGACAGAGAAATGACAATCACTGTCTCATTAGGAGAAACAAGCTGAAGAAATTGAGGATTCGTTTCCAATTCAAGTAAGTTCGGGTGCATTTCACTTTCAACTGAAGCCCATGCCTCTTTAAGCGAAGGAAGCGATCCTTCAAATAAGTTTTTCATCAGATCTTTTTCGATTTCTGTCAAATTCTCAATTTTATTCATGCTGACCCCGACACCGCCCAGCAAACGGTCGAGCATGGCGTAAGCAATATTTGGATTAACTTCAACAATCAGATGTCCTTCAAGCGGCGGTGCTTCGATGATATTCAGGACAGTCGCCGATGGAATGGACCTGATAAATTCCTCATAGGGAAGCTGGTCAACTGAAGCTACTGAAATTTGCACATAAGTTCTCAGCTGGGCTGAAAAATAAGAAGTGAGCAGTCTGGCGTAGTTCTCATGAATTCTCGTCAGGCTCCTGATCTGATCTTTCGAAAAACGCAGCGCCCTTTTAAAGTCGTAAATTCGGACTTTCGGTTTACTTTCTTCTTCTTTTAATTCCTCTGCATTCATCTCGCCTGTTGAAAGTGCGGAGAGTAACGCATCAATTTCAGACTGTGAAAGAATATCTGCCAAGTTGCATCATCACCTTATTTTCCATGATTCCGTTATTGTACTATCTTTTCCGTAGTATAAACGTGGGTCACATGACCGCTCTCCAGAAAACCGTTTATTCTGTTTTCAACCTGGTCTTCCAAATTGGCGATCCCCTTCTGATCCTGAAGATCCTGAGGGGTCATTCCGGAAACTGTGTAAATGACCGCATTTTTTACCTGGAATGACCGTTCCATCAATTCGTTCTTCGCATCCCTATTAGAAACCTGGATATTGAACTCGACTTTGATAAAATGATCCCCCTGGATATTGGTCGTGATTTCGCCTGTCGAAACCGTAAGATCTTGAACGATCTCATTGATGCTCGGATTTTGAATATCGGTCTTACCCTGTGCATAACTTGACAGCATAAAATAAGCGACAACTGTTCCAATAATCACCAGAATCATGATGATGAATAAGATGTTTAATCCTCTGCTTTTGAACATCTGAGCACACCTTCTTCCGCATGTGCCGCCTGAGACCACGACGGTATTTCTTTGAGAAATCCGTTCACGCGGCGAGTAACCTGATCGACTGTTTCTTTGACAACGATTTTCTTCCCGGTCGTCAATGTGATCGTAGTATCCGGAAGTGCCTCAATCTGCTCTATGAGAAAAGCATTCAGGACAAAAGTCTGGTCATTAAATCGTGTCAACTGAATCATAGGTTTAACAAATTGAACTGAATCCGGAAGCCGGATCCAGTTCGCTCCTTTCCTTTCATTAATTAGCTTGCTTCAAACTAACAAGCGTCTGAAGAATCGAATCGGCTGTCGTGATCGTTTTCGAGTTGGCCTGGTAGGCGCGTTCTGCTTCAATCAGGTTGGTCATTTCATCGGTCAGATCGACGTTTGAGCCTTCAAGAGCGTTCTGCTGGATGCTGGTAGTCGTCCCAAGTCCTGCGGCAGGAGTTGCAGCACCCGAACCCTGAGACTGCTGAAAAAGAGAATTGCCCACACTTTCAAGTCCACCCGGATTGGTGAAAGTATAAAGATTAACAGTTCCTAAATTCACTGAATTACCTGTTGTCTTATCTACTCCTGTAATATTTCCTGCCTGATCAACAGTAAAACTTGACACCGTATTAAAAGATGCTCCGGGAGTTGTTGTACCACCAATATCCAAAGCCATGCCTTGACTGTTTACAAAACCAGTACCTGCAGAGTTCAGTTTGAAATCACCCGCTCTTGTATAGTACTGGTTGGCACCATTAGTGACTCTGAAGTACCCTTCGCCGTTAATCGCCAGATCGTACGGATTGCCTGTCTGATTGACTGTTCCATTTGTCTGAATGTTATCAATTGAGCTAACTTGAGATCCCAATCCTACCTGAGTCGGATTCACATTAGCGCTTGCTCCTTGCATTTGCTGGCTGAAGGTATTTTCAAAATTGACGCGGCCCGTTTTAAATCCAGTGGTGTCGACGTTTGAAATGTTGTTGCCAATGACATCGAGATCCGTCTGAAAGTTCTTAAGCCCTGATACACCTGATCCTAATGCACGTAATAACATATTTGTTTCCTCCTTTTTTATTGACTGCTTCAGTCAGTCCACAGTCATGGCTCTCCTTAAAAAGGTCCAGCCGGTCAATGATTAATCAATATCGCTCCATCGATATTCGTGAAAACATGTGACTTGGCTTCCTGCAGATCCATCGCCGTGATGACCGTGTTGTTTGGCGTATTGACAACAAGTGCGGCATCCTTGGTTAAAACCAGTGAATCATTGACGCCCATTTTTTTCGCTTCACGCATTTTATCATGGATCTGGTTCCATTCCGATGCAGACAAATGAATATTTCTTGTTTCGAGCCTCTCCATGGCATGTCTGGACAATTTTACAGGCTGTTCGTTCAGCTGGTTATTGAAAGTTTGCTTAAACGATTCTCCTGTTTCCGCAGTTTTCTTCGATTCCGCACGATGTCCCGGATTGCCTATGGAAGGAATCGGATAATAAGGATACCCCTCAATATTAGCCATTGCTACTTGCCCCGGTGCTTCCTGCCGCATCGGAAACTTCCGTAATCGTCGAAGGATCAACGGTTGCCCCACTGTCAGTCACATAACTGATCTGCCCATTCTTGATAGTGACAGCGTTCACGATACCGGTTGAGGTCGTTGAGACATTATTACCATTCGCATCAGTACTGCTGTCTGTCCAGGTTATTTCTTTGCCGATTATTGTTGCCTGACCGGAAAGTGAATTATTAGCTTGTGTCGCAACAAGCTGGTCAATCGCGCTGCTCATGTTCTGTGTCTGTTCCAAAGATGAAAATTGCGCCATTTGCGTAACAAACTGTCCACTGTCCATCGGGCTTGTGGGATCCTGATTATCCATCTGTGCGACGAGCAATTTCAGAAAATCATCTTTGCTCAATTCACCGTTCGGATTAGTTGTCGTCTGATCTGTTGTGGTTCCTGCTGTACTTCCCGCGGATCCACTTGCCGCTACGTTACTGCTCATCCTATTTGAACACCCCCCGTCATCCATTCACTAAATGCTTTGTCGTTCTGAAGACCAGCGACTGAATCCGGAGATTTCTTCCGCTGATTTTCCTCATTCTGCTCATCCTGATGTCCGCCATGATTTTGAAAGGCTTGCTGCTGGTCCTGATTCATCTGCTGTGACCCACCTGGAGCAGAACTTTGCCATTGCCGTGAAACATCAATCTGATGAATCGTGATGCCTTGAGCAGCAAGATCATCTTTCAGCTGGCTTAGGCCGGACTGCAGGAGATCTTTCGCTGTTTTCGTCCCTGCGATCAAACGTGCTGTCATTCCATCAGCTGTCTGGGTCACCGACACGGTCAGCTTTCCAAGACTTTCAGGATGCAAAGTAATCGTTAAATTCTTAGTCCCGCCAGTCTCAATCTGGAATGATGGCTTCCCCATCCACTTGAGCAACTGATCAGTCACTTGTGAACCAACCGGTTTCCCATCTTCACTTTTGCTGACAGTTGAAAAAGAGGCCAGAAGTTCAGCATGGCTCATTTGTCTCGCTGCCATTTGAGAAACCGGCAAAGTGCCTTTTTTAACCGTAAAAGATTCTTGAGTGGATTTATTGATGGATTTATTACTTGCCGAAAGTTCAGGATCACCTGACGATTTTTCTCCAACGGGCTGATCCGGTTCGGATTTTAAATCAACTCTAGCTTTAAGCGCCTGGTTCGTCCTCGCACCTGCAGTTTGCGATACATTTCGATCCACTTTATTCTGTGCCATAAGGTTCACTACAGGGGATACTATCGCCTTTGATACATTTGGATTGTTTGGAAGGGCCTCTTTTTGGACTGCCCCGCTTTCTGTCTTCGCAAAATTCCCGGTGGTCTCGACAATCTTTGAAGCAATCGCCGAGTTTTGAGCAGGAACTTCATGTGCACTCCCTGTCTGACCTGAGCGTGTGCTAATCAAAGTAGCAAGATCCGATTTAATCTGATCCGGAGTCGTCACTTGTTTTAAAGGCACATTCTGAGTTGACGATTTGGAATGCCCAACTACCTGTGATACAATCGGTGTTTCCTTGCCATTACCGGCTGAACTGATGGCGTTCTTCTGAATCGGTTTTTTTCCAATTTCAGAAGAGGTTTCTCCAATTTTTCTCCCCACACCGTCTGTAGATATCCTGTGCGGGTTGGCCTGTGCACTAGCTGCCTGTGCTGCATGATCGTGATTCCGCTTCATTGAAGTGGGTTCAGATAATTTACTCTTCTGACCGCCGGCAGCGGGTGCCTGTCTTGAAAGCTGTGCATCGCTCACTGCAGTGCGTGTTTGCTGATGCTTACTGTTACCTGAACGAGACCTAACCTCACCCTTCTGACCTGCGTTTCCGGTTTGCGGTGGGGATGCGGATTGTGCCGCCGTGTTAAACAATGCGAGAAAAGAAAAGTCCGGTGAAAATGCACTCTTTTTCTTCTTACTCAGTTCCGTGGTCTTACTCGCTTGAACGTTTAAAACAATCGGACCCGTTTTCATATTTTCACCTCCTTTCAAAGGGGACAAAATCAAATTAAGGAATCGTCGTAGAAACTGACGTCGATGAAGACGAACCGGTAATTGTCGCGCTAGAATTAGTATTCTGCGGTGCCTTCAGCAGTTGAGTGATCGCAGCTGCCTGTGTCGGTGTCATATTTTCCAGAATCGATGCTTTTGTCGCATCATCCAGCATATTTATATAGTTGGCAGCCTGTTTTACTGGAAGTTTCCCAAAAATTGCTGCGGCTTTCGTGGGATCCATGTTCTTATACGTCTGTGAGTACACTGTCTGGAGCGCAGCGCTATTTTGGCTTTTCTGAGTCTGATTCTGTTGATTTGCCTGGTTTTGCGCCTGTTTCAGTTGATTCTGCAGTTGTGCAATCTGATCTGATTTCTGATTATTGTCATTCTGAAGGCTTTTGATCGTAGCATTCTGATTGGCAATCTGCTGCTTGAGTCCCGGAGAAGTAGATGCAGGTACTCCAGATGTTTGGACTGCAGGACTTACTCCTTTTCCAAAAATCAGTGCCTTTGCCTGGCTCACGGGATCGATCCCGGAAAGTTTTAAAAATAAACCTGTCAAAAGCAGCAAGAACAGAATAGGAATAAGAAGAGCCAGAAAAAACTTTAGCAGCTTTATCCCAAATCTTGATTTTTTCTTCTCATCCAAGTTATCTCAATCCTTTCAACCGTGGTTAACGGCCCGCAGTGCAGCAATCTCGTCCATCTGCTTCATTTCGTGTTTCTTGAGATCGTTATTATAAATTTCTTTTTTCTTGTCCTTCATATTTTCATATTTCTTGACTTCAATGGCTTTTTCATGTAGCAGGGACCGCAATTGCTCCAGTTGGCGTTTAGACTGATCATAAAGCAAAGTTTGTTCCTCAATCATGCGATCAGCCATTTCAACATTAATGAGCTGAAGTTTCATAGAGTCAATAGTCATCGTGTTCTGCATTTTTCTTTCGAGATCTGACTGCACTAGTTTCTTTTCCTCAAGTAAACTGATTAACTGGTATGCAATTTTCTCCAGCCTGTCATATAACACCTGATACTGTGACTCAAAGTTTTTTCTCTCACTTTCGGCTATCCTCATCACACGTTCCAATCGAAAGTCAAACGACATCTGGCGTGTTCTCCTTTCCAAAATCAGATTCCAGCTGTGCAATAGCCTGGTCAAGTGTCACCGTTAAATTCTCCGGTTGTGACATATAAGAGAGAATTTTCGGATGATATTGAATCGCTGCATCAATTGCGGCTGAACTGCCTTGTTTATAAGCACCAATGTTGATCAAATCTTCAGATTCAGTATATTGGGAGAGAAGCGCGCGAAAATGCGCAGCGGCCCTCAGATGATCCGGCGTATCAATTTCATTCATGACACGGCTGACACTTTTCAGGAGATTGATCGCCGGGTACTGACCCTTTTGAGCCAGCGCGCGGTCCAGCACTATATGACCGTCCAGAATGCCCCTCGCCGTATCGGAAATCGGTTCATCAAGATCATCGCCATCAACCAGCACAGTGTAAAAAGCAGTGATTGAACCACGAATATCGGTTCCCGCCCGTTCGAGAAGCCTGGGCAGCAGAGCAAAAACAGAAGGCGGATAACCTTTTGTCGTTGGGGGCTCACCGACGGCAAGGCCAATTTCCCGCTGACTCATCGCCACACGTGTCAAAGAATCCATCATCAGCAGCACATCTTTTCCCTGTGCCCGAAAATATTCGGCAATTGCGGTTGCAGTCATCGCGCCTTTAATTCTCATTAGCGCCGGCTGGTCACTTGTAGAGACAACGATAATTGAACGAGCAATTCCCTCCGGTCCAAGATCCTTCTCAAGAAATTCTTTGACCTCACGGCCCCGCTCTCCAATCAAAGCAATGACGTTCAAATCAGCCGATGTATTTCTGGCAACCATTCCCATCAAAGTACTCTTGCCGACCCCGCTTCCTGCAAATATTCCGACACGCTGCCCCTTGCCAACAGTTAGCAGTCCATTAATCGAGCGGATGCCGAGTTCGATCGGCTCTTTGATGCGCGGCCTCTGAAGCGGATCAGGCGGTTTCCTGTTCGTCGGCACGATGTCAAATCCTTTGGAAAATTGCATTTGCGACATCGGATTTCCCATGCTGTCGCAGACCTGGCCCAATAATTCTTCACCGACTTTAATTTCAAGAGGCTTACCAGTTGCTTCTACAAGGCATCCCGGCGAAATATGAGCCACCGACGTATAAGGCATGAGCAGAATTTCTTCATCTCTGAATCCGACTACTTCGGCCTTTATTTCCTGTCTCTCATTTTTCAGATGGATAATACAAACATCGCCAACCGATGATTCCGGTCCCCTTGAGGCTATAAGAAGTCCGACAACGCGGCTGATTTTCCCAAATCGCCGGTAGCTGTCAATCGATGAGAGTGAATCAATCAGCAGATCCGCATTCATCAGGCATTCTCCTCCATCAGCTCTTTTAATTTTCCCTTAATGACTGATAACTGACTGTCAATGCCGGCATCAATTCTGCCAAATTCCGTTTCAATAACGCAATCATTCTCTGAAAGATCGCCATCCGCATAGATGGAAACACTCGCATCCTGGGCAAGATCGTCCAGCTCCTCTTTATGCAGATCGAGTGTTCCGAAATGTACCGGTGGAACAATAATTTTTATTGACTTTTGATCTCTAACTTCCCGCACGGCTTGAGTAACCAGAGTGGACCATTTATCCTCGTCGAGGGCAATAGAAGCACCGATTATTTTTTCGGCAACAGCCATAGAAAGCTTAAGAATGTCAGGCTCCGCCATGGAAACCTTATTCAGATATTCCTTTTTGGCCTGATCAATCAACTGATTTGCCTCTGCTATCTTAGCCATATAGGACTTTCTGCCCTCTGCGGCGCCTTGCTTGTAACCCGATTCAAATCCCGTTTTTTTATTGTCCTCATAGGCCTCGGCCTGTTTCTGTCTGGCCTCCGCTTCCATTTTTTTCAGCGCTGACTCTGTTTCCCTGCTCTTCAGTTCCGCATTTTTCAAGATATCAGCAGCTTGCATTTTAGCCTGATTTACTTTCTCTTCAAGGGTCTGTTCAATTGATTTTAAATCCATTTTGCTGTTCAGAGCATCAAGAGACGGATCGACAACAACTGAGAGCCGGACAGTTTTTTTATTCTTGCTGGATTCCGGGGATTTGATGATGTTAGACAATCACATCGTCCCCCTTTCCTCTTGCGATAACGATTTCTCCCGCATCTTCCAGTTTCCGAATCGTATTGACGATGCGTGTCTGCGCCTCTTCGACATCATGCAGCCGAACGGGTCCCATGTATTCCATTTCTTCTTTAAAGCTGACAGCCATCCGTTCGGACATATTATGAAAGAGAAGATCCTTTACTTCATCACTGGCTGTACGCATGGCGAGGATCAGGTCTTCGTTCTCACTTTCACGAATGACGCGCTGAATGGCCCGATCATCCAATATGACGATATCTTCAAAAACGAACATCCTTTTTTTGATCTCTTCAGCCAGATCCGGATCCTGCTCTCCAAGCTGATCAAGAATATTACGCTCAGTTGTTCGATCTACACCATTCAGTACATTGACAATCGACGCAATGCCTCCGGTTTGCGTGTAATCCTGATTTACTGATGAACTGGACACTTTCTTTTCCAGAACATGTTCAACCTGCGAAATAATCTCAGGAGAAGTCCGATCCATCTGCGCAATCCTCTTAGCGATATCCGCCTGAACCTCAACGGGAAGTGCTGAGAGTACCGTTGCCGCCTGGTCGGGGTCAAGGTATGAAAGAATCAGAGCAATCGTCTGCGGATGCTCATTTTGAATAAAATTCAGTATTTGCTGCGGATCACTTTTCCTCATAAAATCAAAAGGTCTCACCTGCAGTGTGGAAGTAAGTCTTTGAATGACGTCATTAGCCTGCTCCGTGCCCAGAGCTTTCTCCAAAATTTGTTTGGCGTACCCGATTCCACCCTGAGATATGTATTCCTGAGCCATAGCCGTCTGATAAAATTCTTCAATCACTTGTTTCTGCATATCCGAATCTACCTTGCGTGCATTCGATATTTCCAGAGTGAGATCTTCTATTTCCTGTTCTGTCAGGTGTTTAAAAACATTTGCCGATACTTCGGTACCCAGTGCGATCATCAGAGTGGCCGCTTTCTGTTTGCCATTCATCTTCGTTCTTCGTTCAGCCAAATTTCCCACTCCTTAGCGATCGTCAGACATCCAGCCTCTCAGTAGTTTGACAAATTGATCCGGTTTCTGCCTTGCCAGTTTCTCAAGTTCGTTATATCTTCTCTGTTCGGGATTATCTTTACTCATTGCAGCTGCAAGTTCATCTTCATTCTGAGATATATCTTGAACGGTGGCAGCTTCTTCATCTTCAAAAGTCCGTCTGCGATTTCTGAGAATTAACCAGATCACCGCGCCAAGAACAGCCGCCAGAACTCCACCGCCAATAATGTAAGGCCAGATACCCCATCCTGGCGCTGCCGGTGGCAAAATCTGTCCGTTCAGACGTCCGACCGAAACATCTGTCTTCTGACTAATCTGGCTAATCGGAAGTTCCTGACCCTGAGGACCAGAGATAGATGTTTGAATAATTGTGTTAAGTATCTGTTTGATATCATTAATCCGTTGCTGCGACAATGAGCTGTTATTGTTCGGGTTTGGCGGTTCGACCAGAACCTGGATTCCCATATCTGTAATCTTGTACGGGCTGTTGACAACATCGCGGTGAATCCGATTGAAATCATAGGTCACACGATCTTCCACATGCTGATAAGTCCCGTTGCCATTTGTCCCCGCCTGATATGTAGGCACATCGCTTGTTCCGGTTCCGACCTGACCTGCTGCGCCCTGGCCAGTGTATGTCTCCGCAATATGGTCTGTACTCGTCGCAAGGCCTTCCATAGTCTGCTGATTAACCGGCTCAACCAAGTCCTGTGTTTCTTTTGACTGAGTAAAATCGGCATTGGCAGTGACGTTGACCATAACTTTTCCCTGACCCATCATTGTGATCAGCATCTGCTCAACTTTTTGCTGGATACTATTTTCAAAGTTATGAAGAATTTGCTGTTGCTGATCATACGCCGAAAGAGTTGAATTATCTGAATTACTATTTTTTAGATCATAATAGTTATAATATTGATCCATAATAACGATATTGCTTTCAGGAAGGTTCGGCACGCTTTTCGACACAAGGCGATAGAGCCCCTGAACCTGGCTGCTGCTTAACTGGTAGCCCGGATCCACGTTCAGCATGACGGAAGCCGATGCCTGGCCCTGACTGCCCTGATTACTTACCCATTGGTTTGTCTGTGGAAGCGTGAGCATAACCTTTGCAGATTGTACACCTTTGTTGTTAGCGATCAGGTTGGCAAGTTCTGTCTGCATCGCAGCCCTTTCCAGCACATTAAACTGATTATCCGTCATTCCAAACCCGGCGTTTTGTCCAAAAAAAGAATAATCGATCTGGCCCGTTTTCGGAATACCCTGTGCTGCTAGTTCAACTTTCAAAGTGTTAACCTGGTTTTTTGGAACGCTGATCGTTGTTCCGCCATTTGAGAGCTGATAGGGCACCTTCTGATTGTTCAGAGTATCCGCAATCTGCCCTGCTTCGCTTGTAGACAAATTGCTATAAAGAGGTGCATATTGTTTGACATTCGTCAAAAGCAAAATTACTGTGATGACAACCAGTAGTGCAGCCGCACCACTCGCGAACCAAATCTTCCTCTTTTTTGACAGCCCTGCCCAAAATTCCAGAGCCTGATGATACCATCTAATTATTTTCTCCTTCATGATGCCCTCCGTTCAACTTACCAAGCGACCGAGATCAAACTTGCATGTTCATAATATCTTGATACGCACTGATCACGCGATCCCGGACTTGAACGGCGGTCTGTAACAGAGTGTCTGCCTTTTGCATAGCTATCATTACACTATGTAAATCTTCATTACTGTTTCCGTTCGCCAGTCCTGTCACCATGTTATCAGCCGTTTGTACAGAATTATTAACTGTACCAAGGGCATTTTTCAGTGCATCCGAAAAAGAAGCCTGTGCTCCCGCCACACTGTGTGGTGCCGACGAAAGCAAGTTGGTGGATCCGCTGAGATTAATAGGATTAATGCTCATAATTCATTCCTCTACTTTCCGATGTTAAGTGCCTGTGACAGCATATTTTTATCCGCATTCATAACCGTCACCCCTGCTTCGTAAGAGCGGTTCGCATCCATCATATCAACCATTTCTTTTAATGGATCAACATTTGATTCCCTGACATAGCCATTTGCATTTGCATCGGGGTTAGTTGGATCATATTTCATTGGAAAAGGCGTAGGGTCCTCAGTCACTGATGCGACTTCCACGCCGCCGGACGAAGACCCAAGGGCATCGTTGAAAACAGAATTAAATGAAGGACTGATTGTTTTTAAATTGACAACTTCTCTTGCATAGGGCTGCCATTGGCCATTCACCATACGCTCACGTGTTGTATCAGCATTGGCAATATTAGCTGAAACCACGTCCATTCGGAATCTCTGCGCGGTCAAACCTGAAGCGGAAATATCTAATCCGCTGAACATTCCCATTAACCGGCACCTCCCAGCACAATGTTAAATCTCTTGAACTGATCACTCGCGGCTTGCGTCAAAGACTGATACAACAGCTGATTCTGGGATAATTCAGACATTTCATGGTCGATATCGACATTATTGCCGTTATTTTGAATCGTCCCATATGTATCCGTTACTGTGTGGAAGCCCTGATTCGCCGAATTTGAAAAAGGCAATTGACCGGAACCTGTCTGATTGGCTTGCAGCTCCCCTTGCAAGGCATCGTCAAAAACCACTTTTTGGGCCTTGTAACCCGGTGTGTCAATGTTTGCGATGTTCTGAGCAATGGCATTCTGTTCCGCCATGGAACCATTTAAGGCCTGTTCAATTGCACCAAGAGGGGTTGTTGAGAACATCTGTCACACTTCCTTTTCCAATTCTTGTACTTATATGTACATTTTATCAATTTTTTCTCTTCTGTCTACGTTAAGCTTCTAAATTCGACATCTTTTTCCATACATCAGTGAGTTTTTATAGTCCTTAAGTCATTATTTTTGTCATAATATGTAATAACTTATTTGTTGACTTTTGCTGGAATTGATAATCATAATTTTTTTGCTCAGAAATGCGCAAATAATTAATTCTATATGCCTATTTATTTTTTTATATTCGCAGATTTTCAAGTTGCCTATCAAGGCATGATCCCGTTTTAAGGAATAATATGGAAATTATCACATATAAAAAAGGACTTTTGGTTAACAAATCAAAAATCATGCCAAAAGTCCCATAACTAATCTTGCGTTTTTGAAATTTTTACCTTAGCTGCTTATTACTCACCTTTAATCCGATTCAATTCATAAAGAAATTTATCATTCAACACTTTGATATAAGTACCCTTCATACCAAGCGATCTGGATTCAATAACACCGGCACTTTCCAATTTTCTGAGGGCGTTGACAATGACCGAACGGGTAATTCCAACACGATCAGCAATTTTGCTTGCCACAAGAAGCCCTTCTTTACCTTCAAGCTCTTCAAAAATATGCTCAATCGCTTCAAGTTCACTGTAAGAAAGCGAGCCAATAGCCATCTGAACGATGGCTTTTTCCCGGGCTTCTTCTTCTACTTCGCCTGTTTTCTCACGCAGGATTTCCATACCAACAACTGTTGCGCCATATTCTGCAAGGATCAGGTCTTCATCTGTGAACGTTTCGTTCAATCTTGACAGAATCAGTGTACCCAGCCTTTCGCCGCCGCCCACAATCGGGACAACTGTCGTCAATCCGTTGATAAATAAGTCTTTATTTTCATCTGGAAAAACACTGAATTCACTGTTTACGTCAAGATTTGGAGAAGTTTCGGCCACACTAAAAAGATGCTGCGTGTACGTTTCAGGGAACTGCCTGCTTTCAAACATATTTTGAATGCGTTCATTTTCAAATTCAAGCTTCAGTGAAAGGCCCAATATTTTGCCCCGCCTGCTGACAACGAACGTATTTGTCTGAATGACATCGCGAAGTGTCTTTGCCATTTCGTTAAAATCGACCTGTGTTTTTGTGCCCTGAAGCAGATGATTAATTTTTCTTGTCTTTTCCAATAGTGTCATGAATGTTTCCTCCTGGTCATCCCTAATATTCAAAAGTTAAATCTGTTTTTCGATTCGGAGAAGACTGCCAAGATGTGCCAATAGTGCCATGGACGATCAGACAACGTTCCCCTTATTTGAAAAAAGTTTGCTTTAAAGAGGGCTCAAAAAGTTACCAAATCTCTTCGTCACCTTTCCGAACAGATCTTATAATATAAATCGGCTGAGGTCACGATTTTTTACAATGGACGCCAATCTTTCATCGACATATTCCGGTGTAATAAGAATTTGCTCAAGCGTGATGTCCGGTGCCTCAAAAGACAGATCTTCCAGAAGTTTTTCCATTATTGTATGTAATCTTCTGGCACCTATATTATCTGTCTCCTGATTGACCTCAAATGCAATGGATGCTAGCTTTCGGATCGCTTCATCTGAAAATTTTACTTTTATACCTTCCGTAGCCAGCAGCGCCTTGTATTGGCTGATCAGCGCGTTATCCGGTTTAACGAGGATACTGACAAAATCATCAATAGAAAGACTTTTTAACTCAACCCTGATCGGAAAGCGGCCCTGAAGTTCCGGAATAAGATCGGACGGTTTTGAAAGGTGAAAAGCTCCGGCCGCAATAAACAGAACATAGTCGGTTTTTACTGGACCATATTTGGTCATTACCGTAGATCCCTCGACGATTGGAAGGATATCCCTTTGGACACCTTCTCTGGAAACTTCACCGCTATTTTGCCCTGAGCCGGTTATCTTATCGATTTCATCGATAAAAATAATGCCCGACTGTTCTGCACGATTAATTGCGTCCTGTATAACCTGGTCCATATCAATCAGGTTTTGAGCTTCTTCTCTGGTCAGATATTTGCGTGCCTCCCGAATCTTCAGCTTACGCTTTTTCTTTCTTCTTGGTGCCATATTGCCGATCAGATTCTGCAGATTTGCACCGAGCTGTTCCATTCCGGCGTCCTGAAAAAGGCCGGTAAGCTGGTCATTGCCCTGTTCAGCAACTTCGACTGTGACAAGCTGGTCTTCAAGTTCACCCAAAGCCAGCAATTTTTCAGCCTGCAGCCTTTTTTCACGAACCGAAGCATCTGTTTCACCCTCATTTTTATCGCTTTGCTGCGTCGCCGACTGACCACCGAAAAGCATCTCAAGCGGATTCTTCGGCTTCTCATTCGTGTTTTTTGAGGGCACAAGCAGTTCAACAATCCGTTGATTTGCTAACTTTTCTGCTCGGTCTTCAACCTGTTTCATACCTTCTTCTTTAACCAGGCGAACGGAAGTTTCAACAAGGTCCCGAACCATGGATTCAACATCTCGGCCGACATAGCCAACTTCAGTAAACTTTGTTGCTTCAAGCTTAACAAAGGGGGCATGAACAATCTTTGCCAGACGCCTTGCAATTTCCGTCTTCCCCACGCCTGTCGGTCCGATCATCAGAATGTTTTTCGGAATAATTTCTTCACGTAAGCCCTCATCCAGCAATGAGCGCCGGTATCTATTACGGAGAGCAACGGCCACTGACCTTTTGGCTTCCTTTTGACCAATAATATACCGATCCAGCTGCTCAACAATCTGTTTTGGCGTTAGTGACATTTCCATGGACATTCCCTCCTGATCTGCGATAGTGACCGGCCATTACAATTCTTCGACAATAATCCGGTCATTCGTGTAGACACATATTTCACTCGCAATAGTCAGTGATTTCTCCGCGATGTCCCGAGCAGACAGATCCGTTGCCCCCCATCTCTTGAGAGCTCTGCCTGCCGAGAGAGCATAATTTCCCCCTGAGCCGATTGCCAGCATCCCGTCATCAGGCTCAATCACCTCACCGGTCCCGGAAATCAACAGAACGCTGTCTTTATCCATAACAATTAACATCGCCTCGAGCTGCCGCAGCATTTTGTCTCCACGCCACTCTTTAGCTAATTCGACAGCTGATCGCTGAAGATTACCGTTGAATTCTTCCAGCCGCGCTTCAAACTTCTCAAATAGTGTAAAAGCATCGGCAACCGAACCGGCAAACCCGGAAATAACTTTTCCATGAAAAAGCCTGCGAACTTTTCGGGCTGATTTTTTCATGATCACCGACTGACCAAGCGTTACCTGACCATCTCCTGCCATCGCGCTATGGCCATTATGACGGATAGCAAAGATCGTTGTCGCATGAAAAGCACCCATAAAAAGCCTCCTTCCCACCAGTGTGAAAGCAAGCAAATACCCGTTCCCGCACCGGCAGTCAATCTTGTGTCAGCATCAGGATCGGACTGATTTATTAGTCACTGTTCTCACCTATTTACAATAATTAAGAATCAGCAAATCATTCAGTAATTTTGAAAGTTAGATCTGAACGAGCGGCTTCTTGCTAATACATGGTAGCACATGTCGCAATAATTGGCAATCAATTTACAGTTTTATAGCAACATTCTGAATTGTATTCAGGGCACGGTCTGCATATTTTGCAGCACGTTCTTTTTTATCTCGCACATGCGCCTCAATTGGCGGAAGCAAACCGAAATTGGCATTCATTGGCTGAAAATTATGCGAAGCCGCATGGGAAATGTAATGCGCCATGCTTCCTATTATGGTCTCTTCAGGAAAAATCAGCGACTCCTGTCCTTCAGCAAGACGGGCGGCATTAATTCCGGCAATCAGACCGGACGCCGCAGATTCGACGTATCCTTCAACACCCGTCATTTGTCCGGCAAAAAACAGAGTCTTCCTCGCTCTAGTCTGATAAGTTGGATCAAGGAGTCTGGGTGAATTCAGAAACGTATTGCGATGCATGACACCGTAGCGGACAATATCTGCATGCTCAAGACCGGGTATTAATCTAAAAACTTCTTTCTGCGCGCCCCATTTCAAATGTGTCTGAAACCCGACAATATTAAAAAGTGTCCCCGCTGCGTTATCCTGACGGAGTTGCACAACAGCATAAGGTCTCTTTCCTGTATTCGGATCTTCAAGACCTACTGGTTTAAGGGGGCCGAAAAGCAGAGTCTTTGCACCCTGCCTCGCCATAATTTCGACCGGCATGCATCCATTGAAATAATTTTCTTTTTCAAACGCTTTCATCGGAGCTGTCTCTGCAGTAACCAATGCATGATAAAAACGATTGAATTCATTTTCATCCATCGGACAGTTCAGATAGGCCGCATCGCCTTTGTCATATCGTGACTTAAGATATACCCGTTCCCGGTTAATTGTTTCGCCGTCAATAATCGGCGCCGCAGCATCGTAAAAATATAAATCCTTTTCGCCTGTATATGCTGTCAGCTCTGCTGAAAGCTTCTCCGATGTCAGCGGGCCTGTTGCAATAATTGTCGGGCCGTCAGGAATGTGAGTCACTTCTTCGTGAAATACGGTTACGTTTGGAAGGCTCGTAATACATTCTGTCACTCTCGCTGAAAAATCATGACGGTCAACAGCAAGCGCCCCTCCGGCTGGCACACTTGCAGAATCCGCTGCGTTCATAATCACTGAATCCAGCCGACGCATTTCTTCTTTTAAGATACCAACCGCATTTGTCAAAGTATTTGACCGTAATGAGTTTGTGCAGACAAGCTCTGCAAATTGATCCGTGTGATGCGCCGGAGTATATTTACCAGGCCTCATTTCATAAAGATTGACCTTCACGCCGCGCCTGGCAATCTGCCAGGCGGCTTCGCTGCCTGCCAGTCCTGCTCCGATCACTGAAACAATCTGTTCTGTCACGCCATTATCCCCCGATTCCTGATTCAAGACCGTGTTAACTCCTCAGAGTGAGAAACCGTGCATGCATGCGCATGCACGGCCACGTCCTGCTTCGTTCTATCGTCTTATATTACTTCATTTCTTCCTTATAGTCGCATTTCGAACACTGCACGGTCGTTCCGTTTTTATTTTTCTTCTCGACCAAATAGGACCCGCATTTCGGACATGTTCTCTGAATCGGCTTATCCCAAGAGACAAAATCACATTCCGGATAGCGGTCACATCCATAGAAAACGCGGCTTTTTTTGCTGCGGCGCTCAACAACCTCACCCTTCCCGCATTTAGGACACGTTACACCGGTTTTTTTCAAAATGGGTTTCGTGTTCCGGCAGGCGGGGAAATTAGAGCAGGCCAGGAATTTGCCGAAGCGGCCGATTTTATAAACCATTTCGTGGCCACATTTTTCACAAATAATTCCGGATGGTTCATCCTTGATGGTGACTGATTCCATTTCTTTTTCTGCCTTAGATAGCCGTTCGGAAAATCCCTTATAAAAACTGTCGATAATCCCAATCCAGTCCTTTTTCCCTTCTTCAACTTCGTCCAGGCTTGTTTCCATTTGTGCCGTAAAGTCAATGTTGATGATTTCAGGAAAGAACTCTACAATCAATTTCAGGACAATTTCGCCAAGTTCCGTTGGGACAAAGCGTTTGGCGTCCATGGTAACATAGTTTCTGCGCTGGATCGTATCAATTGTCGGGGCGTAGGTTGACGGCCTCCCAATCCCGATTTCTTCCATTTTTCGCACAAGTGAAGCTTCCGTATAGCGCGGAGGCGGCTGTGTAAAGTGCTGCTTAGGTACTGTATTTTCTTTGATCGCCATCATGCCGTCAGAAAGTTCGGGAAGGAGGTTGTCCTTTCCAGCTTCTGAATCGGCACTCTTTGCATCATCGCTGCCTTCAATGTAGACCTTCATGAAGCCTTGAAATTTGACCTTTGATCCCGTTGCTCTGAAAATTACACCATCCTGAACCAGATCCGCGCGCACAGTATCCAGAACAGCCGGAGCCATCTGGCTTGCAACAAACCGCTCCCAGATCAGCTTATAAAGTCTGAGCTGATCCCTGCTCAAAAACTGTTTCATTTCCTTAGGTTCTCTCAGGATCGAAGTCGGACGTATACCTTCATGCGCATCTTGAACATTTTCCCCTTTTTTCTGTTTAAGCGGCTTTTTCCCAAGGTAGCTGTCCCCATATTGATCAAGTATATATTGTTTTGCTTCGGACTTAGCTACATCGGAAATGCGTGTGGAATCCGTTCGCATGTATGTGATCAACCCTGTATTACCCTGTTTTCCAATTTCAATGCCTTCATAGAGCTGCTGGGCAATCATCATCGTTTTTCTGGCACGAAAATTGAGCTTTCGCGCTGCTTCCTGCTGTAATGACGAAGTAATAAACGGAGCAACAGGAAATCTCAGGCGTTCCTTTTTCTGGACATTCTGTACCAGAAAACGGTCATCATGCAATCTTGAAAGAACTTGTTCTACGTCATCCCGATTTTTTAAAGCGTGTTTTTTTCCGTCCAGTCCATAAAAGTCTGCTGAAAAAACTTCTTCACCAACATGGAACAGCCCACTGATCGACCAATACTCTTCTGGCTTAAAAGCTTTAACTTCATTTTCCCGCTCAATGATCAGCCGCAGAGCAACCGACTGAACACGGCCGGCACTCAGACCCTTTTTTACTTTTTTCCAGAGCAGGGGACTGATATTATATCCGACCAGCCGGTCGAGGACGCGTCTTGCCTGCTGTGCATCGACCAAATCCATATTGATTTTTCTCGGTTTCTTAAATGCATCCCTAATGGCCGGTTTAGTAATTTCGTTAAAAACGACGCGGCAATCAGAATGGTCATCGATCTCCAAGCTGTGCGCCAGATGCCAGGCAATCGCTTCGCCTTCGCGATCCGGGTCGGCAGCAAGATAGACTTTCTTCGCCTTTTTTGCAGCGTTTTTTAAGTCTTTCAGCACCTGTCCCTTTCCTCGAATCGTTATATATCTTGGTTTGTAATGATCATCGATATCTATGCCCATCTGGCTTTTCGGCAGATCTCGCACGTGTCCCATTGAAGCCTTGACCTGATACTTCGGCCCGAGATAACGCTTAATTGTTTTTGCTTTAGCGGGAGATTCCACGATGACAAGGAAATCATTCATAATGTTGCTCCCCCTTTCTGAGGATATTCAAATCTTCACTAATATTAATGATTGATTAAAACTTTGTCAAACCATTGATCATTGGCATTAACAAATAATTTTAATTTCACACCAAATTTACGAAGGCGTTTTTTCTTTTTGGACCACCCATGACAGAGCAAAGTTTTCAATAAACGCCTGATAGTTCTTCCATAATATCTTCGGCCTTCATGACTAATTTTGCCCCCTGTTGGATCAAACCGTTCGTCCCTGCACTGCTGGCCTGAAGTATAGAACCTGGAACCGCAAAAACTTCGCGTCCCTGCTCCAGTGCCTGATCGGCCGTAATTAATGAGCCGCTTTTTTCTCTTGCCTCGACCACTAGAGTACCGCGGGCAAGGCCGCTGATGATTCGGTTACGTTCGGGGAAACGCCAGCGTTCCGGCCTGGAGCAGGGTGAATATTCACTGAGGACAAGTTGGTGGTTACACAGATCCCTGAAAAGGCCGAGGTGGCTGCGGGGATAAGGATAAAACAGGCCGGATCCAAGCACGGCAATAGTTCTTCCCTGAATGGCCAGCCTATGAGCCATGCCATCGACGCCAAGAGCCATGCCACTGACAATAACCCAGCCTGATTCAATCAGAGGGAGCAGCAAATGTTTCATCACTTTTTCAGCTTCTGCACTGGGATGCCTTGTTCCAACGACACTGAGTGCTTTCGCATCCTGCAGCCACTTGATGTTACCTCTAGCGTAAAGAAGGTAGGGCGGATCATATATTTTCTTAAGCAACGGTGGATATGATGTTTCATGAATCGCAATTGGTACAATTTTTCTCTTCTCGTAGTATTCGGCGGCGTTCCGGGGATTAAAAGAATGGAAATCACTCAGGAAAGATTCAGCGTGCGGTTTAGTCAAGCGAAAATGATTTGTGAGATCCTTAACGGTGTATCCCTCCACCGACTGAAGCTGCGGATCAATGCGAATAAATTCCCTGATGGTTTTCCTGCCAAGCCCCCGGCAATGGGTTAAATGGAGCAATTTCATTGTCATTTTGTCCATATGAAATATACCTTCTTAGGATTAACATTTGATTAACAATTAAATGTAGACAAAAAATAATTTTTCTGGAGAATTTTGTTGAAGAATGTAACTTTTTGGAAATGGCAAGAGGATTTTTTAATCATTCGATCGTCAAAAAACAACAGGAAAGCACTGAAATGCGTGCTTCCCTGCACCATTCACCGAACGGGTATCAGGCAATCGTTGTAAATACCATGTTTTCTCAGCGTCTGAACCATTGTCAGGCCGATTTGAGCAGGCGTCTCTGCAACAGCGATGCCGTGCGCACGAAGTACACGGATCTTTTCATCCGCAGTGCCTTTGCCGCCGGAAATAATTGCACCGGCATGCCCCATCCTCTTTCCGGGCGGTGCCGTCCGGCCGCCAATAAAACCGACGATTGGTTTATTCATGTGGCTTTCCGCCCAGTTTGCCGCGTCTTCTTCGCCGTTCCCACCGATTTCACCAATCATGACCACGGCATACGTTTCGGGATCTTCATTAAATTGTTCGAGCACGTCGATAAAACTTGTGCCGTTTACCGGGTCACCCCCGATTCCAACAGCTGTGGTTTGACCAATATTCAACTGTGACAGCTGGTGAACAGCTTCGTAGGTCAGGGTACCGGATCGTGAAACAACGCCAATATGTCCTTTTCGATGAATATATCCAGGCATAATGCCGATCTTTGATTCGTCTGCGGAAAGCACACCGGGGCAGTTAGGACCGATTAGTCTGGTCTTTCTTCCCTGAAGATATCGTTTGACTTTGATCATGTCAAGAACCGGAATGCCTTCAGTAATCGCGATCACAAGGCGCAGGCCTGCGTCCGCGGCTTCCATAATCGCGTCCGCAGCGAACGCAGGCGGGACATAGATGACTGAACAGTCCGCACCTGTTTTCTCAACCGCTTCACGTACAGTATGAAACACGGGAACGCCGCTGACTGTCGTTCCCCCTTTTCCAGGCGTTACGCCGCCAACTATTTTTGTTCCATAGTCCTGCATTTGCTGTGTGTGAAAAAATCCCTGGGAACCTGTTATTCCCTGCACAATGACTTTCGTATCTTTATTAACCAGAATACTCATTTCGCAACACCTCCGGCCGCCTGATTTACAAGCAGGACAATTTTTTCCGCTGCGTCAGCCATTGTCGCTGCCGACTTTATATCTAAACCGGAGCGGCGCAGAATTTCCTTCCCGCGCGCAACATTCGTCCCCTCCAGCCGTACAACCAGCGGCACATTCAGTCCAACGCTTTCCGTAGCTGCCACAATTCCTTCAGCAATCACATCACATTTCATGATTCCTCCGAAAATATTGACGAGAATCCCGCGAACATTCGAATCGGAAAGAATCAAGCGAAAAGCTGCTTCAACTTTTTCTTTGCTTGCACCGCCTCCGACATCGAGAAAATTAGCCGGATTGCCATGAAAACTTTTAACGATATCCATTGTGGCCATAGCCAGCCCTGCCCCATTAACCATGCATCCAATATTGCCATCAAGCGCAATATAATTCAGCCCGTACTCCGACGCTTCAATCTCTTTTTTATCTTCTTCATCGATGTCTCTCAGATCCAAGATTTCCTTATGACGGTAAAGGCCATTATCGTCAAAATTCAGTTTTGCATCCAAAGCGAGTATTTTCCCTGTCCTTGTCAGCACCAGTGGATTAATTTCTGCAATAGAGCAATCCTTTTCAACAAATACCCGATATAAACTCAGCATAAACTTCACTGCCTGATTGATCTGCTCATCAGGAATGCCGATATCATAGGCAATTCTCCGCGCCTGAAAGGATGCCAGGCCGATTAATGGATCAACTTGCTCTCTGACTATTTTTTCCGGAGATTTTGAAGCGACTTCTTCAATGTCCACTCCGCCTTCTGACGACGCTATAACAGTTATCCTGGATGAGTTTCTATCAAGGATGAGACCGAGATAATACTCTTTCTCGATGTCACTTCCTTCCTCGATCAACAGACGTTTGATTTCTTGTCCTTCCGGTCCTGTCTGGTGCGTGACCAGTACTTTGCCAAGCAGCTCTTTTGCATATGCAGCGACCTGATCCGGGGTCCGGGCGACTTTGACACCACCGGCTTTTCCCCGTCCTCCGGCATGGATCTGTGCTTTAACAACCCAAGTGTCCGACTGAATCGATTTTGCCGCTTCAGCTGCTTGCTCAGGCGTAAAAGCCACATAACCAAGGGGAACAGCTACTCCATATTTTCTTAAAATCTGTTTCCCCTGATACTCATGAATATTCATTTTTATCCCCTCTTCCGGAAGATTAAGATGGCACGAATGTAAGCCCTTTCTTAAATCAAGTATAGTGAACTGCAGGTTCATTTGTCCACTGATTTGTCACAAATAAGACGCATTTAATTCACATTTTTCCAGAAAAATTGATTGAAATAACTATGCCTTTCAGTATATGAGTTTGGAAAAAAGTAATGATCGATGGAATTTAAATATTGGAATAAAAATGAGGACATGAGAGAAGAAAGGATAATGGTTTTGACTTCAAATAAATTTTTGTGCGAACCACTCAGTCAGTTGAGTTGTTATGGCCCAACTGCTCGTCAACTCGATAAATAAATGTGAAAATTTCAGCTATTGCACCATATAATTCGGGGGGAATCATTTCATTGAGATCAAGTCTGGAAAGCATTGAGACCAATCCTGGATCTTCCTGAACCGGAATATTGAATGCTTTCGCTTTTTCAATGATCTTTTCAGCGATCGCTCCTTCACCTTTTGCAGAAACATAAGGTGCCTGATCCTGACCTTTGATATAGCTCAGCGCCACAGCTTTTTTATGTTTTTCCGATTGATGGTTGCTCATATTCTCACATCCAGGCTGTAATTTGAAACATTCAACGGCTGCTGCGCTTTTTTCACAAGCTGCGGATCAAGCCTTTCAGATTGGGAGACCGAGGCCAGACGATAATTCAGCGCCGCCAGCTGATCCCTGAGCACCGGTTCACCTTTTTTCAACAGGGGTACTAAACGGGCAGAATCATTTTGTATCGTTAGAGCAACCGAACGATTCTGGACACGAATACTGACTAATGTTTCCTTTAAATTTGTCAAATCCAGATAAAGCAATATCGTACATGAATCTGGATCAAGCTTTCCCCTTTTTGTTCTTTTTCCTTCCCAGTAAACCGATACGTTCTTGATCTCCTGTTGGAAGGGGATCGGAATCTGGAGTGAAAATTGGGCGACTACGGGATCAGAGGAAGCCATCTGAATCTGTTCACCCGTAATCTTTCCAACAGCCACCTGCGCTATTTTCTTGATTGCTGCAGAAGCATTGGGATCCTCAACAACTGCCAGCAGCTTTTCCTTAAGGGAATCTGTCGGCTTAAGCGTCTCGCCGGAAGCAAGCTGATTTCTCAGATTCTGTTCATCATTAAGTCCTATATCCATCAATGTGTTCAGTATCAGACCGAGATCACTTTTACCTGAAAGAATCATCCCATAGGGCTGATCTGTAGATTGCGAGACAAGGAATGTCTGAAATTGGCTTAGAAATACTTCCGGTTTGGTCCCAATGTGAAGTTTACTCAGCAAGGTAGCGGCATCGGGTTCACCCATTGTTCCATTGACAAACTTTATCAATTCTCCAGGATCCGGCTTGATTTCCGGTGCTTGCTCCTGCAGAAAACTCTTGAGCAGTTCCACCGATTTTTCGCTTCCTATAAGCCTTGCAGCCATAGCAAGGGGCGGTTCACCCTTTATATCTTTCAAACCGCTGATTGCCTCTTTCAATGCCATAGTCGCTGGAGTAGAAGAATGACTTTGCCCTAAGAGCCGATTCAGCGTGTTAAGCTGAGAGGCAAGCGGTTCAGCTTTCATTAGATGCTCAGCTATATGAAACAAAGCGGGTGTAATCGGCAGTCTGCGATTAATCATCCACTTCACTGCCTGAATGCCGGAAGACTGATCTGTCTGACCGCCGCTAATCAGTGTACGGGCCGCAATCACTGCCGAACGTGTCAAGGGTTCCCCCTGATCCAGAAATGCCTGAACCAGCTGCCGGTTAACCGGTTCATCCTTCAGCTGAAAGGCGGACAGCGCATCATCAACCATCGATAACGTGGACTTCCCCTGTTCAGAGCGTTGGCCGACTACTTTGACCATAAGCGGATTGCTGCTTTGCTCTACTTGGAACAGGTAGTCCTGATCAATTTTCAATGGTGGCTGAAGGGCTGCTACTTTGGCAACTACTTTCTTCGCACCAAGCTGGACAAGTGCTGTCCGGTCAGGAAGAATTTCTAGCACCCTTCCGCGAAGTATCTGTTCCGGAGCATAAGTGCCAATCAACTGGCTTTGATTGATTGCATAGGGTTGGAAATTCAAGATATCACCTTCTGATTGGCAGCTCAGGATTTAAGAGGGGCAAAAGTCATGCGGTGTTCCGGGCACGGGCCAAGCCTCCTGATCGCAAGCAAGTGCGTCCGCGTACCGTAACCTTTATTATCAGCAAATCCATAACCGGGGTATATCTGATCCAGCTTATTCATTAATCTGTCACGGGTCACCTTGGCCAGAATGGATGCAGCAGCAATCGAATTACTCCGGGCATCACCTTTGATCAGCGAAGTCTGGGTGATTTGAATCGGCAATTTCATCGCGTCGATCAACAAATGATCCGGTTTTACAGCCATTTGTGCAACAGCCAGCATCATCGCTTTCTTTGCTGCCTCGTAAATATTAATCGCATCAATTTCTGCAGCTGAGACAACACCGATTCCAAAGGCCACGGCTGATTCATTAATCCGGTCAAAATAATAATCGCGTTTTACTGCACTCAGCTGTTTCGAATCATTGATCCCCGGAATGACAGAATCCGGCTCAAGAATGACACTTGCCGCTACAACCGGTCCGGCAAGCGGTCCGCGGCCTGCTTCATCAATACCCGCCAGCTGTCTGGCTCCTTTAAGGTGCCATTCATCTTCAAAACGATTCATCTCGCGGAACTTTCGGATCATCCCCTGATACCTGGCCTGTTTTTTATCCCAGCTTTCAAGCAAGTGCCGGACACCAATCCGTGAATCCTGATCGAGATTATTTCTTTCCCCATCCGATAATGAATGGGCCTGTTCCAGTTTCTCTCTGATTTGCGCAATGGACAGTTCGTGCATTTTCCCCTCTCCTATTCTATATCGGACAAATGACGCGAATATTTATTTTTTCACGGTAGCTCATTAAACCTGAGGCCTTGGAGGCAGCTCCAGCGTCAGATTTCCCAATTTCTGGTGACGGTAATCGCGGACAATGATCTCCGCTGTCCGGTCATAATCAACCAAGCCGCCTCTCATCAGACAGCCGCGATTTCTGCCGATTTCATCGAAAAGCCCGGCTATTTTAGTCTGATCCTGATCATCTTGCAGAAGTTCAGGTAAAGTTGATAAGCTATATCGTTCCGCCAATTGATCACGGTACCGTTTAAGCATTATTTTAACAAGGAAAAAAGCCATTTCCTGAAAATCAAGCAATTCTTCTTTTATCGCTCCGGTCGCAGCAAGCATTAGACCGACTTCAGAGCTGTCGAATTTTGGCCACAGGATACCTGGAGTATCCAGCAGTTCCATTGTCTTTCCAACCTTGATCCACTGCTGGGCTGTAGTGACACCTGGACGGTCACCTATTTTTGCAATTTTTTTACCGGCCAGCCTGTTTATCAGCGTTGATTTCCCGACATTGGGTATGCCAAGTATCAATGCGCGGTCGGCATGAGGCCGAAATCCCCGTTCTTCCATTTTCTTTCTTCGCTGTTCTGTCAGCCGATGCACGCTTCCTGCCAATGATGCAGTTCCCTCGCCGGTTTGACTGTTTATCAGATGGACGGTAAGGCCCTGTTCTTCATGGTAGGCTTTCCAGGCTGCAGTCGCTGCATGATCCGCCATATCAACTTTGTTTAAAATGAGCAGCCTCGGTTTTCCCGATGCGATTTCCTCCACAAGCGGGTTCCGCGAGGCTGAAGGTATTCGGCTGTCTGCCAGTTCAATAGTGACATCAATCTGTTTCATTCTCTCGATCATCTGTCGTTTCGCCTTTGCCATATGGCCCGGGTACCACTGAATGTCCAAGATCATCCCTCCTCAAACAAATTTTTCCTTCTATTATTTGCTTATTATAAAAAAAGAGCTTGGATCGTCCAAGCCCCTCTCTTCACTATTTTTTTCACTTAAAAAGGACTGATTATCTGCTCTTAATACGCGCCTTTTTCCCGCGGAGATTACGCAGGTAATAAAGTTTGGCACGGCGAACTTTACCGTAACGCACGACTTCGATTTTATCAATCTTTGGCGAGTTAACAGGGAAAGCACGTTCAACACCCACGCCATAAGAAATCTTGCGCACAGTGAATGTTGCGCTGATTCCACCGCCATGGCGCTTGATCACAACGCCTTCGAACACCTGAACACGTTCATGCGTCCCTTCAGTGATCTTCACGTGAACTTTCAGTGTATCACCGGGTCTAAAATCCGGAACATCCGAACGCAGCTGTTCGTTTGTGATTTCATCGATAATATTTGACATAACGATCATGGCCTCCTTCCATACAAATGCTCTTACAATCCTGATGAATGCAGCGGAACATCGTCATCAACTTTAAATTGCCACGAGTTACATAATACCACAAAAGAGCGCCTGTACGCAAGTTACATATTATGTTGATGAGGTATTTCTTTTGCCTGTTTAAATTCTTCAAGCCACTTTTTTTCTTCATCTGAGCAATGCCTGTCCTTCAGCAGATCCGGCCGCCGCTGAAAAGTCCGCCGCAATGATTCTTTATGGCGCCATTCAGCGATCCATTCATGATTGCCGGAGAGAAGGATTTCGGGCACCTTCATTCCGCGAAAATCTGCGGGACGGGTATAATGGGGATGTTCGAGCAAACCGTCCGAAAAGGAATCTGTTACAGCGGACGTGTCATTGCCAAGAACTCCCGGGAGAAGCCTGACAATGCTGTCAATCATTGCCATCGCCGCCAGCTCACCGCCAGTCATCACAAAGTCTCCAATGGAGTATTCATCCGTTACTAAGTGCCTGGGTATCCGCTCGTCAAAACCCTCGTAGTGCCCGCATATAAAAATTAGCCGTTTCTCTTTGGAAAGATTTTCAGCGTCTTTCTGTGTAAAAGGCTTTCCCTGGGGAGAGGTCAGAATAATACGCGGTGTGGCCCCGTCTCCGGCACAAACGGCATCAACCGCATCGAAAAGTGGCTGTGGCATCAGAACCATCCCCGCACCACCACCGAACGGATAATCATCCACTTTTTGATGCTTATTCGTCGTAAAATGGCGAAAATCCGTTACATGAAAGGAAACTGCTCTCTTTTCCGATGCCTTTCCAAGAATGGATCCATTCAGGACACCCGGAAACATTTCAGGAAATAAAGAAAGGATGTCAATTCTCATCATCAATCAACCCCGGAATCAGATGCACAGTCACCCGCTTGTTTTCAACGTCGACGTGCTTGACTACGTCCTTAATATAAGGGATCAAAATATCTTTTCCGGCCGAGCGGACAACCCATACATCATTGGCGCCCGGAGACAAAATCTCTACAATTTTCCCTAAATGCGCCCCATCATCGGCAAAGACATCCAAACCAATAATCTGAAAATAATAAAAGTCGCCTTTTTTGAGCTCCGACAACTGTTCTCTTGGTATAAAAAGGGAAGCACCCTTATATTTTTCAATATCATTAATGGATCGGTAATGCTCGAAAGTCAGGCAATCAAATTGTTTATGACGGCTATGATTGGTCACAGAAAGCGGCAGATAAGATGAGGTTTTCTCATCGTGAACATAGAGTACTGCACCCTTTGCAAAACGTTCTTCTGGAAAATCAGTCATGCTGATCACTTTAACTTCTCCCTTAATGCCTCGCGTATTGACAATTTTCCCGACATACTGCCACTCAGTCACGTGTGTTCCTCCTTTAAATAACTTTCTGAAAAACACATTCTTTCAATTATTATGCCATGTTTTTCTTCATCTTCTACACAATGCGCTCAGACCACTCTCTGTGTAATATAAAGAAAACGCCGGTTGAGGCCTGCCCCGCTTCCCACTAAACGCTTATATGCAGTGCAGTGTATAAAAAAGGGAAGGGTCATTTCCCCTTCCCTTTTTTCTCATGGCCTATTCTCGGACCAGAAAATGCACATTTTTTCCTTCCGCGCGCGCTGCAGCAGAAATTACGGTTCGGATGGCCGATACAACCTGCCCGTTTCTACCGATGACTTTGCCCATATCCTGCCTTGCGACAGTCAGGATATAGGTCACACGGCCGGCATCCTCAACTTTCTGAATCTGAATCTGTTCAGGCCTTTCAATGAGCGGGGTAACGAGGGTTTTGATCAATTCCTCCATTTCGAATCCGCTCCATGCTCCTTATTTTTGAAGCTTGTAATTATGAAATTTCTCCATAAGCCCTTTGTTTGAAAAGAGATTACGGACCGTATCTGACGGCTGAGCGCCCTTTTTCAGCCAATCAAGGGCTTTATCTTCGTCAACATTAAAAGCTTTTGGTGTAGAAACCGGATTATAGGTCCCGATTTCTTCGATGAAGCGGCCGTCACGCGGTGCACGTGAATCAGCAACAACTACTCTGTAAAAAGGACGTTTCTTTGCTCCCATACGTTTCAGACGAATTTTAACTGACATTCTTAACACCTTCCTGATTCTAATCTATTAATTTTTGTTTTTCCAAACGGTCCATGTTTACATGAACGGCATGTTAAAAGGATTACTGCGTTTCTTGCCTTTACCCATAAACTGTTTCATCATTTTCTTCATGTCCTTAAACTGCTTCAACAGCCGATTGACATCAGTGATAGATGTACCGCTGCCAAGTGCGATTCGCTTTCTGCGACTTGCATTGATAATATCCGGATCATTCTTTTCCTGAACGGTCATGGAACGAATCATGGCTTCAACCTGGTCGATTTTTTTTTCATCAACCTGCATATTCTTCATGCCTTTAAGCTTGCTAGCACCGGGCATCATGGAGAGCAGATCCTGAAGCGGCCCCATCTTTCTGATCTGACCGATTTGACTCAGAAAATCATCCAGAGTGAAGCTCACTGAGCGCAGCTTCTGTTCCATTTCCTTAGCCTGTTCCGCATCAACAGAAGCCTGAGCCTTTTCAATAAGTGACAGCACATCGCCCATGCCGAGAATTCGGGAAGCCATCCGGTCAGGATGAAAGGGCTCAAGTGCATCCATTTTTTCGCCCATGCCGACAAATTTGATCGGTTTCCCTGTGACCGAACGAATCGACAGCGCAGCACCGCCACGAGTATCGCCATCAAGCTTTGTCATGATCACACCAGTCAGATCCAGACGCTCATTAAATGTGCTCGCCACGTTTACCGCATCCTGACCGGTCATTGCATCAACGACAAGAAAAATTTCATCCGGGTGACTGACGGTTTTGATTTGTTCCANCGACAAGAAAAATTTCATCCGGGTGACTGACGGTTTTGATTTGTTCCAGTTCGTCCATCAACGCATCATCTACATGAAGCCTGCCGGCAGTATCAATCAAGACTAAGTCATTGTGCTTTGCATCTGCCTGCTCAAGCCCCTGCCTGACTATTTCAACAGGGCTGACCTGATCGCCAAGCGAAAAAACCGGTATGTCCAGCTGACTGCCAAGCGTCTGCAATTGCTTGATCGCTGCAGGGCGGTAAATATCGGCAGCAATCATCAGCGGCGTTTTATTGTGCGTTTTTCGGATATAATTGGCGAGCTTGGCTGCAGATGTCGTCTTTCCGGCACCCTGGAGGCCTACGAAAAGGATGACGGTCGGTGGTTTCAGGGCCAGGTTCAGTTTGGTCTGCTCTCCGCCCATCAGCTCGGTCAGTTCTTCCTGAACGACTTTGATGACTTGCTGGCCAGGAGTCAGGCTTTTCATCACTTCCTGCCCCACAGCACGTTCCTGAACCCGTTTGACAAACGATTTGACCACTTTGAAATTGACATCGGCTTCAAGAAGGGCAAGACGGACTTCACGCGCCATCTGCTTGACATCAGCTTCGGAAACTTTGCCTTTGCCGCGGATTTTTTTCATCGTCGCCTGCAGCCGGTCTGCAAGACTTTCAAATGCCATACTTCTCACTCCTAATCCAATTTCTCAAGCCTGTCAAGAACCGAATCTAACTTTTGACGCTCTTCACCGCCCAGTTCAGCAACCCGTTCCCTCAGCTCACTAATGAGCGCAATGCGGGAGTGGTATTTCCGAAAAAGCCCCAATTTCTCCTCAAACGCTTCAAGTGTCTTTTCCGCGCGTTTCAGATTATCATAAACCGCCTGACGCGTGACATGGCAACTTTCAGCAATTTCACCGAGTGAAAAATCGTTGAGATAGTAAAGATCCAGATACTCCTGCTGTTTAGGGGTAAGAAGCGGCTGATAAAAATCATATAGGGCATTGACTCTTAAAATCTTCTCAAGCATCGCGAAATCCCCTTGACTGTAAAGGCAATTTACTTTACTGGCTAATTTTACAGGAACAGATTCAGCCTGTCAAGTTATTTTCTTAACACCTAACCAAAATCCAAATCAGGCTTCGCTATGGTCTGTAGGATCAGGTTCATGGAACAAATCAGAGAAAAGACCGTAAATGAACGCGTCAGCGTTAAATGTCTGCAGGTCATTGATTTTTTCTCCGAGCCCGATCAATTTGACCGGAATATCCAGTTCATGACGAATGCCGAGAACGATACCTCCCTTGGCAGTGCCGTCAAGTTTTGTCAGCACAATCCCTGTGACATCTGATGCCTGGCGGAATAATTTTGCCTGGTTTAAAGCGTTCTGTCCCGTTGTCGCATCGAGCACCAAAAGAACTTCCTGGGGTGCCCCGGGGCACTCGCGCTCGATCACGCGCTTGATCTTTTCCAATTCTTTCATCAGATTAACCTTGTTTTGCAGGCGCCCGGCTGTATCGCAGAGCAAAACATCGGTTTTTCTGGATTTCGCGGCTTTGATTGCGTCAAAAACAACAGAAGCCGGGTCAGATCCTTCCTGATGCCTGATCACGTCCACACCGGCACGGTCGCCCCAAACTTGAAGCTGATCGATGGCACCGGCGCGGAATGTGTCTGCCGCAGCAAGCAGTACCGATTTGCCTTCGCTTTTCAGCCGGCTTGCCAGTTTCCCGACCGTGGTTGTTTTTCCAGCTCCATTAACACCAACCATAAGAATTACTGTCAGGCCGTCAGAATTCATCTTTAGTTGTGTTTCCTGTTCATCATGCGTCAGAAATTCAGATAAAATCTCGGCAATGACGTCCTTTAGCTGCTCTGTATCTTTAATATTCCGTGATCGTGACTCATCTTTTAATTTTTCCACCAAGTCCATTACAGTCGTGACGCCGACATCGGCCTCAATCAAAAGATCTTCCAGTTCCTCAAAAAAATCTTCATCGATTTTACGATAACGTTTGACAAGATCATTCATTTTGTCAGAAAAAGATTTTCTCGTTTTTGCCAACCCATTCCGAAATTTTTCGGTGACTGCTTCCGTGCTTCCGGAAATTTTATTTTTTACCCGTCCAAAAAAATTCATCAATTTTCCTCCTTCGCTCTTATTGGCACCTGTAACATCCGTAAAAATTATCCTCCGGTTGACAGAAGTTCCACTGTTTCTTCGAGACGTACAGAAACAAGTTTGCTGATACCCGACTCCTGCATGGTGACACCATAAAGCACATCGGCATGTTCCATTGTACCGTGACGGTGAGTGACAACAATAAATTGAGTTTCCGCACTGAATTTTTTTAAAAATTCCGCATAACGATCAACGTTTGCATCATCAAGAGCCGCCTCAACTTCATCCAGAACACAGAATGGTACTGGCCGTACTTTCAATATTGCAAAAAGCAGGGCAATGGCGGTCAGTGCTCGCTCACCACCGGACAGAAGAGAAAGACGCTGTAATTTTTTACCTGGCGGTTCCGCCAGAATATCGATACCGCTATTCAGCAAGTCATCAGGATCGATCAATTTCAGATCGGCCCGTCCGCCGCCGAAGAGTTCGCGAAAAACATTTTGAAATTGACCACGGATCTTTTCAAACGTTACAGAAAAACGCTGCTCCACTTCACGATCCATTTCAGTCATTACATTTTCCAGCGTATGACGTGCTTTCTGCAGGTCTTCTCTCTGAGCAGAAAGAAACTGCTCACGCTCCAATACATTTTCATATTCCTCAATGGAACCGACATTTACTGTCCCAAGTTCTTCAATAGATTTTTTAATTAATTTCACCTTTTTACGGGCTTCTTCAGGTTCAACTTTCAAATGATAGTTTTCATTAGCCGCTTCAAACGTCAGCTGGTAGTCTTCCCTCAGCGTATCGATCAGGTGATCCAGTTGAACATCGAGACGGCCAAGCTTTACATCTTCTTCCTGAAGCGCTGCGCTCAGGCCTGTGATCCTGTCACGTTCTCCCTTGATTTCACGTTCCTGAGCGGACAGCTGCTCCTGTCCGGAAAGGCGTTCCTTTTTTTTCTCTTCCAAAAGCTGAACAAGTTTCTGCTTGTCCATTTTTTCTTGCTGAATCTTTGCAGTCAATTCTTCACTGGAAAGCGACTGATGGTCGATATCGGAGTGAATGTCGCTGATCGAAGATTTGAGTGCCTTTGCACTGGCCGCCAAATCGGCAACATGTGATCTGATTGTATCTGCTTTCTCCTTCAGATGCATTGTCTTCTGACTTTGTTCTGCCGTCTGCACCTTAAGCGTAGTGATCTCCGTCTGAAGGGCAGCTCTGGAGGAATCCCGGTTTTTCCGGCTCTCTGTCAGCCGTTCTATGGTTGACGTCATTTCATCGCTCTTTTGTTGATTAACAGACAGAGAATTGTTGATTTCATCAAGACGGGCAATGATCTTTTGCTGTTCCGTGGCAAAATCTCCATTTTCCCTTGAAAGCAGCTGGTATTTGTCCAGGCTGTTTTTCTCTTCTGCCTCCGCTCCGTGCAGAGCGTTTTCCAGACTGCGATAGGCTTCGGCAGCGACCTGAACCTTCTTGCGAAGATTTTCAGCACTCAGCTCATCAGCTGCGATCCGGTCTTTCAGCACTGCAAAATCTTGACGAAGCTGAACCTGTTTTGCCTGCATTTCCTGTATCTGTTTTGTTATCAGTTCGATTTCTGATGAACGGCTGATCAGGCCTGCATGGTTCTTTTTCAGACTGCCGCCGGTCATGGCTCCCCCGGGGGCAACAACATCACCCGTCAGCGTAACGATTCTATATTTATAACCCAGCGCCTTGGCAAGCCGGTTCGCTCCTTCAAGAGAATCGGCGACGATGACAGTGCCAAGCAAATGCCCAATCACCGGACGAAATGCAGGTTCGCAGCTGACGAGTTCATCCGCCATGCCTGCAAATGCCTGATCGCCCTCAATCTTTGAACGATCACTGCGCTGCATCGCACGGGGTTTCATCACAGAAACCGGCAAAAAAGTCGCCCGTCCCGCCTGGTGGTTCCTGAGAAACTGTATCGCCTGCCGGCCGGATTTTTCATCAGAAACAATAACACTTTGAGAGGACGCACCCAGTGCAACCTCAATCGCCGTCTGATATTTCTCATCGACCCGTATGAGTTCTGCTACCGCGCCGAAAATACCGGCCAGGGTCTTTTTGTTTTTTAAGACAGTTCTTACGCCTTGATAAAAACCGGCATAATCTTCCTTCAATGCTTCCAGCATTTCTTTTTTGGAAACAGCCTGGTCAATAAAGCGATTAATTTTATCGATGCCGTCTTTCTGTGCCGCATACCGCTTATGGCCTGCTGTAAGACCCGCGTCGGCATCCGCCAGCAGTTTTTGGAGCTTCTTCCCTTCGTCCGCCTTCCGGTTAATTTCAAGATCGATCTGCTGCTTTTTACTTCGTGCAGCTTCGACAAGAATACGCGCATCTTCGGTAGTTGTCTCGACACGATTCCGCTTTTGTTCCAGCACTTTTTTCTGTTCCGTCAGGTAGTGCTGCTCATTTCGCATCGAGGCCTGCTGATTCAGTATTTCTATATAGTCGCTTTTAATCTGTTCAATTCTGTCGTCCAGGTTTTCATCGAGTCCATCAGCATCAAACTGTTTTTGAGCCAGCAGCTGATGCAGTTCTTCAAGTTTATTATTTTCAACAATAGAGGCATATTCGGCAGTTTTTTGTGCCTGACGTTCCCCGTCAAGCTGTTTTTCCAGTGCGGACAAGCGTTCCTTCAACTCAGCTGAAGTACTCTGGGCATTTTTCCGGCGTTCTACCATAACTTCTTTCTGTCCGAGTATTTTCTCCAAATTTTCTCCCAGCACGGCTAATCTTTCCTGATCTGTTTCGATCGAGCGATCCAGCTGATCGAGTCTGAGCCTTACCTCCTGAAAAAGTCTTTCCTTCTCCTCCAGCCTGCCGTTACAAGCTGTTTTCTCACCAGCAAGCTCTGCCGACCGCTGTTTCGCCTGTTCCCAGTCCGCATGTACTGTTGCAATATCGTGAGCAAGAAGTGCAATGTCCACTTCCTTCAGTTCATCCTTCTTTGCCAGATAATCTTTTGCGATGGAGGCTTGCTTTTCCAGCGGCTCAAGACGGCCTTCAAGTTCGTGCAAAATGTCCTCGACCCGGTTCAGATCGTCTGCCGAATCTTCCAGTTTTTTCTCGGCCTGCTGTTTCCGTAATTTATATTTAAGAACGCCGGAGGCCTCTTCGAAAATTTTCCTCTTATCATCTGCCTTGCTATTTAATATTTCATCTATTTTGCCCTGGCCGATGACAGAATAAGCTTCCCTGCCAAGCCCGGAATCCATAAATAAATCAATAATATCCTTAAGACGGCAACTTTGGCGATTAAGCAGGAATTCGCTTTCGCCAGAACGAAACACGCGCCGAGTCACACTGATCTCACTGTAATCAAAGGGAAGATAATGATCTTTGTTATCCAGAGTCAGCGTGACTTCGGCCATATTGACAGCTTTCCGTGCGTCGCTGCCTGAAAAAATAATATCCTCCATCTTTGTTCCCCGCAGAGATTTGGCGGATTGTTCGCCGAGGACCCAGCGGATTGCTTCTGTAATATTGCTCTTGCCGCTCCCATTTGGTCCTACTACTGCGGTCACACCGGGAACAAACTCTACAGATGTTTTATTGGCAAATGATTTGAAACCAGCAACATCCAGCCGTTTGAGAAACATCCCGATCCCCCCGTCCCCTTTTTGGCTTCTTTAAATAAAGTAACAAAAACAGCCGGGATTTCTCGGCTGTTTTTGTTACCCGGCGATTGTCTTAAGCGCCTCACGCGCAGCGCTTTGTTCCGAATCTTTTTTCGAAGATCCCCTGCCGGTACCGATCACCTGGCCGTTCAGCAGAACCTTGGATAAAAATTCCCGCTGGTGCGCAGGCCCCTTTTCCATAACCACATCGTAATCGATATCGCCAAGATTCTTTCTTTGGACCGTTTCCTGCAGCTGGCTTTTAAAATCCATCACATGGGAAAAAGTACCATCTTTAATTTTCGGATAGACAACCCGCTCCAGAAAGCGACTGACATCACCAATTCCCTGGTCGAGATAGAGTGCGCCGATAAAAGCCTCGAAAACGTCGCACAGGAGTCCCGGCCTTTTCCGGCCGCCTGTTGCCTCTTCGCCGCGTCCCAAGAAGATCATTTCCTCAAAGGAGAGAGAAGTCGCAAACATGACCAGCCCGGGTTCGCAGACAATCGCCGCGCGCAGCTTTGTCATATCCCCCTCAGACAGGTCCGGAAAATTTTTGAATAAATATTGTGAAACCATCAGTTCCAGAACAGCGTCCCCGAGGAATTCCAGACGTTCGTAGTCTTCCTGAGATCCGCGGCGATGCTCATTCACATAGGATGAATGGGTAAAAGCCTGATATAACCAAGTTTCATCTTTAAATTCAAAAGAAAAATCTTTTAAGAAACGATGGATCCTGTCTGATGTTTCTTTATCACGATCTTCCGGTTTTTTTAAACCCGGCATGAACCGTCACCTCCACATGCGTCAACCTGATCCAGTTATCAGTTTTTGTAAACTGATAAAAAAAAACCCGTTATTATAAAAATTTTACAAAACGGGGTTTTCGAAAGTTAGCATGTCACGATTTATGATTCTCTATGTAAGTAATGACATCGCCAACAGTCTGAATCTTTTCAGCATCTTCATCTGAAATTTCCAGATTAAATTCGTCTTCAAGTTCCATGACAAGCTCAACAATATCGAGAGAATCGGCATCCAGGTCATCTTTGAAGGAGGCTTCAGGTTTTACATCTGCTTCATCAACGCCAAGTCTGTCGACAACAATCTTCTTTACACGTTCAAGTACATCTGCTTCTGCCACGTCTTCACCTCCCCTCAAGGACACATAAAATAAAATAACAGGAAAAATTGTCTGAGTCAAAATATTTCAAGCATACCTCAATTATTTTATTGCATCGCCATACCGCCGTCAATACTTAATGTTTGCCCCGTCATATAGTTACTGTCATCCGATGCGAGAAACTTCACGACCCTGGCTACGTCTTCAGGAGTGCCAGATCTCCCTAATGGAATATCGTTTTTCATTTTCTCCTTCACTTGTTCCGGGAGCTCATCGGTCATTTCTGTGATAATAAATCCGGGAGCAACAGCGTTAACTGTAATACCTCTTGAGGCAACTTCCCGGGCTGTCGCCTTGGTCAGCCCTATAACTCCGGCTTTTGCGGCCACGTAATTTGCCTGGCTTGCATTACCTAAAATACCTACGACTGAGGCAATATTAATAACTTTACCCTGCCTTTGTCTCATCATTGGCCGCAATGCAGCTTTTGTGACAAGAAAGACGCCTTTTAGATTCGTATCTAAAACTGAATCCCAGTCCTTTTCCTTAAGCCGCACGAGGAGACCGTCTCGTGTAATACCCGCGTTATTGACGACAATGTCGAGGTGTCCAAATTTCTCAATGGTTGCTTTAACCATGGACTGAACATCCGTTTCATTTGAAACATCACACTGAAAAGTAAATGCTTCTGAGCCAAGATCTTTGATTTCTGTGACCGTTTTTTCCGCACGATCCTTGCTTCCGGCATAGTTGACGACGATGGAAGCTCCTTCCCGCGCGAGTTCCAAAGCTATGGCTCTGCCAATTCCTCTGGAGGCCCCTGTTACAAGCGCCACTTTATCTTTAAGCAACATTTTAATCCGCACCTGCCTTAAGTTTCTCAGCTACAGCATTCAAAGTCTCAAGATTATTCACCTGCAAAATCGTTGCTCCGCGCTGAATTTTTTTGATAAGTCCGGATAGAACCTTCCCCGGGCCAACCTCAACATAAGTGTCAACACCCAGTTTCCCAAGTTTCTCGATAGATTCAACCCATCGTACCGGCGAATAAAGCTGTTCAATCAAATGACTTCGTATTTCAGCGGCAGTCTCTTCTGCATCAGCTGTGCTGTTTGCTATGATGGGAATCTGCGCGCTCCGTACAGGAAGTTCATCCAGTACTTCTTTCAATTCTTCAGCAGCCGGTTTCATCAGTGAAGAGTGAAAAGGTCCGCTAACCGCGAGCGGGACAACACGACGGGCCCCTGCTGCTTCCGCAAGTTCCGAGGCAGCACTAACACCCTTCACTGTCCCGGAAATGACAATTTGCCCGGGTGAATTCAGATTGGCCAGCTGAACGGATTCTCCTTCCGCCGTAACCTTCTCGCAAACATTTTTTAAAGAGTCCGGAGCCAGCCCGAGTACGGCGGCCATTGCCCCCTGTCCGGCCGGCACAGCCGCTTCCATCAGCATTCCTCTTTTGCGTACTGCGAATACCGCGTCTTCAAAGCTAAAGACGCCAGCCGCAAAGAGCGCACTGTATTCACCCAAGCTGTGCCCTGCACAAAAATCGGCCTTGATTCCCTTCTCAGCCAGCAAAGTATAAAGCACGGCACTGACCGTCAGGAGTGCAGGCTGTGTGTTCTCTGTCAGCCGCAGCCTCTCCTCAGGCCCGTTCAAGATCAGTTCGCTCAGCGAAAAACCAAGGCGCCTGTCCGCTGACTCAAACATCCGGCGTGCTTCAGGAAAAGCAGCAATTAAATCACTGCCCATTCCAACGCTCTGAGACCCCTGTCCCGGAAAAACAAAAGCAGTCTTGCCCATTAAATAACCCCCTCCAAAATGGATCACTACTCTATAAAAACAAAAAAGCTTTATATTTCTTGCACAGAATTTTTTAGCTTTGAAGTCTGTCTTTGCCGCCATGGGACCGAAACATGGTGAAAATTCCATTGAAGACATGATCCTGCCCCACGTAACTGTTGACTTCAACAATCGTACGCACTCTTTCTTTCTGCGTGACTTTCGCTTTGGCAACAACTCGTTCTCCCGCTTTTACAGGGCGAATGAAATGAATCGAAGCTTTGGATGTTAATGCCAGATCATCATTGATCACTGCCACTGCCAGGGAATTGGCCTGTGCAAAAAGATGATGCCCGCGCGCAATTCCTGTCCGTGAAAACACATGGTTTTGATTGATTTCAAGGATGGAAATGGCTGATGCGTCAAGCTGGAGATCTACAATGTCTCCAATGACTTCATCTTCATGAAGCGCTTTGACATCATCAAACTGGCGTTTTGCCACATATTTAATTCTTTCTCTCAACTCAGGAATGGACAGTTCCAGCCTGTCCAGCCTTATGGTCTGCACACTGACTGAAAACCGGCCGGCCAATTCATCATCTGTTATAAACGGATTCTCGGCAATGGTTTGCTTCAGCGTTTCCTGCCGTTCCTGCTTGTTTTTTCTCATCGCATGGACACCGCCATTTTTAAGACTAGGTAATAACAGTAAGTATACCATAACCTCATTCTCTAGAGTAGCCTCGTGGCCGGTGCCCTGGTCTCATCTTCCTGAAGCCTGCCGCACTAGATACGAATCTCATTCAATCAAGGTTTCAATTTAATCAAGAAATGCATGATCAAGTATGCCCGCTTCAATCAGAGGACGCCGCAGAAGAAAATAGGTCTCGTCTTTCCAAAAGCGCGGATTTTTCACGAGTTTAGAGGCATCATCCCTTGCCGCAGCCAACGTCCGGTAATCGTGAACCATATCAGCCAGTTTAAATGCAGGAAGCCCGCTCTGCTTTTTCCCGAAAAAATCACCTGGTCCGCGCAGTTGTAAATCAAAAGTCGAAAGCCTGAAACCATCCGTCGTTTCGGTCATCAGCCTCATTCTTTCCCTGCTTGTTTCCGATCGTGCATCTGCGATCAAGATACAATAGGACTGGTGTTCTCCGCGTCCGACACGTCCACGTAGTTGGTGAAGCTGAGAGAGGCCAAAACGGTCGGCATCGTTAATCACCATCAGCGTCGCATTGGGGACATTAACACCCACCTCAATAACAGTGGTAGAGACCAGGACCTGGATGCTTCTTTCTTTAAATCCGTTCATGACTTCTGTTTTCTCCTCATTGGAGAGTTTGCCATGCATTAGCCCCACTCTGAAGCCGGGAAGTTTCCGGACCATTTCCGCGTGCATGTCAAGGGCATTCTGGACATCCAGTTGTTCAGATTCCTCAATCAGTGGACAGACCACGTAAGCCTGTCTGCCTTGTCTGAGCTCTTTCTCTATAAATCGGATCACCCGGTCCATCATTTCGTGGCGGACCCAGTATGTTCGAATTAATTTTCTCCCCCCCGGCAGTTCATCAATTGTTGAGACATCCATATCACCAAATACTGAAAGTGCCAGGGTTCGCGGAATCGGAGTTGCCGTCATATATAGAACGTCCGGATCTTTTCCTTTGACACGGAGCCGCCTCCTTTGTTCGACGCCAAAGCGGTGCTGTTCGTCCGTAACAACCAGGCCCAGCCTGGAAAAGAGGACATCATCCTGAATCAGTGCGTGCGTGCCAACCAATATATCAATATGGCCTTCCTGCAGTTCTTCAAGGAGCAGGCGTCTTTCTTTTCCATGAACGTTTCCAGTCAGAAGCGCAATAGAAACAGAAAAAGGTTCGAACAATTTTTGCAGGCTGTCAGCATGCTGCTCTGCCAGAATTTCAGTAGGTGCCATCAAAGCGCCTTGAAAACCGGCTGTAACCGCCGCATACAGAGCTATGGCGGCAACAACAGTTTTTCCGGAACCGACATCCCCCTGCAACAGGCGATTCATCGAAAAGCCCGAGGCCATATCGGCCAGAATTTCGTTGACAACCCGTTCCTGCGCACGTGTCAATGGAAACGGAAGGGCACGGATAAATGAACGGATTGTTTCCATCCGGATATCTATTTGCGTCCCTCCGTTTGAATTCCGTTTTATCTGTTTGTAGCTTTGCATTTTAAGTTCGTAATTCAGAAATTCTTCGTAGACAAGGCGACGTCTTGCCTGTTTCAAAGCGTCTCTTCCAGTTGGAAAGTGTATCTCACGGATGGCATCTTTCCGTCCCATGAGTCGATATTCTCTCATGATATTCTGAGGCAGCGTTTCCTGTATCTTATCGGGGAACTGATTAAAAGCCTGCCTGACGATGCCTCTCAGGCGTTTGACTGTCATTCCATCTTTGACTGGATAAACCGGGGCAATTTGTTCGGTAAAATTTTGAATACCGCAGTGAAATTCAGTTGCGGTAATTTCGGCACGGTTTCTATCCCACTTCCCGGTAACCGTCACCTCGTCCCCCAGATTCAATTTTTTCTTTAAATAAGGCCGGTTGAAAGCAGTGACTGTAATCAGGCTACGACCCGTAAGGATCCGGACCGCAAGCCTGGATCTCTTTTTCGCATAGAAAGAAAGAACCGGTTCACTCTGGACTTTTCCCTGCACAGTCACATGATCGCCGATATCTGTTTTTTCCAGATCCTGAACTTCATAATTGTCGTACCGGTAAGGAAAATAACAGAAAAGATCATCAAGCGACTCGATTCCAAGCTGTTTCAGGGTCTCCGCAACGGACGGCCCGACTCCCTTGACTTTACTGATCTGGGAAGTTTTGTCGGGAACGGTCATTTTTCCTTCAGCGCCGGTCTGTGTACATTTGAGTTCCCGCCAAAAATACGCTGCTTGAGCGCCCTTCCTGTTTTAGTATCTGCGAGTCCTCCAAGTGCCGTCTCTCTGAAAGCGGCAGGCATCAATCGCCCGACCTGATACATTGCGTCGATGACTTCGTCGCACGGAATTTTACTTTTAATGCCTGCAAGTGCCATATCGGCGGCAACGATAGCTGTAGAAGCGCCAATTGCATTCCTCTTAACACAAGGGACTTCCACCAGTCCCGCCACAGGGTCACAAATCAATCCGAGCATATTTCCAAGCGCAATCGCCATTGCATCAGCAGATTGTTCAGGCGATCCCCCTGCCAGTTCAACAGTCGCTGCGGCGGCCATGCCGGTAGCGGAGCCTACTTCGGCCTGGCAACCGCCGGCAGCTCCGGCTATTGATGCATTGTTTGCAATGACAAATCCAAAAGCTCCGGCAGTAAACAGAAAACGCACCATCTGATCACGGGTTGGATTCAGGCGATCTTGAAGCCCAAAAAGTGTACCTGGAACAACTCCTGCTGAACCGGCTGTAGGCGTGGCACAGATTATGCCCATGGCAGCATTGACTTCATTGGTCGCCATTGCTTTGCTGACTGCGTCAAGAAGGACATTACCGGATAAGGACTTTCCGGACTGCGTATACCTTTGCAGAAGCCGGGCATCTCCTCCGGTCAGCCCTGAATGAGAGCGAATTTCTTCATGAATCCCCCTTTCAACAGCCTTTTCCATGACCTGAAGATTTTTTTCCATTTTTGCAAAAATATCTGTTCGGCTGTTTTGAGTCGTCTCCATTTCCGACTGAATCATAATTTCTGAAATGGACAGATTGGCCGTTTCCGCCTGATCGACTAATTCTTTTATTGTTCTGAACATGAAAGCATTGCTCCCTTCTATTCCTTCAAATCCCGGATTCAGGATAATACAGCCACATTCAGCATATTCGGCAGGCCTGAAATCTCCGCCGCCAAGCCGTCGCTGATTTCTTCATCAGTCTGAATAACCATCATAGCCAGATGTCCCTTCTCGTGCCGAGACACTTCCATGTAGGAAATATTCATTTCATATTTGGCTATCAATCCCGCAACTTCAGCCACTGCACCATATTTGTCGCGGTGCAGTACAAGGAGGGCCGGGTTGCTTCCGGTCAGTGAAATCGAAAAACCATCGACTTCAGTAATTTCAATCTTGCCTCCCCCGATCGATACACCAACCAGCTCCAACGCATTCCCTCCACCCTCAAGCTGCAAACGTGCAGTATTCGGATGTTCGACCTGACGTTTTCGGTCTGCATTAAATGAAACGTTCATCCCCCTATCAGTAGCAATAGAAATGGCCTGCGGAAGATTGGGATCATCCGTCTCAAAATCAAGCAGACCCGCCACCAGAGCCACATCTGTTCCGTGCCCCTTATATGTTTCTGCAAACGATCCATAGAGTGTGATTTCCGCACGCTCCGGTTCTGAGCCAAAGAGCCTGCGCGCCATACGACCGATCCGGACGGCACCGGCCGTGTGTGAACTGGAAGGTCCAATCATGACAGGTCCGATAATATCAAAAACGCTGCGATATTTCATTGCAGATCCATCTCCCGTCAATCACTGATTGCTTCATCTTCAGAAAACCCATCCTCAGTAGTCAGCCTGACACCCTGAACAAATATATTAATTCCGGCAGCGTCAACGCCCAGCGTGTCGTTCAGCGTTTCCTTCACTTTATTCTGTACGTTGACAGCTACTTCAGAGATGCGGGTTCCGTAACTTACAATGATATACATATCAATCAGCAGGTTCTGATCATCATCAAAATAGACAATGACACCGCGGCTGAAATTTTCTTTTTTTAGTAATTCGGCAAAGCCATCCTTCAGTTGATTTTTTGAAGCCATTCCAACGATTCCGTAGCAATCAAGTGCAGCGCCGCCGACGATCTTGGCGATAACATCCGTAGAAATGTCGACTTGTCCGTAAGCATTGGTGATGGATATTGACATAACATTTTTCCTCCTTGAAAGAACAGCATTCCCCATTCGGGCGCTTACGCAAAATTAAGCAATAGGTGCAGAGAAAAACATATCCGTTCATGTCTCTGTTAACGTTATTTTACACTAGCAGACACTATTTGGAAAGGCAAACCGGCGATGTCTTATTCGTTTCTCCTCCCTTTACTGTTGCAAGCCCGCCCCCGGCGTGTTAATATTAAAATATTGCTTTATTAATGTACAGGGCAGGGGGTATTTTAAAATGGGACGTCACTGCTTCGTGACAGGCAAAACAACAAAGTTCGGCCAGAATCGTTCATTTGCTGAAAATAAATCGAAACGGACTTTCAAAGCAAATCTCCAGAAAGTGCGCATTCTTGTTGATGGAAAGCCGAAAAGAGTTTATGTTTCAACAAAGGCTTTAAAAGCCGGCAAAGTAGAACGTGCTTAATGCTTTTCAGGCATTGACTATTGAATAATCTGACAATCAAAAAAGGCCTCCTGCCGAGCAGGGTGCCTTTTTTGATTCTGCGAGCGTCTTATCCCTTCCGAAAACCGAGGAGGGCTCTCACTATACTGCCCAAGAATCTCGGCAGCTTAATCGTATAGAATTTCATTGCCATGCTCCTCCTTGTTTCATGTACCGTCAGCTTTAATCGTATGCTTCTAGATTATATGTGACGTGCATTGAAACTATGACCTGAGGAATCCCGGACTCAGTCACTGCAGCGCATCATTAGTAAAAATCCGGATGATAGGGAAACTGTAAAAACATCGCGAACCGCCTCATTGCTGATACAGAGGCTTGAGCCAATCGGCAAATCAGCGTCGCTCAGCGGGTATTTTACACCCTTCAGAGTGATGCCCCGCACTTTTTCAGATAGCGCCAAAAAAGAAAGATATGGATAATCCGGATCCCTCTTTACATGATATGTTCCGGGCCTTAGCAGGGTGATCCAATTCTTGAGATCAATAATCGTACATCTAACATTTTTGCGTACGGCTTTCAATAATAGTTGAACGGCCGCAAGCCCGTGATCGAGTCTCCCTCCCGTAACCCCAAAAATCAGGAGTTCTTCCGGGCCCTTGCTCAATGCCCAGTCAAGCGCCAGCTCAAGATCTGTTTTATCTTTTTCTGGTGGAAAAACTTGCAGCCGGATACCACTCTCAAAAACTGTGGATTTTTCATTTCCTTTGAGAGAATCAAAATCACCGAAAGCGCAAACCGGCTTGATTCCGGTTTTCAAAAGTATAAAAGTTCCGCGGTCAGCTCCGATCCAGCTGCAGTCATGATAGGCGTGCGCGTTGAGATTAGGAATCAATGTTTCAGGACCGCCGGCCACGATTGCCATTTTCACGCCAAACGCCTCCCTTCTGAGCGTATTTATCAGGCCCTGAGCAAGAGGGAAATTGTCTTTGAATGAATTAGTATTGCTTTTTCCTGCTGCTGATTTCCTGAAAGAAAAAACAATAATGCGAATAACGTTCCTTGTTAAGTCCACTGTTTGCTACCGCTTCTTTTACCGCACAGTCCGGCTCAGCTATATGCGTACAGCCTCTGAATCTGCATGAATCTCGGAATTGTGCAAATTCCGGGAAACAGCCTTCCAGATCTTCCGTCTCGATGTCGGAGAAGTCAAGCGAACTGAAGCCCGGGGTATCTGCAACATAGCCGCCAGATCCGACGGGAAGCAGTTCCACATGTCTCGTTGTATGTTTTCCCCGTCCTAGTGCCTGGGAAATCGCCTGAGTATCGATTTTAAGATCATGATTCATGCCATTCAGAAGTGAAGATTTTCCGACACCTGACTGTCCTGTAATCACAGTAATTCTACCCGCCATTCGCTTCTGCACGTCTTCAAATCCAAGATGCCGCAAGCTTGATGTACAGACAACAGAATAGCCGATTTTTTCATAATCACCCATCCTTCGACGCATGAAGTCTTGTTCGGAAAGGTCCAGGAGATCCCATTTTGTCAGGCAAATAACCGGCCGGATACTATGTGACTCCATATGAACGAGAAAGCGGTCCAGCAATTGGCTGTCAAAAGCCGGTTCTCTTACTGAAAAAACCAGAAAGGCTTGATCCACATTAGCAATGGGGGGGCGATTGAGTTCGTTCCGTCGCGGACCGATAGACATAATATAGCCGTCCTTCAGGTTCTCCGCCTCATATTCGACATGGTCACCCACAAGCGGAGTTTCTTTCCGCTTGCGAAAGATCCCCCTCGCACGGCACTGAATCTGCCTGTCTCCGTCCTTGACATAATAATAACCGCTGAGTGCTTTAATGATCGTTCCTTCGGACATACTGCAACTCCTAACCCGCTATTTATTTCGGATAATCAACTGTTCCTGTTTGTTTCTGAACACCGTCGATAACAATTTGATACGATCCCTGTTGCCCTGGATTGATCGTAAATGGAATCGTGTAAGTCTTTGTTTGAGTGATTTCTTCATTAGCAAACGATACATTGTTATGGTTGGCGTCAGTATAGTAAATTTGTACGTGAGCAGGGAGACCACCGCCATTGCCGTTTCCATTCCCAACATAGACGACTTTAATGGGCTTGTCTACTTCTTTTGGTGCGGCCTGGCTGCCCTTTGACAGTAAAACAATAACGGTTGAGCCTTTGACGATAGAGCTCCCGGAAGGCGGATTCTGACCCAGAACATCCCCTTTTTTGACCGTATCTGAGTAGTCCCCGACGGAAAAATCTGCAGAAAGTCCCTGATCTTTGAGGAGCTGATTTGCCTCGCTTGTTGTTTTCCCTCTCAGATCCGGAACAATCACCTGCGGGTTACCCGTGCTGTAGGTCAGTTCCAGAATAGTATCCCCTGGCACCACCTGATTGCCTGCAGCAGGAGTCTGGCTCATGATTTCTCCGGCCGGCACAGTTGAGGACTGCTGAGTATACCAGACAACACTTTTATAGCCAGAATTATGTAACGATTTTTCTACGTCATTGTGATCATAACCGACATAGTTGTCTACTTGTATTAGATTTTGCCCGGAATCCGAATTGCCGCTGCTATCCACTTTTACTTTTTTTGGCCCCGTGCTGACAAACAACGTAACGGATGTACCCTCTTTTACCTCCGTTTTCGCTGCCGGATACTGGCTGATGATAGTTCCCTTCTTAACACTGCTGCCTGACTGATTTTTTTGGATAACGTTCAGATTTTTACTCTCAATCAACTGCCGGGCCTGCGCAATTGTTTTCCCCGATACATTCGGAACCTGAACATTATTGACGTACAATATTTTTGGGAGCAGAACGAGCCCAATGAACAGCCCCGCAGCTATAAGAAGAAGGAGTATGCCGGAAAAGGTAAGCCATTTTTTTGCTTTTGATTTCTTTTTGCCCTTCTTGTTCTTATTTAAGTCCGGAGGAAGCTGTTCATGGAGCATGCGATCCTCCATTCCGACTGGAGCCATTTTTATTGTTCTCTCATCATCATCCGTGCTTTCGCTCTCACTATTTAGAAAAAGCCTTTTTTCGTTGGCTCGCTCAGGGTTAAGCGCAGTCCTCAGATCGTCGTACATCGCAACGACATTTTCATAGCGATCCAAAGGATTTTTTGCCAGCGAGCGAATGATTACATTTTCCAGGCTCTGAGGGATGTCCGACCTGAAATCCGTTGGATATGGCATCGGTTCGCTGAGATGCTTCAAAGCTACGGAGACAGGAGAAGTACCTGGAAAGGGGAGTCTCCCTGTAAGCAGTTCGAACATCACAATACCAAGCGCATAAATATCAGATTTCACTGTAGCTCTTCCGCCCCTCGCCTGTTCGGGTGAAAGATAGTGCGCAGATCCGAGAATCGAATGCGTATAGGTAATGGTCGCACTGCTGACCGCCATCGCAATGCCGAAATCTGTAACCTTGACATGCTCCTTCTCATCAATCAGAATGTTGTGCGGCTTGATGTCACGATGCACGATCCCATGTGCGTGAGCATGAGAGATCGCTAGGGTTGCCTGCTTCATAATGTGAACCGATTCACTGACCGAGATTGGGGAATAGTCCCTGATAAACTCCTTCAAACTCATGCCGTGAATGTATTCCATAACAATATAGTAGCAGTCTTCCTCTTCGCCGATGTCATAAATTGCTACGATATTAGGGTGGGACAGGGCGGCAACAGATTCTGCTTCTCTGTGAAATCGCTTGATGAATTCCTCATCGGTGGCCAGCTCTGTTCTGAGTATTTTGACAGCGACAAGCCGATCCAGTATCAGATCCTTAGCTTTATAAACAATGGCCATCCCGCCCTCTCCAAGGCGGGACATAATTTCATATCTTCCCCCGATTCGTCTTCCAATCATGATTCATCACCATCGCTGTCGTGAGAAATAATAATCAGAGATATGTTGTCCTCTCCGCCCGCATCATTGGCATCTCTAATCATTTGGTCTGCTTTTTCCTGCAGCGAACCCTTTTCTCCAAGTTTCTTGCCAATCCATTCGTTAGAGAGCCTGTTAGTCAGTCCGTCAGAACAGATCATAAGGCAGGAGCCTTTCGACCAATCCAAAGTGACTGTGTCAAGCGCAATGGCAGGTTCCGTCCCCAAAGCCCTCATCAACACATGCTTTCCGGGATGCACTTCCGCATCTTCCTTGGTAATCTGCCCGGATTTGACCAGTTCGTTGACTAGTGTATGATCTTCGGTAATCTGGCTTGCTGAATTTCCCTCGCGCCATATGTATACCCGGCTGTCGCCAACCGTCGAAACAACGATAAAGTCAGCACTGCAAAACGCTGCAGCAACTGTTGTCCCCATGCCTCTGCACTCAAGATGCGACTCAGCATAGTCATAGACCCGGACATTCATTGAGCGCACAAGCTGGTTCAGCCATTTTACAGCTTCATGCTTTGTGAGCGGCCCTGAAAGCTCACTCCATTTTTTTTCCGCGGACTCAACGGCCAGCCTGCTGGCCACTTCACCGGCCACATGGCCGCCCATTCCGTCAGCCACCACCCCTAGCAGCTGATTTTGCCCATAAAAAACACGGACACTATCCTCATTGTGTACTCTTACTTTACCTCTATCCGTATTAAATACAGCTTTCATTTTCCCACACTCCAATGCAGGGCAATAGTTAGTGATCCATTTACAGATACGCTCACCTTTTTTTTCTCAGGCACCCGATAAAAAAGCCATCCGTTCCGAATTGGAACGGCAGCAGCTGAATCATTCCTGCATCCTCGGAAACTCTGCATTCTTTCAACACATTGGGAAATCTGGAAAATAAATCAGGCTCCCATTCGAAATCAGGATGAGAAGCGATGAATCGTGATAACTGTCTTTCATTTTCATCACGATTAATCGTGCATGTACTATAGACAAGCCATCCCCCGCGTCTGACGAGGCGGGAAGCATGATCAAGAATCTCTCTCTGTATAGCAACAAGCCGGTTGATGTCCCGAGCCGTTTTCGCCCATCTGATTTCCGGTTTTCTGCGGATGACGCCAAGACCCGAGCAGGGAACATCTAGCAGCACCCGATCAAAAGATTCTTCTCCGAGAAGTTCTCCCGCCGTCCGGGCATCCATCGCCCGTGTTTCAATATTTGACAGCCCGAGCCGTTCTGCTGACCGGTCAATCAGCTTCGTTTTATGTTCATGGAGATCGAGGGCAATGATTTTTCCTTTATTATGCATGCGCTCACCCAGGTGTGTGGTCTTGCCGCCGGGGCCGGCACAAGCATCCAGAACAGCCATACCTTCTTTGGGAGAAAGCGCATCAGCAACTAGCATTGAGCTCTCATCCTGGATTGTCATCAAGCCTGAAGCAAATGCCCGCGAACCTGCCGCATGGCCGCTATCTATCCTCAGGCAATCCGGTGACAGCAGTCCTTCAGAAACCTGGATGCCTTCACTTTCAAGTCGGGAAATTAATTCATTTTTCGTAATTCTCGTTCGATTGACACGAACAAAAACCTGAGGCGGCTGATTGTCACTGTCCGCTATTTTTAGCGCTGTTTCTCTGTCCCACTGACTTTCCCACAGCGCAAGCAGCCATTCCGGATGGCTGTGCACCACAGACAGGCGCCTGCTTTCAGGATGAATGCCGGAAAAATCAGGCACTCCTTCCCTTAGAAAACGCCTCAGTACAGCATTGACGAAACCGGAAATGCCGCGATGTCCGCGTTTTCCGGCAATGTTAACCGCTTCATTGACTATTGCATGGTCCGGAATCCGGTCAAGATACATTTTCTGATAGATAGAGATCATAAGCAGAATCCTGACCCAATCATCAAGTTTCTTGCCAGCGGTAAAGGTTGAAAGGATGTATTCCAGTGTCAAGTTTCTCTGCAGAACACCATACACAAGGGTCGTCACGAGACCTTTATCCCGTTCAGGCCATTTTTGTTCAGATAGGGCGTCGTTAAGCGCAAGCTGACTGTAAGACTGCTCCTTTGTAATTGAAAGCAGCAGATCCAGTGCCATTTCACGCGTGGAAATTTTATTCATGCCTTCGGCCCCAGTACCGTTCCGGATTTAAGCACTCTGCCGCGAAGAAAATCAGCAACACCCATTCTTTTTTTCCCCGCAGGCTGGCATTCTTTAATTTCCAGCAGTTGACCCGATCCGGTTGCAACAAAGAAACCGTCACTTTCATCAGCAATAACAACAGTACCCGGCAGCGCAGAACTTTTACGATTGGTCAGAGTTGCTGAAAAAATTTTAAATACCGTACCATCCAAATAGGTGAAAGCGCCCGGAAAAGGATTCAGGCCACGGATCAGATTGCGTACATCTTCCGCAGCCTTATTCCAGTCGATTGCTTCGTCTTCATGCTTGATGCTTGGCGCAAAAGTTGCCCGCTGATCATCCTGCCGAACCGGCGTCACGGCACCCGCCGCGAGGTCTTCCAATGTTGCCATCAAAAGGCCGCTTCCTGCTGCGCTCAGCTTGTCATGAAGGGATCCAAACGTGTCATCATCAGTGATCGGAACGCTCACTTTCGAAAGAATATCCCCGGCGTCAAGCTTTTTGACCATATACATAATGGTTACTCCGGATTCTTTTTTTCCGTCAATGACCGCTTGCTGGATCGGCGCCGCCCCTCTGTATTCGGGGAGCAGCGAAGCATGGACATTAATACAGCCAAGCGGTGGTCCGTTAAGCAGCGACTGCGGCAATATCTGCCCATAAGCGGCCGTGACAAGCAAATCCGGCTTGAAATCAAGAATCTCACCAACAGCTTCAGGATTGCGCACCCGTTCAGGCTGAAGCACTGGAATCGTGAATTTTTCAGCCAGAATTTTTACCGGTGAAGCGGTTAATTGATGCTTTCTTCCCTTTGGTCGGTCCGGCTGGGTAACCACGCACACGACTTCATATTTATCATCATCGATTAAATGTTGCAGAACCGGAACTGAAAAATCCGGTGTTCCCATAAATACAATTTTCATCAGTAAATCATCCTCTTTGCCGCCCGTTACATCAGAGCAACAGGGTTCATATCAATTGAAATCTGAAGACTGTCTTTTCCCGTCTCCTGAAAATGCCGTGTAATTTTCCACAGCAACGGGATAAGTGACGGTTCTCTTTTGTATTTTACCATGCACTGGAAACGATATCTATCTTTGATTCTGGCAATGGATGGTACAACCGGTCCAAGAACTTGCACTGAGGAAGACAGATTGTTCTTCAGGATGGATGCAACCCGTCCGGCAGCATCCGCTGCGGCTGTGATCTCTGGATGAGTCAGATTAATCAGTGCAAGGTAATAGAATGGGGGATAACCATGGCGGTAACGGATCTGCATTTCCTGTTGAAAAAAACGTCCATAATCGTTAGCGGCGGCATCAGTGACCGCATAATGGTCAGGTGTATAGCTTTGAATAATCACCTCTCCGGGAAGGTCATGCCTGCCCGCACGCCCGGAAACCTGAGTGAGAAGCTGAAATGTCTTCTCCGAAGCTCGGAAATCCGGAAGGTGGAGCATTGAATCCGCAGCAAGGACACCGACCAGCGTCACCTCCGGAAAATCCAGCCCTTTGGCAATCATCTGGGTGCCAAGCAAAATATCCGCCTGGTGTGCCCCAAACAGGCGCAGCAGTTTTTCATGCCCCCCCTTCTGACGCGTCGTATCGACATCCATTCGAATGACCCTGGCCTCCGGCAGCAGCCTGTTAAGCTCAGCTTCAACTTTCTGTGTGCCGCTGCCGAAATAGCGCATCGAATCACTTCCACAGGTCGGACAGGTCTCAGGAACGCGCATTTCAAATCCGCAGTAATGACATTTGAGCATATGGTTCGCACGATGATAGGTCAACGATATATCACAATGCGGACATTTAATAACCGTCCCGCATGCCCGGCACATGACGAAGGTCGAATAGCCACGGCGATTCAGGAAAAGTACCGTCTGTTCATGCTTTTCCAGCCGATCGGTAATTTTGGAAAAGAGTTTTTTGGAAAACATGGAATGGTTGCCTCCACGCATTTCTTCTCGCATATCGATGATTTTCACCGGCGGCATGGGGTGATGGTTGAAGCGCTCTTTCAGCGTCAGCAAAGTATATACATTTTTTCTCGCGCGAGCGTATGATTCCAGCGAAGGTGTCGCGCTGCCAAGCACGACAGGGCATCCATTGTGCTGCCCGCGGTGTATGGCCACTTCCCGCGCGTGGTAGCGCGGATTGTCCTCCTGCTTATAGCTTGTTTCATGTTCTTCATCAATGACGATCAGTCCAAGATGCTCAAAAGGCGCGAATACAGCCGATCGGGCACCGACCGCAACTTTTACTTTGCCTTCACGGATTTTCCGCCATTCGTCATATTTCTCCCCCTTGCTCAGTCCGCTGTGCATCACGGCGACCTCATCGCCAAACCGCCCTTTAAACCGATGCACCATCTGTGGTGTCAGGGAAATTTCCGGCACAAGAACAATCGCCTGTTTGCCAAGTTCGATCACGCGGCGGATGGCCTGCAGATAAATCTCGGTTTTCCCGCTTCCCGTCACCCCATGGCACAAAAAGACCTTGTCCTTACTGTTCTCTATGGAATGGAGAATCGGCTGGAGAGCTGCCTTCTGTTCCTCCGTCAGCGGCAGAGGCCCCGTCTTTGTTTCTTCAGAAATCCCATAAGGATTTCTGAACTGCTCCACAAAGTTCATTCTGAGCATCCCTTTTTCTTCAAGCGCCCGGAGAGACTGACGGGTCAGATGGTGATTGCGTATCAGATCAGTCACCGGAAATTGTGCCCCGGTATCGTTTTCAATGAAAAATTGCAACGCTTCTTTCTGACGCGCGGCACGAGGGCCGCATGAAGCGGCAGCCTGAACAAGATCATTTTTTGAAACTGCTGCAGCCGCAGTGATCACTTTTTTTGCCTTCGCCTGATTGTGGACCTGCTGGTGTACGGTCAGCACGCCTTGACTTATCGCCTGCCTGATCGGCTTCAAACATTCAGGATGCCGTGCAGCAAGATCCTTCCATGCTATGGATTGCCGTAATGAAAAAAGAGGAACCAGTGAGGGATAACTTTCACCCAGCTGTTCCTGATTCTCAACAGAGACGGTTTTAGCATAGTCCGCTTTCATGACTGCCGGCAGCATCGCCTGGTATGCCGACACAGTCAGGCAAAGTGTGGTATCCGCCAGCCAGCGGCCCAGATCAAGCAATTCTCCAGTCAGCACAGGGATCGGGTCAACCACTTGATCAATATTTTTCAACTTTGACAATGCGGAAGATTCTTTCAGGGCAGTCACAAAACCCAAGCGCTTTGTTCTGCCGAATGGGACGGTCACACGCATACCCGGCGCGATAAAGCTGCTTAACTCTTCCGGAATCCGGTAGTCGAAGGGCCGGTCTACCGGACCTGCCGGGATGTCGACGTAAACCTCGGCGATCATCGCTGTTCACTCTTTTCCAGTAATCCGGATACTGCCGCACAAATTTTTTCTCCAACTTGCTTTTTTTCCATTTCTTCATAAACCTGCCGGTGCCCGTTCGCAAAGAAAAAAGTCACCTTATTAGTATCTTTCGCGAAGCTGTCACCTGCCTGATTGGCAACCAGCAGATCCAAATGCTTTTTCTCAAGTTTAGCCAGAGCATTTTCTTCAAGCTGTTCGGTCTCAGCAGCGAATCCGACAAGAATTTGATTTTTTTTCAACCTACCTAATTCCAGCAAAATGTCCGGATTGCGAATCATCCTGACCATCAGAGGTCCGTCATTCTTCTTGATTTTGTTCCTGCTTACTTCTTCAGGGCGGTAATCCGCGACTGCGGCCGCTTTGACGACTGCATCCGCACTTTCGAAACGAGTGAGAACCTCATGGCGCATTTCCTCAGCGGAAGTCACTCGAATAACTGAAACACCGGAAGGATCCTCAAGCGCCGAAGGGCCGGAGATCAGTATCACGTCTGCTCCTGCCCGCTCCGCAGCCTCGGCAATGGCATACCCCATTTTGCCGCTTGACAGGTTGCTGAAGAAACGGATCGGGTCAAGTGCCTCCCTTGTCGGTCCGGCAGTCACAAGTACCTTTTTCCCCACCAGAGCAGGTAAAACATTATTTTCTATAGAAAAATAGTGATCAACCGCATTAAAAATCTCTTTCGGTTCAGTCATTCTCCCCTTCCCGGTCCAACCGCAGGCGAGCCGTCCGTCATCCGGTCCGATCAGGCGGTATCCGTATGATTCAAGAGTTTTGAGATTTTTTTGAACCGCAGGATGCATGTACATATTGACGTTCATAGCCGGTACAATCCATACCGGGCAGCGCGCGGCAAGCACTGCCGCAGTCAGCATATCGTCCGACAGACCGGCGGCCATTTTTCCAATTGTATTCGCCGTTGCAGGAGCAATAATCACAAGATCTGCCGAATCTGCAAGGTCTATATGGGCAATCTGACCATCTTTTTCTTCAACAAATACCGATTCATAAACAGGATGGCGCGTCAGTGCCTGAAAGGTTGCCGCACCGATAAACTGCTTTGCTGCCCCTGTCATGACAACGTGCACTTCGGCGCCTGATTTGACCAGTCTGCTTGTCAGCTCCGCCGCTTTGTATGCGGCAATTCCCCCGGTGACGCCAAGGACAATATTTTTCCCGGAAAGCGCCATAGCATCCACTTCCTTCTGTATATCAAAATTAAAATGATAAAGTCTGGCAAAGCCAAGCCTCTGGCGCAGGCTGAGCCTTAGTTGTAACAGCCATGATGGCCAAATGCCGAACATGCCACAGGACCGTACTTCCGCAGGATGCGGTGACTTCGACGTTGTGCATAGGACGTGCAGTTCTTAGTCGAAGATCCGATGTCTGTTCGGCCGCTTACACTTTTTTCCTTGAAATTTTGTCGCTCTATACTTTCCTAAAGTGTAAAAAACAACAACCTTGCACAGGTTGCTGCTCTTTCAGATTTTATTCTGTTCCTCAGTTTTTGTAATGAAGAAGTCCGGCATTGACTTCTTCAAGTGCCTGGCCGACGGCTTTTACCGACCTTGGATGTTCGAGCATCAAATGGCCTGACCCGTCCTGCAGCTGGCGGGCACGTTTCGCTGAAAGCGATACTAAAGTATAAGTTGAGTTAACTTTTTTAAGAAGATTGTCAATTGATGGATAGATCATCATTTTCCATCAGCTCCTTCGATATTTTTGTATTTTTCTATCAGGCGGTCAACCCTGCAGTGCTCGGCAAGGACAATGGATTCAATCCGGTCACAGGCATTGTCCACCTGATCATTTTCAACGACATAATTGTAATTCTCCATCAGTTCCATTTCCGACCGGGCGACCGTCATTCTGCTTTCGATCAGGTCTGCCGGCTCTGTTCCTCTGCCGATAATTCTCTTCTTCAACTCTTTAAGATCTGGAGGCGCCAGAAAAATAAACAATGCCTCTGGAAAACGCCGTTTGACCTGCAGTGCGCCCTGAACTTCGATTTCCAGGATAACATCCTGACCGTTATCAAGCGTCTGGCGAACATAATCAATGGGTGTCCCATACAAATTGCCCACATATTCCGCCCATTCAAGCAGTTTTTCATCTTTTATCATCTGCCGGAACTGTTCACGGGTCCTGAAAAAATAGTGGATGCCGTCAATCTCGCCCTCTCTCGGTTTCCTGGTTGTTACCGAGATGGAATATTGCAGTTTGGTTCCGCGGCTCCTGAGGGCCTTGCATACCGTACCCTTTCCGACACCGGACGGGCCGGAAAGAACGACCAGCAATCCTTTTTCCTTAAAACTCATCGTGCCTGCCTCCAACCATTCATGCTTCGTCTGTCCCGTCATCATGCTGAATCAGCCGTTGTGACACTGTTTCAGGCTGAACGGATGAAAGAATGATGTGGTCACTGTCCATCACTATAACAGCACGGGTCCTCCGTCCATAAGTCGCGTCAATTAATTTATTATTATCCCGTGCCATCTTGATCAGCCGTTTAATCGGCTGAGACTCCGGACTGATGATTGAAACAATTCGATTTGCAGAAGCAATATTGCCGAAACCGATGTTTATCAATCTGACCACCGTTCGATCACTTCCCTGTTATTATAGCATTATTCAACATTTTGAACCTGTTCCCGCAGTTTTTCAATCTCACTCTTTGCAAGGACGACTTTGTGGCTTACCTCCACACTGTTTCCCTTGGAACCGATCGTATTCATCTCGCGATTCATTTCCTGTATGAGAAAATCCAGCTGACGCCCGACCGGAACGGGTTCAGCAGATTCATCAAGAAAATTTCGGAATTGCCTGAGGTGGCTCTTCATTCTCGTCAATTCTTCATCAATCGCCGATTTATCCGCAAACAGGGCGATTTCATTCATCAGCCGGTCCTCATCAATGGCCTGGTGCCCGTCCAGAAAGTCAGAAACGTGACGGCGCAGCTGCTGTTCATACGTTTTCCTGACATGAGGTGCATAGTCCTCGATTTCATCAATCAGCCGCTCGACAGATTCGTTTTTTTCCAGAAGGTCGAGCCTGAGCTGCTCGCCTTCAATGCGACGCATTACTGACAGTTGTGCGCAGGCCTGATCGACCGCTTTCAGGGCCAGCGGTTTCACCGCTTGTGCGTGAGTTCCGCCTGCTTCCTGAATCGTAAAAATACCCGGAAGGCTTAAAATAGCGCTGAAATCCCAGTCTGAAGTATTGCTGCGCCTCTGAATCTCTCTGGCTGCATCAAGATATTGATCGACAACGCCCCAGTTTGTGCAAAGCTTTGGGGCTAAATCCGGGCTTCCGTCAGCTGTCAGATAAAGTGTAAGGGAACCCCTCTGAAAAAAAGAATGGACCGTTTTTCTGATCTGATTTTCCAAATACATCAAGGGACGTGGAAGATTAAGAGAAAGTTCGAAAAAACGGTGATTCACCGATTTCAGCTCAACGCGGACCAGTGTCTCCCCCTGATTTAATGACGCTGTTCCAAAACCGGTCATGCTGTTTAACATCTTACCACTCACTTCCACTTTCTCATTTTATACAATTCTTTGCTGCTGAAGCAAGTGCAGCTGCCAAAATCGTTCCGTTTTCACGATATGTGCCTGCTGATTCTGCACCGGTTCAGGAACGCTGAACCGCCGTGCCCGGCTTTTGCTTCATTCTAAGAACCAGAGACTCATCAGGGGTCACGAAAAGGGTCTTCTGATCCGTATAAATGACGAAGCCCGGTTTCGCCCCGCTTGGCTTTTTGACATACCTGATTTTTGTATAGTCTACAGGTACTCTGCTTCCAAGCCGCGATTTACTGAAGAACGCCGCAAGCGTTGCGGCTTCCCCAAGCACCGCCTCACTTGGATTTTGAGTGCGGATCACCACGTGGGATCCCGGGATGTTCTTGGTGTGCATCCACGTCTCATCGCGTCCGCCTACTTTAGTCGTCAGATAATCATTTTGCTTATTGTTTTTTCCGACAAGAATAACCGTACCGTCCGACGCATAATATTGGTCAATTTCCGGATGGTTTTTTTTCTTCTTGCTGCGGTCCGCCCTTTTCTTTCTCAGGTAGCCGCCCTCTTCAAGTTCTTCCCTGATCTCGCCGATATCTTTCAATGATGCCGACTCTACCTGCTGCATCAATCCGTCGAAATAGGAAATTTCCAGTTTTGTTTGTTCGATCTGCTCGGCAACAACGCGTTTGGCGGTCTTTGCCTTGCTGTATTTTTTAAAATAAGCCTGGGCGTTTTCTGACGGTGTACGATTCGGATTCAATGTGATCTTTAGTTTGGACTGATTTTCATCATAATAGTTAATTGCGTCGACAGACAGATCGCCGCGCCTGAAAAGATGCATATTTGCCGTCAGAAGTTCCCCGCAGAGACGATATGAATCGGCGTTCTCGGCATCTTGCAGCGTTTTGGCAAGTTTTTTCAATTTTACTTTATTCTTCTTGAGTTCAAGAGCGACAAAATGGCTGAGATCACCGGCTTTTTGCTTGACCGCATCTGTTTCCGCCTTTACAGCATAGAAATGATCAAGCATCTCGTGCACAGTGGAAAATTGCTCTTTCTTCCCTGCCAGGCAGGTTAGTTCAATCACATGACATTCATCTTTGCCGTTCTTTCCATAGACAATATTTGGCTGATAATTATCATTCAGAATCGCTGACTGTACCTCGGAAAAGGCACGGGCTATCCCTTCCTGACTCGGCAAGCCGGCACGTTGCAGGATTTCCTGGCCGATTAATGGCGAGAATCCGCTGACAGCATCGACAATCTGCCGATCAATTTTGCCGGCATTCCATTCAATATGGCTGATCAGATCGTCTGCTGTCATCTTCAGAGGATTCAATTTTCCCTGATCGGGAGGCGCGATGTAGGTTTCACCGGGCAGGACAGTCCGGTAACGGTTTACAGCCGGCGTCAGGTGTTTCATGCTGTCAATAATCCTGCCGCTTTCTTTATCAATAAGAATCACATTACTGTGGCGGCCCATCAGTTCAATAATCAATTGTTTTTGTGTCAGATCACCGAAGTCGTTGCGTGATTTCAAATCTATATGCACGATGCGTTCAAAAGCGACCTGTTCAATGGCTTCGATGACACTGCCTTCCAAATGCTTACGCAGCAGCATGCAGAACATCGGCGGTGCCTGAGGATTGCCTTCGATCAGATTTGTAAGGTGCAGGCGCGCAAAAGCGGCATTGATCGAAATCAGCAATTTTCCACGCGCATTTCGGGATCGAAGATGAAACACCAAATCCGTTGCCGTCGGTTGATATATTTTAGTCACCCTTCCATGGGCAAAGTCCTGCAGACTTTGGACGGCAGCGTGAGTCACAATTCCATCATAGGACATGAATAATTCCCCACTTCCAAAAAAAGCGGGCATAGGCTGCTCGCTTCAGTACTTCTTTGTATTTTCCAGAATTCAATTGTCTCACTGACCTTGCCGATTCGTCAAGCGATGCGGAAACTGCAACAAAAGTTTATCCTTTAATAAAAGTTGTTAATTTTATTTTTTCCCCTCAGAAAAGAGCAGCTTTGATCCATTTTAAAGGGAGGCTCCATCTTGAAAAGCTTCTGCAATCAATCTGAATGAGCGCAGCTTCGCTTCAAAATCGGAGATATTAGTGATAATCATTACCTCATCTGTCTGGTAGACCGCTACCAGATTTTCCAGCTCCCGTTTCACTTTTTGCGGATTGCCGACAATGATCCTTGCTTCATTTTCTTCCATCTGTTCACGTTCCCATTCAGATGGAGTAAAATGCTCCGCTTCTTCCATAGTCGGCAGCAGCACAGATTTGCCCTGTGCCGCTTTCACCATCCAGTAGCGAAGTGTTGACGCCTGGCGTTCGGCTTCCGCATCCGTTTCCGCACAGACGGCGAAGACGCAAACAGAGGCTTTCGGTTCCGGAAACCATTTGGACGGTCTGTAGTTCGCCCGATAGGACCGGACAACCTCAGCTCCGCCATGGGGGTTGATGAAATGGGCAAACATAAACGGCGTGCCAATATCGGCAGCGATACCGGCGCTTCCATCCGATGAGCCCAAAAGATAAATCTCCGGCAGTCGTTCAGCCAGTGGTGTGGCCCGCACCGTTTTATACTGATGGTCTTCGGGAAGTTGGTCTGTAAGAAATCCGATCATATCACGAACTTTTCTTGGAAAATCATTAAGATCACGGCGGGTTCCGTCGTTCAGTGCCCAGGTTGCGCCCGGCATGCCGCCCGGTGCCCTGCCGATGCCGAGATCAATTCTCCCCGGATATAAATTCTCCAGCAGATTAAAATTTTCCGCTACTTTATAAGGGCTATAATGCGGCAGCAAAACGCCCCCCGATCCTACATGAATCGTTGATGTTTTCGCCGCCACATGGGCAATCATTATTTCCGGTGACACACTAGCCAAGCCCCGAGAATCATGATGTTCCGCGAACCAGATACGATGATAGCCCGTTTTCTCAGCCTCAACGGCCAGTCTCGTGCTGTTTTCCAGTGCCTCCACAGGAGTTGATCCTGCGGAAATCGGAGACTGATCTAGCACACTCAGTTTCAACATATGTAAAAATCTCTTCCTTTCCCCTTTAATTACTCTCACACCTAGAAACGAAGATTAACGATATACCTTAACAATATGCTTCATCGAGGTATTCAGCCAGTCATTGAACTTTTCAAATCACTCACAAATGAACATAGATACCATATCTTACCCCATTCTTATATTTCTCCAGCACCTGTCTCCCGTACAAGGATTGATCAATGTAAAGTTTCGCTCTCTTTCCTTTGTATTTTGGATCGACGTCAAATCTCAGTGTGAGTTTTGCCGTTGCTTTCGGGGGCAATTGGCGCAGTTCATTAATGTTAAAATTGCCCTCCCGGGTTTGGTAATAATCATATCCATAGGCCAGTTTGGTTTCAATCAATTTGATAATCGATAAACTTTTATCTGACGTATTGTGCACTTCCATCTCAACAGAAAGAGGAACAGATGAGAAACCGGAAGTTTTAACAAGATTTCCATATGAAAAACCGGTGACTTTAAATGTAGCGCTGTCAAAGGGGACAGTCTTCCCTACTTGATAGGTTTTTATCTGATAGTCTTTCGCAACGCCATGATTAACCTGATAGACGCGAAATGTCCATGCAGCCACTGCAAGAACAGCAACAAGAATGATCAGATACTTTTTCTTTATCATTGATCAAAATCCGAAAACAGCCCACTGAATGTGAGCCCTTCTGTGAATCATTTTATCTTCAATCCACGGCAGGCAGTTTCATCGTCACTTTAAACAAGTCACCATCCAGATCGATTTCAAACAGCCCATCGTGCAGATCGACAATCGATTTGGCAATCGCAAGGCCCAAACCCGAGCCCTCAGTATGCCGCGATGCATCGCCTCGTTTAAAGCGTTCGAACAGTTCATCAATATTGGCCCCAAGTTCGTACTTGGTAATATTTTTGAAGACAGCAACCACTTCTCCGTTTTCTTCGCCAAGTGACAGATAAACCCGTGTGTGTTCCAGTGAGTACTTGAGAATGTTGCTGATCAGGTTGTCAAATACACGCCATATTTTCTGACCGTCCACAAAAGCATATAAAGGCTTTTCCGGAAACTTTAAACGGAATTCCAGCGCTCCCTCCTGAATCGGTTCATCATATTCGGCCAGAGCCTGAGTCATTAATTCGGTAAAATCCACCTTCTCCTTGTGCAGATCGATCGCACCGCTCGCCATTTTCGATACTTCAAACAAATCATCAATCAATCGTTTCAGACGTTTCGCTTTGCGATCGATAATGCCTAAATAGTCTTTTTTTTCATCTTCTTTTAAATCCGGGTTTTTCAATAGACCACTATAAGTAATAATCGAGGTTAGCGGCGTGCGCAAATCGTGACTGACATTCGTGATCAGCTCTGTTTTCAGTCGTTCGCTTTTTACCTGTTCTCTGCGCGATGCCCTGACACTGCGCTTCAAGGTATTCAAGTTTGCGGCCAATTGATTAAGTATCCCGCTTCCCCGCCTAGGCAAGTCAGGCTGATCAGAGCCTGCAGCAGTAGCAGCCACATCCAGATACATCTGGTTAAATACAGCTACCCGTTTAAAAATCCAAAATAGTAGCGGCAATCCGATGACAGAGAGAAAGAACAAAGGAACAAGCAAGTTATTGAAAACAAATAACAGAACCGGTGCTGACATGCCGAGAAAAAAAACAAGTGCGATAGTCCCGAATACCTGCCATCCGGCAGGAATCTGAGAAAAAGCGTCGCGCAGAGTATGCCCCATTTTGACAACAAGGCTTCCCTGCCAGCTTTTGCGGCGCTTTGGCTGATCATTTAAATCATCGGTCAGCCATTGGCCCTGAAGCAGAATAACAAGTATAGCACTTGCGGTGAAGATGTACTTGAGAAAGATGGCTCGAAAATCAAACCCCTGTATATAGCCTCCTGAGCATATGAAAAAGTAGATGGCAGACAATCCAAGCACGCCCAAACGAACATCGATGGGAAACCAATTATAAACCGATTCGACGGAACCGAATCCACTTATTTTGCTTATCTGATATTTGCGATTCAGAAAAAGAGCCAATAAAAGCATAGCAATTCCAGAGAGGACCAGTAAACCAAGCGAATAATAAAAAAAAGTATTCCAAGCAATAGTTAGATTGGTCAGGCCACATATAAGCAGCAGCAGCCAGATTGTTGCCAGTTTTTCATTTTTCAATTTTGTAGCCAATGCCCCACACCACCTTTAGATATCTCGGATTCTTCGGATCAAATTCGATTTTCTCACGAATCTTACGGATATGGACGGCAACCGTGTTTTCTGAATTATAACCGTCCTCATGCCAGACCCGCTCATAAATTTCATGTGTCGAAAAAACCCGGCCGGCATACCTCATTAGTAGGGCGACGATTCGGTATTCAGTCGAAGTCAGTCTGACCGGATCGCCGTTGACTGATACTCTTTTTTCTTCCTCTTCCAGAATCAATCCGTGACAATTGATCATTCTCTTCTTGCCCTCATATCTCCCAAGGGTCACATAACGCCTGAGCTGAGATTTGACCCGTGCGATCAGTTCAAGCGGATTAAAAGGTTTAGTGACATAGTCATCCGCACCGACTTGCAGTCCGAGAATCTTGTCCATATCTTCACTCTTCGCACTGATCATGATAATCGGAATATTCTTTTGCTCGCGAATCCTGAATGTCGTCTGGATCCCGTCCAGATGCGGCATCATGATATCAAGCAGAATCAAATGCACTGTCGAGGCATGCAACTGATCGATGGCTTCCAGCCCGTCTTTCGCTTTAAGAACATGAATACCTTCGTTTTTCAGATAGATCCCGATGACATCCCGAATCTCCTTGTCATCATCAACCACGAGCACTGTGTAGTCTTCCACTCTATACCGCTCCCCGCCTGAAGAATTTCACCCTTTTATTGTAGCTGGGAGTTCTTAACAAAAACAAACGGAATTTATGAAAAATTCCTTAAGATGGGTGTACACAGAATAATCCGCGACGCTAGTAAAAAGCTGCAGGATAGATAGCTATTGCTTATTGAACAGTAGAATGCCATAATTACAATAGCTACTGCTCAATAAATAGTATGAGGGTGACACAAATGAAACAATCTGAATTTATTCAGGAGTTGAAGGCTAATCTCGCAGAAAGACTGAACGAACAGGAATTGGCAGACATTTTATCGGATTATGAAAGCTTCTTCGCCTTCGGCAGAGAGGAAGGCCAGACAGACGACCAAATCTCGCAGGAACTGGGATCTCCCGCCTTTTTAGCCCAATCGCTGCTGGAGGAACAGGATCACAAACATGAAAAAACACTGAATAAACACATTGCAAATCCGGGAAGGAGACTGTGCGCTTATTTAATTGATGCAGTCGTTGCCTCTATCCCCTCTTTTATCGTTTCATTGTTTATTGGCAGCGCAGTCTTTCCGTTTATTTTCATGATCCTTTTTTACTCCACTCCTGCTTTGAGCTTGTCCGTATACACAGCATCTGCTTCTTTCTCTCAGGATGAAAGTTATGCCACCGTAACAGATACAAAGGGTCCTGTTGTCAAAACACAAATAGAACATGGCGAAAACAAATCTGCACCCACGCTTATCTTTACAGGCATTGTCGGAATTGTTTTTTACCTCTTTTACGCACTGCTCTGCACATGGTTACTCAAGGGTCAGACACTCGGTAAAAAACTGATGCGCATTAAAGTCCGGTCTTCAACGACTGATCGCGCCTCGAAAGGAGCAATCTTCTATCGTGAGTTTTTGGGGAAAATATTGATCAACTCGATCCCGATTGTTCCGCTGGTTTCAGTTTTTACCGTCCTGTTCACTAAAGAACACAAAGCACTCCACGATATGTTGGCGGATACGATTGTTTCCAATTGTTAAAGGAGATCTCTCATGGATACTCAGATGAAAAAAGGAATACTTGAGATGTGCATCCTTTTTAAATTGAAAGACGAACCGCTATACGGTTATGAACTGATGAAATCAATAAGAAAAATTTTTCCCGATGTGTACGAAGGTTCTGTCTACACTATCCTACGCCGGCTGAAAGCAACCGGATTCACATCTGTGACCCAGGAAAAATCACCCGCCGGACCGACGCGAAAATATTATAGCATTACTCCTTCAGGCCTTGAATATCTGAAGCAGAGTATTGAAGAGTGGCGCACTGTGGTTCAGGGGGTTGTCTCCCTGGGAATAAAAATTTGAAATACTGCTTGCTAAGGAAGTGGTTTTTTAATGAGGCGCACGGCCCCTCTTTCAACTAAATCACATCTTATCAGGTACGTTAATTATTTCAAAATAATACCTCTCTGATGCACGGTTTGTTCTATTTCTTCACGCGATTTTATATTCAGTTTTGTAAAAATATTCTTTAGTAAGTATTCTGTTGTGCGCTGACTGATATGTAACTGGATGGCGATCGCCTTGTTCGTTTTACCGGCGATCACTGCTTTCATAATTTCCCGCTCCCGCTCATCAAAAGACGTTTCTGTGTTTTTGATTAACTGCCGTCTCTCCACTGCTTTTTTTGAAACAGAATGAGGAAACACCTCGTAACCGCTTAAGACAACCCGGATTGATGCGATCAAAGTTGCCACATTTGCTTCCTTGCTGATGACCGCATTAATACCTCTGGCAACCAGTTCATCGAGGACAGCCGGCATTTCCGCTTCATATCCTGTATAAATCACGATTTTAGCCTTCCGGTCAGCCTTCATGATCGTTTCAGCAACCGTCATTCCATTTGTCCCTGGCAGATTCCAATCAACAAGATACACATCAAATGTTCGGCGATTAAGAAAACTGGACAAGAAACCCGCTGAAAATAAGACTTCAGCTTCAAATCCTTCTTCGATCAATATTTTTTTCGTTCCTTCAGCCACCAGCTTATGATCATCGATTACTAAAATAGACACCATTGTTAAATTTCCCCCGTTCGAAGCATTTCATTAATGCAACGGCCAGACAATTTCAAAATGTAACCCTTTTTGAGCCGTTTCTTCTTTTACGGAATGAATGATCACTCTTCCGGCAGTGCTTTCTACCCGCCCGATCAAACCGGGGAGACCCATCGTGCTGAACGGCTGACCCACCACATTTTCTTCCATCCCAATGCCGTCGTCATCGTACAATAATTCGTAATGATCTTTTTCCTGGGCAATAATCAAGGTCACATTTTTCGCCTGGGAATGCTTGATGGCGTTGGTCAGCAGCTCTTGGCTTACACGATATACGGCAGTTTTCAAGTCAGGATTCTCAATGTCAAAGGAGCCTTTAACATAGGTGTGTAAAGAAAATGAAGCACGCATTTCCGTTAATTGAAACAGATCCTGAAGTGAATCGTATAAACCTTTTCTCTGAAGGGTTACAGGGTACAATTCATAAACAACCTGACGCAATTCATGAACGTTGCCTAAAACACGCTGGCGCAGCGAGGCGAGCTTTTCCTGAACGGATGGATCAGACCAGTTTCCCTTTTCAGCATCCATATCACGTGCCAGGGCAAGCTGATCCTGGACACTCGTATCATGTAAATCGCGCGACAGCCGTTTTCTCTCCCGCTCGGAAACACGAAACAGTGCCCTTTTAACCGTCCCCGGAAGTTCGTAACGCCCCTGTTCCGCCTGACCCAGCAAATCAACCAGCTCTTCAGCTTTATACAGGTTTTCAATCATGATTTGTGTATTATTGAGCACAGACTCAAGCCACATTTTTTCATCAATGTTGAGTTCTTTCCTCGGCTTATTCCATCTACCGCTTAGCAGGACGCAGCTTTGCGGATTCTCAAACAAGAGTACGCAAAATCCGAAAGCATTCGTTTGAAATTGTTTTAAGTTGCCTGGCTGAGGAAGCTGGCAGCTCTGACTCGATTGATCTTCTGGCTTATCAATGCCCGGAGATTTTGCGCTCCTGCCTGCCTTTCGTTTGAGCGTTACATTCTCAACTGGCAGGCAGTGTTCCATCTCCCTTTTCAAAATAAATGCTAAATCCGTTAATTTATAGCCAGGTCTCGCCCATTCCAGTAAACGATTCAAGCTTTCCTGATAGTCTTGCCATTTCGGAAAAAGCTGTTTTCGGAACCGGAAATCAACATATTCTTTTGAGTAGAGGATCAGCAATGACAGACCAAAAATACAGAGGGCAAAGCGAACGTAGTTCAACAAGGATTGATCCGGTGCCAGGATAAAAAAAGTTGCCAAAGATAAACCGGTAAAAATAAAACTGATGGCACCGTAATAAGAGAAACGATCAACGATAAAGTCAACATCAATCATAACGGACGAGAGCACGAGATAGCCAAGTGTCAGCGGCACAAGGATAAAGAAAGGTGTCGTCCACTCCCAATCCAGAATTGCCTGCTGAAACATCAGATTGGGCAATGTATACAAAATCACAAACGGGAATAAGCCCATGAAAAACCCAAGCAGCAACACCTGAATCTGTTTACGCATTCCCTTGCCCTGCGATTGAAAATAAAGTACAGCAAGCAGGAAGAGAATAAAAAGAACCGTGAAAAATACAAAGTAAAGTAAAAGATAAAAATTAAATGTGCCATAGATTTGAGAAACAAATATAATCAGCGAACAAAAATATAGAACACAAAGCAGCCGGCTAGATATCCGGTGGCTCCATGGCTGAAAATAATTCATTAGAAAATGAATAAGCAAAACTAACCCCATAGTCATGGAGAACTCAATAAGACTGCCTGTCCAGTTCAAGATTCGCTGATTGGTACTGATGTCCAGAAAAACCGGTCCGATGACGGAAAAGAAAACAATAAGGACATGTGTTTCATTAGTCAGTGTTCGATGATGCTTAAAAAGCAGAATGGACAATAAAAAGCAGCATAAGAAAAAAGCTGCCGGAATTAACAATGAAAAACTGAGATTCAAAAATGACAGAGTATTATTTATCTGGTAATGATGCACACCTTTTGAAAATGTTTCAATGTTTTTTGCATGATACAGATACCCTGATCCATCGATAAAATTAATTGCTTTTTTCCCGTCAATATAAAGAATCTGGTCGCCAGCGCGAATGGTTTGTCCCGCTGCCCAACTGTACGGATCTACATCAGTTACAACAACTTTATTATTGTGTACTTCCAGTCTCAATCCAATATCAGGGTATGCGATGATCGTCAATAGTGAGTAAGCAGCCACCAGCAGTGAGCAAAGCAGGCAAAAAAGCAGGAAAGAAAAGTTTAAGAATTTAATAGACTTAATACCCATTCCATCCGCGTTCGCCTTCAACACCATAAGAGACTGCACCACCTTGATTTTGTACCGCTGTTACAACCGCTTTTCTTTCCCCTAATGTTAAACTTTGAGGAAATTTAAAGTTCCCTTTCTTAATTTGTTCCAACCACTCCGGATGTCCTGCAAGCTGATAGATAAATTTTTTCATTTTAAAGCCTCCCATAAATGATTTTTTATAGTTAGCCAAGAAATTGTTCGAGTCGCTCTTTATCCCGATCGCTTACCGGAAGAAGATCCATCAGTTCCTTGGCGTAAATCCTCTGCTCTGTACGCAATGTGTCAATATACAGAATCACACCTGATGATTGAATCCACTTTTCCAGACTTTCTTTTTCGTCAACCAGCTGTTTCTCCGATAAACCACATTGATAATAAAGGGCAATCCGCTCTCCATTCAAGCTTGGATGTTCAGCCAGATACATCGTTGCCAGAGTCCTTTTCTTTTTCACAAGATCGCTTTTGCCTTCGACCCGGAGCGTGTCCCGAAGATCATTTTTAAGTTGGGCACAGACACCGATGATCGTCGAATATTTTTCAACAATCTGCAAATCGCATGGATACCCTGATGCCAGCACACCTGACAGACTGGCAACCGCCGCTAAAGCCCCCGATTTACGCTGAACCATCGAAATATAATCGTCTTCATTCATCATCTGGTTCCGCCTGTCCAAATATTGGCCATGTAACGCATCATTTAAATGATCGGTAATGGTTTGTAAACAGTTGTCCTGGCCTACCTTGGAAGACATTTTCTGAAGTATGGATAAAGCCAGCAAAAGAAAACTGTTTTCCAGTGTCAGCGCCTGATCCGCTTCGTCTTTCATCCATGGAGGCCCTTTCCGATCACGATCCTGCCAATCATCGATAATATTAGCAGATAGAACGAGCCACTCGACCGCTGCCGCAATCTGATCAATATCTGGATTACTGCCACCTAACATCTCGTGATGCAGCAATGTCAGTCGGCCAAACTGCAAGTCTCTTTCTCCATAATAATCCACATACGTGTGAGCGGCCGCTTTCATACCTGCATCGCGCAAGAAGTCCTCAACCTGCTGATGCATCATTTGTTTAATCAAGACCGTCTCATCATTCCTGGTTTTTTCGATTCTCCTTCCCTCCCTTCTATATTTTTCCTTAATTATAACCCCGAATTTTTTATTTGGGCACGCAAAAATATTGCGTGGTCACCGCAATATTTTTGCGGTATGGAATCGATTATTAAACTTGTAGAAAAGATTCACGATGAATGTATTGATATTAAGTCACAGCTTTGTTTGGGAACATTGTCTCTTTTATATAAACCTAATTACCCTTTTATCCCTGATGGCATATGCCCCGATAACAAAAACCCGCAATATGCTGTCAGATCTTAATGATTCGATCAGCTTCTAAGTGTTTTTACAAGGACTAATAAAAATAATTCTTGAAAAATTAGGAAAATTCAATGCAGAAACTCTCAAATTCAATTATTGCCGCGGGGTATCTTCATCTGTATCGATAAACCATAAACTTTTTTTATCTTTTTTAACGAGTATAAATCTTCGATAGTTCGTTCCCCCTAAACTCGGAACTAATGCTGGATCCCGCACTTGGATATTCAATTCTCCATAATAAACCTTAACCGCATAATACTTACTATAATTCGGGTTGATGGCACCAGGTTCATTAGAGATATCTTCTAATTCTAGAAAAGCTGTTCTCTTAATATTCTTTAAATACTTAATATATTTCGAACTTCCTTCGAACTGTAGCTGAGACTTCGATAGCTTTTTGGGCAATTCTTTGCTTTGTTATATATTGATTGATTGCCGACCAAGCAACTTCACGGCTATGCTGCCAATATAAGTGATAAACGAGCACGCTTCCTAGAATTATTAGAAACAATGTGAATAACACATTAATCAATATCCGTTTCTCGTTCATAGCCAGCTCCTACAATGTTAAAAAATTCATAAAACAATAAGTGATATCTTTCTGCATTATCTCCCAATCTATGCACTGCAGTATCCTTTCATTGGTATAATATGTGTTGCATCATAAGTGTCATTAGCAGCAAAAACATTCAACTGGATTTGTAAAAAATTCAATAAAAAAATATGTACTAAGCAAGTACAAAAAAAGGGGGAGGTTTTTGACTTGTTCGCTTAATACATATCGGGATTAATTTATGTTCTACTTTATTGTAATACGAATTGGCTCCCGCGAAGCCGCAAACTTATTGCGGGGTCACCGCAAATTTTTTGCGTGATCTGTAATTTTGTGCTCTCTGAAATGCTGAAATTTTTTACATTTAAAAACGCAGACCGTTTCGTTTATCCGACATTTTCTTTCAAATAGCCATCATTTATTTCAATTCCTTCATCTGAGAGAAGCTGTATTTCTTCTTTGCTGCGACTGGCAAATAAAATCGTTGTCCCCTTCCCTTTCTCACTTAGCAGCAATTGACGGATCAGCGCTCTGCCTTCTACACCCAAAGCGTGCATTGGTTCATCAAGAATCAACAGATCGGGGTTTTCCATCAAGGCCTGGGCAAGGGCAAGGCGCTGTTTCATGCCCTGTGAATAATTTTTACAGACGCGTCCGTCCTCGGCATCCAGCCCAACCCTTGTCAACGTTTCTCTGATTATTTCGTCTGTAATCGACCTTCTGATTTCTGCCAGTATTTTTAAATTCTCAAAGCCTGTAAGAAAATCACAAAATCCTGGGGCCTCAATAACAGCCCCCAGGCTGTCAGGAAATGAAAGATCTTGATACAACGGTTTTCCGTTCACCGTAATTGATCCGGAAGTCGGTGTGATGAGTCCGCAGATCATTTGAAGCAATACTGTCTTTGCTGAACCCTCCCGATCTAAGAGTCCGTATATTTTTCCTCTATCCATGGTCAAACTGACATCATGTAATAACTCTTTGCGTTTGACTATCTTATATATCGGATAAGTATCTTATTAAAATCTTTTTTGTAAAACTGTTTTCCCGGATAAAAAAGAAGCCTTTTCGCCTGCTGATTAACCAACCAGCTTTGCTAAGGCAAAAAGGTTTCTGTTTAGTATCTCGCTATAGTCTCTATTGCTATAGACCCACTCAACAACACGCGGTTTAATCAACTTAGTGATGCCTTTTGGACATATGAATAGAATGTTTTCCAAACTTTTTCGAATCCAGATCCGATGTTACCACTCAATCTCGCGCTCAGTTAATAGCATTCTTATAGCCTGCTGAGTCCTCTCTCATGACCGGATGGCCATCGACAGCCTTTCACCGTGCTGCTCAACGATGACGCTGCCGCCATAAAAAGCGGTCATATTTTCTGGGGTCATGATTTTTCTGGTTAACCCGGATTGATAGATTGCCCCCGCTTTTAACAATAAGGTGTGATTAAAGCACGGCAGAATTTCATCGACATGATGCGTGACAAAGATCATTGTCGGTGCACCGGGTGAAGATGCCATCTGCCGGATAATCGACAGGAGCTGTTCCCTGGCAAAGATGTCGAGCCCATTGCATGGTTCATCCAGAATCAGTAATTCCGGGGATGCCATCCAAGCACGTCCAATCAATACCCGCTGCTTTTCGCCCTCAGAAAGGGTTCCAAACGGCCTGTTGGAAAAGGAGCTGCAGTCCAGGCGTTCGAGAATTTCCTTCGCCCGGCTGCGATCCCCTTCTGCCGGCTCATCGTACAGACCGATGGAGGCAAATTTTCCGCTTAGCACAATGTTTTCCGGATGCTCCTGCGGTCTCAATCTGCTTGCAAGCGCTGAGCTGACCCAGCCGATTCTCCGACGCAGCCTGCGAAGGTCAATTTGTCCGAATGGATGACCAAGTACCGACAGTGTACCGCTTGTCGGCCAGATATAGCCGTTAATCATTTTGAGCAGCGTCGTTTTTCCGGAGCCATTTAGTCCGACCAAGGACCACTGTTCTCCCTTCCGCACCTGCCAGGTAACATGGCTCAGAACTTCTTTGCTTTCCCGTCTCCAGCTGATATCGCGGGCATCAATCATCATTTGCTTTGGCCTCCTTCCCCTCCTGTTTCCCGGGATAAATGGTCATGTTCCGTAATCTTCTTTACCAATTTTCTTTAAAGCCGGAAAGGCCATTTGTTTTAACATGGAAAGCTTTTCCGGGTCAACATTTCCCCCGCTGACGATCATGCCGACTTGCCTGCCACGAACGGGCACTCGACCGGAGAGTACAGCAGCCAGTGCAGACGCCCCTGCACCTTCAACAAGAAGTTTGCTTCGTTCAAGCAGCAGAATCATCGCCCCGGCAATTTTCTGATCGGAAACGGTAACGATATCATCAAGATAATGAGCAATAATTGGAAAAGTCTTTCGACCCGGTTCTTTGACAAGAATACCTTCGGCTATCCCGGTCACCAACTGCTGCACCTGATGGACTTTGTGGTGATACAAATCGTGCATCGCCGGCGCACATTCAGACTGAATGCCGATGACCCGGATATCCGGTTTTACACTTTTTAGATAGGTCGCCACGCCGGCCGCCAGTCCGCCGCCGCCGATCGGCACAAGAACAGTTTGCAGTTCCGGGCACTGCTGCAGCATTTCAAGCGCCACGGTTCCCTGTCCTGCCATTACCTGATAGTCATCAAAGGCGTGAACAAATGTAGCACCGCTCGACTCCCGATCCCGTGCCGCGGCTTCAAAGGATTCCTGATAGGATTCTCCTGTCAGGACAACTTCCGCCCCATAAGCTTCGGTTGCCCGTATTTTGGTTTTCGGCGTGTCTGCCGGCATATATATCTTGGCTTTTATCTGTTTTTTTGAAGCCGACAGAGCGACCCCCTGGGCATGATTTCCAGCCGATGCCGTCACAATGCCCCGGGCAGCTTGTTCTGGTGATAAACAGGAAACTTTATTGAACGCACCGCGCAATTTGAATGACCCGGTGCGCTGCAGATTTTCCAGCTTAAAATGAAGATGTGCGCCAGTCAGGTCATCAAAGGTTGCGGACTCGGTCATCGGCGTCCGGTGAACAATCGGTGCCAGACATTGCATGGCTGCCAATATATCTGCTAATTGCAAGGAATCCCCAATGTATCTTCACACTCCCTGATAGAAGATGTTCAAAAAAGTCGATAGGTTAAGTACAGCCGCTGCAAGGCGCTGCGCTCTTAACCTGTAATCTCTCCCTCTCGAACAGATTCTCATAAACTTTTTCATAAAAATTTTCAGCCTGTTCTTACTTTACAGCGCTCGCTGTGCTAAACTAAACGAATCTTTTATTGTGCGACATTTTCTGTGATGTCTTCACTGTCCTGCTTACCTTGTTTGACAAAGGGCATCAGTTTGCGCAGTTTTCTGCCGACCTGCTCCAACTCCGAGTTGCTCTCTTTTTCCATGAGTGCGTTGAACATCGGCCTGCCGACCTTATTTTCAAGCAGCCAGCTGCGGGCGAATTTACCGGATTGGATATCTTCCAGCACTTTTTTCATACGGGCTTTTGTGTCTTTATCGATGACATAAGGGCCTACTGTGAAATCGCCAAATTTAGACGTGTCGGAGCAGGAATAGCGCATGCCTGTCAGTCCGTTCTCATAGATCAGATCGGTAAGCATTTTCATTTCGTGACAGGTTTCAAAATAGGCATTTTCCGGCTGATAGCCTGCCTCGACCAGTGTCTCAAACCCTGCCTCGATCAAATGAGTCAGGCCGCCCATCAGGACAGCCTGTTCGCCGAACAGATCGGTTTCCGTCTCTTCCTTGAACGTGGTTTTCAGGACACCGGCGCGGGCTGCTCCTAAAGCCTTTGCATAGGCAAAAACTAGCGCTTCACCCTGGCCTGTTGCATCCTGCTGCACGGCGACAAACGCAGGGACACCGCCGCCATTGAGGTATTCGCGGCGGCAGAAGTGACCCGGACCTTTGGGTGCAACCAAAAAGACATCGACGAAGTCAGGGGGCACGATCTGATTGAAATGGATATTAAAACCGTGTGCAAAACCGAGGGCGTTTCCAGGCTTCAATCCAGATTCAACTTCCTGATAATAAACCCCAGTCTGTTTTTCGTCGGGCAGCAACATCATGATGACATCCGCTTCTTCAGATGCTTCCTTAACCGTCTTGACCTCAAAACCGTCACGAATCGCTTTGTCCCATGATTTTCCCCGCCTGACACCGACCGTCACCTGAAATCCACTGTCGCGCAGGTTCTGTGCCTGAGAGTGGCCTTGCGAGCCGTAACCAAGAACGGCAACCTTTTTGCCGCGAAGCACGCTTTCGTCAATATCTTTGTCATAGTAAACTTTTGCTGCCATTTTGTATATCCCCTTTATATATGTTTTAGTACATAGTACCCACGCATGAGTTAACTTCTATACACTTAATACGTTTTTCCTGTTATGTCATATCCGCCACCGAAATAACATCGATCAGCTTATCCAACTGTTTAACCAGCCGATCTGTCTGATGCTCATCTTCTACGTTAACAAGCATGCTGATGTCGGATATTCCTTTTTTTGTCCCGAGCTTGTGCATGGCCAGACTGTCGATATCCAGATTACCTCTGGACATCAGGGTGGCTATACGCCCGAGCACACTGGGTTTACTGGAAACAATCGCAACAATTGTCCGCTCCATTTTTTCATACCCCCGTCATCTCTTGTAGTCCCTTTCCGGGTGCAACCATTGGGAAGACATTTTCCATCTGTCTGACACGGCAATCGACCAAAACAGGATCAGGCGTTATCATGGCAGATTCAAGAACATTGTCTAAATCATCCAGTTTTGTGACTTTCCGGCCGGCGACACCATAGCTCTCAGCGAGCCTGACAAAATCAGGTTGAAAAGACGGGATGGAGTGGGCGTATCTTTTCTCATAAAACGCCTCCTGCCACTGGCGCACCATGCCTAAAGCATGATTATTTAAAATAATAATTTTGACCGGCAAATGTAATTCTTTGATAACAGCCAATTCCTGAAGAGTCATTTGAAAACCGCCGTCTCCGACAATCGCCACGACTTTCTTTTCCGGTTTGGCAATCTGTGCGCCGATCGCTGCAGGAAACCCAAACCCCATCGTACCAAGGCCCCCGGAACTGACAAAATGATTGGGATGTTCAAATCGATAATATTGAGCGGTCCACATTTGGTGCTGGCCGACATCTGTCGCAATGATCGCATCCGGTCCGGCAAAATAACAGACACGCTCCACAACGCGTTGAGGTGGAATCGTTTTGTCCTCGGGAACCTCATAATGCAGCGGATGTTTCTGAGCATAGACATTCAGGTGCTTTAGCCAGTTTTGTCTATCCGGGCAAGGTCCCGCTGCTTTTTCAAGCTGCCGCAGAACAGTGTCCGCGTCGCCGACTATTGGATAATCAACCGCTACGTTTTTCCCAATTTCAGAAGGATCGATATCCACGTGTGCCACCTTGGCTTCCGGAGCAAATTTCGATAGATTTCCTGTCAATCGATCATCAAAACGGGATCCGATATTAATCAGCAAATCGCATTCCGAAAGGGCCATGTTGGCAGTATAAGTGCCATGCATACCGCCCATACCAAGGAACAAGGGATGAGATGCCGGCATGCTGCCCAATCCGAGAAGTGTCGTCACGACTGGGATCTGGCGGTTTTGAGCAAATGATTGCATCCGGCCAGAGGCCTTGGCGTGAATCACACCGGCTCCGGCAAGCAGGACCGGACGCTGCGCTTTTTCAACAGCTTCAGCCAGTCGGTAAATCTTTTCTTTTGCGGCCTTATCAGGAACATGATAACCCGGCAGATCAATGCCAGGCAGATCAATGTTGGTATCTTCCGGTTTCCAATAGGCCCGGGATGCGCAAATGTCTTTCGGCAGATCGACAAGAACTGGCCCCGGACGTCCGGTCGTTGCAATATAAAAGGCTTCTTTGACTATCCGCGGCAAATCATGCAGGTTCCTCACTTGAAAATTATGTTTGGTTGCCGGTGCGGTAATACCCATTACATCTGCTTCTTGAAAAGCGTCGGTGTCAATAACGGATCTGGCCACCTGGCCTGTAAAAACTACAACCGGCAGGGAATCAATGGACGCGTCCATTAGTCCGGTGACAAGGTTTGTCGCACCCGGACCGCTTGTGGCGATCACAACACCCGGTTTCCCGGATACTCGCGCATAGCCCTCGGCCGCGTGAATTGCCCCTTGCTCGTGACGTGTCAGAACATGTCTGACTTTTTTCCTGTAAAGAGCATCATAGATCGGCAATACTGCTCCGCCCGGATAACCAAAAATGACTTTGGTGCCCTCATGAAGAATCGTTTGAATGAGAACATCTGCACCGGTACTGCATGTAAACTTAGGTTGATCCTCTGTTTTCGTTGTCCATGCCACGCTGATTGCCCTCCTTTCCCCGAAAATCAAAGTCAACAAATATTTGTGATGGAATTCAGTCCGGAGCATAAGCCTCGATCTTTCTATCTGTTCATCCAGTCCCCGAAATCTCTTAGACTATTTTATTTCCAGCCTGGCAGCCTAATACCTGCTGCCACCTTTTTCTCCCCCACACTCAGCGATTTTTATCACAACGTTCCGGATCCTTGAGACGCATGTGATAAATTTTCTGTGGGAGTGACACAAATGTTAGTACGCAAAAAAAAATCGGTCAACCCCCTTTTTTTGATTTTTTTCAAATTTCCTACTTGATAAATTTTGCCATATATGAGGAAATTCGAAAGCGGAAGTTGATAAAAAATTTTTTTGTAGCTGTTTTGCAATACTCTGGAAAGAGAGTGTTCTTTGCAGTCTTCCCATGATTAATTCTATATTTTCACATTGGTCTGTTTATGAACCTGCATTTCATTTTCACTTTTCCGTGCGTGTGCTCTTCCCCCCTTTAATTTTTGATAAAACCCGATGTTCCTTGCCGTAGTCGCAAATTGATCGGAACAATATATTTTTTCTGTTTTTTCTGCGAAATGATTGACTTTGGCTTGTAAACGTATTATATTTAATCCAATTTAAAAATCACTCGAATCATACAAGGAGATTATCCTATGCCATCCCTATTCGACGTGCAATTATCCTGCATTATTATTATTTAGGACTCCGGCAATCGCTGTAAATTTAACGATTGCTTGGGTCCTCATTGGCGTTGAATGGGAACCCGGACAAGGGCTCCCATTCCTGTTAGCGGATGGGGGCTCTTTTTTTAACTGAAAAGCGTAAAAAGAAAAAAGCATAACGCGGAAGGGTGAAGAACCATGATAAATGATGAAATCAAAAAGGGATTGGACGGAACATCGGCCCGGAACCTGCTGCGGATCGGTATGATTAAAAATGGAGAGCCTATGCAGAAACTATTCATCGCTGTCTGTAATTTCTATGTGGCTATCATTCTGAAAAAATTGGCGGATGGGGCCAGACAGGCGATCCACAAAACCGGCAGTGATCCGTTTAAGTTCAATACCATTGCTATCGTTGACGGGATTGTGATGAGAAATAGGTGGATACGCTTTTTCCTGCCTATCCGGAAACTGGAGGATGTCGCTCTGATTACCAACGGCCGCTTTTCCGAAGTATTCCGTGGCATTCCCAGCGGCCATATTTATCCGGAAGCCGGATCGGGTGGCATGATTGATTTTGTTGGAGGTTGATGCGATTAAGATTGATCACCATGAAAATAACCTGACCATCACGTATTGAATAATCGTACAGATATGCAGGGTCATTTTTCAATCGAATCTCACAAGAATATCCTCCCTGCATGAGATCCGGAAATGCGCGATAATTAATAACTGATACTCTCAGTAGATTCTCCCTGTGCCACCAGGTAATGCATGAAAACAGGATATGTATTACGGGCCGTCCGCGGGTATACGTAAAGCTAGGTGATATAAGGAACGGACGACAGGACTAGCACAATGAGCCATTTCTAAGCACACTTTATTGATCTGTACTGATAATTCGCCAAACCATTGGCTACGGGAAAAAGGATTGTAAAAATAACTGTTGCAGCGGATATACTGTTGAAAAGATCGGTAAACGAGGGATCGCCCAAATAGTTATCAAAAGCAAATACAAAAAGAATGCTTATCAAAGCGGGGATCTGTATTTTCTTTGAACGCTTCACGTACAAGTCCCCTTTTCCTTCTTCTCTTCATCTCTATTTACCTGTGCAATACCCGTATATTTTCGTACGTATTTGACGCGGAATCATGTATACGAGCAATAATAAAAACCATCCTCAAAAAGGATGGCTCATAATTACTATTTTTCTTTATGATCGATTCAATGTTCCCAGTCTTCCGATGTCGGGTTGGCGTACCACTTCTTCAATTGTTCAAGCTGTGCACCGCTGATTGTCCCCTGCTCAACAGCCAGGTGGATCAAAGTTTCAAAATCGGTAAGTGTATTTAATTTCGTGCTTTCTTCTACAAAGTTTTTATCTGCCTGTGGGAGCAAATATGTAAAAATAGCTGCGACCCCAAGTACATTTACTCCGGCATCTTTCAGTGCATGGGCAGCTGTCAGAACGCTGCCACCGGTTGAAATCAAATCTTCAATCACGACTGCTTTCTGACCGGGCCTGACAGTGCCTTCAATCTGTTTTTTGCGACCGTGCGATTTGGCCGATGAACGGACGTAGACCATCGGCAGTTGCATCGCCTCAGCAATAAGCGCCGCATGAGCAATGCCGCCGGTCGCTGTACCGGCGATAAGTTCAGCTTCCGGATAATGTGTACGGATCAGATCGACAAAAGCTCCGATCACGTCTTTCCATATTTCCGGGTAGCCCATAATCAGCCGGTTGTCACAGTATACCGGCGAATGAATGCCGGATGCCCATGTAAATGGTTCATCCGGGCTCAGGACTACCGCATTAATTTTTAATAGATGGTTAGCAATCAGTTTGTTATTTTCCACTTACTTTTCCCCCATTCATTTGCAACGCGCTGAAATGCTTCAGCCGGGTTTTCCGCAGCCGTGATGCTGCGTCCGACAACGATATAATCACTGCCAAGCGTTCGTGCCTGCGCTGGTTCTGCGATCCGTTTCTGATCACCGGCAGCATCTGATTTCAAACGTATACCCGGTGTAACAGCAAGGAAGGAAGGCGACGTGCGAGCTTTCATCTGCTTTGCCTCCCATGCCGAACAAACGACACCGTCCAATCCGGACTGATATGCAAGTTCGCCATAGTGTGTGATGACATCAAGAATGGGATGCCCAATCATCAGTTCATTTTCAAGCATATTCTGATCCGTGCTGGTCAACTGCGTTACTGCAAGACAGATCGGACGTTTCTTAAATGCACCATCTCCAAGTCCGTCAACGGCCGCCCGCATCATTTCCTCCCGCGGCNAAGACAGATCGGACGTTTCTTAAATGCACCATCTCCAAGTCCGTCAACGGCCGCCCGCATCATTTCTGATCCTCCCGCGGCGTGGACGTTAACCATGTCCGCTCCGACGCGGGCCAGCCCTTTCATCGCTTTGTTCACTGTATGAGGAATATCATGCAACTTTAGATCAAGAAAGACTGAATAACCGCTGTCCTTCAACTCGCGAACAACATCTGCACCTTCCTGAAGGTAAAGCTCCATCCCGACTTTGACATAACAACCAGGCCGATTGATCTGCTTTAAGATTCGGAACATCTCTTCTTTCGTCGATACATCCAATGCGACGATGATGCGCTGTTCTTCTTCACTCACTTTTTCCAGCTCCTTCCTACCAGTTCATTAATATCGTCAATATGCATCGCTTCAAGTTTCTTCGGAAGGTCATGAATAATCTCCATACAAACAAATGGATTAATAAAATTTGCGGTCCCAATCGCGACAGCACGAGCACCCGCCAGAAAATACTCGATGACATCGTCCGCGTTCTGGATTCCGCCAATCCCGATGATCGGTATCTTTACTTTCTGGCTGACTTCATAAATCATGCGGATAGCAACCGGTTTGATGGCCGGACCGCTCAGTCCGCCCGTTTTGTTCGCAAGTATCGGTTTCTGTGTCTTCAGATCAATACGCATGCCAAGCAGTGTGTTGATCATTGACAGCCCGTCAGCTCCCGCCTGTTCAACTGCCAGAGCCATGGCTACGATATCTGTGACATTAGGCGATAGTTTTACATAAACAGGTTTTTCAGAGACTGCCTTGACTCTAGCCGTTAATTCGGCAGCAACCTCAGGAACCGTGCCAAATAAAATGCCCCCGTGTTTCACGTTCGGGCAGGAGATATTGAGTTCAAGGGCCTTGACAACCGGATCTTTCGACATTTTTTCAGCCGTGCGCACATAGTCCGACATTTCGCTGCCAGCGATATTGGCAATAATGGGAACATCATATTTTGCCAGCCGGGGAAGTTCGTGACTGATGATTTTGTCCACACCGGGGTTCTGAAGTCCGATTGCGTTCAACATTCCACCGGGTGTTTCAGCAACCCGCGGCGTTGGATTGCCAAAACGTGCCTCAAGCGTTGCCGCCTTAATGATAATCGCGCCGAGCTGATTCAGATCATAGAGCTTACCATATTCCGCGCCAAAAGCAAAGCAACCGGATGCAGGCATGACCGGATTTTTCAGATCAAGCCCGGGCAAATGAACGTCTAGCATAGTTCAACCTCCCCTGCTCTGAATACGGGACCGTCACAGCAGACGCGCCGATACCCTTTGTCGTCATTCGGATTCACTGTATGAACCGCACAAGCCATACAAGCGCCAATACCGCAACCCATCCGCTGTTCCATCGATAAATAGAGCGGTTTCGAGGTGATCATTTTCTGAACAGCTATCAGCATCGGAAGCGGCCCGCACGCGTATGCAACATCAAAATCCAGATCGGCAAGTACATCGGTGACCCGGCCTACCCGGCCGTTGGTGCCGTCCTCTGTCAGTATAATAGTCTCGCCGAGTTCGGCGAATTCGTTCTCATAAAAGATGTCTTTCTCAGATCTAAATCCAAGCACGTGAGTGATCTGCACGCCTTTGTCTGCGAGCGCCTGCGATAACCCATAGAGCGGCGGGACCCCGACACCACCGCCGATCAGCAGAGCGCGTCCTCCTTCAGAAACTGCACCGACCGGAAAACCATGTCCGAGCGGGCCGAACACATCAATTTTCTGACCTTTGACCGCGTGCGAGAGGAGTTGCGTCCCCAGACCAGTACTGCGGTATATAAGCGTCAGTTGCTGATGTCGCTGATCGGCTGTGCAGATGCTGATCGGCCTGCGAAGCAGTGGAGCGACTGAGCCGGATTCACTACCGACACGTATATGGACGAATTGTCCAGGTTCACTGATTTCGCCGGAAATCTCCCCCTGCAGTTTCAATTCAAAAATATCATCGGCGATCTCCCGCTGTGAAAGAGTGATCATGTCTTCCTGAATCATCGGATGACACCTTCCTGGTCACCCTGCTTAGCTGCGGCAGCAAACGAATGGTCATCCATCTTCGGCATGCATTCCGTTCTGAATGCCAGCGATTCCAGAACAGTCAGCAGTGCTTCGGTCGTGTCCAGAGAAGTCAGGCAGACAACACCATTTTCAACTGATTCACGGCGGATACGGAATCCGTCTCTTGCCGGGCGCTGCCCCGGGGTCAGTGTATTGACGACAAACTGTGCTCCCCCGTGCCGGATGGTTTCAAGAAGATTGGGCACCGGGCCTCCGATTTTATTGACAACGGTAACCGGCAGATGGCGCGCGGCAATCATTTTTGCTGTCCCTTCGGTTGCTAAAATATTAAAGCCGATGTCGTAGAACCGTTTGACAAGATCCAGCGCTTCTTCCTTGTCCTTGTCAGCGATTGTATACAGCACAGTGCCATGAGAAGGGATCGATATCCCGCTTGCCAGCAGTCCTTTGTAAAGCGCCTTTTCAAGTGTCACATCCTGACCCATGACTTCTCCCGTCGATTTCATCTCGGGTCCGAGAGTGACATCGACACTGCGCAGTTTGGCGAAAGAAAAGACGGGAGCTTTGACAAATACATTGTGCGCAGGCTCGGGATGAATGCCTGTCTCATAGCCAAGTCCTTCCAGCGTCTCGCCAAGAATCAGCTGGGTTGCCACTTTCGCCAATGGCACACCTGTAATCTTGCTCAAAAATGGGACAGTACGGCTCGCCCTCGGGTTGACTTCAATAACATATACATGATTCTCGTGAATGACAAACTGAATATTCAGAAGGCCGACCACTTTCAGCCCTTTCGCAATCCTGATAGCGATATCCACGACCTCTTCCTTGATCTGTCCGCTTAAGGTCTGTGACGGATAGACAGCAATGGAATCTCCGGAGTGGACACCTGCTCGTTCAATATGTTCCATAATTCCCGGAATGTAGACATCCTTACCGTCTGACAAAGCATCCAGCTCAATCTCTGTCCCGACAAGATAACGATCAACAAGCACCGGGTGATCCGGATTAATACGAACCGCATTACTCATATAGTGAATCAGATCTTTTTCATGGTACACAATCTCCATCGCCCGTCCGCCAAGCACATACGATGGACGGACCAAGACCGGATAGCCGAGCTGCCCGGCAATCTTTACCGCCTCTTCTGTTGAGAAAGCCGTATCGCCAGCCGGGCGGTCGACCTTCAGCTGATGCAGAAGCTGCTCAAACCGGTCGCGGTCTTCCGCCTGATCCATCGCGTCAAGCGATGTTCCGAGAATCCGGACTCCGTTTGCAGCCAGACCGGCAGCCAGATTAATGGCGGTCTGGCCGCCAAACTGCACCACGACACCCATGGGTTTTTCCAGATCAATGACGTGCATGACATCTTCCAGCGTCAGCGGCTCGACATAGAGTTTATCGGAAATGCTGAAATCGGTTGAGACAGTTTCCGGATTATTATTGATCATAATCGCTTCATAGCCTTGCTGTTTGATCGCCCATACCGCATGAACCGTCGCATAATCAAATTCAACGCCCTGGCCGATCCGGATCGGTCCCGAACCAAGAACAACAACGCTTTCCCGATTCGAAACCAGTGATTCATTTTCTTCCTCATAAGCACTGTAATAATAAGGTGTTGCCGATGCAAATTCACCGGCACATGTATCAACCATCTTATAAACAGGACGGATACCGCGCGCTTTTCGCCATTCCGAGACTGACTGATCGGTCATGTTCCAGCACTCTGCAACCTCGGCATCCGAAAAGCCGTGTTTTTTTGCTTTAAGCAACGTACTGGCATCTTCCGGATGTGATTTTAGCTGATCCTCAATGCGGACAATATGGGCGATTTTATTCAGGAAAAACGAATTGATTTTTGTTATGTCCCAAATCGTATCTATCGATGCTCCGCGACGGATGGCTTCGGCAATGAAATACAGCCGGCGGTCATCCTGTTTGGCTATGTTCTCATAGAGGTCATCAAGCGTCATTTCCCTGGCTTCTTTAAGTTCAAGATGCCTTGTTCCGTTTTCAAGCGACCGGACGGCCTTCAGAAGAGACTCTTCAAAGTTCCGGCCCATTGCCAGTACCTCGCCTGTCGCCTTCATCTGTGTGCCGAGTGTCCGTTTAGCATCATCGAATTTATCAAACGGCCAGCGCGGGATTTTCGTTACGACGTAATCGAGTGTCGGCTCAAAACTGGCAAAAGTCGTGCCGGTGACCGCGTTTCTGATTTCATCCAAACGGTAGCCAACGGCAATTTTTGCTGCCACTTTGGCTATCGGGTATCCGGTCGCTTTGGATGCAAGGGCAGACGAACGGCTGACACGTGGATTAACCTCAATGATATAGTAGCGGTCGCTGCTCGGATCAAGAGCCAGCTGGACATTGCACCCGCCTTCGATTTTCAGTGCACGGACGATCCGCAGTGATACACTGCGCAAGTGCTGCAAGTCACGGTCGCTAAGCGTCTGGCAAGGCGCCGTTACAATCGAATCGCCAGTATGGATCCCGACCGGATCGATGTTTTCCATGTGGCAGACGGAAATCGCTCCGTCATTGCTGTCACGCATGACCTCAAACTCAATTTCCTTAAAGCCGGCGATGCTTTTTTCAATCAGAACCTGGTGAACCGGACTCAGCTTCAAGCCATTTTCCGTAATAGTTTCCAGTTCTTCATCCGTTGACGCGATGCCGCCCCCGGTTCCACCCAGGGTAAAAGCAGGGCGAATGATCACAGGAAGATGTATCTTCTCAACGAATTTTTTGGCTTCGCCGAAATCTGTCACCGTTTCGCTCGGGGGAACCGGTTCCCCAAGCTTAAGCATTAAGTCGCGGAATTTTTCCCGGTCCTCCGCTTCTTCGATGCTTTCCAGTTTGGTGCCGAGAAGCTGCACATTCAGCTCGTCTAATATTCCTGACTGATGCAGTTGAACAGCCAGGTTCAGCCCTGTTTGCCCGCCCAGCGTGGCAAGAAGTCCATCGGGATTTTCTTTACGAATGATCTTGCTGACGAATTCAACAGTCAGCGGTTCAATATATACATGGTCAGCAATATCGGTATCTGTCATGATTGTTGCCGGATTGGAGTTCACAAGGACGACCTCATAGCCCTCCTCCCTCAACGATTGACAGGCCTGTGTTCCCGAGTAGTCAAATTCCGCAGCCTGTCCAATGATGATCGGTCCGGATCCAATGACTAGAATTTTATGGATATCCGTTCTTTTAGGCAAGACCGGCACCTTCTTTCCTATGTGTGTTAACCATCGTCATAAAGTCGTCGAACAAGCCCTGACTGTCATCCGGTCCCGGTGAGGCTTCCGGATGAAACTGAACGCTGAACGCCGGATAGCATTTGTGGCGCAAGCCTTCGATGGTCCCATCATTAATGGCGATATGAGTCGCTTCGAGTTCCGTTCCTTCAAGTGATGCCTGTTCAACTGTAAATCCGTGGTTCTGTGATGTAATCGCAAATTTTCCGGTCCGAAGATCTTTAACCGGATGGTTGACACCGCGGTGGCCGAAGCGCATTTTCACAGTATTCGCTCCGGAAGCAAGAGCAAACAGCTGATGCCCGAGACAGACGCCAAAGAGCGGCACTTTACCGAGCATATCGCGGACCATCTGAATCGCTTCCGGGACATCTTTTGGATCTCCGGGTCCGTTGCTTAATAAAAGGCCGTCCGGATGAAGCTTAAGTATGTCCTTGGCAGTCGTCTGATAGGGGACGACCACCACATCGAAACCGCGTTTGATGCACTCTCGCAGAATACCCTGTTTCGCGCCAAAATCAACAAGCACAATGCGGGGACCCGATCCCGGAGTAACATAGGCCGACTTTGTCGAGACGCGGCTGATCTGATCCGTGGGCAGTGGCCATTTTTTCAGTTCCTGTGCTATTTCTGACGAATTTTCTTCAACAGAAGCGATTTTTCCTCTGAGCGTGCCATATTCCCGGATCATTTTTGTCAGCTTCCGGGTATCGATTCCCTTGATTCCAGGCACATCATATTCGGCCAACCATTCACTTAACGTCTTGTCTTTCTGCCAGTGGGAAGGATCTTCAGAAACTTCCCGGGCAACTAAGCCCGATATACTGGGCCGCCCGGACTCATTGTCGGAGCGGTTAATCCCATAATTACCAATCAGCGGATAAGTCAGCGTTACGATCTGGCCGCAGTATGACGGATCGGTGATCACTTCCTGATATCCGGTCATTCCCGTATTAAAAACGACTTCCCCTTTTGACACTCTGAAGCTGCCGAACGCTTCGCCGATAAAAGCCGCCCCGTTTTCCAGTACAAGCTGTCTTTTCAACTTTCTGCCACTCCTTTTTCGCAGTCCACTATGACCTTAAATCGCATATTTTTAAAGGCTGATTACATTTTTTCCGCAATACGCTCTTGTTCGCGAGCTCCTGCAAGCTCCTTAATATCGAGCGCCCATTCAACAGCCGCCATGCGAGCCACGACGCCATTGCTGATTTGTTTAAAATAACGTGAATGTGCTGATTCAACTAGGTCGCTGTCCAGTTCAACACCCCTATTGACCGGACCCGGATGCATGATAATACTTTCCGGTTTCATCCGCTCCGCACGCTCGCGCGTCAGTCCGTAGCTGGCGTGGTATTCTTCTTTTGTCATCTTCATTGCCTTTTCATGACGTTCGTGCTGAATGCGCAGCATGATCACCACGTCTGCAGTTTCAACCGCATCGTCAACCGCCATGTATTCACCGGGCAGTCCCTGATTTTGCCACTCTTCCGGCCCTGAAAGGAGCACACGGCATCCGAGGCGGGCCAGCACTTCGGCGTCAGATCTCGCCACCCTGCTGTACCTGAGATCCCCGATGATGGCGACCGTCAATCTTTGGAAACTGAAGAACTCCTGGCGGATCGTCAGCAGATCCAAGAGTGCCTGTGTCGGATGGTTTCCTGCACCGTCTCCCGCATTCAGAATGGTCAGCCCAATGCCGTCCATCAGTTCACGGTAATATTCATCATGTTTATGACGGATCACTACAGCTTTGGCGCCAATCGCCTGCATGGTCCTGACCGTATCGTAAAGGGATTCGCCCTTCTGGGTACTGGAGGCTGCACTGCTGAAATTTAGAATCTGTAATCCAAGTCGATTCTCGGCTGTTTCAAAACTGAAGCGCGTCCTTGTACTTGGTTCAAAGAACAGATTGGCAACCAGTATATGGCGGGGCTCAAACCAGCCGGCATCGCCCATCTCAAGTAATTGTTCCGCCCGATCCAGAATTCCGTTAATTTCAGAAACTTTCAAGTCATTCAAACTGAGCAGATTTGCCATTTTAACTGCCTCCCTGTTATTAATGTGTGTATTCTGGAACAATCCATGATCGATGAAAAAGAGCTGTTTCGGTTTTTTCAGAGAAGATATCAAAAAACCTCTCTGCCAAAGAATCTGACAAAGAGGTTTGTATGCAGAAAATCTGCGATCGTGCTGAGCCGCTCTTTATCAGTCTCTCTGGACTGCCATTAAAAGACGCTGTACGGATAATTTTTTATTTTCTTTTCGTAAGTATGACCACCCGATCCGACGAATCCACTTCTCTCAGTTGAACGGAGATCAGTTCTTCTTTTGACGTCGGAACATTTTTCCCGATGTAGTCCGGCCGGATCGGAAGTTCGCGATGACCGCGATCAATCAGAACCGCCAGCTGAATTCTTTCCGGCCTTCCGAGGTCCATCAGGGCGTCCATAGCCGCGCGAATGGTCCGACCGGTAAACAGGACATCATCGACAACAATCACCGTCTTCCCTTCAATAGGAACGGGTAAGCTGCTTGCGATGATCTTCGGATCTTCCGGTTTTTCCGGCAGATCATCCCGGTAGGCGGTTGTGTCGAGTTCTCCCACTGAAACCTCGTGCGTTTCAATAGCCGCAATGCGTTCCGCGAGCCGGTTCGCCAAATAGATACCTCTCGTTTTAATGCCGACGAGCACTACAGAATCGACACCTTCATTGCGTTCAATGATTTCATGTGCGAGCCGGGTGAGCGCCCGGGACACCGCTTTTTCATCCATAATTTCTTTCTCATCCAAATTCTGAACACCTGCCGCCCTTTTACGGCCATAAAAAAAATCCCACCTGACTGAGCGAGAGACCGTTGTGCTGCCAATAGACATTGACAATCATCACCCTTCTTAGTCTCTCCGGACTAATTTAAAAGGAATTCATTCCATTCATTTCGTTAAAATAAGTATGACAAAGTTGTCTGCCCTTGTCAATCAAAAATGAGTGGAACAACAAAATTTTCAAGAGGGTGTTCGAATAATCACCGATGAAAAAAGCGGTGAACTTCTTATTGGCTGTAGTATAGAAAGGATCTTCCGCTGAGTTAAGAAAATTCTCCCGCGCGAAGCATGCCAAGTAATTTTTCAAAATCGGCCGGAGGATCTGTTTTGAAGGTCAGAAAGTTTCCTGTGACCGGATGGCTGAACCCCAGTTCGGCAGCGTGGAGTGCCTGTCCGTCAATGGGCAACGTTTTTTTCAGTCCATATTTCGGATCGCCTGCAAGCGGATGGCCGATATAAGCCATATGGACGCGGATCTGATGTGTCCTTCCCGTTTCCAGCCGGCAAGACAGATAAGTATACTTGCTAAACCGCTCAATGACTTTGAAATGTGTCACTGCTGATTTGCTGTTGTGATCAGTAACCGCCATCTTTTTTCGGTCTTTATCATCCCGCCCGATGGGTGCGTCAATGGTTCCGGAATCTTCCGGCAGCACCCCGTGCACGATTGCCAGATATAGACGATGAGTTGTTTTGTCTTTCAACTGCGCCGCTAGCGAGCGGTGGGCAGCATCCGTTTTAGCCACCATCAGCAACCCGGATGTATCTTTATCAATTCGGTGAACAATGCCCGGGCGCAGAATTCCGTTAATTCCTGACAGGTCCCGGCAATGAAAAAGGAGCGCATTGACAAGTGTCCCTGTCATATGGCCGGGCGCGGGATGGACAACCATTCCGCGCGGTTTGTTCACGACGACCACAGCATCATCTTCATAAATTATATCAAGACCGATATTCTCCGGAACGACATCGAGCGGTTCGGGATCGGGTACTGATACCAAAATGACGTCTCCGGTTCTCATCCTGTAGCTGGCCTTGACTTTATCTCCATTAATCAGAATATGACCCTCTTTAATCAGCTGCTGCAAACGGCTGCGCGATTCAGTTGATAGCTGTTCCGCCGCCCATTTATCCATGCGCTTGCCCTCATCCGTCTGATCCGCAATTTTTCTGAGGCACGACATGATTATTTTTTTCCTTTCCTTCCATCAATAATTAAGTAGATAATGAGCAAAAGAACGCCGATAAACAGCGAAGAATCCGCCAGATTGAAGACTGGATAATTATAATGGACGATGTAGACATGAATAAAGTCAACGACTTCTCCTCTGAACAGCCGGTCAGAAAAGTTGCCTAAGGTCCCCCCTATAATGAAGGCCAGCGCCGTGCCAAGCAGCGGCTGCTTTCTCCCCACTTTCTGCATATAGTAGATAACGACACTCAGGACGACAGCAGTAATGATAAAGAAGAAAACAAACTGGCCTTCGAGAATATTCCATGCCGCTCCCGTATTTCTCAGAGAGGTCAGGTAAAACACATTCGGGATAATCGATATGCTCTCACCGACATTCATGTTCCGAATAACCATCCATTTTGACAACTGATCCAATAACAACACAGCCAATGCAACAAGATAATAAATCATATTCTTTCCCCCAGCCTTAACTTTTCAACAAAACATTCTTTCTGCATTTTAGCATAATAAGGCAAAGAGGGCATTTTCTGAAGAAAAAACAATCAATTATGTATGCGGCATTTTTGCCGCAATCCCTGTCATTCCTCAACCGGATCGATCTCATCAATTTCGTGATTATGTTTCCAATGGTCGTAATTTCTGTTATTCAAAATCTGTATCAGATCGTCTCCCCTGTATCCGTCGATATCCGTTGCTGCAAAGCCTTCAATATCCTCGACAGATCCCGTTCCCCCCTCATAACTGCTATAGGGCGCATCTTCGTAGATCATATCCTGATCATTATAAAGCGACACAATATCAAAGGCGTTCTGTTCATCAAAACCGCCTTCCTCATTTGGATACTTTTCTAGCCGTTCAGACTCACTGATAACCGGTTCCTCAACTGGCCGCACCTTATGGCTGTGTTTTCCCGGCGCGTCTTCTGCCGCTGTCCGTGCTGTGGGAAAAGCGTCCAGACGCGCACGTGAGATTTTTTTACCTGTCTTTTCGTCAATACCATAAGTGCCTTCTTCCATTTTTCTGAGTGCATCCTGAATATCATTCAATTCTTCGCGGTTCTTTTTGTCAAAAGCCAGATCCTTTTCCCGCTCATAGAGCTGTGTCGCCGAATCGGCCGGATGGTTATCATAAGCGGACAATTCACCGGAAGCAATGTCTGAAACAGAACCTAATTCCGCAGCAGTTTCCGAATCATTTTTCATTTTTTTTTCGAGGACTGCTTTACGTTCCAATAACCTCTTCTTTATTTTACGGTAGCCAAACACATAAATCCCTCCCTTTGTCCTCACTCTAATTAGTGTTGGATAAAGGAAGGGATTTAGACCGCGTAATTATTTCGTTTTTTGGAAAAGATTAGTCTTCAAGGCTGACGCCTGCATAATCGTGTCTGACTGTTGCACTGCAGCTGGCGCAAAGTGTCGGATGTTCATGATCCTGACCAACGGAAGGGAGCACCGACCAGCAGCGTTCACATTTCTCTCCTTCAGCCGGACGAACGGCCACTGCACCCAGCGTGTACTGATCAGCTGTGCCCGGAACCGCATCAGATTCTTCCGCAACATCAACATGCGAGACGATGAAGAGCTTGTCAAGTACCGGCTGATCTTTCAACCACTCCGTTGCTTTTGTCGGGTATAAAGTTACTGCTGCTTCCAGCGATTTCCCAATCAGTTTCGCATCGCGGGCTTTTTCCAGTGATTTCAGCACATCGTCACGCACTGCAAGGATCGTTTTCCACTTTTTCTCCAGCTCTTCGGCACCATCAACATGTTCCGGTTCCGGCATGTCGGTCAGCTGAACATATTCTGAAACCTCAGCCGTTCCCGGGATAAATTGCCAGATTTCTTCTGCCGTATGCGGGATGATCGGCGAGAGCAATTTTGTCAGCGCAACCACGGTCTTATAGAGAACCGTCTGGGCCGATCGGCGGACGAGGCTTGCTTGCGGCTGAACATAAAGGGCATCTTTGGCAACATCCATATAAAACGCGCTCAGATCCGTGGTACAGTAATTCTGCAATGCTTTATAAACATTGAGGAACTGATAATTATTGTAACCCGTAAGACAAGTGTCAATCAGTTCATTCAGTTTGACCAGCATATACTTTTCAAGTTCAGGCATGTCTTCAGAGGCAACGGCATCTTTCTCCGCAAAGTCACTCAGATTGCCAAGTATGAACCGGACCGTGTTGCGGATCTTGCGGTAAACTTCCGCGACCTGAGCCAATATCTCATTAGATACCCTTGCATCCGCCTGGTAGTCGACCGATGCGACCCACAGTCTGATAATATCCGCTCCGAACTGTTTCATCACTTTCATCGGATCAATCACGTTACCGATCGATTTACTCATTTTCAGTCCTTTGCCGTCCAGAGTAAATCCATGGCTAAGCACTTCTTTATAGGGCGCATGTCCGGTAACTGCAACAGAAGTTGCAAGCGACGAGTTAAACCAGCCGCGATACTGGTCGGATCCTTCCAGATACATATCAGCAGGCCGGCGCAATTCCGGCCGTGTTGTCAGCACGCCCTGATGTGAGGAACCGGAATCGAACCAGACATCCATTATATCAGTTTCCTTCTTGAACGTACCATTTGGACTGTGTTCCGAAGTGAATCCTTCAGGAAGTAATTTCTTGACATCCCACTCGAACCAAACATTTGACCCATATTTGCGAAACAGGTCAGACACGTGCTGAATGGTTTCGTCTGTAATAACTGGCTCACCATCTTCCCCGTAGAAAACCGGAATCGGGACACCCCAGGCGCGCTGCCGTGAAATACACCAGTCTTCACGATCCTTAATCATGTTCGTCATTCGGACATCGCCCCATGAAGGCGTCCACTTGACTTCATGAATCGCTTTTAAAATATCTTCACGGAACGCTTTGATTGAAGCAAACCACTGCTTTGTCGCCCGCCAGATTACCGGTTTTTTCGTGCGCCAGTCATGCGGATAAGAGTGGGTGAATGTCCCCTTTTTCAGCAGGGCGTGCACTTCCTCCAATTTTGCGATTACCGGTTCATTCGCATCGGAATAGAAAAGTCCTTCAAAGCCTGGGGCTTCTTCTGTCATCTTGCCTTTATCATCAACCGGACATAGGATTTCAAGGCCATATTTTTTCCCGACGTTGAAGTCATCCTCACCAAATCCCGGAGCGGTGTGGACGCAGCCGGTGCCGGCATCGAGGGTGACATGGTCGCCAAGAATAACAACGGAATCGCGTTCATAGAACGGATGGCGGCAAACCACGCCTTCCAGTGCTTTCCCATTGAATGTCCGCAGTGTGTCCGGGTTTTCCCAACCAAGCGTTTTTGTCAGTGATTCCATCAGATCGACGGCAACAACAAATTTTCTTTCGCCGACCTGAACGACACAGTAATCGAACTTCGGATTGACCGCAATCGCCAGGTTTGCCGGCATCGTCCAAGGTGTCGTTGTCCAGATGACGACTTCCTCATCCGGATTCAGGACACCTTTGCCATCTGTGACGTGGAAAGAGACGTAAATCGAATACGACTTGACATCTTTATATTCGATTTCAGCTTCGGCCAGCGCCGATTCGGATGAAGGGGACCAGTAAACCGTTTTCTTGTCTTTGTATATATAACCTCTTTTTGCCATTTCACCAAAAACCTTGATCTGTTCCGCTTCAAATTCCTTTTGAAGTGTGAGATAAGGGTAATCCCAGTCTGCACGCACGCCAAGACGTTTAAACTGTACCTTTTGATGTTCTACCTGGCCAAGTGCGTATTCTTTGCACTTCTCACGCAATTCGGCAATCGACATTTTCTTACGGTCAATACCCTGTTTGGCCAGTTGCTGTTCGATGGGCAGCCCGTGCGTATCCCAGCCTGGGACATAAGGTGTCTGAAATCCTGTCATCGACTTGAAGCGGTTGATCATGTCCTTCAGAACTTTATTCTCAGCATGCCCAATATGAATGTTTCCGTTCGCATATGGGGGTCCGTCATGCAAAATGAATGTTGGTTTCCCTTCATTCTGCTTCAGTGACTGTTCATAGATATGTTCGTCATCCCACTTTTTCTGCATCAGTGGTTCTTTGTTCGGCAGACTGCCACGCATTTTGAATGCCGTTTTCGGCATCAGTAATGTTTTCTTATAGTCCAAAACCAAGCGCCTCCATTGTTTTTTTCAATCTTCTGTATCAAAAAGGTCCTTCCATCCCAAAAGGGACGGAAGGACCGCGGTACCACCCTAATAGCAGAAACAAAACTGCCACTCAGAAATCCTTAACGTGGATCAACGCCATGCCTTACTCATCATTCAGTGATTTTCAGGCATAAACTCAGGGGTGATTTTCTTCGTTGCTGAAAACACCGAGCTTACACCAACCCCGGTTCGCTTCGTTTCGCCGCAATGAATACTTTCCCCGTCATTGCTTACTAATAACAGTATGATCTGCCCGATCAATCAGTCACAGGCAGTTTTGCTTTTTCTGTACGAACAGTATATGCAAATGAATCGGCTGAGTCAAGCCCGTGTCTTCAAAACTTCAGCATTGTTATCCGTTTCTTCATCCGGATTGGTCGATAGGTTTTTCCAATCATCACTTTTCAGAAGTTCAAGCTGCGCTTCAATCAGCATCTGGAATCGTGTCCGGTAAACATTGGCTTCCTTCTTTAATTCTTCAATATTAAGAGTCACTTTCCGGGACTTTTCAAGGGCCTCGTTGATAATCCGGTCAGCATTTTTTTTAGCTTCCATGACGATCAATTTGGCTTCCTTATTCGCGTTAGTCTTAACTTCCTCGGCCGTTTCCTGTGCAACCAGAATGCTTTTGTTCAAAGTTGTCTCGATGTTGGAAAAATGGCTAAGTTTTTCGCCGGAATTTTTCACCTGCTGTTCGAGATCCTTCTTCTCTCTGATCAGCGCTTCGTAATCTTTAATAATCTGATCGAGAAAGTCATTAACCTCGTCCTCATCATACCCGCGGAATCCACGGGAAAATTCTTTATTATGAATGTCCAATGGTGTTAATGGCAAAACGAACCACCTCCAAGTCAGTTACATGTACTAAATTTTCTGTTTAATACAGTTTACCATACTGTAAACGAATTTTGTTCTTTTTCGTCAAGCCATCGGCTGAAATTATTTTGCTTCTGCCGTGGCCGCGCAGAGAGAGGACATCCCCTTCGCCTACTTCAAAATCTCTTTTCTCGGCAATCTGCCAGTTGACCCTGGCCATGCCTCTGCTGATCAATTCGGAAACTTTAGATCTGGGAAGATGATAAATTTCGGACAGCACAGCATCCAGTCTGAGTGATGTGACCGTTCCACCGGATTCTTCCCACTTTTGTTCATTATGTAAAAGCTGCTCCGGAGCAATTGGACTGCATGAAACAGTTGTCCTTCCGACAGAGGTCAGATTCAATACCAGATACTGTTCAATATCCTTCGAACAAATAAATTGAACGTGCGCGTCTGCGAAAATCAGATCACCGATTTTTGCACGAACGACACCTGTTCCGATTAGGGCGCCAAGAAGCTCGGAATGAGTCAGCGATGCGAATTTCGTCGGAAAGTTCACTTCAACGCAGGACAGATCAAAAGCGTTTTCACCTTCCGCCGTATACTGCGGCTGAAGCAGGGCCTTTTTTCGCTCTGCGCCTTCGTATCCGCCAGAGAAAGAAACCGTGACCTCATCACTTTTCCCGATAACCAGCCCAAGAATCCGCTGCTGGCGTGGATCCAGAAAATCCGTCAGTTTAGCCATATACTGCCTCGATACCTGATCCTTCCAGTCAAGAAATTGATCAATCAGCGGTTTTTCTTCCGGACGGAAATGTTCATAAACAGACAATTCGGCTCACCCGAATCTCGAGGCAATACTGCTGATTCCCACTTGTGCAAACCACAGCGCAAGAAAGGCAATCATCGGGGAAATATCAATCACGCCGCCAATCGGCGGAATTATTTTACGGAAGGGCGCAAGAAAGGGTTCGCATGCTCTTGCGAAAAGCGCACCCACCGATGAATTGGCCAAATTAGGAAGCCATGACATCAATATATAAATAAACAAGATCCATTTGTAAATATTAATTGCCTCGGATAATATAAATGCAATCCAAAACATGCGTTCACCTCATTATCTTTTTGATCATCCATTCAGCTTGTCAATCTTCCAACCACTGATCATACCTGAAATATCAACAGACTCCGGCGCAAACAGAAAAGTGTCTTTACCAATTTTGCGAATCTGCCCGTCAAGTGCGAAAGCCGTGCCGCTCATAAAATCAAGAATGCGCTGCCCGTCGGTTTTTGTAACGCTTTGAAGGCTACAGATTACGGTCCTCCTGCTCTTAAGATGGCCAACAATATCCTCTACTTCGTCAAATGACTTAGGTTCAACCAGTATCATTTTCTCCTGCTGGCGGATATTCTGAAAAGCAACGAGTTTTCCGCTTTTCTCCAACGTCTGTGTCTCCTGGCGGGGCGGCACGTCTTCTACAGCCCCATGATATGATGACCGTTCGTCATCGATCGGATCAACCGTTTCTTCAAGGTCAAAAAAACGCCGGATTGTCGATTTAAGGCCCATACCTTAGCTCCCCTTCAATTCATTTCCAACCAGAGCAGTTCCTATTCTGACAAACGTTGCGCCCTCTTCCACAGCGATCCGATAATCATGCGACATCCCCATGGACAGTTCATTGCATGGTGCATAGTCAAGTTTTCTGTCACGTATCCTGTTGCGGCAATTCCTCAATCTGCGAAACACGTCGCGGATGAGATCGGAATCATCGCTGTTCGGGGCCATCGTCATCAGGCCGACAGTCTGAATATGCTCATACCCGCTTAAAGCATCAATAAAGTCGTCCAATTCATTCTCTTTAATGCCATGCTTAGACTCTTCGCCTGAAATATTCATTTCAATAAAACATTTCAGCTTCCCGCTTTTCTTCCGTTTATTAATCTCATCCGCCAGTTTTAGACGGTCAAGTGCATGAAAATAATCGATGTGGTCGACAACATCTTTGACTTTTCTCGTCTGAAGCGTGCCAATTAAATGCCAAGTCACACGCTCATCATGAATCTCCTGCTGTTTCTCAAGCAGGCCTTCCTTCCTGTTCTCTGCCAGATCAAAAAGGCCGCAACTTATTGCTTCTTGCACGCGTTCAATACCTACGTATTTTGTGACGGCAATGACGCTCACGTCTTCTTGACTGCGCCCTGATTTTTCGCACGCCATCCGAATTATTTCATTTACCTTTTTCAAATTTTCTTTTACTGTCAGCACTTAACTTTCCCCTTCTTGCTTTATGCCAATGAAGCCCATCATGCGCCCTGTTTTTCCGTGATCCCTCCGGAACGAATAGAAAAAGTCAGGGTAAGCATAAGTGGTGTACCCTGTAACGCAAATTTGTTTTTCGGGGATACCCGCTCGTATCAGAACTGCGCGGTTAAGCATCTGCAAATCGAGTAAATAATGCCCCGGTCCGTGCGGCTTTACCGCAGCAGACAAAATATTATGATCCAGTTGACCCACTTCATGGATCACTTTCTGATCCACTTCATAGTCCGAGCCGCTAATTGCGGGGCCGACCACAGCTTTGATTGCTGATGGCTGAATTTCAAGCTCATGGCAAAGCAGCTTCACCATTTTTTCAGCGCCGAGCCCGACGCTGCCTCTCCATCCGGCATGAAAAATGCCAACTGCTACCGGATCAGAGCAGTAGAAAAAGATCGGAGTGCAGTCTGCAAAGCAGAGTGCAAGGAGCAGGTCAGGTTCAGTTGTAAACAAACCGTCGACATTTTTAACCACAGTCTGCATGCCGAAAGCCCCGGCACCCGCCATTCCCGAAGTTGCCCGGGCAATATTTGTTCATGCACCTGCTCCGCGCAAACCCATGTCCTAAGCGGAAATCCAATATGATCAGCCAATATTTCGCGATTCTGCACCACATCTTCGGAGCGGTCTCTGACATGAAACCCTAGATTCAGCGAAGAAAAGGGGGCCATGCTTGTCCCTCCCTTTCTCAGAGAGAAGCCAGCCTGAATTCGCTTTGTTCCCGCAATAACCGGCTTCATCAACAGGGCCACGTCATTGATCACGGAAAACGGCTCTTTCACTATTTTCACCCCTCCGTCACCCGATAAAGTGCAGTCTATACGAATTTATTTTAACATATCAAGAGACAAAACGCTTAATTTTTTATCATTCCTGTTCCCGAGCCGGCGCATCAGGATCATTGTAAAAGCGGACCAGGATCACATCCGCACCAATCCTTACAATATTGCTCCAAGGCACGACCACATCATTGTCTCTCCCGAACAAACCGAGCACGCGTCCCGAACCGGGAATAATAAGGTTCTCAATTTTCCCCGATGAAAGGTTAACGTCAAGATCACCAATATGTCCGAGGCGCTTTCCATTTTCCACGTTCACTACTTCTTTTGTCTGAAAATCAGATATTCTGGGCATTGGTTTTCCCCCTCCTGTTATTAAACTATATGGAGGACAGAAATGATTGAGAAGTAAAAAATGAAAAAGCTTGGGCAGGACCCGCCATGCAAAAATTTGTCCAAGGAGATTCCCAAAAAAAAAATAAATTTCAAAGAAAAAAATGCTTGCCAAAGCAAGCATTACGGGCCAATGTCCTGATTCATTTCCTTGATTGCCATTTTTTCCAGTCTTGAAACCTGTGCCTGGGAAATGCCTATTTCCTGCGCAACTTCCATTTGCGTTTTACCGTAAAAAAAGCGCATGGCAACGATTCTTTTTTCCCGCTCATGCAATTTACTCATTGCTTCTTTTAGTGCAATGTTATCGACCCATTCTTTATCCCGGTGCTTGTCATCACTAATCTGATCCATGATGAATATCGGATCTCCGCCATCGCTGTAAATCGGTTCAAAAAGTGAAACGGGATCCTGGATCGCGTCCATCGCAAAAACCACATCTTCAACCGGAAGGTCAAGAATTTTTGCCAGTTCGGAGGAGGTAGGCTCTTTGGAATGCTTCGCGACATAGCGCTCCTTAGCCTGCAGTGCTTTATAGGCCATATCACGCAAGGAACGCGAGACGCGAATCGGATTATTATCTCTTAGATAGCGTCTGATTTCGCCGATAATCATCGGAACCGCGTAGGTTGAAAAGCGAACATTCTGGCTTAAATCAAAATTGTCAATCGATTTCATTAATCCGATACAGCCGACCTGAAATAAATCGTCTACAGATTCGCTGCGGTGATTGAACCTCTGAATCACGCTGAGCACCAGCCGGAGATTGCCGTTCACCAGTTTTTCCCTGGCTTCCGTTTTACCGGACTGTAATTCTGCAAATAACTTACGCATTTCTACGTTGGTCAGTACAGGAAGCTTGGACGTATCAACCCCGCAGATTTCCACTTTATGCCGTGCCATAAAGGACAACCTCCCAGTGCCTGAGATGCTTGAATACAGTGAAAATTTTCTGGAAAACCTCCGGGCTATTTTAAATCCGGAATCGTTCAGAATTATTTTCTCCGCGCCATAAGGTCAAGTATCTCCTGTGAAGGTCATTTTATGCATCGGATATTTTTAAGCTATTTGAGCCGGTCCTTACGCCATTTTGCTGAACTCCTTTTTCAGTCTTCGGATGATTCTTTTTTCAAGACGGGAAATATAAGACTGTGAAATGCCAAGTTGATCCGCCACATCTTTTTGAGTTTTCTCCTTCCCTCCTGCCAGGCCAAAGCGAAGCGTCATGATTTCCTTCTCCCGGTCGCTGAGCATGAGCATCGCGCTTTTGAGCAGTGTATGATCCACTTTGCGTTCCATATCGGAGGTTGTCACATCGTTCGCGGTGCCCAGTACATCCGAGAGAAGCAGTTCATTGCCATCCCAGTCAACGTTCAGCGGCTCGTCCAGAGAAACCTCTGAACGGGTCCGGTTGTTTCTTCTCAAGTACATTAATATTTCATTCTCAATGCATCGGGAAGCATAGGTTGCGAGTTTAATTTTTTTCTCGGGATTAAATGTATTGACTGCCTTAATCAGTCCAATGGTTCCTATGCTGATCAAGTCTTCAATATTGATCCGCGTATTATCAAACTTTCTGGCGATATAAACGACAAGCCTCAAATTGCGCTCAATCAAAGTTGCCCTTGCCTTCTGGTCACCGGATGGGAGCTTTTTCATCAGCTCTGCTTCTTCTTCCTTGGACAAAGGAGATGGCAGGCCGTCGCTGCCGCCGATATAGTAGACTTCTTCAGGCCGTATATGCAGTCTGATGAGTATTTTATGCCAAAGTTCTGAAAAAAATAATTTCATATGTGTCCCTCCCTGGGTTATTTGGATCAGGATGCCGGCTCGATGACCTTGCCATTAAGCAGCATGTCCGGATGAAGGATGCTGCTGAATTCTCCTGATGTGCTTAACGTCTGTACGGTCAGGGCGACGAGTACCCGTTTACACTCGATCTGCCGGCCTTCATGCGTGATCAGCACCCGATCCGGCCGGAATGCAATAATATAGTGTGGTACCCCATCCACAGAGCGATAAGGGACCCAGGTGATCCTGCTATCCCATCCGTTTGGAAGATCTTCATATAGCTGAAAAGCAGCGTCTGGCCCCTCCATTTGAAAAAGCGAAGCGGGAATCTGGCCTTCACAGGCAGCTCGGCTCAGGAACATGACCGGAAGCCTGGTCAGCGGATCGTACAGCTTGTTGCCACTGTCAATCAGCCCCCTCGATCGAATCACTTGGTTAAAGATCTGAATGGTTATTTCTGCGCCGTTGGCATGCTGCCATTTGCGAACAGCAGTCTGATCCATTCTCTTCTTTGAAAACAGCCATAATGCGGGGAATCCTAAAACGACAAAGATCCAGCTGATCGGATCACCAAAATTCATCGTGGTTAAAAAGCGGCTGTCTGCATAAGATGTACCGTTCTCGAAGAAATAATGGAGTGCGAAAATGCCTCCACCAATCGCAAAAGCAGAGAAATAAAAAGCGGCAAGATTTTGAAAAAAGACTGACGGACGCCCAAAGCCGAAAGTGATCCAGATAATCAGAACTGAAAATAAAAATTTTCCAAGCGGATGTGTCACAAGAAATGCGAGTGGCGTGAAAAGGATCAGAACAACAGAAGATGCCGTCAGCGCACCGAGAAAGAGACGCAGCCTGTAAATTCTACGCTTGAGCATAAGCGCAGTAAGCTTCAAGAGACAGGCATCGATCAGCAGATTGAGCAACCAGACCGCATCGAGATAGAGAACCAACGTCCCACCACCTTCCTTGCGTGTTTAGGATTAGTATACGGGCCTTATCTGTGAAAGTCTGTCGCTCCGTGGCTGGATTTTTGCTGTTATTTTGGCGCTTTTTGTTTAAGATTGAGGCTCGCAAATTGAGTCAAATCGGAGACAAAAATAAAAGGCAGGCACTGCGGATATATTGTATCCGTGTGTCTGCCTTAAACTTTTTGGAAAACAATGACGTGGAATTTACAAGTTTAACCGAATCATGAACGTAACTAAAAACTCTGCCCGGTACAGTAATTACTAATTCTTCTGATGGCGATTGCGAAGAAAGGTCGGTACATCCAGCGTATCTTCGTCATCGATAATACCGTGAGGCCGGCGCGCGGTCTGCTCGTTATGCTTCAGACCCTCTTCACGCCGAAAATCCTGAGGACTTTTTTTCAGAGCTTCCGCCCCTCCCTGAATGATGTTCCTCCGGATCTGGCCGTCAGATTCCTGGCTCTTCTGCTGTTCTTTTTCCTCTGAAAGAAAACCTGTCGCAATCACTGTGACGACAATCTCGTCTTCCATTTCTTCGCGGATAACCGAGCCAAAAATCATATTGACCTCTTCATCCGCTGCGGTGGCAACAATGTCTGCTGCTTCATTCACCTCGTAGAGACTCAGATTGTTTCCGCCGGTAATATTCATCAGCACGCCTTTGGCTCCGTCAATTGACTTCTCAAGCAGCGGGCTGGAAATTGCCTTCTTCGCCGCATCGGCCGCCCGGTTTTCCCCAGAAGCGATGCCGATCGCCATCAGAGCCGATCCGCCTTCCGTCATAATGGTTTTGACATCAGCAAAATCAAGATTGATCAGGCCGGGAACAGCGATCAGATCCGATATGCCCTGCACGCCTTGCCGCAATACATTATCAGCTTCCCTGAAAGCGTCCAGCATTGGTGTATTTTTATCAACGATTTCAAGCAGTCGGTCATTCGGGATGACAATGAGCGTGTCCACTTTTTCCTTTAGATTATCAATTCCAAACTGCGCCTGCTTAGCACGCTTCCTTCCTTCAAAAGAGAACGGGCGGGTGACTACGCCGACGGTCAGTGCGCCGACATCTTTAGCGACCTCCGCAATAATCGGTGCCGCGCCGGTTCCCGTTCCGCCGCCCATTCCGGCAGTCACGAAGACCATATCGGCACCTTTGAGCAGTTCCTCAACCTGATCTCTGCTTTCCTCAGCCGCTTTTTTTCCCACATCGGGATTAGCGCCGGCGCCGAGCCCACGGGTCAGTTTTTCCCCAAGCTGCAGCTTCGTCCCGGCCTTGGAAAATTTCAATGCCTGGGCATCCGTATTGGCGCAAACAAACTCAACCCCCTGAATGCCACTTTCAATCATCCGGTTAACGGCATTATTGCCCCCGCCGCCAACACCGATAACCTTGATCTTTGCAAGGTTATTCGTTTCCACGTCACTATCGTACATTTTCATTTCCTCCCATTCAGAGGTCGAATTTTCGCCACTGCTTATGCGTGCTTTTAATAAAACATATAAAACCCACGTCAGTCGAAGAACATATTGAACCAGCTTTTCACTTTTGCTGTTACGCTCTCATGCTCTTTGCCGTCCGTTTTTCTCACTTTTTGCTGTTTCTCCTGTGGCGTGAACCGTTCAGAAGAAATCGCCGCAGCTACTTCCTTGCCTTGAATCTTGACATTGTGATAGGCAAATTGTATCAAACCGATACATGCAGTGAACTTAGGTTCGCGCACCCCAATGTAATCCGGAATTGCAATCCGGACATTGGCATCCAGCTTTTGCACAGCCAAATCAAGCACTCCCGGCATGGCGGTCACACCGCCGGTCAGAACGAATCCGCCGGGCAGATCATAAATGCCGATGCGCTGCAGTTCAGCACTGACAATATCGAACAATTCACCAATCCGCGCTTCGATGATTTCCGCAAGGTCCCCCTGATTGAGCATCTGCTTTTTAGCACTGCCAATCTGCGACGCTGTAAATGTATCTTCCGAGGAAGCGGCCTTTACACTTGCCGCTCCATGCTTGATTTTCAGCTGTTCAGCTTCTTCCATAGGTACCCGCTGAATAATTGAAATATCTTTCGTGACATGATTGCCGCCGATGGGCAGTTCAAATGTTGAAAGAAGCGTTCCCTGATCAAAAACGGCCACGCTTGTCGCCCCGCCACCTATGTCTACAAGTGCGACACCAAGATTTCGTTCATCCTCTGTGAGAGCAACTGAACCGAGCGCAAGGGTCTGAAGGCATACATCCGAAACCTGAAGGCCGGCCCGTTCCACACACCGTAAAAGATTGTGCAGGACTGTCTTCGATCCCGTGATCAGAGTTCCTTCCATTTCCAGCCTGACACCGATCATGCCTCGCGGATCATGAATTTCATCCACACCGTCCACAATGAACTGTTCAGGTATCACATCAATAATTTCTCTTTCAGGAGGGATTGACATCACCTGGGCTGCATCAATCACCCGGCCGATATCTGTATCTCCGATTTCATGGTTCTCACTGGCTACAGCAACAACGCCATGGCAAGGCCTCAACTGGATATGGTTTCCAGAGATGCCGACGATGACGCTCTCAATAGTCAGACCGACCATTCTTTCAGCCTGTTCAACAGCCTGGCGAATAGAGCGGACAGTTGCATCGATATCTACAATCGAACCCTTCTTGATGCCAAAAGATTCAGCTTCGCCAACACCGATCACATTAAGCGACCCGCCAGCCATTTCGCCTATTAAAGTTTTGATGCTTGATGTACCAATATCCAGGCTTACAAAAACATTCTCACTGTTCATTCCGCGGCACCCCCTTTAGTCTGAAAAACGATAAAGTCTTGATTCAGGGATGTTTGATTCGGGCTATTTTGATCTAGGCGACAAATGTGCAAATGAAAATTCATGCTACTTCAACCCAGCACTTTCTGTTCCTACCCGGAGAAATACAGTCCTATTATCTTGTATTCTACAAAACGGAACATATCCCTTTATTAACTGATCGAATGGAGCAAAGAAACATAACCTTACATGTTTATATCGGTAAGATCAGAAAAAGTTAAACAGATTCTCAGCCTCCGAGATTTGAAAAAATAATCTGGAAATATGAAGCTGCAACTAATTTATAGTCTACACCAAGTTGATAGACTAGAAAAGATAAAATTACAGAGTCCCGCAAAAATCTTCTTATGGCACGATGAAACCTCCTGCCGGGTATTTAAGGGGAATCTGTCAGTTATTATTGCTTTTTGGGCTTTGGTAAGGTACAAAGTAACTCCCAATACTGAGATGGACAGTTCCATGCTCTCCTTTTGGCAGATTAGCCAGAATTTCCGGATAGAGTTTCATATTTTGAGCAAACGTCTTTGTATTCGCCACAACCCGGTTGCCGTCGTTCATATAAAGCATCAGGTTATCCGGGTCACCGGGACTGTTTATGTAATGAATATCAGAAATACTATGGACAAGCTGTGCAGGGAACACGGTAAGGCCTTCTGAAACTGCCTTCAATGCGGAAGTGTCACTAAAATTTACAAGCACGGGGGCATCCATTGGCATGGCTGTTCCCTGCAACGGTCCAAGCAATGTCCCGTTTTGCAGGATCGGAAAATATTTGCCGTTTTTTAGAAGATAGGCTTTTCTGGCATATTCCTGAATACGAATGGTTACAGCACCGGGAAACGCCACATGAACCGTTGCTTTTCTGACCGTAGGAAGTTTCTCGATACGGTTTTCAGCATTTACGGATCGGACATCCCAGATATGTGTTTTATTTGAAATGCCGCTTGCCTGCAGCACTTTCTCTTTGCTGACGATTTGCTGGCCCTCAATTGAAATCCGGCTGACCCTGCTGAAGGGAGACTGAAAATAAACAGCCGCCAGAATCAAGAGAAAAAATATCGTCGCATATAACGCAAAACGCCGGTTCGCTTTCTGTTTCCGTTCTTTTTTTAATTGCGGCAGCCGATCCTCCAGCGGAATGACCTTATTTCTGTCCATTTTTTCCCCTCCGAACAAGTTTACCGGTACACGGATCAGACAATTGCCTGCCGGTCAGTTCTATTGTATTTTTTTTTCTTATAAACAGCAAACCCTGTTTTGAGAGACAAAACAGGGTTCATGCTTGACTGCAACTCATTTCGCCTTGCTGCTGATATTCAGCAAAATTCCTACTGAAACAAGCATCAGAGTGAGGGAGGATCCGCCATAGCTGAGAAAGGGAAGCGTGATGCCCGTCACCGGAATGAGCCCGGTTACAACTGCAATGTTAATCATAACCTGAATCGCAATCATGCCGGTAATACCCAGTGCAAGAAGTGTCCCAAAAAGATCCGGTGCCTTCATTGCAGCCAGTATGCCCCTCCAAAGCAACAGACAGAAAAGTAGCAGAACGATCGCCGCTCCGATCAGTCCCAGTTCCTCCGAGATAATAGAAAAAATGAAATCGTTCTGAGCTTCCGGCAGATACTGATACTTCTGACGGCTCTGTCCAAGACCGAAACCCATGAGCCCTCCCGGCCCGATGGCAAGCAGTGACTGGATAATCTGAAAGCCGCTGCCCATCTCATCTTTCCATGGATCAAGAAATGAAACTAACCGTTTGACCCGGTATGGGGCTGAGAGAATCAGGCCTGAAGCCCCGGCAAGCCCGATAGCGCCCATAATGACAAAATGTTTAATGCGCGCACCTGCGGCAAAAATCATGGTCAGACAGGTCAGCACCAGCACTGTGCCCGTTCCCAGATCCGGCTGGAGCATGATTAATCCAAAAGCCAACAGCACCGGTATTAAAGAGGGAATCAGGCCTTTCCAGAATGAAGACAACTTCCTCTGATTCTCTGCCAGATATTTTGCCAGAAAAAGGATTAAGGCCACCTTCATAAATTCAGAGGGCTGGATTGAAAATGCGCCGATACCAAGCCAGCTTCTAGCCCCGCCTCTTGAAAGGCCAACTCCGGGAATCAGTACAAGGATCAGCAAAAGAAAACAGCCGGCCATCCCCAATTTTGCCCAGGACTTCCACACCCTGTAGTCCACTTTCATAACCGTAAACATCATGATCAGTCCGACGGCTGCGAACAGCATCTGTCTCTTCAGAAAATAGAATGAATCGCCATTAAATTTGTGAGCGGCGGAAACTTCGCTCGCACTGTAAACCATAATCAGCCCGACAGTCAGAAGCGCAAGAGCGGCAAAAAGAAGCAGTCGATCCGGTGATTGACGGCGGCGTACCGACATGAACAACACTCCGTCCAGACAAGGCCACCGATTCGCCGGCTTAAGTTAGCCGGCATGCCTGTCCTTATCTAAACTTATTCACTTCGTCGATAAAAATGTCTCCGCGCTGTTCAAAAGATTTATATTGATCCCAGCTCGCGCATGCCGGGGAAAGGAGAATCACGTCACCCGACTGAGACAATGAGAATGCCTCAGGAACAGCGGCTTCAACATTTTTTACCGGCCTGATTGTCGGAATACCGGCTTTTTCACACGCATCCTGCAATTTAGCTGTTGTCTGGCCGAAAAGCAGTGCAGCCTTGATTTTCGCTTTTTTCAAATCTGCTATGAGAGTATCAAATGTATTGCCGCGATCCAGCCCGCCGGCAAGAAGGACGATTTCCTTGCTTGGAAAAGACGCCAGAGCTTTTGATGTCGCCAATATATTCGTTGCTTTCGAATCATTGTAGATGGTTCGTCCCTGAATGACACCAACATATTGGAGCCGATGCCGGACACCTGTGAATGTTCTGAGCACATGCGCAATATACTCAGCAGGGACATTGCAGAGACTTGCCGCCGCAACGGCAGCCAATGCATTCTGGAGGTTGTGCTCGCCCGGAAGCCCCATTTCACCAATGCCCATGATTTTTTCATTCTTGAAATAAATGGCTCCGTCAGCAAGATAGGCGCCTGTCTCAACTTTTTTGGTTGTCGAAAACGGTACGGCGGTCGCTTTGGTTTTATCCGCAACATACTTAATGACCCGCTCGCTGTCCGCATTATAAACCAGATAATCACCGGATGTCTGATTCATTGTAATACGTGCCTTTGCGTGTGCATAATTCTCGACAGTGCCATGATAGTCCAGATGATGGTCAAAAATATTGAGCACAACGGCAACCCTCGGATGCAGCGTTTCCGTGCCCAGCAGCTGAAAACTGGACAGTTCAGCCACAATCACGTTCCGGGAAGTCACATCCTTGACAACGGAAGTCAGTGCTGTGCCAATGTTTCCGGCAACAACCGGCTCAAGATCTGATCCCTTCATCATCTCTCCTAAAAGCATCGTTGTTGTTGTTTTTCCATTCGACCCGGTAACGCCGATAAACGGCGATTCTGACAATTCAGAAGCAATTTCAACTTCGGTAATCACACGGATTCCCATGTTGCGGGCTTTTTGTACTAATGGATTACTGTACGGAATCCCCGGATTTTTAATCAGCACGGAAACATTCTCGTCGACCAAATCCAGTGGATGTCCACCGCCGATGACCCGCAATCCCATTTTTTTCAATTCTTCAGCATGTTTATTACCTATCAGATCATTTCGATCATTGACTGTCACTTCAGCCCCAAGATCATGCATTAATTTTGCAACGGCGTAACCGCTTTTGCCAAGGCCGAGAACAAGAATTTTTTTGTTGGTATAATTTGTCAACTTTTTCAATGGATTATCCCCACTTTCAGATAGACACCAATAATTGCCAAAATCAGTCCGGCCATCCAGAATACTGTAACGACCTTCCATTCCGACCATCCGCCCAATTCAAAATGGTGGTGGATCGGACTCATTCTGAACACCCGTTTTCCGGTTGTCTTAAAAGAAACCACCTGAATCATGACGGACAGCGTTTCAATGACGTAGACGCCTCCGATCACCGCGAGCAGTATCTCTGTACCGGTCAGAATAGCCATTCCGGCAAGTGCTCCGCCGATCGCAAGAGATCCGGTGTCCCCCATGAAGACTCTCGCAGGATGCGCGTTGAAAATCAGGAAGCCAAGCAAAGCACCCAGCATCACAGTCGCAAACAGGGCAATGCCAAGCTTCATTGAAGCAAATGCAATCACCGCATAAGCGGCGAATGAAATGGCGGCAAGCCCTGACAGCAGCCCGTCCATGCCATCTGTCAGGTTTGTCGCATTCGGAACACCAATCAAAATAAAAATAACAAATATTGGATAGAGCCAATAAAGATTGATCGTCCAGCCCGTCCCCGGCACCGACAGATAAGTGGAGTAGTCGAAGCGGGTGACAAAGTAAAAGAAAACAAAGGCAATAATCAGCTGACCGAGCATCTTCTGTTTTGATGTCAGTCCCATATTCCGCTTCATGACGATTTTGATGAAATCATCCAACAGGCCAACCAGACCGAATCCGAGCGAGACAAACAAAAGCATGTAGGTATTCTGATCTGCAACATGATATTTGAGCGCCATAATGACGATCGTGATTAGCAGGCTCAGCAAAAAAATCACGCCGCCCATGGTCGGCGTCCCTGCTTTTTTTTGATGGCTCTTCGGACCTTCCGTTCTGATATACTGCCCGAAATGCAGCCGCCTCAGCAACGGAATGAACAGCGGTGCAAAAATAAGCGTGATTAAAAATGAAATCGCCAGGCCGATTAATGGAAACAAAAGCATGAATCATTTCGCTCCTTTAAATGCTGACCCGTCCGGGCCAAATGAATCAAGAAATGTACGGTAAAAATAATAATGCAAAAGTTTCTTTCTTAGTTTCTGATCGCTTCCAGTCCATTGACTAGCCATCAAATAAGTGTCAGTTCACCGACCAGCTGCTCAAGCGCCAGCAGTCGGGAAGCTTTAAAAAGCATAACTGTTTGATCATCAAGCAAATCTGCAAGATAAGAACGGGCATCCATTTTATCTGAAAACGACTGAATAACCAAATGATCCGGGTTGCCTTTTTCCAGCAGCGGCTGAGCAATCCACACCCCTTTTTTCCCAATAGTCACGACATGGGTCAGCGGCAGTGTGAGTACATCAGCCACATTTCGGTGTAGCTGCTCTTCATTCTCTCCAAGCTCATACATGTCACCGAGAACAGCAATTCTTTTCTTAAAACCCGGAAGATCTTTGAGCGTTTCAAGCGATGCTTTCATCGAAGTCGGGCTGGCATTGTAACAATCACTGATGAGCAGCGAGCCGTTCAAACCCTTAACTTTCTCAAAGCGCATCTTTGTCAATTTCAGATTTTGCAGTCCTTCTTTAACAGCCTGTGCATTGATGCCCAGCAATTTGGCTGCCGTCAGGCTGAACACCGCATTTTTAACATTGTGCCTGCCGAGAATCGGCACCGCGTATTCGCTGAGCCCGTGATTAAGTGAAAAACGATATCCATCTGTTCTCTCTTTTACGTCCGTGATTTCCCAGTCATTATCAGACTGATAGCCACAGCGGATAATTTGAAAAGCGTTAGTATGGATATTGGTCAGCAATGGTTCATCGCCATCGATAATCAGACTGCCTCTTTTTTTCAAACCATTTATGATTTCAAGTTTTGCTTTGGCGATGCCTGCCCTGCTCCCCAGATATTCAATATGCGATTCGCCGATATTCGTGATTATCGCAACATCGGGTTTGGCCAGCTGGCTGAGAAAAGTCAGTTCGCCAAAATGATTCATGCCCATCTCAAGCACCAGCACTTCGGTATCTTCAGGCATAGACAGAATCGTCAGTGGCACGCCGATATGATTATTATGGTTGCCCTGGGTTTTATATGCTTTAAAAGTTTCGGATACGATACCATAAACCATATCCTTAGTTGTTGTTTTTCCATTTGAACCCGTAATTGCAATGACTTTCGGCCGGCACTGCGTCAGAAAAGCCTTGGCCATGCTTTGAAGAGCAGCCAGTGTATCATCAACAAGAAACAATGGGAAACCGGCAGGGAGGTGATCAGGCACAGGTACCCTTTCCATCCACAGGGCTGCCTGCGCCCCATTTTTAATTGCATCAGATAAAAAATGGTGACCGTTAAAATTTTCACCAATCAATGGCACAAAAAGGCCATTTGTCACCTGTTTGCGGCTGTCGGTCATAATTGTCAGGCGGCCAAGTCCATCGATGTTCCCCAGTATCTGAATCGCCTGACCACGGACTATATCAATACCAATACTCATCTTTTTAACTCTCCTTGTGACAATATTACTTTTCCATTATCTCAGTAATTGCTTTTTTTGCAATCTCACGGTCATCGAAGTGATGTTTCACTGTTCCGATGATCTGATAAGTTTCATGTCCCTTGCCGGCAATGAGGATGATATCCCCGGGTTCAGCCTGGTTAACCGCAAATCTGATCGCCTCGCGTCGGTCTGTGATTTTCCTGTAATCACACCCTTGGACGCCCGCCTCCATCTCGGCAAGAATGGTTTCAGGATCTTCCGTTCTCGGATTATCAGAGGTCAGGATGGCCAGATCGCTGTTATCGACAGCAATTCTTGCCATGATTGGCCGTTTGCCATGCTCCCTGTCCCCGCCGCATCCCACAACTGTGATGATGCGCCTCCGTGCAAATTCCTTAATGGTAGCCAGGGCATTTTTCAGGCTGTCCGGTGTGTGTGAATAGTCAACGATAACGGAGAAATCCTGGCCCGCGGAAACCGTTTCAAATCTGCCGGAAACACCAGGAACCTGCTCCATGGCACGAATCATCTGATCCATATCAAGCCGGCTGACCGAACAGGCCGCAAGAGCCGCCAAGGCATTATATACGCTGAACTTTCCAATAAGTTTCATGGACACAGCGTAACACTTCCCCCTGGCATTCAGAGTGAACGAAGTGCCTTCCGGAGTGATATTCAGCGATTCTGCGCGAAAATCTGCAGGACGATCAATGCCATACGTCATCACGTGCGCTGCTGTCATGTGCCGGTATACCTCAGATGCCGGATCATCCGAATTCAGCACAGCGACTTTTAGTTCACCGGGGCGGCCGTAAGTATTGCCAAGCTGGGAAAAAAGAAGGCTCTTGGCATACATATAATCCTTCATCGTCCCATGGAGATCGAGATGGTCTTCTGTCAGATTAGTAAAAATGCCGATATTAAAATCACAGCCATGAACTCTCCCGTCATATAGAGCATTGGATGACGTTTCCATGACCACTGAAGCCGCGCCTTGATCTCTCATTTTTGCGAGATTTTCATGAATGAGATGGACTTCCGGGGTTGTATTTTCGACAGAAACTTCATAATTTTTGTAACGCATGCCCATTGTACCGATTAATCCTGTGTGCAGGCCGCAAGCCTCCTGAATGGCCTGGACAAGATAAGTAATGGTCGTCTTGCCATTCGTGCCTGTCACACCGATCATATGTAAATCATGACTGGGATACCCGTAAAAACGGTCTGAAATCATCGCCAGGGCGCGATGCGTGTCGCTGACGTAGATCACAGGAACGGACGCTTGAATCGTTTCCTGAGCAATAATAGCCGATGTACCGCTTTTTTCTGCCATCGCTGCGTAGCGATGCCCGTCCAGATGATGACCCTTGATGCAGAAAAACAAAGACCCCGGTCCTGCAAGGCGTGAGTCAATGACTAAATGTTTAATTTCAGGATTTCCCTCTCTATCTTGCCTGAAGTCTCTAATTGCTTCAAGACAATCAGCTAATTTCATCAAATACACGTCCTTAATTTTCAGTATTGAAGTGCCGGCAATGACTAAAAGCCGGCGACATGAATCTTGAATCTTACATTTCACGACTCACGTCCGATTTTTAAATATGTATATCAAGAACCGGCTTACAAGATACACCGGCCCCTGTCCCCTGCTTATTTTAATCGCCCGGTTTCTTTTTGTCACCTAAATATATCATTATTGTTGAACCTTGTTTGACCTTAACCCCTGCCTGTGGCGACTGCATGGTCACCACATTCCCGTTTCCTTCCGTCTTTAATATTAAGTCCTGAGGATAGCTAGGGAGGTCTTTTTTCTCAACACCGATCAGATTAGGTATGCTGATCAGAGGCTGATCCGGCCATCGATTTTCTTTTTCAAGTCCACCGCTTTGTTTTTCAAGGCCCATCGCACTCAGGCTGTCACCAATAATGCGGCCGGCAATCGGTGCAGAAACCGTGCCGCCAAACTGGACGGTCCCCTTCGGATGATCGATCGCCACGTACACGACGATCTTCGGATTGTTTGCCGGAGCAAACCCCATGAAAGAAACAATATAGTTGCCGTCCATATAGCCGCCGCCATCCGGATTGACTTTCTGAGCGGTTCCCGTTTTTCCCCCGACACGATAGCCTTCTACAAAAGCATTCCGACCTGTTCCCTGGGCAACCACGCTTTCAAGGGTGTCCCGGACCTCTTTTGAGGTGGCTGCCGAAATCACACGTCTTTTTAATACCGGCTCAATACGATTGATCACTTCCCCTGTACTCGTGTCAATCCACGCTTTCGCAAGATGCGGTTCATAAAGATAACCGCCATTAATTGCTGCAGAAACGGCGGCCACCTGTTGTATGGGCGTAACGGATACACCCTGCCCAAATGCAGTTGTTGCTGTTTCTAGCGGTCCGATTTTGTTTTTATTAAACAGGATTCCTTTCGCTTCCCCCTGAAGATCAATACCCGTCTTCTCTCCAAATCCGAATTTATCAATATAGGAAAACAGCCTGTTTTTCCCCAGTCGTTCCCCAAGAGCGACAAAACCCGGATTGCACGAGTTCTGCACAACCTGCAGAAAGGTCTCCGAACCATGCCCGCCTTTTTTCCAGCAATGCAGGCTGGTACCGGCCACATCTATGGAACCGGAATCATAGAAATGATCCTTCTGCAAATTAACGACTTTTTCCTGAAGCGCTGCTGCAAGTGTAATGACTTTAAATGTTGAACCCGGTTCATAGGTTTTCCAGATCGGAAGATTTTGATTGTATATATTTGGAGAGACGTGCTGATAGTTTCCCGGATTAAAATCAGGTTTGGAAGACATACCGAGAATCTCGCCTGTATTGGGATCCATCGCAATGGCAAGGGCACTGTCAGGATGGTAGACGGCCATCGCGTTATTCAGTTCCCGTTCAATAATCGACTGCACACGTGAATCAATGGTCAGCATCAGACTGGATCCACTCGTCGGAGGGGTGTATTTGTCTTTCAGCGTGGACATCCGGTTCCCACGAACATCAGAGAAAAAGGACACTTTTCCATTTTCCCCTTTCAGACCGTCATTATAATAGGACTCCAGCCCTGTCAGCCCCTGATTATCAATTCCGGCGAATCCGAGCACATGCGCCAGATAGTTGCCCTGCGGATAAAAGCGGCTGAAATCTTCGGCAATAAAAACGCCGGGAAGTCCAAGTGCCCGGATTTGAGATGCTTTTTCATTGGAAATTTTTCTCCCTTCTGGTGTTATCCGGACAATGGATTGATGTTGGGTAATCTTTTCGTATGCTTTCGCCTTACTCATTCCAAGAACCTGAGCCAATTTCCCGGCAACCATTTCTCTGCTCTGCGCCGGAACCTGAATGGGGACAACGAGCACAGACGGACTGCTGACATTGGTTGCCAGTATTTTTCCGTTGCGATCAAGTATGTTGCCCCGCTCCGCCTCGTAAGGGATATTTTTGCCCCATTCTTCAAGCGCTTTTTTCGTTAGCCAGTCATTATTGAAAAGTTGCACATAGATCAGCCGGCCCAAAAAAATCGTAAACACGAGCAGACCTGCCAGCAGGATGAGAAGCAGCCTTTTTTTTACTGTCACATTTGAAATACGCACAAGAAGCCCCTCCTATCTTTCTTGTCCTACCCATATGTACGGGCAGTGAAAAATAGAACGAGCTCTATTGATATTTGTCTTTGCAACTGCCTGGATTTCCCGAACAACCGGCATTTTTTCCCGTGCAGGAGGCCTGAATACTTGTCCGTACTGCAGCCGTATCAGTGCAGGTCAACAGTCAGTGTGTCCCCACTCTTCAACAGCGTCCCGGGGGACGGACTTTGGTGAGTAACAAACCCTGTTCCATTTGTTTTCAACCTAAGATCAGCCGCATCTGCCAGCTTCATAGCATCTGCCAGAGACCAGCCGGTAGTATCAGGCATTTTTGCAAATCCGCCGCTAAAAAGAATCACTTTGCTGCCCTGTGAGAGACTCTCACCGGAAAAAGGCAGCTGCCTTCTGACGCTTGTGCCGTCTCCTACTATTATCGGATTAAGCCCAAGATTGAGCAGCGACTGTGCAGCTCCGTTTGTCGAATTGCCCGTGTAATCGCCCAGTTTTACAGGAGCAGCGGCTTTGACCCCGCCCCCCTGACCAACTTTTTTGTCAACCTGAAGATACTGAAGGCTGCTTGACATCACCGGACGGACAATATTTATCACCGGTTCATCCCCGAGATCCGTCGGTTTTAGATGAGGCTGTTTAATCGCTACATAAACAATCACCTTTGGATCATTTTCAGGCGCCATACCAAGGAACGAAAAAACGTAATTATCCTTTCCCTGGAGATATCTTCCATTTTGAGCAATCTGGGCCGTTCCGGTTTTGCCTATAACATCATATCCGGGAAGGTCGAAAGCCGTACCTGTTGCGCCATATCCGTTGACAACATCTTTATTGCTGACCACCTGGCGCATCAGCGCACGCGTCTGCTCCGCAGCACTCTTGGAAACCGGATGCCCGGCCACCACCGGATGGTTGGACAGGATCGTTTTTCCGTTGTCTGGATTGACGACTTTATCCACGACATACGGACGCATCATGACACCGTTGTTGGCGATAGCTGTTGATGCCTGCACAATCTGCATAGCAGTAAAAGCAGAACCTTGGCCGAAGGATGCTTCGAGTTTGTCAATCGGCCAGCTCCAGTTAACGATTCCCTGGCTTTCCCCCGGAAGATCAATACCGGTTTTCTTCATAAACCCGAACCTTTTCCAATACTCTTCCAGCCGGTCCGGACCTAAATATTTATCAGTCAGAACAGACATCCCAACGTTTGATGAAAGCTCGAAGGCCTGATCAAAATTAATATTTCCCCAGCCGGCGGTGTCCCAGTCATGAATGGTTCCGCCCTTCGTCCTATAGGATCCGGATGCGTAGGTTGCTTTTCCATTAAAAACACCGGCATCAATTGCTGAAGCTACGGTAAAAGTTTTCATAACCGATCCGGGTTCGTAGGGAGTTGAGATGGCAATATTGCTGAACTGTGTAATATCCCGGTTATTGGGGTTGAAAGTGGGATAGGTTGACATTGCCAGAATTTTACCTGTTTTTGGATCGGCCACGATTCCAATCATGCTGGTTGGCTTGTATACTTTATTCGTTTGTGCCATTGCCTGTTCAAGCACTGTCTGAATGCGGGAATTCAGGGTCAGATAAACATTATTGCCGGGAACCGGCGTATTAATCTTCTGCTTTTCATCAGGGATAGGCACTCCCCCCGCACTTGTGTAATAACGGACGGAGCCATCCCGCTCAGTCAAATAGCGGTTCATTGACTGTTCAACGCCAAGCACACCCGTCTGTTGATTGGTATTCGGATTCGTTTGCGTGAATCCGATAGTGTAGGCAGCGCTGGACTGTTCAGGATAATAACGCTTTGATCCTGCCAGATAGTCGAGCCCCGGAAGTTTTAGGCGGTCAATTTCCTGTTTTGTTTGGGAACTGAGCATTTTCCCGTTCGTGCCAAATTCGACCTGATAGGCATTCCGATTCAGTTGTGCGAGAATATCCGATTCTTTCATTTTCAGTATCGGAGCAAGTTCTCTTGCCGTTTTTTCCTTATCTACGACGTGCACCGCCGCCTTAGGACTGATCACAGCATACAGCGTATAAGCCGGCACATCTTCTGCAAAAATTCCCCCGTCGCTTGAATATATCGTTCCTCTGTTCTCGTTAATAAGATCCAGCTCGGTCCACTGCCTGCTACCAAGCTGAAGAAGTTTCTGCCCATCTACTTCTTTTCCCTGTGCAATATAAACAAACCGGCCGATAATTATAAAAAAAGCCAGCATAAAAAGACCGCCGACTATTCCTGACCATAAACTGATCGCTCTTTTTTTTCTCTGAAACATTGGCCCAAGCCACCTTATGGAAGAACCTTGATGTTGTTAATATCCAGTTTAAGCCCGAGCTGTTTCTCCGCGAAATTGACAATCCGGTCAGGTGAACTCAGACTGTCGGCGTCCGCCTTAAGCTGTTGGGTTATTTTTGACTGATTACCCAGCTTGTCCTGCAGCGTCTGAATATCCTGAGAAGTCAAATACAGCCTGGTTTGATTCGTAATCATCAATGCAGCAAGGAGAAAAACGGCGACACCGGCAAGCGTCCAAAGCAATTTCTCCCCCTTGGTGATATGCCGGGTCGTAACTGAGGGATCCTTTACATATTGGCGTCTCGGTTCAGCAAATTCTGATTCAGGTAAGTTAAAAGCGCGCTGCGTTTGACTCATATTTTCTCCTCCTTGACTGCTCTTATTTTCTCTGCAATTCTCAATTTTGCCGATCGGGCACGGCGATTGCTCTCCACTTCAGAGGCTGAGGGTGTGACCGGCTTTCTGGATACGCGCCTGAGGACAGGTTCATCATCTTCGGGAAGCTGAGGAAGCCCAGGAGGTAATTCCGGTAGTTCGCTATATTTTTTAAAAAACTGTTTGCACAGCCTGTCTTCCAGTGACTGAAAGGTAATTACTGAAATCCGGCCCCCAACCTTCAACAACCCAAGCGACTGACGTAAAGCATCATCCAGACTGCCAAGTTCATCATTAACGGCTATCCTGAGCGCCTGAAACACCCGTTTGGCCGGGTGCCCGCCTGTTCGCCGGGCAGGTGCAGGAATAGCTTCTTTGATTATTTCAACGAGCTCTTCAGTGGTTGAAATGCGACGTGAGGAACGCTGCCGTTCAATCATTCTGGCAATTTGTTTTGAGAAACGTTCCTCTCCATACATAAAAAAAATATGAACCAGTTTCTCATATGGCCATTCATTCACGATTTCTTCTGCAGTCCGGGACTGCTCCCTGTCCATGCGCATATCCAGTGGACCATTTTGCTGATAACTGAATCCCCTGTCCGCATGATCGAACTGCGGTGATGAAACACCAAGATCAAAAAGGATTCCGTCTACCTGAGTGACGTTTCTTTCACTGAGGTTGTCTCTTATTGTACGAAAATTTGCTTTGATAAAAGTAATTTTCTCAGAATAAGGTTCAAGCCGTTTCTCCGCGGCTTTTAACGCTTCCTGATCCTGATCAAAGGCGTACAAACGTCCGGTTCCCAGCCTCTTGACGATTTCTTCACTGTGTCCGCCACCGCCTAAAGTGCAATCAACGTAAAGCCCGTCCGGTTTAATGTTCAGCCCGGCCACAGCCTCTTCCTTTAAGACAGTAGTGTGTTCAAACATTGACTCATCATTCTCCTTGCGTCCGGTCCTAACTTGCGATGTAAGGCGAGAACCTTGAGGCATTCTCAATTTATGAATCCGTGTCTAGCAGGCTCTCTGAAATATCGCTGAAGGACGCCTCGGATTCTTCAAAATATTGATGCCAGGCGTTGCTGTCCCAAATTTCCAGCCGTGTTGAGACTCCAATCACAACGCAATCTTTATCAATTCCGGCGTATTCTCTCAGACCGTTCCCGATGGAAACCCGCCCTTGTTTATCCAGCTCACAGACACTGGCTCCTGAAAAGAATAAACGGGTAAACGCTCTTGCATCTTTTCTTGTGAACGGGAGAGCTTTCAGCCTCTCTTCAATGTGCTGCCACTCAGACATCGGATAGACAAACAGGCATTGCTCAAGACCGCGCGTCACGACAAACGATTCTCCGAGTTCTTCCCTGAACTTTGCAGGTATGATCAGGCGTCCCTTTATGTCTATGCTATGATTGAATTCTCCCATAAACATAAATGAGCGCCTCCTCTTGGTCTTACTTTACCACAATCCTCCACTTTTCACCACACAATATTAAATATTCTCGATTTTACAAATAGGTCCTCCCCTTAAATGTCTCATTATAAAGAAAACTTGGCTTAAATCCTTTAGATTTTTATTTTTTTTTAAAGTGTAAATAAAACTTGCCGATTAGCAAGCCAACAGATGTGGACGGAGATATAGTTGTGACGGCATAAAAAAGAAGCCATCAGCATGGCTTCTCCCTCGAATGAATAGCAACGGTCGTTTTATTGTGATAGCTCATTCGGAAGTAACGGACAGTCCATCAGTTTCCGTCGAAATATTTCTTCTAGCCTGATCAATCATTTTTATGACGCCAAGAAGATCGGCATAGTTCTTTCTCAAAGTCTTATTCTCCAGTTCCAGCTTCCTGCAGGATTGAGTGAGTTCGCTGTTTTCAGCCTGTACTTGCTGGAGGAGCTGCCCTGTCGGGTTCTGTGAAAACTGACCCGGCTGCTCATCTTTTAATCGGTTAAGAAAAAGGATCATCTGGTCAAGCACGGAGTCTGATATTAGACGATGGTCTGGATCCGTAGCGATCTCTTCACTGGAAACACTCTGTAGATCCTTTTGCCGTCCTTTTTTCAATCCTTTTCTTTGCGCTTTGGCTTCAGTCAGTTCCTTACTATATTGCTTGCGTACAGCCGAATTCCAGCGAAATCCGCAAGCTGCAGATGTCCGCGACAACAAAACGGCTGCCTCCGCAAACCCGGCTAATTGCGTACTTCCCCCGCTGATGTGCCTGAGAATTGTTTCCGCCAACTTGCAATCCTCGGCATGTGACCAGGCATCTTGTCGAATAGATGGCATGTCTGCTCCCTCTTTTCTTTTATAGTGGATGTGTGAACGATTGCTCCTTCCCATCAATATGCAGATGATAGGATCAATAGAATAATCACGTTCCACTTTTAGAGAAGGGATTGCTTCAGTAAATCATGGACGCGATCCGGTGAATCTTTTGCAGTTAATGGCTTTACTGCAGTTAAACGCTGGTTAAAATCCCGTCAAAATGATTCTATCGATACTTTCAACAATAACTGCTATGCCGTGCTTTCAAACATTTTAACTTCCTTGACCATAAAATAGACAAAAAGGGCATAAAAAAAAGAGAAGCTTCCGCTTCCCATCTGAACAGACCAAATTATTTTTCTACGATTGTTTCACCCTTGTATGAGCCGCAATTCGGACATACACGATGTGCTAATTTATATTCACCGCAGTTATCACATTTCACCATGCCCGGAACGGCCAGTTTGAAATGTGTACGCCGCTTGTTCTTGCGAGTAGTCGATGTTCTTCTCTTAGGTACTGCCACGGTTCACACCTCCTCAAATCTATTTAATCGTTAAAAAACTTCTTCAGTTTCTCCAACCTTGGATCAATCTGCCGTGCTGCCATTTCATCCGTTACCAGCTCCCAGCCATTTCCGGATAACTTTTCGGTCCTGACCCTCTCGCTGACAACGCGCATTGGTTTTTCAACCAGAATAGCTTCAACAAGAGAAGGAACAAGGTCAATCTGCTCATCTTCAATTTCATGAACAAATTCCCCTTTCTCAAGATCCGAATCTTCCGTGCCGTTCAGCAAAAAAGTTTCTGAAGTACTGATAGCAAAAGGATAGTCGACATCTTCCAATGAAATTGCGCAAGGCAACACCATTATTCCACTGATCTGCAGATGAAATGTCAGCGACCGTTTTGAAAATTCAACAACGCCCTTTACATCAACAGGCGACAAATTTCTCACTTCAGGATCCGCTCGAAACAATTCCAGAGGCAATACGACTTCTTCGTGAAAACCAAATCCCTCCTGCCTGTGCTGAAGCAGTTCGGGAACTGACCATGATAAAGACATAATTAACCACCTCTAGACAACAAATGTTATTATAATCTCTGCCCTGCGGAATGTCAATCAGTGCCGACCCCCTGTAATAAGGTTAACACAGCGATTCACGCAAAGGCAATTTCTTATTTCCGAAAAAATATGATAAAATGTGCGCAGCTAATACTATATGATCCTCACAGGGAAAGGAAACTGCAGCATGCTGATTGCCGGAGTCGTTACTGAATATAATCCGCTTCACAACGGTCATTTATACCAACTGGATCAAATTCGTCATACACTCTCGCCTGACTTGATCATTGCGACCATGAGCGGTGATTTCGTGCAGCGGGGAGAACCGTCGCTTGTTTCAAAATGGGACAGGGTTTGTATGGCTCTCCGTGCCGGAGTAGATCTCGTCATCGAACTGCCTTACATTTTTGCGGTTGGCAAAGCCGATATATTTGCCGGCGGCGCCGTTTCTGTCCTTGATCAGATCGGCGTCTCCCACCTGGTTTTCGGAAGCGAAGCCGGCCGAATTGCTCCGTTCACAAAGACCCTGCATCTAATTGAAAGCAAACAGCTTGAATACCGCCGTGAATTAATGGACGCCCTGAAACAAGGCATCAGCTATCCGAACGCCCACGCTGCTGCATACCACCACCTGGCTGCCATGTCACAGACCGCTGATTTAGTCGATCTGACCCAGCCGAACAATATCCTCGGTTATCAGTACATCCGTGCCATATGGAATCGCGGGAGCCATATCGAGCCCATAACAATCCAGCGCAAAGAATCAGGGCATAATGATTCTTTTTTTACAGAAAACAGTCCGATTGCAAGTGCGAGCAGCATTCGTGACCATTTACTTACCAATAAAGAATGGGATGAAGCTGCTGATAAGATACCCTCCTTCACTCGCTCATTGCTGAAAACAGTAAAAGAGCATCAAGATTTTGCAAATTGGGAAACGTTTTTCCCGTTTCTGAAATTCAGGTTGCTCTCATCGACCCCGGATCAGCTCGCGGAGATTTATGAAGCTGAAGAAGGCATTGAACACCGCTTGCTCGCCTGTATTGGCCGTGCACAAAATTTTCATGATTTTATCTCCGCAGTTAAAACAAAACGTTATACTTGGTCGCGGCTGCAGCGCCTCTGTGTGCACGTCCTGACAAGTACAGGAAAAAGCGAAGCAAGGGGGCAGGCTGCATCCGGAGAAGCAAGTTATTTGCGGCTGCTCGGGATGAACCGGAAGGGTCAGAAATACCTGGCCATGAAACGAAAAGAACTGCAGATTCCCCTGATTTCCAAGATCAGGCAGCATCGGTTACCGGCACTTGATCTCGATGTAAAGGCAGCAACGCTCTACGATTATTTATCTGGAAGATCAGCTGATCAAACGGCCGAAACCAGCCACCCGCCAGTCCGTTATGACGAAGAAAAAGGACAGTTTCTCGATGCAAATCAATAATGCATGAGAAATCGTCCTTTTCTTATTTCAATAAATAGTTTTTTGCATCATTGAACGTGCGGACAGGAACGATCTTCATATGCGATCCGATTGCTTTCGCTGTTTCCCGAGCCGTGTCATATTCGTGATCGGCAACTGGCGCAAAGAAAATTTTCACTCCAGATTTATTGGCTCCTACGATTTTGTCCGCAATGCCGCCGATTGGTCCAACGGTTCCATCCAGCTCGATCGTACCGGTTCCGGCTATGTTGCGCCCCTTTGCTAAATCCTGACGGGTGAGCTGATCATAAATATCAAGCGTCATCATCAGGCCAGCGGAAGGTCCACCGATATTTGTTATATTGAACTGGACAGGCGGCTTCACATCCACCTTGAACTGATCGCTCTGATAAATGCCGATGCCCTGGCTTTTACTACTCCCGGCGATACTTTTGGGGAACCTGGCTATCTGGACATTGACTTTTTCCATATGTTTATTTCGAACAATCGTCAGATCAAAATGATCACCCAGTTTCTTCTTCCTCAAGAGCCCTTCCATCTCATTGGTCGAAGAAATTTTGTGATTTCCCACACCGACAATCAGATCTCCGGATTTCAAAACTTTCGCATTGGGCATAGCGGATATAGTATCAAGCACCAGCACACCCTGTTGAAGCAGTTTCGGCTTCTTTCCCGCCGCTTTGTATGCGATATAAGCTGCGCTTTGCTGCGCTTCGGTCATATAATTTTCCTGACGCAGATTATAAGCCTTGTCATCTTCATTCGGCAGTTTAACCGCATTTTCATTAACCAGAGTCGTGTACTTGTTTCCGCCCAACTTTGCCCAGAGATACTCATAAACATTGGCCTGTCCAAGGTATATATATACCAGGCTATAATCTCCGTTCACGGGATAACCGCCGCGGACTTTCACCATCTGAGTCATCGACTGGGCCTTGCCGGGGCTCTGGATAAAATACGGCAGCCTGATCACATAACATGCAGCAAGGGCCAGCACCATAATAATAACAAATAACTGTAGAAAAATTCTTTTTTGACGCTGCAATGGCGTTTCCCCCCGGTACATTATCCATTCATAAAATCAGATTACTACAGTCTCGGATTAAATACACCATTGTGGAATAATATCCGTTTTTGTACTGATCTTCTGGTCTATCTCTGCCTGCTGTCCCGTATATTGTGACAGGGACAAGTCATTCACCGAGAATTGCTCAATCAAAGGAGAAACCTATGAACCGCTCAAAGATAACAACTTACTTGCTTGCCGCAGGCTCAGCCGGAACCGTATTTCTGATGATCCGCTATCCTGTGGCGGCTGCCACAGCTTCTTATCAGGGCCTCGAGCTATGGTGGGAAAAAGTATTCCCGGCCCTTTTTCCTTTTTTTGTTCTTTCAGAGCTTATGATCGGTTTCGGTGTTGTCACCTTAGCCGGAGCACTTATGGAACCCGTAATGCGGCCATTATTCCGAGTGCCTGGAATCGGCGGTTTTGTCTTTGTGATGGGGCTTTTTTCCGGTTTTCCCGCCGGAGCCCGCATGACTGCGAAACTTTACCAAGAGAAAAAACTGACAAAAGATGAAGCTGAACGGCTGTCCAGTTTTACCAATTTCAGCAATCCGCTTTTCCTTTTTAACGTCACCGCTGTCCAGTTTTTCCATCAGGCTTCACTGGGCATTGTATTCGCACTCGCTCATTACATCGGGAACATCGGGGTCGGGCTTGTGATGCGCTTCTACCACCGGAACATTAAGAGTGACTATGAATCTTCCCGTTTTGCTTCAGTATTAGCAAAAGCTTTCCGCAGCATGCATGAAGACCGAATGCGTCGCTACAAACCGTTTGGAAGAATGCTGGGAGACGCAGTAATTGCTTCTGTGCAGACACTTCTCGTCATTGGCGGTTTTATCGCTCTGTTCTCAATGATCTACCAGCTGCTGGTACAGACCGGCCTGATCAGGTTGCTGAGCAGCGGGTTGACAGTATTGATTAAATTGTGCGGATTTACCCCTTCACTTGGCCCTGCATCTCTTCCGGGTGTCTTTGAACTGACGATTGGGACACACGAAATCGGCGCTGCTTCCGCCCCACTCCAGGAACGTGTCATCTTTGCGAGTGGCCTGCTCGGATTCTGCGGATTCTCTATTCAGGCCCAGGCAGTCAGCATTCTATCACAAGCCGGGATCAGTGCCCGGCCTTTTCTAATCGGAAGGCTATTCCACGCCTTATTTTCAAGTTGCGCCGCATGGATCCTTTACGGGATACTCCGTGTCACCAGCCGGCTGGACACGAATACCGCATTTGCAGCCAGCAAGGGACTGGGATCGGTGACAGATAAAGTGATGCAGGACGGTCCGATGATTACCGCTTTTGTCCTGCTTATTTTCGCTTGCATCCTGCTCCGCAGAACAATGGTAAAGCATGATTTATAGGCCGTGGCCGCCAGCAGAATATTTTTGCTTGATTGCCTGCTCGACAGCTTCCGGAACAAGGTCGTGGACAGATCCCCCGTATTTTGCGACTTCTTTAACCATACTTGAACTTAAAAAAGAAAAGCGATTGCTGGTCATCATAAAACAAGTCTCAATTTCCGGATTGAGGCTCTTATTGATTGACGCGATCTGAAGTTCGTACTCAAAATCAGAAATAGCCCTCAGTCCGCGAAGAACAATTTTAACATTTTTTTTATGTACGTAATCCATAAGCAGCCCGTCAAATGAATCGACGCTCACGGAACCCAGGCCTTCTGTTGCAGTTTTAAGCAGCGAGACACGCTCGTTCACCGTGAAGAGCGGATCTTTTCTCGAATTATTTAACACAGCAACAATGATGTGATCGAAAACGGACAGGCCCCTGCGGATAATATCAAGATGCCCATAGGTAACCGGGTCAAAGCTTCCCGGATAAACAGCAATTTTCTCACTCACGATAGCACACTTCCCTGGTTTTCATGCTGAAAGCAGTATATTGAAACAGCGGTTTTTCCTTGATAGGTTCGGTATTTCCAGCGCACCATGCCCGGCTCGAAAGAATCCGGCAGCTTAGCCGTATCCTCATGTTCAGCTACAATAATTGCTTGATTCGAAAGCATCCGCTTCTCCAGCATGGTCATAATGTCGCCTTCCAGATGCTGTTTGGCATAGGGCGGATCCAGAAATACATAGTCAAAAATTTCCCCGCGTTTGGCAAGTTGTTCAAGTGCGCTCCCTGCATCACGATGCAGAATGTCGCATCGGTCTTTGCAACCGCAATGGCGTGCGTTTTCTTCCATTACCTTGCAGGCTGCTCCTGCTTTGTCAACAAATACAGCATATTCTGCTCCTCGGCTTAAGGCTTCGAGCCCAAGCCCGCCGCTTCCTCCGTACAGATCAAGCACCTTACCGCCTTGAAAATAAGGGCCAATCATATTGAAAATGGTCTCTTTTACTTTATCTGTAGTCGGACGCGTTAGACGACTGGCCACAGATTTCAGCTGTCTTCCCTTGTTTTCACCGGCAATCACTCTCACAGACTTTCCATCCTCTCACAAACAACGTCGAAAAAATGTATAGAATCACAGAAACGAGTGAATAATAGCATCTGGCAACATCCTTTGAGATGTTGGCCCAACCGCGGATACTTACGTTTCCCCATAAGTTTTCCGCCGGTTTCTCCTCTCCCATTGTCTTGCATCAATTGATGCGTGAAGACGGCCCGCAGTCTTTTCTGCGGGTTTTTTTATACTATAAGAAAGTATAAAATTTTAGCGGATTAGTTATCTTTTCGAACAGGCTCTATTAGTTAAAAACTTCGTCCTTTACTTCTCTTTCCGATTTTCCCTTTTCATAAGTTGTCCGTACCTCCTGAAGATGAGACAGTTCCACGTGTTTCACAAATTTCAGCTTTTCCAATTGGCTGACAACGGATTCTGTTGTTTCATGTTCACAATACATCACAGCGTATTTCATTCTTTTTGAAACATAGTGTACATAGCCATAGCGTCTCAATACGCGCAGATATTTAGTATTGTAGAGCCAAATGATCAGCCCGTCTCTCTTTTTTAATGGCATTGCCATTTAACCACCTTTGTCCAATTCTGTTTTTCAGAATACGTTCAGACATGACACTTGCATTTTCCACCGCCGCCGCAGCCGGAGCTGCAGGCGCGATCAAAGAACGGATCTCCTGTCGGGACTTTGATTGACTGGGAAACCGCACAGGCAAACTGCAAGCTGACCTGCCCCAATAAATCATTCAGTTCTTTTTCCGCATTTTTATAAGCGGCAATAAGCGGATTCATATCCACAGTCCGCTTAGTATCCATCATTTGACGGATGACCGATTTATAATCCGGATGATAGCGGCCGAACCGCTGCACCTCATTATACTTTTCCCTGACCGCCTGAAATTGCCCGATCAGTATCTGTGCTGCTTTATTGCTTGCAACCGCCTCTCGGCAGGATATATATCTTTCATAGAGTTCAGAGTGCAACACCATTGACGCCAGCTGATCCGTTTCGTCGAGGAGTGAAACACTTTCAATTGTTGCTATCATTTTACCACCTCCAACTTAAATAAAATATACAACAAATGAATAGAAAGTTCCATTCATGTGGCAGCTAAGCCATTAGGGCCATGAAAACCCGGCGAAGCTCAACCTCTATTGAGGATGAGCCTGGTTGTAACAGCCATAGATAGGCTTTTATGCCGAACATGCCACAGGACGTGGCGTCCTGCCCGGCTTCGGCCCTTTTTGCCTTCCTTTTTGAACGGACTCTTATAGTGTAAAAAGGCTCACGGTTCCGTCTTATTTTCGCTTCCGCCCGATGTCATCTCCTGTGCCATGCCCATCAGCATAGACAACAGGCCGGCCCTCTGATTCAAACGATCAAGTTTTTGGCCGAAAGTTCGCCCATAGAAAAGATCTGCAGCCGGTTTGAGCCGGTTCAGTTCCCAAGGCGCCCTGCTAAGCCGGCGATACCATTCTGGATGCAGACGCACAAAAAGTTTCTCTTCCACTCGTCCGTCGAGGTAAGCTTGTACTTCATCCCTCATCGGTTTCAATCCTTTCGAAAGAAAAATGGACGCTGCTCATCCGTATGACCAGACATTTGCGATGCTGCAGGCTGGTCAGACGAATTCTCACTATTTCCGTCTTCTGCAGATCCATTCTGGCCGCCGGTCTGCCTGAATTGACCGATCAGTGATTGAATACCTGAGAGTGCGCCGCTCAGCGTATCAAGTCTCTCCTGCCATTGTTTGGTGTCTATATTATCAACAGTTTTAAGGATCTTTTTCCAGGAAAAAGGTGGATTGGCATTCTTCTCAGTCTTTTTTTCAGGATTGACTCCGTACGTTTTCCAAATATCATTCGACTCACCGAATATCACCCAGTCATCAAAAACATTGCTCCATTTTATACCATGTTCCCTGACATAGGTCACAATTTCCGGATTCTTGCGTAAAAACGCTTTAAAATGCCTTAAGGCAGCATTCGTTTTTTCTTCAGCCAATTTGCAGGTGCACTCCTTTCCATTGGATTCACAGAGATATCTTCAGACAATCTTCTCCGCGAATCCCGCCTGTAATTATCATAGTCAATGGAAAAGAAGATGTGCGCCCAATTTATCCGGTTTTAAGGTCCCATTGGCTGCACAAAATCCTGCGTATAATAATTCTGGTATGAACCGACACCCAGCTCGGAAAAGTCTGCGTTCAGCAAGTTCTTCCGATGGTCAATACTGTTCAGCCAGCCAATCGTTACAGCTGCCGCATCCGGATATCTTGCAGCAATGTTCTCACCCGCAACAAGAAAAGTGATTTTCTCTTTCTCAAGCCGTGTTTTCAGATCACCCGACCACTTGGAATCATGAGAAAAGTAATTTTTTATTTTCATTTCTCTACTATGCAGAAAAGCCGCCTGATGTGCGGAAGCACTCCAAGCAAGAGGAGCTTTTTTGAATCGAATCCGAAGAAGATTGCTCATATCGAAAATTTCCATATCTTCAGCGTCATCGACCGCCTGCCATTCCTTATCAGACAACGCAGGCTCCTGCGGCAGTGTCCCTTCATAGGCCATCGAATAAGGGCGCTGCAGGGCAAGAACATCTGGCGACATATAGCGGATCGCCATCAGCCTGCCGGTAACATGATCAAAGTTCAACTGGACCCAGCTTGTGCCAAATTTGACGAGCGGCCTCACTGTCATGTCTTCTCCGCTCAGTTCAAAATCTATTTTTGTTCCTCGATCGGTCATCGAAACTATATGGGATGGCGGCATTTTTTTAAAAATTGCCCGGGATTGTTCGCCGATTTCGAAAGGGGCAGTTTGCAGTTTATTGCCGAGCACATAGATGGTCGTCACACGATGCGTTCTCGTGTCAATCCCGATCTGCAGATAACTTGACGTATTGCGCCCGTATATAAACCAGCGATAGCCATATTCGGTTTCATCAATCCGATCAGGTTTTCCGAAAGCCTTCAGAATCTGGGTCTCGTCTTTTCCCATAAATGTGTGGATTCCTGTCCTTGGGACACTGAACAAGGGACGGGTTTCAGAAGCGCCCTGCAATGCCGGTTGCTGATTATTCGTTATTCCGCTTCCTGTTTCCGGAAAATTAAGCTGATTCGTAAGAAAAGTTCCTGTGAAAATAAGGACCGCAATGGAGAAAATGATTATATTTATTTTTCGCACTATCAATTTCCCCCTGAGCCCCTTTTTTACATTTCTATTATATCAATCTCTGGGTCGTTTAGGTATTGTGGATCATGCGCCCGTTAAGCGGCCCACAGTCACCGAGTAAAAATCGCTGCCGAAATCGGGGATAAATGAATCGCAGGCACAGAATCATGTTCTCGAGGCATATAAAATGACCCAGTATTCGCCTGATAGTCCCCTGGCATGCCCGGTTCCAAGATAATGAATAGACTGGGAACCAATTAGCAGACGAACATCATCCGTGCGCCACCATGATGATCCAGGAAATTGTCGGCCTGGTACACCATGGACAACGATTGTATGGATACTCATTCGAGTACGGCCGCATTCTGCCAGTACACGTTCGATTTTTGTTGCATCTATTTTACTGATTTTCCCGGAAGCAAGATCCCTTGCTTCGAATCGTGAAAAACGAAAAAGATCCCAATCCAAGCTGAGTGGATCAGTATGATTCTTTTTCCTCTGACTGTTTATTTGTTCAGCAAGCATTTTTTCAGAGTGCATCACGGGTGAAAAATGATGAGATTCTCCCGATAAACGCTGCGAAGTTCCTTCAGCAACAGCAATTTTTTCAAAATCAGCCTGCGTTCCTACTGTGAAAACAGCGATTAGCATTAGAAGGGTATACAAAAAGCGAATCGGTTTATGGCAGATTAATTGTTTCATCAGCTTATCCTATCCTCCTCCTCGTTCCTGTTCCCATTCTCACCAAAATACAAACGGACTAAACACCGGTCAGAATATACGTTCCAAGAACCCCTTTGTTTCCTGTTCCAGCTGCGTATTCAGTTTTGGGTTAAGAAAAGCTTCGTCGTCTGTGGCTGCGCAAACAATCGGCAAGGATTTAACTCTCCCTTTTTATGGACAGGCTTACGTTCTATTCTATTGCCGAAAACTACTAAATATGCTGAAAGTGGTCAAGCAAGAACACTTGGTAGATGGTATTTCTAATAGGACTAAAAGAGCGGATGAGGCCATAAGCAAAGCTATAGAACATCTGAATGTGCAAAAGAAGAGATTGGCAGACCATTCGAGTACCGGGACAAGTTAGACGAACTGATTGCAAAGCAGACTGAGCTTAACTTGCGTTGGCATTTAAGGGCATTCCAGATGTTGAGGAGCGAGCATCTGATCATCCGGAACAGAAACAGAGGAGGCCCATAAAGGGGGCGTTAAAACCACCCTAAGAAAACGGGGGATTAAGATAATAATTTGAGGGGGGGCAGCTATCACTGCAAACAAGGGTTTCTGGATCCCGTGCTCGATCCGTACTGAACAGAATTTCCTGTCGCCCGCACAGCTTAACGAGAAAAGGGGTATCCTTTTTTATTCATAGAGAACTTTTCACTCTCAAGTTTATTCTTTTGTCGACAGCGTTTGACAAGATAAATATTTGAAAAAGCGTAGTATAAAGCTGGTCATTATGCATTAACTCACTTTTATTCGTCGACTGGGAATGTGAATTATAAAAATATCATTCTTGCTTATGCCATTAACTCTAATCTATATCAATTAAGTCCGACTTACTGCTCAAAATTAGTATATCAAGCTTTCTATTTCGGAACTGGCAAATATAATGTTGTCATCCCCATGCATGGCTTTGTAGGGCCTTATGCATTGCCGGATGTTTTTATGTATAGTCATTTTTTAGAGAAAGTGTGCAATTAAAACAAGAGTAAGGAGATTTCTATGAATAAAAACCGGTTACTTATTATTACGTTAATAGCCTTGATCATAATAATTCTAGGGTGCCTTGGATATTATTCATATCGGCAACAGAAACGAGAAGTAGCGTGGTCAACAATAAATCACTATATAACAAAGCAAGGAATAGCCAAGAAAGATATTGAGGTCTCTTCCTTTGGAACAGAAAATGACGGTCAATACCACCGGTTCATTTATGTTAAGGAAGAAAAACCTAATATAGCCTATGAGTACATTTATAAATCTGACATTAATCAAGTATATTTTAGTGCTGAATATGTTGATCGAAAGTCAATTTTGCAACACGAATGGGGAGGGACTGAATTACTAAGTTCTGAAATGAGAACGATTAAGTTTCACCCACTAAAAAATAGTTATGGTTATGGTTCTAAGTACGATATTAATCCCTAAACTTCACGGTTAGGAGTCTTTCCTAGAAGGCGGCCTCAATATAAAAATCGAGAGGATTTTATCTCCTCTCGATTTTTATGTTTATGTTGGTTTTTTCACAAAAAAAAAAAAAAACGTCTCTCTTTTATAATATGCAAATGACCAGTCCACATTATTCAGAGGCGTTTCTTTTGATACTCTTTAGAAAATATACCATGAACCAACTTATTCTACCAATGGATTCCAGTGACAAGCTTTTTTCGATGCCGCTACTTTTGCTTTTCTGAGACATCAATCTTCCCCTTACCGCAATGCGGTTGATACCCAAGATGGCGGGGTGAGTAAAGCGACTTTTCCTTTCATACCACGACACGCCAGCCGTATGGTAAAGATGAACCCATGTCCTATCTCTGTCAGGATCTGCTCTGGGGTCAGGGGGCTGTATCAATCACGAACTGCGCTTTGTATTGATTAACATGTGCGTGCAGAAGGAATACTGGTCAGCACGGATCAAACACGAGCTCCGAAAACCATTGTTCGTCTTTATGCCTAGTACTTTACCATCGAAACCACCTTTCGGACAATGAAGCAGACCCTAGGAGCCTTCACTTATCACTTTGGGAGTCAATCCATGCCAAAGCTAAAGCGCTCTGTGGCGAACCCCAAGCGTTGGATCAGGTGATCAATCCGGGCGACCAGAATCCTACAAACCGTGAACGCCATGGAAAGCTACAAGATGTGCAGTTGTATCACGAGGGGTCTCTTCCAGATGATGGCTTTACGCTGCTCGAAGAAGGTGCCTTGACTGTTTTCTCGTTATTTGCACACACCATCAAAGGGAATCATCTCAGAAGCGACCGTTATGGCCTATTTACGCCGTTCGTTTTTTTGCCTGTTGCCCAAAACCCGCGTTTAACCCTAACGCAAATAATTCGAGAAAAGCAGGAAACACCTGTACCAGACAAGAAATTAATGGTTTCTTTGTGACTTAGAAATTATGACTGTCGAGTTGTTTTAGATAAATGTTGCAAGAATCATCAACATGAAGAGTAAAGTCAGATAGTTCAGCGAGATCACAAACATGATTCTGGCCCATTTGACGATATTTTTTGTAAACAAACCAAAAACCGCATAGGCGAGCCATCCTGTTCCAAGGACAAGTGCAGCAGCGGTATAAAATGTCCCCAACGAATAAAGCAGCAGAGAAGCCGGAACAAGAACTGCCACATAAACAATCATCTGCCGCTGTGTGATTGAAAATCCGGCAACGACCGGCAGCATCGGTATGCCGGCACGTCGGTATTCTTCTACACGCTTGATTGCCAGTGCAAGAAAATGGGGCGGCTGCCAGATAAACATAATCAAAAACAGAATCCATGGGATGGGTGAGTTCAGAGAAGGATCAACAGCTGCCCAACCGATCAGCGGCGGAACTGCGCCTGCCAGGCTGCCAATGATCGTATTGATTGAATGCGTGCGTTTCAGCCACATGGTGTAGACCAATACATAGACAAGCAGACCGGCAAATCCGAAAAAAGCGGCAGTGGGCGAAGCAGCAAGCAGGAAAGCAAGGCCTGTGAGTGACAGGATGACGCCCAACTTCAGAACGTTTTTCGGTTCAATTTTTCCCGTTGCGGAAGGACGTCCCTGCGTCCGCTTCATCAGGGGGTCGATATCGCGATCAATATAATTATTTAGAGAACAGCCCCCTGCAATCACTAGGGCCGTCCCTGCGAGAACAAAGATGACCGGAGCCGCAAAAGCTAAAATAGACTGACCGGTAAAAAATAACGCCAGCCACAAACCCGTGAACGCAGTAATCAAGTTTGAATTAACGATGCCAATTTTTACAGTTGTCAAAACATCTTTAAAGAGGCCCTGAGTTTCCTGAGATTCAAGATCCACAGCTGCCCTTTCAAAAGGCTCATTAGATGTAATGGATTTATTCACCGCGGTAACCTTCCTTCTAAGAACGGTAATGACCTGGGGTTCCGTCATAAAGTATATGCCGGACGGACAATTCATTTGGTATTAAAAAATCATTTCTCAAATCCATAATGACGTGCCATACGGACATCCTGAATTTCAAAACAAAGTCAATTAACATATATTTATTATATATGAAAAGCAGAAATTTGTCTTTAATTTGGCACAATGATATGTGTCACACTTTTGCCGGACAGATGCCCTAAATCATGGACTAAATTTCGACAATAATAATATTTAAGATAAATGGAACTTGATAACTCTCTAAATTCAAGCTAATCTGTTAAAATGAAAGGTGGGTTTGTTTCAGAAACGATGTACTTGGTTATGATCAGATTTTGAAAGCAGCAAACATGAAATTGGACTAAGGACGGTGATGCATATTGAAGAAAGACCGTTATTTTAGACTATTAAGTCTTGCCGCTGCGGCAGCTGTCCTGATTGTTGTCCTAATGGGCACTCTGGTAACGAATACCGGTTCAGCTTATGGTTGCGGTCATAACTGGCCGCTTTGCAACGGGCAGGTCATCCCAACGGCGCAGGTACACCAGACATGGATTGAGTTCAGCCACCGGGCTGTCTCAGGAATCGCGTCTATTCTTGTCGTTATCCTGGCCATTTGGGTATGGATTCGTTTAAAAAATGTCTGGGAAGCGCGTTTTCTCGCCATTTCGTCCGTATTTTTTATTTTTCTCCAGGCGTTTCTCGGCATGGGTGCCGTTGTCTGGGGTCAGTCGTCTGTCGTGCTGGCGCTTCATTTCGGCATTTCATTGCTTTCCTTTTCAAGCAATTTGTTGATTGCTTTTATTGTCTGCGAGGAAACTTTGCCCCGAGCCCGGCGAATTATCCCGCCGCTGCACAATGGCATGACATGGAATTTTATTTTGCTCGGCATCTATACTTATATTGTGATCTATTCCGGTGCATTCGTCCGTCATACAGAATCAAGCTTAGGCTGTACTGATTTTCCACTCTGCAACGGGCATGTTTTCCCAGAACCGCTGATCAGCAAAGCGGGTGTCCAATATCTTCATCGTCTGCTGGCATTGATCCTTCTCGTCTGGGTGATCCTGACGCTGGTTCGCTGTCTGAGAAACTATCAGAACGCGCCGAGCCTTTCGACTATTCTATTTGTATCGCTGATCCTAGTTTTACTTCAGGCGGTTTCAGGTATCTTTATTATTGAAACTAAAATGGCGCTGATTTTTCTGCTGCTTCATGCCCTGTTTGTCACCGGATTTTTTGGTCTGCTGACGATTCTTGTCATGCTGGGCCTGAGGCATTATAAACGGTGAATGACCGTGTAAGCAGAATGTTGCCCTAAAATTTCATAAAAATGATGAACCGGAGAGAAAAATGAGCGAATTTTTCTCTCCGGTTCTTTGTTCTGATGGAAGAAACAGGAACAGCCTAAAAAAACAGTCAATCTTTTTTAGTTTTAAGGAATCATTTATTTCGAATTATTCTCATTGCAAAGTAGATCACAATGATCCCGAGAACGAGGATTATAATGCCCGGAATGCCAATGCTTACGCTATTACAAAACACCTTTCAGCTTGTTTAATGATGCAGCTCTTCCGTTCTTAAGCGAGCGCCATTAAAAAATTGCTTCATTATTTTTGTTGATAATTTCTGTTTTCAGTCTTTTTCTAATAAGCTTATAAGCTTATTAGAAAAGGAGGGGCTGATCGCTCCTCCTTTGTCTGCTATTTTTATCACTTCATTGGCCATGATCAGGCTTATCTGTCATTTCAGTTCAATCATCAGATCCCCAGTCTCAATCACGTCATTCTCTCCAACGTAAACCTTCTTAATTGTGCCGTCATTGGGCGCCTGAACAGTTGTTTCCATTTTCATCGCTTCAGTAACAAGCAAGTGATCGCCCTTTTTCACACGTTCACCGGAAGAAACAAGAACCTTCACGACTGTTCCCGGCATGGAAGCCCCGATCTGATCCGGATTATTTTTATCAGCTTTAGCATGCGCCACGTCGGTCGACTGCACATTCATATCTTTGATCGACACTTCACGCGGCTGGCCATTAAGTTCAAAATAACATGTACGCATGCCGTCTTTCTGCGGATGGCCGATCGAAATCAGTTTGACAATCAGCGTTTTTCCTTCTTCAATATTTACGGCAACTTCCTCACCCAACCGCAAACCGTAAAAAAAAGTGGGTGTCCCAAGCACACCGATTCTCCCGTAAGTCTCGCAGAAGTGGAGATAATCCGTATAAACCTTTGGATAAAGTGCTTCGGAAAGCACTTCACACGCAGCAAATTTCCGATCGAATTTTTCCTCCAGTGTTCCCTTGATTTCGTTGAAATCAACAGGATCCAAAAATTTTCCCGGACGGTCGGTCAGTGGCTTTTTGCCCTTCAGAATAATACTTTGCAATTCTCTTGGGAAGCCCCGATAAGGCTGTCCAAGCTCTCCCATGAAAAAGTTGACGACAGAATCTGGAAAGTCCAGCTTTTCTCCCCGTTCAAAAACATCATCTTCGCTTAGGTTATTCTGGACCATATAAAGCGTCATATCACCGACGACCTTCGATGACGGGGTGACTTTGACAATATCGCCGAAAAGAAGATTGACGCGTCGGTACATGTCCTTGACTTCTTCAAACCTCTCCCCCAGTCCGACAGCAATGGCCTGCTGACGAAGGTTGCTGTATTGGCCGCCGGGCATTTCCAATTTATAAATTTCAGCATTCGATGTCTTCATGCCGCTCTCAAAAGGAAAATAATATTGGCGAACCTTTTCCCAGTAGTGGCTGAGTGATTCAAGGGCGGAAATAGCTATATCCGGTTTCCGTTCATGACTGCCAAGTGCATAGTAAACCGAGTTTGCACTCGGCTGGGAAGTCATGCCGGCAAGAGCTTCGACTGCGACATCGACAATATCTACGCCCGCATCAATGGCGCGGACATAAGTGTAGACCCCGTTTCCGCTTGTGTCATGTGTATGGAGGTGAATCGGTATCGAAACAGTATCTTTCAGTTCAGAAATGAGGCGGTAGGCAGCTTCCGGTTTCAGCAGCCCGGCCATATCCTTGATGCCCAGAATGTGGGCACCGGCTGACTCCATGTCTTTAGCCAGTTTTTTATAATATTCAAGATTATATTTTGTCCGTGCCCCATCGAGTATATCGCCTGTATAGCACATCGTCCCTTCGGCGATCTTTCCGCTTTCAATGACTGCCTCCATTGAGACGCGCATGCCCTCCAGCCAGTTCAGGCTGTCAAACACGCGAAAAACATCTACGCCTTCTTTGGCAGCTTCACTGACAAAAGCTTTAATCAGGTTATCGGGATAGTTTTTATAACCGACGGCATTCGACCCGCGAAGCAGCATCTGCAGAAGGATATTCGGCATTTTTTGGCGTATTGCCCGAAGTCTGGCCCAAGGATCTTCACGCAGGAAACGATAAGCCGTATCAAAAGTCGCCCCGCCCCATGCTTCTTCAGAAAACAGGTTAGGCAGCAAATGGGCGGTCTGCGCCGCTACACGGACAATGTCCTTACTGCGCATTCTTGTTGCAAGAAGACTCTGATGCGCGTCCCTGAAGGTTGTATCTGTCAACAGGACATGCGGTTGCTCCAGAATCCACTTTGATATACCCTCAGCACCCAGCTGTTCCAAAATTTGTTTTGTACCGGATGGAAAGCGATCAGACAGCTTGATCTCGGGAATCGGCGGCGCATCAAACACCGGTTTCTTATTTTTTTGTATACCAGGATAACCGTTGATTGTAATATTGCCAATATAAGTCAGCATTTTAGTCCCGCGGTCGAGGCTCTTTTCAAATGAGAAAAGCTCAGGAGTCTCATCAATAAACGTTGTCGATACGTTTCCTGAAAGAAAAGCGGGATGCTGGACCACATTGATCAAAAAGGGAATATTGGTTTTTATTCCTCTAATCCGGAACTCTTTAAGATTGCGAAGCATTTTTGCCGCAGCACCTTTGAAAGTCATCGCCAGAGTAGAAAGCTTCACAAGTAAGGAATCATAGTAGGGCGTGATCACCGATCCCGTAAAAGCGTTGCCGGCATCAAGCCGGACTCCGAAACCGCCACCGCTTCGGTAAGCAACAATCTTACCGGTATCCGGCATGAAGTTATTGGCAGGGTCTTCTGTCGTTACCCGGCACTGGATGGCATAGCCGTATGTGTGGATTTCTTTCTGCTCCGGAATGAGAACCGGATCTTCATGAAGGCCGTACCCTTCAGCAATAAATATTTGAGATTGAACGATATCAATGCCTGTGATCAATTCAGTGATCGTGTGTTCAACTTGAACGCGCGGGTTTACTTCGATAAAGTAAAAGCTTCCCGTCGGAACAACTAGAAATTCGACGGTCCCGGCATTGAGATAATGAACGCTTTTCATCAGGTTTACGGCAGCTTCACATATTTCGAGGCGCAGTTTTTCTCCAAGCCCACGGCTCGGAGCAACTTCGACAACTTTCTGATGGCGGCGCTGCACCGAGCAGTCCCTCTCGTAAAGATGCACTGTTTCTCCGGAATCATCGGCAATGACCTGAACTTCTATATGGCGGGGATTATCCAAATACTTTTCAACGTAGACGTCTTCTTTACCAAAAGTCTGTTTCGCTTCAGAAGAAGCACGGGCATAAGCTTCATCCACACTATTTTCACTGCGGACAATACGCATGCCGCGTCCACCGCCGCCAAGAACGGCTTTTATAATGATCGGGTAGCCATGTTCCGCGCCAAAAGCCTTTACCTCATCCACAGACTTAACCGGCCCGCCCGAACCGGGAATAACCGGTATCCCTGCACTGACAGCTGCTTCTCTGGCTGCAGACTTATCACCAAAGGTTACCAGATGTTCAGATTTCGGCCCGACAAAGATAATGCCCTCCTCCTTGCAGCGTCCGGCAAATTCTGCGTTTTCAGAAAGAAAACCGTACCCGGGATGAATGGCATCTACTTGGTGCGCTTTGGCGATCTCGATGATGCCTTCAATATCCAGATAGGCTTCGATCGGTTTTTTATCTTTACCGACAAGGTAAGACTCATCCGCTTTATAGCGGTGATAGGAACCAATATCTTCCTTGGAATATATGGCAACTGTCCGGATACCCAGTTCATTGCACGCACGGCAGATACGAATCGCTATCTCACCGCGATTGGCAACAAGCAGTTTTTTAATCGTACGCTTCAACATTCTCTCTCTTCCCTTCTGTTGTACTGGACGTCCTCTTCATATTGACAAACGCAGAAATATTCATCAGAACACAGATTGAAAAAACCATAACAACCAATGACGAGCCGCCGTAGCTGATGAACGGCAGAGGTACTCCGGTAAGCGGCAGCAAGCCAGTCGCAACGCCCAGATTGACAAGAGTCTGCACCGCCACCATGCTGGAAATACCTATTGCAAGCAGGCTGCCAAAGACATCTTTACAGCGGATTGCCGTCACAAATCCACGAAAAACCAGATAAGCGATACAAAGCACCACAAAAAGAACGCCGATCAGGCCCAGTTCTTCTCCAATAATCGCGATGATAAAATCTGTCTGCGGCTCGGGCAGAAATCCTGTTTTTTCAATACTTCTACCTAGTCCCTTTCCAAGCAGACCTCCGGATGCAATAGCAATATAAGAATTAATCAGCTGCCGTCCTGTCGAATTTGCAACGGCAAAGGGATCATAGGCCGCTGTAAACCTTCCAGCCTCATTGGCTGATAACAACTTCGTAAAATAAAGATAAACAAGTATACCGCTTCCGCCCATAAGCCATATAAGATGTTTCATTTTTAACCCGGCGCAAAGAATCATCGCAAAGGAAATGGCAATGATAATCATAGCGGTCCCCAAATCCGGTTCTTTAGCAATGATAACAAAAAAAACAGACACAACAATCAGAGGAGGGGCGACGGATGTCGAAAATTTTGAAATTGTCTTTTGTTTATTCGAAAAAACTGATGCCAAATAGAAAATGATCGTAATTTTGACAAATTCCGACGGTTGAAGATTAAAAAAGCCGATATTTAACCAGGACTGCGCGTTGTTTGACGTACTGCCTGCGAAATAAAGCAGGATGAGCAAGCCCAGCGAACAAATAAGCAGCGGTTTTACAGCGGACCGATAAGCCTGGTAGGGAACCAGAAGGCCGATCAAGCCAAAAAAAGCGGCACCGACAAACCAGATCATCTGGCGGACAAAAAAATAATCCGGCGATGCATTTTTATAAATCAAGGTGGCCCATACTGAACCGGCACTGTAAATCATGATCATGCCAAAACTGATCAGGAGCATCATCACTACAAGAAAAGAATAATCGTAATGCAGAAAAAGCTTTTTAATCATACGGCTCACCCAGTTCAATCATTTCCAAGAGAAAAAGTTGCAAAACATACAGAAAAAAAACCCATTCTCAGCAAAATAATTGCTGAAAAAAAGCCCAAACTGCCCCCTTGAAAGAGGGATGGAGTTTGGGCAATCATTTATTTCCGCGTTGATGCCTCATGAAGAGCAGAGACTTGCCTCTCTAAAGAACTCAATAATTCTTTACCCTCATCGGCACGCACAAGGCCTAAACGAACTGCAAAATCAATCTCACGTGAAAGGCCGAACATTTGCGTGTCCAGCACTTCTTCGTATAGAGGACACTGGGGCAGTGTCAAATTCTCCATCTGCACCCCTATCAGCTTCAGAATTTTCTGCGCATCGGCCTGCAGCAATTCGTAGGCTTTTTCACGTCGGCCTACCATTATTTCAACGGACAATTTGATCCCCCCCTGTTACCTTAATTTTTCCTATTTTTAATCTTACCTTCTACACTCTTAAAAAGCAAGAATAATCATGGACAGCAAATGAACCCCGGGTTGTACTTTGCCTGGCCTCCCACAGAATTAAGAAGGGCGAGCATTCATTTATTTATGGATAAATTTCGCCTAAACTTCTGAAAACTGTTATACTAAGATTCGTTGAAGGGGGTTATCCCATGAAAGTTAAATGCGTGTTATGTGAAAAAGTCTGCCATCTTGATGATCAGTCTCCGCTTGCCAAGCGTCTGAGAAACCGTCCGATTCATACATTCATGTGCAATGACTGTTACAGCAGAATAAGTGAACGGACACGGGCTCGTTGGGCGACGGGCAAATTCACACTCCATCTCCCAGCTGATGATAAAAAAAAATTAAGCCGCTGATAGAGGGCATTCGAAAAATCACAGAATGATCATCGGCGAATCGCTTCGTCACCTCTTTGATCGGACTCTGCCGATAAAATGATGCAGCTCACCTTGATTTTTATAGTTTACTAATAGAAAGAAGCGTCTGCGGGAAACTGCAGACGCTTCTTTCTATTATCTTCCGACTGAATCTCAGTAAAAATCAACCGTTGAATTTCGGGATTTTGCTTCCCCGTCTTTCGTAACGCTCACGTTCACCCTTATTTAGGATTTTCTTGCGCATTCTGACACTTTGAGGTGTGATTTCACAATACTCGTCGTCGTTCAGATAGGATAACGAGTCTTCAAGTGACATTTTTCTTGGTTCTTTCAGTGTAACTGTGAAATCCTTATTTGACGAACGAACGTTGGTTGCATGTTTAGCACGTGTTACGTTAACGGTCAGGTCATTTTCACGATTGTGTTCACCAACAATCATTCCTTCGTAGACATTGACACCCGGAGCGACAAACATTTCGCCGCGTTCTTCAAGTGCTGCAAGTGAATAGGCTGTCGTCTGGCCCTGATCCATAGAAATAAGCACACCGGACCTGCGCCCGCCGATCTCTTCCCTGATAAATGGGGCAAAGTGATCAAACGTATGGTTCATAATACCATATCCGCGAGTATCCGCCATGAACTGGCGATTGTAGCCAATCAGGCCGCGCGAAGGGATCATGAACACCAGCCGCGTCTGCCCCGGCTGCTCCTGCCTCATATCCTTCAGTTCAGCTTTGCGCTGGCCAAACGATTCAATAACCGCCCCAACATACTCTTCCGGAACGTCAATTTGTACTGATTCATAAGGCTCGCAAAGCTTCCCGTCAATCTCTTTTGTAATGACTGTCGGTTTGGAAACCGATAATTCATATCCTTCACGACGCAAAGTTTCAATTAAAATTGAAAGATGCAGTTCGCCTCGCCCGGAAACGATCCAGGAATCATGAGAATCTGATGCAGACTCAACTTTCAGGCTGACATCGCGCTCCATTTCAGCCATCAGCCGGTCTTCAATCTTCCGGCTAGTGACATAATCCCCTTCCTGTCCCGCAAATGGGCTTGTATTCGGCAGAAAAGTCATTTTCATTGTTGGTTCATCAATCCGGAGCGGCGCAAGAGGGTCGATTTTATTCACGTCATTAATCGTATCGCCAATATCAATGTCAGAAATACCGGTGATCGCGATAATATCTCCAGAAGACGCCTCCTGGATTTCATATCTCTTCAAAGCATGATAGCCAAACAATTTTGTAATTCTGAAATTCTCCACACTCTTGCCACCATTTTTTACAAGAGCGGCTTCTTCGCCGACCTTAATCTGGCCGCGATAAATACGTCCGATTCCAATACGTCCTACATAGTCATTGTAGTCGAGCATCGTCACCTGGAACTGAAGGCCTTCATCGCGATTGTCAACCGGAGCCGGCACTTCTTTCAGAATCATGTCCAGAACAACACTCATATCCTGATCGACGTGTTCCGGATCAGTTCCTGCTACACCGTTAACCGCAGAGGTGTAGACAACCGGGAATTCAAGCTGGCTTTCGTCGGCACCAAGATCAATAAACAAGTCTATGACTTCATCCACAACTTCCTTTGGCCTGGCCATCGGCTTATCAATCTTGTTTACGACGACGATTGGTTTCAGATGCTCCTCCAGCGCCTTTTTCAAAACAAACCGTGTCTGTGGCATGCAGCCTTCATAAGCGTCTACGAGCAGCAGCACACCGTCAACCATTTTCATGATGCGCTCAACTTCGCCGCCAAAATCAGCATGCCCTGGGGTGTCCACAATATTTATTGTATGATCCTTGTACGTGATGCTCGTGTTTTTGGCTAATATGGTAATGCCGCGTTCCCGTTCAATTGCATTTGAATCCATCGCACGAGTCTGGATGTGCTGATTCGCGCGAAATGTTCCTGATTGCATCAATAGCTTGTCTACCAGCGTCGTTTTGCCGTGGTCGACATGTGCAATAATAGCAATATTTCTTAATTCTTCCCTGCGTTTTGTCATTTCTTCTTACTCTCCTCATTTCCAATAACTTTCCATATCCGAAACGTACACATGCAAATTATTCTCTCACAATGAAACCCACTTTGTCAATTCCTGTATAGCACTTGAAAACTTTTTTCATGTCCCATTTCGGTAATCAAATGTTGTACATTTTGTCTGTTCAATTTATGATAAATGCAGGAGGTGTTAACCATCATGCGCAGTCTGTTTTTCTTTCTCGCCTTACTCGTCGTTGTTAGCTTAATTGGCGTTGGCGGCGGCATCGCTTACGGCAATCCGCTCGTTACGTTATCCAGCGTTTTTGCCGTAATTTTGTTCATGTGGCTGGGTTTCTTCGTAAAAAGCCGCCTGCAGAAATCCCAGAAGAATAAATAATCAGGTATCGTTTCTTTAGAATTGTGGCGGCTCTTTCAGAAATTTTCCCGCGGCCACCTGCGCCTGGATATGATTTTCAATCTCATGATGCAGAAAACGGCCTGACGTAAGAACGGACGTCCGGGATAGCAGATTAATCGGGCTTCCGTCAGCCCTTGTTGCAATGCCTCCGACTTCACGAATCAGGATCAGGCCTGCAGCGTAGTCCCATGGAGACAGACGCATTGTAAAATAAGCGTCAATGATTCCGGCAGCAACATAGGCAAGTTCGATGGATGCCGCTCCGTAAGCTCTTGTTCCGCTGCTTCTGCGTATAATATCAGTTAAAATATCCGGATCAATCCGCCTGTTCGGTTTGATCCATGACATGCTGAGATCGATCAGCGAATCTTCAACTTTTATCGGCTGCAAATTCAATAACCTTTGCTGATTACGATAGGCACCAAAACCACTGATGCAATGAAACAGCTCATTAGCCATAACATCATAAACAAAGGCGGCTTTCCCTTTTCCGTTTTCATAAACACCGATCGAAATGGCAAAGAAGCGTTTTTGCATAACATAGTTCAATGTGCCGTCGATCGGGTCAACAAACCAGAGCATTCCATCAAGATTCTCAGGGGCATCGCCAAACCCCTCTTCTGAAATCACTTTGCTATCAGGGTAGCTTTCCCTGATTTTTCCGATCAAAAACTGCTCTATGGTTTTATCCATATTAGTCACTAAATCGTTATAGGCTGTTTTGACACTCACTTCAAGCGGTGATGAAAGGGAAGACCTCAGTTTATTCCCTGCCTGCAGAATCCACTCAACTACGCTATCGTGAAGTTCACGCCAATCTTTATGATCCATATTCATTCCACTCTCCTGACTGGACTGGTCGCTGTATCGAATGGCACAAAACTCCCCCGATGCTTCGCTTTATTCGCTACAACGCTCACAAATAGATAGTAACGCATTTCTGCTAAAAAAGAAAAAATCACCGCCTGTCAGCGATGATTTATTTAACGGCTATCAGCAGCCAATGCAAATATGGATGCCTTCAGATCTCAAGCAGGAGCATTTCCCGTCTTAGTTCCTCCAGCTTTTGTTTGCATAACTCTATAGTTTTCATATCCTTTTGAAGCAGTGCGTCATGCAAGGTCGCCAGTTGGGTATCAATTTCCTTTCTCACAATCGGAATTCTTTTTTCTGCGTCTCTTCTGCTAAGTGTTTGATTGATTTGATTCATCGTTGCCGCCACATCCCTTCTAAGTTTTCATTTAAAGGGCGCTCAATGGACCTGACTTTTCAAAAGGCCGCTTCGCTTAATTTTATTGTTTATTCATTTTATGCGGACCGGGCTTCCTTATTGCTTATTAAATCCCTGTTTTTTAAAACGCCTGAACCCATTTTTTCAGAGATTATCAAAGAAAAGCCATCATAAATCCATGGCGGTAAGTGAAAAAAAACTGACGAAGAATGAATATTAACTGCGCTTACACTATAAATCATTTAAATTTTTGTGGTTTTTTGCTTTTTGCTTTTTGCTTTTTGCTTTTTGCTTTTTGCTTTTTGCTTTTTGCTTTTTGCTTTTTGCTTTTTTTTATAGTATGGCTTTGTTAAACATGTCTGTTGTTTTCCGCTCCAATCAACGGAGGACAAAAACAACATTGAATTTAAACATAGCCTATAGTATAAAAAACCAGACGGATAAGTAACTTCTTAACCGTCTGATCACGTTTAATTTCAAATGATTCACTTAGCAATATGAATGGGTTTTCCCAGAGCCACTTCGGCCGCTTCCATAGCCATTTCGCCCAATGTTGGGTGGGCATGGATCGTCAAAGCGATATCTTCAGCAGTCATTCCGGACTCAATGGCAAGCCCGAATTCCGCAATTATGTCGCTTGCATTAGTACCGACAATCTGGGCGCCAAGGATCAGTCCGTCTGACGCACGGGTGACAAGCTTCAGAAAGCCGTCAGGGTCACCAAGCGATAGCGCGCGCCCGTTTGCCGCAAACGGAAACTGGCCAGTTTTTATTTCGTACCCTTTTTTCACTGCTTCTTCCTCAGATAAGCCGACTGAAGCAATTTCCGGATCTGAGAAAACGACCGCCGGCATTGCCCGGTAATCAACTTCAGAAGGTTCTCCGCTGATTGCCTCAGCGACCACTTTCCCTTCGTAAGAGGCTTTGTGTGCAAGAGCAAGGCCGGGTACAATGTCGCCAATGGCATATATTTTATCATTGCTGGTTTTTCCTTGTTTGTCTACTTTGATCAGACCTCGATCTGTTGTTTCAACTTCCGCAAGGTCAAGACCGATTTCTTTTGTATTCGGCCGTCTTCCAACGGTAACCATGACATAGTCCGCATCAAATATTTGGAGAACACCTTTAACTTCGGCTGTTACTTTTACACCGGTTGACGATTCCTCCACACTTTTTGCCAGCGCCTCAGTGTAGACAGTCACACCTTTTGCCTTCAGCTTCTTCTTGACAGGGGCAATCAGCCGCTTTTCAAATGCCGGCAGGATTGAAGGTGTTCCTTCCAAAATAACCACTTCTGTGCCAAATCCGGCAAAAGCGGAACTGAGTTCAATGCCGATATATCCACCGCCGATGACAACCAGTTTTTTCGGTACTTCTTTCAATGCCAGAGCACCGGTGGAAGAAATCACCCGATCGCTCCATTTAAATCCGGGAATTTCAATCGGAGTTGATCCTGTAGCAATGATGCAATGATTAAATTTAAAGCGTGATGATTCATACCCATGATTGACCCGGACGACATCCGGTTCGACAAACAATGCCTCGCCTTCCACAAGTTCAATACCATGCGCTTTAAAAAGCCCTTTCACGCCACTGGTCAGGCGGCCGACCACTTGTCCCTTCCATTCCTGCACTTTCAAAAAATCAAGAGATACATTTTCAGCCTTGATGCCGTATGCATCTGAGTGTTTGACCTGTTCATAGCGATGACTCGCAGAAATAAGCGCTTTAGACGGGATACAGCCAACGTTCAGGCAGACACCGCCAACATACTCACGCTCAATGACTGTCACCTTCTGGCCAAGTTGTGCAGCACGGATGGCCGCCACGTAGCCCCCCGGTCCTGCTCCTAATACAATTGTGTCAACTTCCGTAGTGAATTCCCCGACAACCATCTTTACCCCTCCAAAATAAGGCGTTGTGGATCGTTTAACAACCCTTTTATTTTGTTCATTGCCCTCTGAGCCGTTGCACCGTCAATCAGCCGGTGATCAAAGCTCATAGACAGAGCAAGCATCGGTGCAGCAACGATTTCGCCATTGCGGATGATGGCTTTCTCCGCGATTCTGCCGACTCCCAATATTGCTGATTCCGGCTGATTAATGACAGGGGTAAACCACTGGCCGCCCTCAGAACCAATATTTGAAATCGTGCAGGTCCCGCCCTTCATATCTTCCGGTGCCAGTTTGCCGAGCCGGGCTTTTTCCGCCAGTCCAGTGATTTCTCCGGCCAGCTCATACATCGATTTGGCCTCGGCGTGTTTCAATACTGGAACAACCAGACCCGTGTCCGTATCTGTAGCAATCCCGATATTGTAATAATGTTTATATACAATTTCACCGTGTTCTTCATCCAGTGATGCGTTAATGGCCGGGAACGCCTTTAATGCAGCGACCAAAGCCTTAATAATATAGGGCAGATAAGTCAGCTTAATGCCCCGTTCAGACGCTTCCTGCTTAAACAGTTTTCTGTGGGCCACGAGTTTATCCACATCGACATCGTCCATCAAAGTAACATGCGGAGCGGTTTGTACTGAGTGGGTCGTAGCTTTGGCAATCGCCCGGCGAATGCCAATGAACTTCTCACGCGTTTCAGGGAATTCAGCCGGAACCGCAACCCGGGCCACAGTTGATTGTTCTTCGACAGATGGACGGGTTTCATTTTCTTGCTCGGAGGGGCTTTTCAAACCAAGGTCGATGTCTTCTCTGAGGACACGCCCGTTTTTACCTGATCCATGTATGGAATTTATGTCAATACCCTTATTCCGGGCATATTTACGAACAGAAGGCATGGCAATGACTGCCCTTTCAGAGGTGACCTTTTTCTCTGCAGCCGTCTGGCCCGTCTCCGGACTATCCTGATATTTTTCGGTCTTTGCTTCAACCGCAGGCCCCTCTTCCGGCAGATCCGGAGCTTCGTCGCCTTCATCCGATTCGAGTGTCACAACAACGGTTCCGACTTCTACTGTCTGACCTTCCTCCGCATTCAGCTCCAGAACTTTTCCGTTAACCGGTGACGGAATTTCAACTACCGCCTTATCATTCTGAACCTCAGCAAGCGCATCGTCTTCCTTCACCTCATCTCCCGGCTTGACAAACCACTTCAAAATTTCGCCTTCATGGATTCCTTCGCCGATATCCGGCAATTTAAATAAATAGGCCATGGCGCTTACCTCCTTCAGTTTAAAACTTTTCTCTCTTTCATAATTAAAATGCTGTTACTTCCTCGACTTTTTCAATAATATCTTTTTCATTTGGAAGCCAGACATCTTCTGCTGCTGCAAATGGAAAAACGGTATCCGGGGCAGTGACCCTGCCAACCGGCGCATCAAGATAAAGCAATGCACGGTCATTAATTTCCGCTATGACATGAGCAGCGATCCCCGCCTGTTTCTGTGCTTCCTGAATAACTACCGCGCGTCCCGTTTTCTTTATAGATTGAGTGATTGTTTCAGTGTCAAGCGGACTGATCGTTCTGAGGTCAATGACTTCCGCATCAATTCCTTCGTCTTTCAACTGTTCGGCCGCTTTGAGTGCCGCCCTGACCATCGCCCCGTAAGTAATCAGTGTAATAGAGCTTCCTTCCCGAACGACCTTGGCCTTGCCGATTTCCACTGTATACTCTCCTTCAGGTACCTCATCCCTGAATGAACGGTAAAGTTTCATATGTTCCAGGAAAAGAACGGGATCATTATCTCGGATTGCAGAAATGAGCAGCCCTTTTGCATCATATGGATTGGAAGGGATGACCACCTTCAAACCAGGGCATTCATAAAATAGTCCTTCCAGATTGTCAGAATGGAGTTCCGGTGTTTTGACTCCGCCCCCAAATGGAGAACGGATGGTTACCGGAGCCTGATAAACACCACCCGAGCGATAACGGAGCCTCGCCATCTGAGACACAATGCTGTCCATTGCTTCAAAAACAAAGCCGAAAAACTGGATTTCCATAACCGGCCTGAATTTTTGAAGAGCCAGACCTAACGCCAACCCTCCGATGCCGGATTCAGCAAGGGGTGTATCAAAAACGCGATCTTCACCAAATTCATCGTACAAGCCTTCTGTCGCCCGAAAAACGCCGCCGTTTTTGGCTACGTCCTCGCCAAAAACAAGCACATTCTCATCATTTTTCAGCTCTGTACGCATGGCATCTGTAATTGCCTGAATCATCGTCATCTGCACCATTACTTTCTCTCCTCCTTCTCGCTGTATTCCGCCAGTTGCTCTTCTATATTCGGAGTCGGGTGCTCATACATATTTTTAAGGAGATCCGTTACCTTCTGCTTCGGCACCTGATCTGCCTTTTTCAAAGCAGAAGCCACATCCTGCTTCGCTTCCTCAACTGTTTTCTCTTCATCTCCGGGTGACCAGAGAGAGAGATTTTCCAGAAAATTTCTAAACCGGACGAGTGGATCTTTCTTCTCCCATTCGTCGGTCAATTCCTTTGTGCGATATCTTGTCGGGTCGTCTCCTGCCATGGTATGCGGTCCATACCTGTATGTCAGCGTTTCAATCAAGGTAGGTCCCTCACCGGACACCGCGCGGTTACGCGCTTCCCTGGCAACGGAATAAACGGCCAGGGGATCCATGCCATCAACCTGAACGCCTTTGATTCCGGCAGCGGCAGCTTTTTGTGCCAGCGTTTTCGCAGCGGTCTGTTTTTCGACAGGCACAGAAATAGCAAAACGGTTGTTTTGGTTTATAAAAACTGCCGGCGCTTTAAATACACCCGCAAAATTCATCGCTTCATAAAAATCACCCTGGGATGTAGCACCATCGCCAAAATAAGTAAAAGCCACATTCTTCTTTCCTCTTTTTTTTAGGCCGAGCGCAATACCTGTAGCCTGGGTACACTGTGCGCCAATGATGATCTGAGGCATCACTGCGCGCACGTCTTCGGGAATCCTGCCCCCTCCAAAATGACCCCTTGAGTAAAGAAAAGCCTGATAAAGCGGTAAACCATGCCAGACCAGCTGGGGAATATCCCGATAGGATGGCAGCAGCCAGTCCTCTTTTTCCATCGCAAATTCACTTGCCAGCATGGATGCTTCCTGTCCGGCAACCGGGGCATAGAATCCCAGCCGGCCCTGTCTGTTAAGCGAAAGTGCCCGCTGATCCCAGATTCTCGTATAAACCATGCGCCGCATCAATTCGCGCATCTCATTAGCCGAAATATTCGGCATCGCCTGTTCATTAACCACATTTCCCTGCTCGTCAAGAATTCGGAAAGTTTCAAAATGATCTTCCATCTGTTCCATGTTTTTTGCAGGCATTTTTTTCACCTCTCCTTCAGAAATATGTTTCTCATCTCTGATCGTGTATTAAACATCACAAAAACGCTTTCATATCCTGAAAAGAAACCGTAAAAGCAACTTTTACGGCACCCCTGCCATTCAGGAACAAGCGCCCGCTCTTCTGTCTGCTTCAAGGCACAGGAGTCCGGTTGAGACACCCCGATCCTCGCTCGGGTATTAGCGGGACTATGATTAGAACCCAAGTTCAGTTTATAATACCCTGTTCAGCGAAGTCAAACGTAAGGCTTTCAGCGTTGTAAACGTTTCCATTTATTTATCATCAGCCTGCGCAGCAGGAAAATGGTTTCGGATCATCTTCTGTCGCTCTTCAAACGCAATAATAAAAGTAAAGCCGATCTTTTGATTTCAGATCAGCCCAAGTTCCTTTAGCCCATAATAAATGCCATCCCTGTCAACCGGAAGCGTGACCCTGTCCGCTGCCTGCTTGGCACGTTCCACCGCATTTCCCATAGCCACACCTGTCCCGACATAAGACAGCATTTCCACGTCATTGTTTCCATCCCCGAAAGCGCAGGCCTCGCCAGCTGACATATTTAGTTTTTCGAGTATTTTTTTTATTCCCTGAGCCTTCGATCCCGATTGGGGTATCACGTCAACCGCATTTTTATGCCAGCGGACATAGCGCAGTTTGTTAAGAGGCTCGCTATCCAAATAACCGGAGTCGTCCGCAGCAGAATAAAAAAGAAGTGCCTGGTAAATATCATGATTTCTGAAAAAATTGGGATCTTCATCCGGAAGAGGCAGATTAAGTTTCAGACTGTCCATACCTTCCAGAATGTCAGGAGCCATTTCCCCGTCAATTTTCATGGTTTCTTCATTAAGAAAAATAAGACGATTCCCCGCTTCCGATGACTGATGTTCCAGTTCTTCCAGCAGCACCTCGGGTATCGGTTTTTTATAGATCGGTTCATCCTGATCAACAACATAAGAACCATTGAAGCTGGCAAACGTGTGAATATCAAGATTTGTTCTCAGATCTTTAAACATAAACGGTGCGCGTCCTGTTGCAATCGCTGTAATGACACCTTTTTTCTGCAACGCCCTGACCGCTTCAGTTGTCGATTCCGGGACAGATTTATTTTGATCATACAATGTACTGTCAATATCAAAAAAAACAATTTTAATATCAGACACAGTGACCCTCCTCACCCATTGTAACCATCGCTTTTTTTTGCATACTACTTCATTATAACAGCCCGGGCAACTAAAAGGGTGAAGGTTGCATCCTGTATTTTTTGAGCGCTCCTGTGAAAAATAAAGCTGACCCCGGTATGAATTAAGTTCTTTTTACAGCGGCAAATGGGCTAAACAATGAAAAACCTTTCCATTTCATATATAATGGTATTTAGAATCTTTTTTGAGGGGAGCAAACGACATGGTATTCAAAGTATTGTTTCAAAAATCAAGGGACGAGGTTCCGGTACGGGAAAATACGGAAACTCTGTATCTTGAAGCAACGGATATACGCGATGTTCGTAAAAAACTGGGGGATAGACCTTATAATGTAGAGTTTATCCAGCCGCTGACCGGGAAATTTCTTGAGTACGAAAAGAAATCTGCCGAATTTAAATTGGAGAAGATATAATCATATGAAATTTGTTAAAAACCATCAAACTGCTGTGTTCTCTCTCGGCGGTCTGGGTGAAATCGGCAAGAATACTTATGCCGTTCAGTTTCAGGATGAAATCATTGTCATCGATGCCGGCATTAAATTCCCGGAAGACGATTTACTCGGCATTGATTACGTCATCCCGGATTACAGCTATCTTGTCAAAAATGCCGACAAGGTAAAGGGACTATTTATCACGCATGGTCACGAGGATCATATAGGCGGGGTTCCCTATCTGCTTCGGGCACTGAACGTTCCGATCTATGCCGGCAAACTTGCAGCCGCGCTAATTCGAAATAAACTGGAGGAACATAACCTTCTTCGCCAGACCGTTATCCATGAAATCACTGAGGACGATGTGATTAAGTTTCAAAAAACTTCAGTCAGCTTCTTCAGAACAACACACAGCATCCCGGATTCTTATGGGATTGTTGTAAAAACGCCACAAGGCAACATCGTTGAAACAGGTGATTATAAATTTGATTTCACTCCTGTTGGCGGTCAAATTGCCAATTTGACAAAAATGGCGGATATCGGCAAAGAAGGCGTGCTTTGCCTGATGTCTGACAGTACGAATGCTGAAATTCCCGGGTTTACAATGACTGAACGGGAGGTCGGCGAAAATATAAAGGATATTTTCCGCAAGGTAAATGCCCGGATCATTTTCGCAACATTCGCATCAAATATTCACAGACTGCAGCAGGTTGTTGACGCTGCAATTGATACAGGCAGGAAAATTGCTGTTTTTGGCCGAAGTATGGAGGCCTCGATCACAATCGGTGGAGATTTAGGATACGTTAACGCTCCTGAAGATACATTTGTCGATCACCAGGTGATCAATCATCTTCCGGATAATCAGGTCGTCATCCTGTGCACCGGCAGTCAGGGTGAACCGATGGCCGCTTTATCACGCATTGCCAACGGGACACATCGTCAGATTCAGGTACAGCCCGGAGACACAGTCATTTTTTCTTCGTCTCCGATCCCGGGCAATAAAGTCAGCATTAACCGCACCATCAACCAGCTGACCCGCGCCGGTGCAGAAGTCATCCATGGGAAATTGAGCAATATTCATACATCCGGCCATGGCGGTCAGGAAGAAGAGAAACTGATGCTCCGGCTTCTAAAGCCAAAGTTTTTCATGCCGATCCACGGAGAATACCGGATGTTGAAAAAACACGTTGAAACCGCACACGCCTGCGGAATACCTTACGATCATTCCTTCATCATGAGCATTGGCGATGTGCTTGCCCTCGACCAGAATCATGCAAGCGTCACCGGTAAGGTTTCATCCGGATCCGTTTACATTGACGGAAGCGGGGTCGGAGACATTGGAAATATCGTTTTGCGGGACCGGCGGATTCTTTCCGAAGAGGGACTCGTCATTGTCGTTGTCAGTGTCGATATGGAAGCCCACAAAATAATGGCGGGTCCAGATCTTATTTCACGCGGTTTTGTTTACATGCGCGAGTCAGGGGATCTAATCAGTGAGGCCCAGGAGTTGCTAAACAAGCATCTTCAGGAAGTTGTGCAGCGCGATGCACTGCAATGGTCGGAGATGAAAAACGAAATCAATGAGGTGCTTTCGCCATTTCTATATGAGAAAACGCGGCGCAAGCCGATGATCCTTCCGATCATTATGCAAGTTGACGAAAAATCAAATAAACGGGTTGGAAGCAGCAACTGACCATGTCATATCGAATGGGTTTCTGAAGAAGCATCATATCTGGACAACTCAGATCGATTCACAGAAAGCACCGGATAACATATACACATCCGGTGCTTTCTTTTTGCGATAGATGACACAGACCAAAAAATTCTTGATGATTATAATTTTCAAGAGTAAGCTGCTGTGGGAGACTGTTGGCAAAAAAGAAACTTAGCAGCGCCAATATAAATTGTTTCGACCCAATTAAATGCCTTTGTTCAATAAACAACCTACCAATACAGAGCAAAAACCTCCAAATTATCTTTGGAGGCAAAAAGTGGCACTATCATTTTAAAATCAGAAAAAGCAACATAAAAATTTATTTTTTTCTTTTTTTGACAGTTTATAAATTATAAAACCGATGCTAAACAGAATGGCTAGAAGTAATAAAATATTAAACAACTGCCAGATATAATTATACCCCTATTTGTCCTCATTTACTGTTGGATCGTTTGAAATCGGCATTGCGGCTGACCATGGAACTTTTGAACATCAAAACCGCAGCCACCGTCCCGAAAGACAAGATCAGCGCTACAAGGAGGAACCAGGGACGTCCTGCTTCCTGGGCGACTGCAGACGGAATTTGAATATCCGGATAAATGATATAAGGCAAATGCGATAAGCCGTAACCAAACAGTGCAAAAAAATACTGGGCCATTACCAATAAAAATGAAAAACCATACCAGCGTTTAAGAAAGATTAATGTCACTGCAAAAAGAAGACAAATCAAAGAAATCAGAAACATCCACGAATCATTTAATGTACGCATAAAATGATCCGGATTCTGCATTTCAAGACCGAGGAATACAAAACCGCTAGCCAGCACCGTCGGCATACTCCAGAAGAGAGCCTGTCCCCTCATTTTTTCGCTTAATGTTTCATTGCGTGAGGAACGCGCAAAAAAAGTCAGGAACATCGAACTGATATAGAAAATGCTGACAACAGTAATGATCATAACCGACCAGAAATAGATATTCGTGAATAGTTTTCCGACAAAAAAGATGACATTATCCATCCCGGGGCCGTCGAACCCCCCTTCACTGACCACCATGGAAATACTGAGCACAGGGGGAACCAGCAGACCTGATATTCCGTTTCCGGCAATGCAGATCCGATTCAGTCGGGAACTTTTTGGAAGCAATTCTGAAAGTGTAAAACACGTCCCCTTCAGAAGAATTAAAAGGACTGCAAGGATTCCCGAAAATGCAAGCTGTGTCTGATAGTTAAGAAAAATTTCAGGTGAAAGGCTTACCGCAGCGGCAAACAGTAAAACAAAACAGATATTAATAATTTCGGAGACCGGAGACAAATAGTCATGTATCGGGGCGAATGCTGATTCCTGATGACCGACCGCCTGTCCGTAAAAAAGATAAAAACTTGCCCCGAAATCTACTGAAGACAATATTAAATAACAATACATTAAAAACCATAAAAATAGCATTATCAATAATTCAGACATTGCGGCAATCCTCCCTGAACCTTTTCAACCCAGCAATCCATTCAGGATGCGCTGTCCAGCATATTATACTGGCTCAGCACAAGATCAAAGTATTTTCCACGCTGCTTCATGAGCTGATCGTGATTTCCCTGTTCTACAATATCCCCTTCGTTTAGAACAATGATATGATCGGCGTCACGGATCGTAGAAAGTCTGTGGGCAATAATAATTGATGTCCTTCCTTTAAGCAACTTTTTCAGTGCTGCCTGAATGGTCATTTCCGTTTCCGTGTCGATACTTGCAGTAGCTTCATCAAGAATCAGAATCTTCGGGTCTGAAAGCAGGGCGCGTGCAAAAGAAAGCAGCTGTCGTTCGCCGACAGACAGCACATTCCCGCGTTCTTCGACCTCTGTCTGATAACCATCAGGCAGTGCCTCAATAAATGAGCTGGCACCGATTGCCTCTGCTGCATGGATCACTTCCTGATCCGTGGCATCAGGTTTTCCAAAACGAATATTTTCCATAATCGTTCCCGAGAAAATATAAGTTTCCTGAATAACCGTGCCAACGCTTGAACGAAGTTCTCTCAGATTAATATCACGCACATCCACGTCATCAAATGATACTTTGCCGGATGTCACATCATAGAAACGGCTCACAAGGTTTGCGATGGTTGTTTTCCCTGAACCTGTATGCCCGACCAATGCCAAAGTCTCACCTGCCGGAACATGAAAGCTGACGCCCTTCAAAGCCTTGCGCGAGTCGTCGTAACTGAATGTAACATGCTCAAAATCAATGGTGCCGCGGATCTTTTCCATACTTACTGCATCCGGCTTATCCGGAACGGACGGTTTTTCATCAAGAAATTCAAAGATACGCTCAGAAGAAGCCATCGCGACGAGCAGTTGATTGTAAACCTGACCGAGCCGGGAGATCGGCCCCCAGAACATGCCCAAATAAAATGAAAATGAGACAAATGTGCCGATCTCGATTGAACCGCTGTGGATCAGATATGCACCGAACCAGATCAGGATGGCGGAACCCACGGCATTTGAAATGTCAACAAACGGCCGGAACAGCGCATTTTTTCTCGATGCCACTTTCCATGCCATAAAATTTTCAGTGTTCACACCCCTAAAATAAGCCATGTTTCCTTTTTCCTGGGTAAATGACTGAGTGACCCGTATGCCCTGAATACTTTCATTCAGATGGGAATTCAGTTTGGACATTTTCATCCGTACTTTTTGCCACGCTCTGCGGATGCTTCGCCTCAGTCTTGTAGAAATGAAGAACATCAGCGGGATAACAAGAAGGACAGCCACAGCCAAAGGCGGGCTCAGGACAAACAGAATAATAAAGATGCCAAACAGTGTAAAAAGATCCATCAAGGTATTAATAACTCCGTTGGTAAACAAATCCTGCATCGAATTGACATCATTAATGATGCGGACCAGAATAGATCCGGCTGAACGCGAGTCAAAAAAACGGTGAGAGAGGTACTGGATATGATTAAACAGGCTCTCACGGAGATCATGAATCACATACTGTCCGAGCTGATTGGTTGTTTTTATTCTGAACCAGTTGCTGACAAAAGATAACGCATAAAGACATGCTGTAATGCCGACCAGCCAATAAAGCAGATGGTAATTTTTCTTGGCGATTGCACTGTCAAAAGCATACACGCCAATGATGATCGGGACAATCAGCCGAATAATCGTTGAAACAAGCATTGCCGCCGCTGCTTTCGGGATCAACGTCTTTAAATAAGGCTTTAAATAGGCCAGCAGCCTGATGAGCTGAACCCAGTTAAATGGTTTTTCGATCACCCGGTCATCCGGATAATAAAAGCGTTCTTTTACAGACGGCTTTGCCATTGCGCGTCCTTCCCTTCCTTAGCTCTCTGCTTTTGAACCATGTCCCTGTCTTTATACTGAATATCGTAGATTCTGCAATAGATCCCGCCTAATCGAACCAATTCCTCGTGCGTGCCTCTCTCTGAAATTGAGCCATTTTCCAGAACAAGGATTTCATCAGCCATTTGAAGCGATGATATCCGATGAGCGATAATAAATGTTGTCCTGCCTTTCATCAATTCCCGGAAAGCGCGCTGTATCAGCCCTTCCGTTCGCATGTCAACCGCACTGGTCGCGTCGTCAAGAACCAAGATGCTTGGATTGATCAACAACGCCCGCGCGATTGAAATTCGCTGCTTCTGGCCGCCGGACAGACCCATTCCGCGCTCTCCAAGTACCGTGTCATAGCCATTGGGCATCTTGCTGATAAATTCATCGGCCTCAGCCCTTTTAGCGGCAAGAATTACATCCTCCATTGATGCATCCGGACGCCCGTACGCAATATTGTCGCGGATCGTCGATGAAAAAAGAAAATTTTCCTGAAGGACAAAGCCGATATTTTTTCTCAGTGTCTGCAGATCATACTCTTTAACCGAGTGGCCGTCTACACGTACTTCCCCGGATGTGACATCATAAAAACGTCCGATAAGCTGGGTTATGCTGGATTTGCCCGCGCCTGTTGCCCCCATCAGACCGATCACGCTGCCCGGTTTTGCCTCAAAAGAAATGTGCTGAAGCGATGGCTTCCTTTCATTCGGATATACGAGAGATACATCATCCAAGATGACATCTCCCAACAGGCTTTCAGGCTGAAAAGCATGAATCGGCGACTGAATGTCTTCTTTCTCATCCAGTACCTGAAGAAGCCGTTCTCCAGAAGCCTTGGATTGTGAAAAGGTATTGATAATAAAGCCCAGGTTCATCAGGGGATCCATGATATACCAGACAAGGCTGAAAAAAGCAACAAGTTCACCGGGGGCAATCCGGCCATTCATTACAAAAAGACCGCCAAGAGCAAGCAAAATGACGACACTGACATCTCCGACCAGTTCCATCAGCGGAAAATATTTAGCCCAGATATCCGCTGTAATCAGGTTGCGATCCTGATACGTATCATTTGTCTCTGCGAATCGGCCGATTTCAAAGTTTTCACGTGCCAAAGACTTGATTGTACTCATCCCGCTGATATTTTCCTGAACCCGAGTATTCATGCCGGCAAGAGACAGCCTGATTCTTCTGAATGCGGGATGGACCCGCTTATCGAAACGGAAAACGGCCACACACAAAAATGGCGTCATCGCCAGGGTGACAAGAGCGAGCTCCCATGAATAATAAAACATGAGTACCAGGCTGAATCCAACCAAAACAGCAAAGTTGATCAGCTGCGTCATGCCGGCAGAAAGAAAAAAGCGGAAACCTTCCACATCTGCTGTCAGCCTGGACATCAGATCCCCCGTCTTGGCATTGTCATAGTAGCGGTAAGGCAGATATTGTAATTTTTTATACAGAGCCTGGCGCAGTCTGAAGACTGAGCTAACGCCAAACATATCCCCCCAATACTGGCTAAAATAACTCGAAACACCTTTAAAAATCATAATTAAAACAAATCCGATTGAAAGGTAAGGAATAAGCTGAAGCTGGTTATGAATAATGGCTCTATCAATGGTCAGTGCCAGCACTACCGGATAAGCAACGGTAATACCGCTTGCGAGAATAAGGAAAAAGACAGATCCCAGCAAATACTTACGATCAGGCCAGTAAAATTGTTTAAGTCTTCTGAAAATGTCCATGAATATTGAGCAGCCTCCTTCATCCTGCAGTCAGGAGCATTGAGCAAAACCACTCATTCGCTCCCTATGTATCTCTTGTTTCTTAAAAAGTCCAATACATTCCATTTTATCAGAATTAAAACACACAACAAGTGATTTGCCTGAAATGGAAAAAAAAGTCAGAGGATATTCTTAATTTATAAGCTGTTTGATAGAGGTCCAACACTCCATCTTTAGGAACGATTTCAGTCATTTAAGATTACCATAATCGCATTGGGAGCAATTTTTTCCTTGTCAGGATTGACTTCGGTTCAGCTAGGTTCTACTCCGAAAATAAAAAAGAAAACTTGGTAAAGCCAAGCCGCTAAGGTTTTATACTTATAGTATAAAGTAGTATAAAGAAAAACGGTGCCTAAAACAGACACCGTTTACGTTCATTATAATGTGAATTAAATGGAATATCTCTGAAGATCAGACATGCAGTGTTTCATCACCCGGGTGCCAGTTTGCAGGGCACAGACCGCCGGATTGCAGTGCCTGAAGGACACGCAGTGTTTCGTCAACATCACGTCCGATATTATTGTCATTGACTACAGAATAACGAAGTTCTCCTTCCGGATTAATGATAAACAGGCCGCGGAGCGCAACCCCTTCTTCTGGAATAAGAACGCCGTATTTTTCTGCAACTTCATGAGTATGGTCGGCAGCAAGGCGGAAATTGATTTTCCCGATGCCGCCCTCTCTTCTTGAAGTCTTCATCCATGCCTGATGAGTATAAATCGTGTCACAGGAGCAGCCAACAATATCTGCATTCAATTCTGTAAATTCATCGTTGCGATCGCTGAACGCAGTAATTTCAGTTGGGCACACAAACGTAAAATCCATCGGATAGAAGAAAAAGATTGTCCATTTTCCTGCCTTTATATTTTCTTCCAGACTTGCCTTGCCAAAAGACCCGTCTGCGTTGACACAATCAAGTTCGAAAAGAGGAGCTTTTGCACTTACAAGACGTTCTACCATTTTTGAAAAACCTCCTAGATTTTTAGTATGCCTCACGATCTCATGAGGAAATATAATTATTATAATGCTAGTATATTTTTTAGTCAATATTAAATAATAATTAATTTAAATAATGAATCGTCTTATCCATGCAATAGAATGATAGACATTTAATTGTGTACGATTATCAATTAAAAACTAAATTATCGAATACAGCAGTTTTCCTTTATCTTAGCATTCCCGGATCAATAATTCTAAAAAACCACCTCATAGCAAATAAAGCCGAATTGAAAGTTTTCACTGACAATCCGGCCCATTGAGACTTTTTAAATTGGAAAATTTCAGATCCCTTTCATCAAATATTCACTGACCACGCGGACGCCCTGCGCAAGTGCCGCTTCATCCGGCCTGAAATCAGCGGAATGCAGCCCGGAGGTATTGCCGACGCCGAGCCAGAACATAAAGCCCGGTATATCTTTCAGAAAATAACCGAAATCTTCGCCGGTCATGGCGTCGCCGCAGATCACATAAGGAAAAGCATGATCTTTGCAAAACTCAATAAAGGGATCGATGTACTCTTTGTGATTGAATACCTGATAATAATTCGCACCGTAATCAATATTGGCTTTACAGTGATAAGCCACTTCTGTTGCCTGTACGTGCCGTTCAATATCGTCTTTGATCAGCGCCATCGTCTTCTGATCCAGTGTCCGGATAGTCCCCTCAACTCTCGCGCGTTCGGCAATGATATTTTGTTTCGTCCCGCCGCTCATTTTTCCTATCGTCAGCACCGCCGAATTCAGCGGACTGACCCGTCTTGCAACAATGCTCTGTATGCCGATGACGAAATTGCAGGCAGCAACAATGGAATCGTAAGTCAGTTGCGGATACGCTGCATGTCCGCCCTTCCCGGTAAAATCAATGAACAGTTCAGATGTATTGGCGAAAAGAATGCCTTCCTTTGTGCCAACGGTCCCGGAAGGAAATTCCGGTGACACATGAAGTGCAAAAATAAAGTCTGGTTTCCATGCCTTGAATTCCGAGCTTTTCATCATCGGAATCGCACCGCCAGGGCCTTCCTCAGCCGGTTGAAAAATAAAAACCACATCGTCTCTAAGCGGATGAGCCGCAACTTTTTCCAGTGCGCCGAGTGCGACTGTCATATGAAAATCATGACCGCAGGCGTGCATCTTCCCCGCATGCTCCGAAGCAAAAGGATAACCGGTTTTTTCTTCCACCGGAAGTGCATCAATGTCCGTCCGGAACCCGATGGTCCGCGAAGGTTCGGTTCCTGAAATCTTCACGAGCAATCCGGTTCTCCATTTTTTCATTTGAAGATGTTCCTGTGGCATCTTTTGAATCTGGTCAAGCAAAAAAGCCTGTGTTTTAACTTCCTCAAAGCCTATTTCCGGAATCCTGTGCAACGCCCGTCTGATTGCTATGTAATCCATTAGCCTGTCCCCTCTGTTCGTTGCTTACTATTCAATGATCAGATCTGGCGAAGTGCCTGCATGATTTCGGTTTTCGAACGCGTTTTTGAATCTATAGACTTAATCACTCTCGCGGGAGCACCGACAACCACGGTTTCTGCCGGAACATCCTGAGTCACAATGGCACCCGCGGCAACGACCGCCCCCTGACCAATGTGTACCCCTTCAAGAACAACCGCATTCGCACCAACAAGCACATTATCTTCAACAACTACCGGTTTTGCAGAAGGCGGTTCAACAACTCCGGCGAGGACTGCTCCCGCACCGATATGGCAGTTTTTTCCTACCGTAGCGCGCCCGCCAAGCACCGCATTCATATCAATCATCGTGCCTTCACCGACAACTGCGCCAATATTGATTACCGCGCCCATCATGATGACCGCTTTTTCCCCGATTTGAACTTTTTCGCGAATCAATGCGCCAGGCTCAATCCGTGCGCCAATATTTTTAAGATCCAGAAGCGGTACCGCAGAATTTCTGCGATCATTTTCAATGATAAAATCTTCTATTTTACTTTTGTTTTCTTCGATAATCGCTTCAACGGTTGCCCAATCACCAAAAATTGTTCCTGACGATCCGCTGATAAACGTGTGAACGTCTTTCCCGAAATCGACAGCGTCAAGATCCCCTTTTATATAAACCTTAACCGGTGTCTTCTTATTGCTGTTTTGCAAAAAAGAAATAATTTCATTTGCGTCCATCTCTTTCATTGTTTAGCCTCCTCAAGGTTACATTAAGGACATCTTATCTAACTTTTTCAAAAAAGTCTATGGTGGCGCGATTAATCATTCTCAGTAACTAGGAATTATGAATCATTATCTCACTATTAAAATTGTTTTTGCTCACTATTTGATCGCTGTCCTCTTCTATCAGACGGCTACAATTGTTTAAATTATGTAAAGGCTCATGGGGCATTTGCCTTAAAGCTCAGATTGATCTACTTCACTGGTAAAGCATGGTGTCAACATTTTTTAATTATTATACTTTTTTATAGTGAAAAAAAATGGGGCATGCTATAATACAATTATTAAATTTCAATAATAAAGATAAGTGGAGGTGAAACAAACCAAATGTACCGTTTTTCAGCGGTAAATAAGGCCCAGGAAAAAATGATTATACAATCCGAGGAACTTGAAAAAAAACGCAAACAGTTGTTTTTTACAGCCCGAATGTACGGGATGTCTGCAGAGGAAACGTTGCAATGCAGTCGGGAACTTGACCATATGATTGTTGAGATCCAGTCTGCTCACATTCCTTTTGCCTGACCGTTGCTTAAGGCGTTTGAATGCAGGATTTGGTCTTACAAAAAGTAAACGTTTTAACCGTGATTAACACCGTGATTATAAATTTGGCAAATATCCGCCATCAGGTCGTTAGCCTGTTGCGTATTAATAGATCGGCCCTTTCCTGGAGCTCAATACCGGAAAGGGCCCTTTCTGAAATTTCCCCAATCCCATTTTCTTCCTCAAAACCAGTGAACAAATCATAAAATCAGACTTAAAAACTTAAATATAAAGAAGGAGAAGAAAGCGGTCATCGGAAGGGTGATTATCCAGGTCATAACAATATTCATCGCCACGCTCCAGTTAACGCCCCTGACCCGTTCCGCAGCTCCGACACCAAGAATAGAGGAAGTAATGACATGTGTCGTACTTACCGGAAAATGAATAAAAGTGAAGCCGAAAATTATTGTGGCCGACGAAAGATCCGCGGCGGCGCCATTGATCGGTTCAATCTTCATTATTTTACTGCCCACTGTTTTAATGATACGCCATCCGCCCACTGAAGTCCCCATCGCCATAGCAATACCTGAAGTAATCCGAACCCACATCGGAATTTCCACTTGATCAAGATATTTTGATGCAACAAGGGCCATTGTAATGATGCCCATCGTTTTTTGCGCATCATTTGTTCCGTGTGCAAAAGACTGCAAAGCTGCAGTAAATACTTGAAACAGCCGAAACCGTCTGTTTGTTTTGATCAGTGAGAAATTATGAAAAAGCAGTGTCAGCAATTTCATGATGATGAAACCTAGAGTCATGGCAGCAATCGGTGAGAAAATCAAAGCTTCAAAAATATCAGTAAAACCTTTGTAATTAAGTGCACCGAAACCTAGTCCGGATATGCCGGCCCCTGCCAGTGACCCAATAATCGCGTGAGACGAGCTGCTCGGAATCCCAAACACCCAAGTTCCCAGATTCCAGAGCACGGCAGTAATCAAAGCCGCCATGACAATGATCAGTCCCTTTGTCTCATCGTGAATCGTAAACGGATCAATAACGCCCTTGGTTATTGTCTGCGCTACTCCGGTAAACGTGATTGCTCCGAGAAAGTTCATTGAACTTGCCAGGATGATCGCCGCCAGCGGCCGGAGCGCTCGTGTAGAAACAGAAGTAGCAATCGTATTTGCCGTGTCGTGAAAACCGTTGATAAAATCAAACATAAAGGCAATAAATACGATCATCAGTGTTAAGGCGAACAGACTTTCCATTGTAAAAAAATCCTTTCCGAATCAAAACTGTTATGGATTGTGATCAGATGGACTCCAAGTTTACGTTACGCATTTCTCATAATAATGGTTTCCAAAGTGTCGGCTACATCTTCGCAGCTGTCCGCCACACTTTCCAGCATCTCGTAAAGTTCCTTATATTTAATAATCTTGATCGCATCCTTCTCATTCTTGAAAAGGCTCGTGATGCACTTGATCAAGAGATCATCACACTCAGTTTCATAATCGTTGATTTTGATCACATTGTTCCGGATGCTGGTCAGTTTTTTCTTGCTCAGCATCGTGATCGCCTGAGCGATTTCTTTCGATGACTCATAGAGATAACCGACAAATTCAGCCATATACTCATCTGTATGGGTTAAGCCATATATTTCAAGCCTCATCGACCATTCCTCAAAACCGTCCAGGACGCTATCCATTTTCATCGCGAGTTCCAGAATATCCTCGCGCTGCAATGGCGTCACAAACGTCTTGTTAAGGGAAATAATCAATTCATGGATGTAGGAATCGCCCTTCCGTTCATAGCCCTTCATTTTTCCAGAAAACTCATGAAGGTCAGCCTCATTTTTGATTTTGGATTCGACAAAGAACCTGGAAGCTTCCTCCAGATTTAATGAAATCATCGAAAGCATATTCAAAAACTTGTCATTTTTCGACAAAAAGTGCACAAAAGTCCACCTCTCCAAATTCATATTGAAAACAGTCTATCTAATCACGCGCAGCCGCGAATTAAAAGTATGTTTACGAAAAACCCATTTTTAATTTTAACAGAACATGAACGATTTACAATCTCTTTTAATCTTCTTTTCAAGTCCTTAACAAAATGCATCGACAAATATTGCACTAAAAAACTTTTAGCCATTGAAAATGACAGCTGTGTCGTTTACAATAACGACATGGTTGTCATTTTAAAAAGAGGGGATTCGAAGATGTCTGCAAATTTTTGGATGCTGCTATCCGGGCGTGTACTCAGCAATACAGGTGCCTGTTTTTACAACGTTTCGATGATCTGGCTTATTTATCACGTGACTCACAATACGTTTTATACCGGCCTTACCGGTTTTCTGGTCCTGATGCCGATGATGCTGCAGTTCCTCGTCGGTCCACTAATTGAGAAATTTAATAAGAAATATTTACTGATTGCAACCGAAGTTGGGCAAATAATGACCGTCATCATCGCTTTCCTGTTGTACAGTACCGTTTGGCACAGCGTCTGGTCACTGATGTTTCTCACGCCGGTTGTGGCCATTCTGACCATGTTCAGTAATCCGGCAGAGATGACCCTTATCCCTGAGTTCGTAAACGAGGGTAAGTATTCAGCTGCCAATTCGCTGATGAATGTTACCTATCAGACACTGACTATTGTTTTTACAAGCCTTGTCGGTGTCCTGCTTATCTATTTTAATCCTCTGGTCCTTTACATCCTGTCCACTACCTTTAATATAGGGGCCGTTATTCTCTTTTTTACCATGCGGCTCTCAGGGCGGCTCTCAGGGCGGCTCTCAGGGAAGAAAAGAAAAGTGGATAACCTGTCGCACCGCAAAACCATTCGGTTAATGTTTTCAGAATATGGGCAATCATTGGTCAACGGAATTCGGAAAGTCCGAAAGTTCTTTATCCTAAAGTTTTTGCCGACAACAATTATCGCCAATTTTGTATTTGGCATGCTGAGTGCCGTTCTGCCCGCATACGCTACCCAAAGAGGCGGCAGCCAGTGGTACGGGATCTATCAGTCTGCCGATACGATGGGCATTCTCATTGGAGCTATACTCGCTCCGGTCTTGCAAAAAGTTCCATTAGGTAAAATCACAATTTGTGGGGGGTTATTTAGTTGTTTCTGCTGGACCATGTCATTTTTTTCAGACAACAACTATCTGTCCGTTACACTTTATACAGCGAGTCTTCTTTTTAACGGAATAACGAATATCTTATTGGTATCCGGCATGCAGCGAGCTGTTCCTAAAGAAGATCTTGCACAATTTTTCACAATACTGACCAGTTTTGGGGGTTTTGCCATACCCTTTGGTTCTTTAGCTGGTGGTCAGGTCGCTCAACTCTGGGGCATTGTACCCGTTTTTATCAGCATTGGCATATCCTATCTGCTCATCTCTGTCTATTGGCTTACTCAAAGCATTCTGCGTCAGATGCCTGCAGTTGACAAATTAGGGAGCGGGGCCTATAGCGTTTATTCAAAGTCTTCCTCTGAATGACAGGATGAAGAATGCTCCGTTCACATGTTATACTGTTGATGAATGGAGTGAACAGGATGCCTAAAGTGACCAAGGAGCATTTGCTCAAGAGACGAATGCAGATACTTGAAGCCGCAAAAACTGTTTTCTGCCGAAAGGGTTTTGAGCCGGCGACGATGCAGGATGTGGTTGATGCTTCCGGCATGAGCCGCGGCGGCGTTTATCAGTACTTTTCGAGCACAGAAGAAATGATGCGCGCACTGCTTGCCGAAAGTGATCAGACATTTGAGCAGTTTATCGACTCATTGATAAAAAAACATAAGAGGCTCTGGGCAGTACTTGAAGAGTATTTGGAGGATCTTGAAGGAGGGGCCGAGAATTCCTTTACCCTGGTCGTTTTGGAGTATTTCGTTTCGGGCTGGCGGACAGAGGAAAGGAAACGCTACTTACGCAAACGCTATGAAAAAGCAAATGTTATTATTATCCGCATATTTGAGGAGGGAGTTAAGCGCGGCGAATTTTTTCCCGTACAGCCTATTGAAGCGATCACTCAATTTGTGATGAACGTGAACGATGGCGTATTGATAGAATCGGTGTTGCTGAACGATCAAACGGTCGGGGTCAGCAATCAGATTTCTGCATTGAAAATGTATTTAAAGCAGGCACTCGGTGTCAAAGACCAGGAAGGCAGCTGATAATGCCTTATCAGCCGCCTCTTTTTCCTGTTAATGTTTCATGTAATAGACGGCCAGCTGTGTCCGCGTTCGAAGTTCCAGCTTTTCCAGCATCCGCGTGACGTTGTTTCTAATAGTCCCTTCGCTCAGAAACAGGCGCCCGGCTATTTCCCGGTTGGAGTGACCCTGGGCGATCAGGGCGAGAATTTCTTTTTCGCGATGAGTTAGATGTGCATTCCATTCGGCAGGGCGGGCTGATGTATCAGACTCACTGCCGAGCATTGCGGATAATTTCTCGGCCACTTCTCCGCTCATGACAACGCTGCCCTTGTATGCTGTCCGCAATGTGGCGATAATTGAGTCAGCCGGCTGACTCTTGAGCAGATAACCCGCGGCGCCATCTTTCATTGCCTGTTTGATATAGGCATCATCTTTGAAAGTCGTCAGCATAATGATTTTCAGGTCCGGCCATCTCTTTTTAAGCTCGGTGGCGCATCGGACACCATCCATGACTGGCATCCTGATATCCATCAATACAAGGTCTGGACGGTCATTTACCAGGCAAAATTGCAGCGCTTCTTCACCATCGCTGCATGTTCCGACAACTTCCATATCGTCTTCCAGATCAATGATCAGTTTCAGGCTGTCGCGAATCAGTGCATCATCATCCACGATGAGCAGTCGCAAATAATCCACCTTCTTCCCTAATCAGTGGAAGCACGCAGACAATAGTGAAACCGGAACGGCCGTCGATTGTCAGGCTGCCACCCATATTTTTTACCCTTTCTTGCATTCCCGATAAACCGAGATGATGATTCAGTACAGGCGCCCCATTCCCGTTGTCATGGATAAAAAGCCGTATGAAACGAAGATTCTTCGTCAGCTCAACGGTCACTTTTGTTGCCCCTGAATGTTTAAAAACATTGGTCAGTGCTTCCCGCACATTAGCTTCCAGCACCTGCCACTGGGCAGCCGAAACACCTTCCATATGCTGCGGATATGCAAACGACATTTCGCAATAATTGAAAGAATCAACCAGTTCCCGGATCACCTCCAGGCCCGTTTTGCTTTTCGGAACAAGATCATGAGCTGTATCATGCACCATGATGAGCGTGCCGGAAAGTTCGGCAATCGTTTGGGTAACTAGTTCTTCAAATTTTTTTGGGTTTTTCGTTCTGATCTTATATGCTGCCTGAAGCTGGAGGTACAGTCCCGCGATTCGGTGGCCGACTGTATCATGCAGTTCCCGGGCAATCCGGTTCCGTTCTTTCAATTCCGTTAGGTGAATATTTTCCTCTGCCTGTTTCTGCAGCAGCAGTCTTGATTTTTCAAGTTCATAAATATAGTGCCTCTCCTCATCTGTCACTTTTCTGAACCGGTCTTCCGCCATCTGCAGCCGGTTCATCAAAACAGTGAGGTATAGACAGACGGCCAAATAAAGAAGATAAAGAAAGATTTGCTGCATATTCAGGAAAAACAGAGCCGGAACAGTTAGAAAAGCAAGGTGTAATGGCAGGCGCTTCATGCTTTTCAAACTGTCAGTCAGGAGGAGCGCCCACGCTGCAATGAAAACGGAGCGGTCAAAACATGCGATCAGAACGAGCCCCCATTCCGCTTGCACCATCAATTTTGTCCGGATATATCTGGTTTTCAATACATCAAAAATGACGAGCGACAGGAAACACACCACTTCCAGAGAAGACAGTGCGCCCTTGCCGGCCGTCAGTAGATATCCGACCAATCCAAAGATTAGAACCCGATAAATATAGAACATGGGTGCCTCCGATTAACGTGCAATATCTGATTTTTTCCAGGAAGCAAGCAGGAAAAACACAGCGGCGAACGCAAGCAGAACAACCAAATCCATTATAACATGGTTCAACTGATTGCCGTATACGAGCGATGTCAGTGCGCGCATACCCCATGTTGTCGGTACGAAATCAGCAATTTTTTGCATAAAAACAGGGGTGATGCTGATTGGCCAGAAACAGCCGCCGAGCATTGCGACCGGCGTGATAATCAGTTGACTAAGGGCTGTGGCCTGCCCTAGGCTCTTAGCAAGGGAACTGATCAAAATACCGATCGATACTGAGACAACTGAAAAAACAAACAGCACGAAAAATACATTAAACAACGAAGGGCCTAGCGTTGCATGGAAACCGAAAACAAGAACTGCCATTAACAACAGAATGGTTGCCGCCGCGAGCATCAGATAGCTTAATATATTTTGTACATTATAGCTCCGGACTGATAACGGGGTCGTAAAGAAGCGATTATACAGCTTCAGTTTTTTATCTTCCATAATGAAACGTGAGGAGACACTGACAATCATGAACAAGCCGAAAATAACGAATCCAAGGGCGCCCATAGTCTTTTCCTTCTGCGCGCCGGAATTATCCGTACTTTTTACGTGAAGTCCCAAATGATTTTTTTGATATTCGTCCAATGCCTTGTAAAACATATTCTTGTCTCCGCGGGCGCTCCCCGCCATCAGATGGACATCCTGAAGATAACTGGAAACAAATGTCTGGATACCGCTTGAAACATTGCTTTCCTGAACATGAAAACTTTGCAATTTAACAGATCTGCCTGCAAGCATGAACTGTGCAAAATGCTTGGGTATAATAATCACACTGTCAACCTTATTGTTAATAAGCTGATCCCTCATGTCTTTTTCCGTCACAGTAACCACGTCGGCCTGTGTTTTTATCGATTGTGCCATTCTTTGTGAGAGCAACGAGTGGTCATGATCAATAATTCCCACTACCGCCTTCTGAGCCCCTGAACCTGAGAATGAGAGAACGATAAAGAGTAGAGGGATAACCATCAACAGGACAAAATTCAGTTTATGCAGCAGGAAACGCTTGATATTATTTTGAAAGATCGCCATTTTTGCTCCTCCTCACTGCCGCAACTGTTAGTAATAACAAGCAGCCAGCTATGAAAATCAGTTTCAGTATTCCTCCGGTAACCGACACTCCGGATTCCCCATAAATATTCTGGAAGATAAGATTCTGCGCCAAAGAGTTGGGAAGCCAGCTGCGCAATGCCGAAGTGATTGGGTTGGTTTCGAGAAAACTGAGCTTGGCGTACCCGCCGGCCAAAAACGTAGCAACCGGAACGATAAAATTCAGAAGTGTGTTAGCAATTTCAAAGGTAAAGAACAACGACAATGCCATACTGAATATAATCACGATAAAACCGAGCAAGAAACACATCATAAATATAAATCCGAGCTGATTGCCAAAATTCGCATGATAGATAAATTTAAAAAATGTCACTAATACAATGATTTGTAAGAATACGGTCGCGAGTTGTCCAAGAGTTTTGCCGATCAAGAAATTCATCTGACGAACAGGGAGTGAACGTATTCTGTAGCCAATCGGTGATTTCTTTGATTCCCTGACAACATCCAGTCCATAATTCGAGGCATAGAGAATAATCATGATCAACATCGTCACCGCGTAATAATCGCTTGATTTCGGAACTTTACCATTAATGCTTAGCGCGTGGTCTGAAATCAGTGAATCCGGCTGCATTTGAGTACCGGACTGCGATGGAAAGGCACCGGCAGAGGCCGAAGCCCGAACGGCGTTAATCCGCTTCAAATAGCTTTCGGCAATATTTTTGATAATCGAGCTCTCAAGGTCGCCGCTGGTAATAAAGTCAAGCTTGTAGTTCCTGCCTTGTTGTACGGCTTGAGAAAATCCGCTGTTAATGACAATGACCGCATCAAGTTTCTGATTCTTTAAATCCGATGAAGCTGTTTTAACAGAAGAATAGCTTTTTGTTTTGACGATCTTTTTAATTTCCTGACTTTGAAAGAATTTCTCCAATTGACCGGCTATCGCGCCGTGGTCCTGATTAACCATGGCAGCATGAATATGCAAAGATTCCGTTGTATTGCTGCCGCTGCTGATATTGCTCAGTGCTGTCCCAAGAATTAACGTCAGGACAATGGGAAACAAAATCATAAAAAGCAGCCCGCGGCGATTCCGCAAATTTAATTTTACCGTAGTGAGAAAAACAGCAATGATCGTTCTCAATGAGATCCCTCCCGCAGAGCCCTTCCGGTCAGCGTCAGGAACACGTCTTCAAGCGTCGGGGTATTTGTCGCTACTTTTGTTACAGTGATACCCACTTCAAGAAATGCCGAAAGGACAGCATTCATATTCATCACACGCATGATAATGCGGACGGTCTGGCCTTCTATGGATGCGTCTTTGACTTCTGACAAGCCTTTTAATTTTTCGATCAGCGTATAGTTGGGTGAATCAATATCGACCGAAACAATCTGATCATCAACAATCAGCTTACTCAGTTCTTCCTTGGTTCCCTTGGCGATAATCCGTCCTTTGTCAACGATGGCAATTTGTGAGCAGATCGCTGCCACTTCTTCCATATAATGTGAAATGTAAATAACCGTGCAGCCCATCTGATTCAGTTTTTTGACCGATTCAAGAATATAATTGCGCGATTGCGGGTCAATCCCGACTGTTGGTTCATCCATAATAATCAGCTTTGGTTTGTGAACAATGGCACAGGCAATATTCAGGCGCCTCTTCATTCCGCCCGAAAACTGCGACGATTTTTTGCTCTGCAGGTGCGTCAGTCCCGTGAATTCCAGAGCGTCACTGACTCCGATTTTGAGAACTTCTCCTTTGAGTCCGAAAAGTTTGCCGAATAACCGGACGTTTTCATAGGCTGTCAATTCGTCATACACGGCGATATCCTGGGGAACGAGCCCGATTTGTTTTTTTATTTCCCGCTCATGTTTCCCCATCTCTTCTCCAAAAACGGTTATGTGCCCCTGATCAACGGATGTCAAGCCAAGAACAGTATTGACCAGCGTCGTCTTCCCGGCGCCGTTCGGACCGAGCAGGCCGAATATTTCACCGTCATCTATTGTAAGATTAAGGTGATCGATCGCGAGGAAATTTTTATAACGTTTAACAAGATCTTTCACTTCAATAATCATTGATCATGCCCCCTTCCATCTTCTATTCAAAGCTTAACAGGTGGCCGTACACAAAAATAGTGACTTATTGCCATTGTTCAGATGACAAAAGTCACTATTTTATAAGATATGGAATCTTTCAGAATAACGGTCAGTCGATCACAATCCGTGTTTTTCGTTTTGAAAAATCAACGTCTTTGTAATACGTATTTTTAACCAGTACATTCGGACCGAGACACTTTACCGCCGGGCAATGACAATTTAATGACCGGGCCAGCGGCGTTTGCATCCAGTTTCTGTAGGCACCCTCAAGACTGGTTGTTTTGATGTTCCCCAGAGGAGGCGTATCGCCAAAATCGGTAACGATGATATCGCCATTGAAAATATTAACGTTCAGCCGGGAGCGACCGTCAGGATCATTGCGAACCGTTACATTTTTTGCTTCATATAATTTCTTCAGAAGCTTCAGATCCCGCTCATCATCGCTGCACGGATAAAAAGGCAGCGTGCCAAACAACATCCAGACATCTTCATCCCGCGCATTCAGCAATCTCTGAATACCTGAACGGATTTCGTCCAATGACGCTACCTGTAGACTGCTCGCGAAATCGCTCGGATACATTGGGTGAATTTCATGACGACGACACCCCATTGTAACGACCTGCCTGTGAATTTCTTCAAGATGCGGCAGTGTGCGTTTATTAATCATGGTTTCAGCCGAGACAAGAACACCCCGTGAAGAGAGCACCTTGGCATTTTCAATCATGCGATTAAAGAATAGTTCCTGCTGTTCCCGTTTTGGTTTTTTATCCATTACTGCAAACCCAATATCAGAATAATCCTGAAAACTGCCATAATTAAATGAAATATGAAGGACATCCAGATAAGGGATAATTAGCTCATAACGCGCAAGATCGAGCGTCAGATTTGAATTAATCTGCGTTCTCAGTCCGCGCTCGTGTGCATACTTTAAAATGGGCACTACATACTCTCTTAACGATTTCAACGAGAGCATTGGCTCTCCGCCAGTAATACTGAGCGCGTGAAGATTAGTTGCTTCATCCAGACGTTTAATCATCAGATCCAGCGGCAGCGCATCCGGATCACGTTTCTGAAGCGTATAACCGACTGCGCAGTGTTCGCATCTCATGTTACAAAGCGTTGTCGTTGTAAACTCAACGTTAGTCAATTCAAGATGACCATATGCTTCCATATCATAGTAAGCTTCCCAAGGGTCATTCATTGGGCTGATGGGAGCCTTCTGTATCGTTTCTTTTGGCAACATTTTCATTTTCCTTTCAATATGATATGTATCCTATAACTATATCATATTGGAAAAAATAACAGAAAATCAAAATTAAGAAGCTCCATTATGCGGACAACACACCTGCCAGATGTTTGGAAATATAATCCTTCGTTTCAGGAATTCCGCTTCCTTCTATGACGATCAGGCACTCTTCATCATGACTAAAAAGTATAAATGAAAGAAGTTCAGATAACCGATGCACCTTATAAGCTTCGGTCTTTCCATAAACGTAAATGTTCTGATCCCACTGCGTGCAGTACCCATAAAAATCAATAAACTTGTTCAATTTAAGTTTTGAAGGATTAAATTTAAACGAAATGATGTTCCGCATGATTACCGCACTCCCCTTCGCATGATTAATGTATCTCTATTGTCACACATTTCCGGCAAATGCTGAACGGGGTTTTTTTGTCGATGCAGCACTAGTTTGGCAGAAGTAATTCACAAAAAAAAGGTTGACTTTTATCGATGGACATGACTTATTACTCAAATTAAAAATGCCAGGGTTCTGTAAATAAATACACCTGGCTATCCGTTGTTCCTTTACAACAGGCATTCTTCCCCCTTACTGCCTTCAGAAAAATAGCCCGACAATCACAAGGAGAATAAACATAACGACGATCAGAATGAACATACCTGTATCCTCCCTCTATTTTTCTATATCTTATGCAGACTTTATCCTGCTTGAGGGGGACACATGTACAATTCGACAAAAATTACTTTGCCCTTTCCATACGATTTGGATGAGTGGCGGCGTTCGGAGCAAGTTTTCTCTCATTAGGAGCAGAGTCTATCCGGATTAGGAGCAATTTTACCTTCGTTAGGAGTGAGTTTTTCCTTATTAAGAGCGAGCGGCGTTATCCAATGAATTTGCTGTCATCCTCTTCCATGGCCCGTCCCGCAACTTTCAAGATACATCTTTTTCCCTTCAAAATTCAGGGTAAACTTATTTTCTCCATCAAATCCAGCCTTTATTTTTCGCTTTGATCACAGCTTCTTGTCGGGAATGGCTTTCCATTTTCTGAATGGCTGAAGACAGGTAGTTGCGCACTGTGCCATGGGATAAATGGAGTTTATCCGCAATTTTTTTCGTGTCCTCCCCGCTGACAGCAGAGCGAAGCACATCAATCTCACGCGCTGTCAATGGATTCTGTTCGGAAAAAAAGAATGATTCTGCAAGTTCCGGGCTGATGAAACGCTGCCCCTGATTAATTTGACGGAGATGGGCAATCAAATCTTCAATCGGCTCATCCTTTAAAATATATCCGGATACTCCGGCCTTCATTGCTCTTTCTAAATACCCGGGGCGGGCAAACGTTGTAACGATCACTGTCTTGCACAGGCTTTTATTGTTCTTTAAGTATTCAGCAAGCTCCAGTCCGGACATTTCAGGCATTTCAATGTCGGCAATCAGTATATCCGGATGGAATTGATCAACAAGCGTCAATGCCTGCCGGCCATCCCCCGCTTCACCGACAACTTCAATATCTTCTTCCATTTCAAGAAGCTGAACAAGTGCGCCGCGCAGCATGCCTTGATCTTCTGTGATGACAACTCTCATGCGCCTGCTCCTTTCTTCTTTAGAGGGAGCGAAAAGCGGATAGCCGTTCCCCTTCTTTCAGACAAAATAGCAACCTTTCCTCCAATCAGTTTCATGCGCTCCTGCATGGTGTGAAGCCCATTTCCTTCAGTGTTCTTCTTCTGCATACCGACCCCGTCGTCTCTGACCTCAATGATCAGTTTCCGATGGTCTTCCGTCCCTATGATGTGGCAATGCCCGGCGGCACTATGCCTGACAACATTCGTCACAGCCTCACGAAGAGCAAGTGCCACCATGGATTCGTCAGCCTCACGGAGCATCGGCCATCTTTCCGGCACATCAATTGTCACAGATACACCTTTTGCTTCAAGGAAATGCTTTGCTTCTTCCATCTCTTCCGGTAATGAGCAGTCCCGGACTGAGGAGACAAGCTCTCGCGCCTGTTGCAATGCTTTCCTTGAGATGCCTTCTATTTCATCTATTTCTTTTTTAGCCCTTTCTCGATCTTTTGTAATAAGCCGTGCTGCCAGCTCGCTTTTCATAATAATCATAGTCAGCGTATGCCCGAGTGTATCATGCAGATCACGGGCGAAACGATTGCGCTCCTTCTCCTTGGTCAGGGTGACAATTCGTTCGTTTGCATCGTCTAGCTGATGGTGCAAACGTTTGGTCCGCTCATAAATAAAAATGGCAACCGGTGTAATGATTTCTACAAGAAAAACAATGAACTGGAACTGATGAAGAAAAACGAACGGATTGCCTTCCGTTAAGAAGGAAACCATCATGAAGGCAATGGTAAGTCCGCCAAGACCGGCCACCAGCTGAACGGTCTGATTCGCATAGCCGAACATCAGAACAAAAAGGAAACCATAGAACATCATTGAAGGATCGCTCATCAAAGAGACAGCAGACAGCACGGCTATGCTCAGTAAAAAATGAAAGACCAGATTCCAATTTTCAAGCCAGTACATCTGCCGAAAAACATAAAACAGAATCAGACCGGCTCCCACGCCAATCAATTTATCCGTCAGACGTCCGGCTTGCAGGACATTATAAAAATATTGCGGAAAAACCAGTAGTGCCCATATATAAGGATAAGGGCCCGTAGATTTTGGAAACAGTTTCAAGTCCGCACTCCCTTCCGATCCATAGCTTACTCCTGCGTTTAGCATACTCGGAAATGATATTTTCGTAAATGACAAGCTGTGCAGACGTTTATTCCCCATACCTTACCACTTTGACAGATATTATTCTGCTGTATATCATTTTAGCTAGTACACGATCGTCAAGCAAAGGAGGACGATCCATCGTCATATCCGTCCCAAAAAAGCAATGTTCCTTTTTTTCATCCCTCTGATTGTCGCTGTTCTCCACAGCACTGTCGCCTTTATCGCTTTACATAACTTGATCCATTTTTCCATTGCCTCGAATGTCGCAATTATTATGGGTGTTTTCATGCTTGCTCAGGTTATCCATTATTTCATAGTGAGGTATCGTTATCCGCATTCGCTTTATAAGGCCATAAAGGCTTAAAGACTCATTCGAGGTATACCGCTTTCTGTCAGGGATAACAGGAGAGCCCGTTAAAAAACGGCTCTTCTTTTTTATTTGAACGGCATTTTAATCTCGGTCGCCAACAAATGCGTTCGGAGAAAAAGAACGTTCCTTTCTCTACTTGCCAGCTCTTCTCATTTTCACTCAACACAATCTTTCCGTGGACCAGAATATGTACCTGGGTGACAGGTGTCATAGCTACTGCCAAAATGCTCACATATATGGACATCGGGTTGCAAAATAAAAAGACACGGGAATAGTCCCATGCCTTGATCCTTCTATAATAAATTAAATACTATTAAATCAGTTCAATATTCTGCGGACAACGCCACTGAAATGGGAACTCCAATATGGATTACTCATGCTGACAACCGCAACCCCGGTACTGTCCTGAGAGCCGATAAAACGACCGCCGCCAAGATAGATTCCCACATGGCCATTCGTTTGATAAGTGTCGAAAAAGATCAGGTCGCCAGGTTTTGCCTGGCTGTAGCTTACAGGGGTACCCATGTTAACAAGACTGTCTGTATTTCCATGGAGACTGATCCCATTCGCCGCAAAGGCAGCACGAACAAAACCCGAGCAGTCAAACTGTCCGGTGGACGGATCTGAAGCGCCCCAGACATAGCTTGATCTGCCGATAAACTGATTCCCATAATTAACAATTCCGGAAATACCACCTGTAGCAGCCGAAGCAGAAATATTAAAAGAAGAAGCAGACGGTGCAGCTGATTGGGAGCTACCAGAATTACTGGAACTAGAACTATTGGAACTGCCGGAATTGCTGGAGCTAGAACTATTGGAGCTGCTGGCTCCCGACTGTCTGGAGGCGAATACGGTGGACGGAGAATACGACGTTGGGGTCACATTTTGTGCTGCCTTTGCAATATCTGCAGCTGCACCCGCAAGCGCCGTAAGCTGTTGCTGAACACTCTTCTGTTTTACTGAAAGCGCATCGATGGCTATCTTTCTTTGCGCCTGAAGTGCCTCCACTTCATTAAGTGCTGATTTCAAATTTTCCAGTTTGGCGACATTAGTCGCCTGTTTTTTTTCAACAATTTGCTTTTTATCATTCACAGCGGACTGGTCGTTCTGCTGATCAGTAATAAGCTTCTGATCCTGTGAAGTGATGGTAAAGAGCGCTTTAGTACGGTCAAGGAAATCGCCGAAATTTTTTGATCCGAGAAGAACATCAATATAGTTTATTGATCCGCCACTCTTATAGATTGAAACAAGCCGTTCATCAAGAAGCTTTTTCCGGTTGTCAATCCGTTTCTGAATCGTGCCAATTTCTGAATTCAGCGCCGTAATAGCATCATTATTCTGATTAATGTCAACTTGGCTCTGACTGATTTCCCCGGTAAGCTTTAGCTGCTTGCTTATCATTGTTTTAAGATCACTCTGCAACGCCTGCTGCTGTGCACTTAAATCAGCACTTAAAGATTGCTGGGCACTTCTGTCTTTATTAATCTGTTGAAGAGACGGACTAGCGTATGTAACTGCTGGTAATACGGATGTGTATGTCAGGCTGGCTGTCAGTGCAAGTGTTACAGCAACTTTCTTTTTTGTCATTTTCATGATCAGCGTCTGTCCTCCCCAAGACATTCGTTATCTATTTCTGTTTTTTGATCCACAGTTTCTACATTTATCAATGGTTATCGATACTTTCTACTTTCAATCGACTTTTTCATTATAGCATCAGCTAAATTTGACAGATATTAAGCTTTTGTTTCTCAATGATACATAAATGTAACATTAGACGGCAAAGCTGTTTTTTAAAGGACTTGCATTTGTAACATTAGTGTAATTTGTGATATTTTCAAGAATTCCTTCAATTTTGATATTTTCCTGAAGTTATAGGACAAAACAAACCATTCATAGATTAATGAAAAGGCGACAGGAAGTGATTAGATGTTAGTGCTTTCAGGTGCGATACTCATTGCAACCGTGTTTGTTAACCAGCTCAGGGAAAAGCCGCTGACAGGGAGTTTGTACCGGCAGCCTCTGGTTTTGCTTCTCTACGCTGGGTGCGCGCTTTCCTTTATGGCTTCAGTTTCACCGGCCGACTGGTGTATGATTTTAGCGTCATTATGCCTGTCTTTTGTCTTGGGAATGGTCCAGGGGCGTTACACACCGCTGGTCAATCACGATGGTGCCTGGTATCTTTCGGGGTCAATAATGGCCGTTCTCATCTGGTTTTTATCTATACCTGTTCGCTATGCACTGAATGCTGTATTTACCCATCTGTTTTCACTCAGCTCATCATTGAATGAGTCATCAAGCTTTATTATCTATTTTATTTTTATCGCGGGTTTTCTTCTTGGCCGCTACTCCATGCTGTTTTTCAGATATCCTTCTCTTGTAGCCCAAATAGGCAGGAACGAACAAAGATTAAAGAGACAGCATGCAAGGTAAATCAGCCAAATGTTATCGTCTTGTTTAAATAGAAAAAACAACTTTCAAATTCAATAAGAGTGAAGCTTTACAGAAAAAAAGGCAAAAAATAGGAGGCACTGAAAAACTTTAAGCTTTTTCAGTGCCTCAAAAATACCCAGTCCTTTTTAGGTTTAGAGAAAGTCCTCAATTCCGGTTTCTAAATTGAGGTAATGCACAATAAAGAGAGACTGCGCATTAACGAAGGCGTTCATTTAGCCTATAAGATCCTCTGAACCGCGAAGACCGGTTTTTTTCTCTGAAGACTGATTTTTTTGCAGGAAGACCGATTTTCTTTTGCGAAGACTGTTTTATTGTGGAACCTTTCAGGCTTTAGGCTGAGTCATTTCTTCAGGCTTAATATATTGATCAAACTGTTCCGGCGTCAGTATTTTCAGTTTCACAGCGGCCTCTTTGAGACTCAGCCCTTCCTGATAAGCTGTCTTTGATATTTTCGCTGCTTTCTCATAGCCGATATAAGGATTCAAAGCGGTAACAAGCATCAGCGAACGCTGAAGATTTTCAGCAATCTTCTTTCTTTCAGGATTAATGCCAACGGCGCAATGATCATTGAACGAACGCATCACATCCGCCAGCAGCCGGGCGGACTGAAGAAAATTATAGCCAATAACCGGTTTGAAAACATTGAGTTCAAAATTGCCCTGACTTGACGCAAAACCGATTGCTGCGTCATTCCCCATAACTTGTACGGCTACCATCGTCACTGCCTCACACTGGGTCGGGTTCACTTTACCGGGCATGATTGAGCTCCCGGGCTCATTTGCCGGAATGGTCAGTTCTCCGATGCCGCATCGCGGACCGCTCGCCAGCCATCGAACATCGTTGGCAATCTTCATGAGATCAGCTGCCAGAGCTTTCAACGCGCCGTGCACGGCCACAATCTGGTCGTGGCTGGTCAGCGCCTGAAATTTATTCGGAGCCGTCCGAAATTTCTTGCCGGTTATTTCACTGATTTTTTCCGCAGCCAGCTTTCCAAACTCTGGATGAGCATTTAATCCGGTCCCGACGGCAGTTCCTCCAATGGCCAGATCTCTTAAATATTGCAAGCAACTTTGAATCATTTCTTCCGAACGTTCCAGCATGCATGCCCATCCGCTGATTTCCTGGCCAAGTGTCAGCGGGGTTGCATCCTGCAGATGGGTCCTTCCGATTTTGACAATGTCATTAAACTGCCTCGATTTTTGCTTCAATGTCGCTTTCAGCAAATCGAGTGACGGCAGAACCTGATCCTCAACCGCCAGCAATGCCGCAATATGCAGTGCCGTCGGATACGTATCATTTGAACTCTGTGACTTATTTACATCATCGTTGGGGTGCACGTGCAGCTCCGATCCCAAATCCTTTAGCAATTGATTGGAACGGCTGGCTATAACTTCATTTACATTCATATTCGATTGTGTGCCACTCCCGGTCTGCCACACCATCAGGGGAAACTCGGCGTTCCACCCGCCGGAAATGATTTCGTCTGCCGCTTCAGAAATGGCCGAAGCTTTTGAAGCATCCAGTTTCCCAAGTTCCATATTAGCGCGTGCCGCACCTTTTTTCAGAATGGCGAAGGCCCTGATGATTTCCAGCGGCATCTTCTCCCAGCCAATATGAAAATTATTTCTGCTTCTTTCGGTCTGGGCCGCCCAAAGCCTGTCTGCGGGCACTTTCACTTCGCCCATTGTGTCGTGCTCAATACGAAATTCCATCATGCTCATCCTTTCCGAAACTTTTTATTTCCCTACAGACGCGCCATCTGAATTCGTTTTCACTATTATTATAGCGATAAATGATGCTAAATTTAAAGTTTTTCTCCCGGTCCACAGATCATAGTTGCATAACAGATATTGTTTTGTCTATGATAGTAGGAGAAAGTGAGGGAATTTTATTGCAGGCAGTCAGACGTTTGCTCGTGATCAGTGATATGCATGGCCAGATCGATGCTTTTAACGCCTTGCTGGAAAAGGCAGAGTTTGATGCGTCCGAAGATCTTCTTTTTTTGTTAGGAGATTACGTGGATCGGGGACAAAATCCGAAAGCAATGGTCGCGAAAGCGCGTGAACTGGAAAAAAAAGGCGCGATCGTACTTAAAGGAAATCACGAGGATATGATGGAGAAAGCGCTCATTGGGCGAAAGACTGAATCTCTGGCTCATTGGGCTGCAAATGGAGGTGCGCAAACTTTGTCAAGCTATGGCCTTGATTTTAAATTCGTGTACCAGAATATTGAGAGCGACAGTCTGAAACTTCCTGATGAACTGCTAGACGATCTATCCTGGATTGAGCAGCTTAATGTTTATGCACAGACGGAACATTACATATTTGTCCATGCCGGCATCGATCCTGATAAAAAGATCGAGGACACGGATGAAGAAACTTTTTTATGGATCAGGGAACCCTTTTTCTCAGGATACCACGGCGATAAAATTGTCATTTTCGGCCATACCCCGACGATGAATCTTCAGCAATCCTGCGATATCTTCTTTGGAAAAAACAAGATCATAGGCATAGACGGAGGCAGTGTATTTGGCGGACAACTAAATTGTCTGGAACTCCCCTCAAAAGCCACTTTTTCTGTATGAACAAAAAAGCTCTTCCGGAAGAGAAATCGCTTCTCCGAAAGAGCCATGCATTTGTTCACGTCTCAGCAGTGTTCAGCTGTACGGTTCGTCATCTTTTTTAATCAGGCTTGAAGCCGTCTGCTTTACTTTGTCAACCCCGCTATTAAGCAGTTCCTTGATATGCAAATCCTGCCGTGTCTCTTCGCCGGATTTTGGAGCCAGCAGCAGCGCAGTAGCAGCTCCAATCAATCCGCCAATGACACCGCCGATAAAGAGTTCTTTAGCACCGGCGCAGTTGCATGTTTTTTCGCACTTCTCAGTACCCATCTTCCATTCCTCCTTGGATTTGCATCGTTGTGTCGATTTATCTTGTAATAAAGATGAAATTGGGTCAGGCACAGCTTTTTAAAAGTTTCAATCAACTGTGCAATCCTGTCATGAACAGTATAGCAATATACGGATTGCCCGTCTAACAATCGATCGCTATTTCACAAATCGCCGCGAAAATGATAAAAGGGATCAGTATTTAACGAGCGTATATTTTTTCTTCCCGCGCCGGATGATCATGTACAGGCCTTCGATCCGGTCCTGCTCGGTTAGCACATCGTCAAGCAGTGACCTGCGGACGCCGTTCACGTAGATCGCACCATTTCCGATATCTTCTCTCGCTTGCCTCTTAGAGGAACTTACACCTGCTGCCACAATCAGATCAACCAGTTTAACCGGTTCTCCTGATGCGGCTTCAAACGTCGGAAAAGCTCTGAATCCCTGACGTATTTCAGCAGCAGTCAATTGGGAAACATCTCCGCTGAAAAGCGCGTCGGTAATGTCTTCGGCTTCGACCAGCGCTTTTTCACCATGAACCAGCTTCGTCATTTCCCGGGCAAGTGTTTTTTGTGCTTTCCGCTCCTCAGGGTGCTCCCTTACTTCATCCGCAAGTGCTTCAATTTCATCCTTTGACAGGAATGTAAAGTACTTTAGATAATTAACGACATCATCATCGGAAGCGTTAAACCAGAACTGATACCATTCATACGGTGTTGTTTTTTCAGGATCAAGCCAAATCGCTCCACCCATCGACTTGCCAAACTTCGTGCCATCGCTCTTTGTAATCAGCGGAAATGTCAGACCAAATGCCGGTTCTTCGTGCCCTTTTCTTCGGATCAGTTCCAATCCGGCTGTGATATTCCCCCATTGGTCGCTTCCCCCGATCTCCAGCCTGCATCCTTCATTCTCGTACAAATTCAGATAATCGAATGACTGCAGGAGCATGTAGGAAAATTCGGTAAAAGAAATACCTGCTTCCATTCGGGACTGTACCGAATCTTTTGAAAGCATATAATTCAGCGGGAAATGTTTTCCAACATCCCGAAGAAAAGAAATGGCCGAAAGTGTGCCAAGCCACTGGCTGTTATTGAGATACGTCGCCTTCCCATGATCAAAGTCAAGGAAACGCGCCAATTGATTTTTCAGGCTCTCAGCAAAACCGTCTACCACTTCTTTCGTATTCAGCTGACGTTCCGTGGATCTTCCGCTCGGGTCACCGATCATGCCTGTGCCTCCGCCGACAAGTGCAATCGGATGATGGCCCGCCTTCTGCAAACGCATCATGATCACAATAATCAGCAAATTCCCGGCGTGAAGGCTATTGGCCGTCGGATCAAATCCGCAGTAAAAAGTTATAGGTTTTTTCAGTGCTTCCCTCAGGCCCTCTTCATCCGTTACCTGGTTAATCAGGCCCCGATATTTCAAATCATCAAGAATATCCATATTTTCTCACCTTTCTTCATTTGGTTTCCAGAATCAGGCAAAACAAAAAAGCCCTCCGACAAGGAGCGCTTTATGCACGGTACCATCCTTCTGACTGCTCGTCGGCAGCCACTTGATTGAATTAACGGCAAATCTGTTGCCGCCTTCCGCTACTGATCGTTCACGGAAGAAACTCAGAGAAGTAATTCGCAAAAACTGCCTGCTGCCGGCTCACACCACCCGCCGGTTCTCTGAAATGCTGACGCAGCTGCTACTGAAATCCCGTCATCGTCGATTACTGCTATTCTGGTAATAGTTATTCTGCCACGTTTTCCCCGAAGTGTCAAACAAAGAAAGGATTCCAGAAAAATTTTTTAAGCGAACAGCGGGAATTTAATTCGTTTCGGGCATAATCATAAACAAGTAAGCTCTTTTAATGATACACTATACTATATAATATATAATATAAAAAAGTTTTGGCTTTATGTTAAAGGAGTGTCATTTACTTTGATTACAATGGACGACATTATACGTGAGGGAAATCCGATACTCAGACAGGTTGCAAAGGAAGTTTCCCTGCCAGCAACCGATGAAGAGAAAGACACATTAAAAAACATGCTGGAGTTTCTTAAAAACAGCCAGGATGAAAAAATTGCAGAAAAATATCATCTCCGTGCCGGAATTGGCCTTGCGGCGCCTCAGCTGGCAATCAGTAAACGGATGATTGCCATTTTCTTAGATGATGACAATGGGAAACATTATGAGTACATGCTGTTTAATCCGAAAATTATCAGTGAATCAGTAGAGAATACTTTTCTTGAAGGCGGTGAAGGCTGTCTGTCCGTCGACCGCGAAGTGCCAGGTTACGTCCCACGTCATGCCCGTGTCAAGGTGAAGGCCTTTGACATTGACGGGAAACCGGTCACGCTCAGACTGAAGGGCTATCCGGGAATTGCAGTTCAGCATGAAATAGACCATCTGAATGGAATTCTGTTCTTTGACCATATCAACAAAGATGATCCGTTCACAATCCCTGATCATGTCGTGCAGCATGAGGAACTGTGAACCGCATGTGTCCAGGTAAATCTGCTGTTCAGGATAATCTCCTATCAAAGAACAGAACTCTTTAAAACAGTCTATGCTCGAAGAAGCAGGTCAGCCACATGAACCCGCTTTTTCGAGTTTTTTTACCGGTAGGGCCAAGCGCCGGAGCCAGTGCAATAATCATGCTGGCCAGCCCCGTATACAAACCCAGTTTGCATGAAGGAATCTTCGTTAAAATAATATAGAACATTAGCGGTGGCCTGTAGAGATCGCCTGCAGCAAGCGGCCAATAATTAATAGAAAAAAATCAGGTACCGCACCGCATAAAAATGTACCCACAATAAAATTCGTCACCGCAAAAAGAAATCACATACAGTTTTGAGTTTGAGGCGTTCTGGCAACAACCTGCTGACATAGCTTCTTTATCAGAGGCTCAATTTCTTCCATAAAATATATCGGAACTCAGACAGTTTTATCGGAACTCAGAAATCTCCGGTTCGCCTTTTGCGGGATCTTCCACTGTAAAGTCGTACCCCCAATCCGAGTGGAGTTTTCAAGCCATCGAAATGTTCTTGAAAATCTGTTGGATCATTTAGCCATACCTTAAGCCCTTTAAGAGCCCTACACATCAACGGATTGTAATCCACAGGTCTATTTTTTAAAATTTCCTAGAAAATAAGAAAAGCTGATATCCTAAAAGCCCAGTTTTTCGATCACTGCTTTGGTTACAGCTGCCGTCGATTGAGGATTTTGGCCTGTGATCAGCAACGAAAACAGCTCAGAAAAAGAAAGGCTTGCTCCTGAGAATAGAAGCCTCTATAATCAAGGAGTTACAGGCTGGCAGAGTTCGAAACCCTCCTCTGCCTTACAAAAAAAACTACGGGAGTGATCGATGTGAATTCATCTCAGTCAACTGTTTCTGTTCCTTTCAAACTAATTTTTCTGGCGATGGTGTTTGTTACCTGCCTGATCGCCGCAAATCTGGTCGCCTCCAAGTTTTTCTCCATCGGCGTTTTTTCCATGACCTCTGGGATCATTATTTATCCATTGACTTTTCTTGTACTAGACAGCATCACGGAATGCTGGGGCAGGCCGGTCGCCCAAAGAGTAGTATGGATTGGGCTTCTGGGCAACATTTTATTTATTCTGCTCTTGCAAGCGGCGATTCATTTGCCGCCCGCGTCTTTCTGGAAAAATGAACCGGCATTTACCAGTGCTCTCGGTGCGATGCCCCGGATCGTCATTGCTTCCCTCTGCGGCTACAGTGTCTCACAGACACTGGATATCATGATTTTCAGCGGATTAAAACGGCGCACGGAAGGCAGAATGCTTTGGTTGCGCAGCCTGATGAGTACGGCGATCAGCCAGCTGGCTGATTCGACCGTCTTTATGTTTGCCGGCTTTGCCGGCATCCTTCCGCTTTCGGCGATTGTAACGACCATCGGCACGGAATATATCCTGAAGTTCTCTTACGCGGTGATCGGCGTGCCATTCATCTATCTGGTTGTCCACTGGATCCGCGGTAGCAGAAATCATCAGCCGGTGGTGGCACTCAGCCGGGAATGAAGGGAGAGAGCATGAATGACAGATCGAACAAAAGAAAATTTGACATTGCTCCGAAATAAGGGAACGCAATATATTTTTGATTATGATCCCGGGCTGCTTGAAACGTTTCAAAATGCTCATCCGGACCGAGACTATTTCGTAAAATTCAATTTTCCGGAATTCACCAGTCTCTGTCCGATCACGCATCAGCCGGACTTTGCCACACTGTACGTCAGCTATGTCCCGGACACGCGCATGGTCGAAAGCAAATCACTGAAACTTTATTTTTTCAGTTTTCGCAACCATGGTGATTTTCATGAAGACTGCATTAACAAAATCGCCGATGATCTGATTCAGCTGATGAATCCGAAATATCTCGAAGTCTGGGGCAAATTTCTGCCGCGCGGCGGCATCAGCATTGATCCGTACGTCAATTATGGCAAGAAAGGGACGCGTTGGGAACAGGTCGCCTTTGACCGGCTGAGCCATCACGATATGTATCCAGAAAATGTTAATAATCGATAAAGAAGAAAATTGACAAATGAAAAGAGGATGTATGAACCATGGTTGAACGGGCAGTAGTCGTTCTGAGCGGCGGGCTCGATAGTGCGACATGCATGGGAATTGCCAGAAATAAAGGTTATGAAATTTATCCGATTACTTTCAGCTACGGGCAGCGGCATGCACGCGAGGTCGATCAGGCACGAAAAATTGCTGCTTACTTCGGCGTTAAGTCACATCGCGTTGTTTCCCTCGACTTCTTCAGACAGCTAGGTGGAAGCGCGCTGACCGATCCATCTATCGACGTTCCCCGCAATAAGGGCAGTGCGGACATCCCCGTAACCTACGTCCCGGCAAGGAATATGATTTTCCTGTCACTGGCCAGCGCATATGCCGAAGTTATTGGGGCGTCAACTATTTTCACCGGTGTCTCTTCGGTCGATTACAGCGGCTATCCGGATTGTAGGCCGAAATTTATCGAAAGTATGAATCGGACGATTAATCTCGCAACCCGTACCGGTGTCACCGACCACAGGCTAAAAATCGAAACACCGCTGATGCATTTGACAAAGAGTGAAACGATTAAATTGGGAACTCAATTACATGTGCCCTATGAACTGACCACATCGTGCTATAACGGAGGAGAAAAAGCGTGCGGCACCTGCGACAGCTGCCGGTTGCGGATTAAAGGATTCAAGGATGCCGGAATGATCGATCCGATCTCCTATGCGATTCCGATCTCCTATGCGATTCCGATCGACTGTGCTCAAAAATAAATGAGAATAGCAGAAAAGCAGTCTGCCAGGACTGCTTTTCTGCTTTACGTAGACTATGGACTTTTTGTCGCCGGGTCTTTTCAGGAAGTACTGCCGAACGAACGCTAAGTTGGGACAGTTTCAGCTCAACAGAAAAAAGAGAGATTCCAAGGATGCGGAGTCTCTCTATAACTTTTCACAGTCTCATTAACTATTCAGCGGTCACTTGAATCGATCCGCCCTTTTCATCTACCAGCATCGACTTGGCCTGACTGTTATCAAGCAGTAAATCGGATATTTTATCTTCAACCTGTTCTTCAAGCACCCGGCGCAGCGGACGTGCACCAAATTCAGGATTGTACCCGAGTTCCGCCAGTTTCTTCTTCGCGGAATCCGTGACCGTCAATCTGAGCCCCTGCTTCCCGGCTGCTGTTTGGATATCATTCAGCATCAGGTCAACGATTGAGACTAAATCATCCTTCGTCAGCGAATTGAATTTGACGATTGCATCGAATCGGTTCAGAAACTCCGGCTGAAAGTAGTTTTCAAGCTGTTTGATCATATCTTCCCGGCTGTCGCTTGAACCGAATCCGACCGTTGCAGTACGGTTATTGATCCCTGCATTGCTTGTCATGATGATGACCGTATCCTTGAAACTTACCGTTCTGCCCTGACTGTCGGTCAGCCGTCCGTCATCCAGAATTTGCAGGAAAATATGCATCACATCCGGATGGGCCTTCTCGATTTCATCAAGAAGAATAATGCTGTAAGGCTTGCGACGGACTTTTTCCGTCAGCTGTCCCGCTTCATCGTGCCCTACATATCCCGGAGGTGCACCGATCAGTTTGGAAACGGAGTGTTTCTCCATATACTCACTCATATCGAGACGGATCATCGCTTCGCGGTCGCCAAACATTTCATAAGCCAGCGTCTTGGCAAGCTCCGTTTTGCCGACACCAGTCGGGCCGACAAACAGGAACGATCCGATCGGGCGGGTCGATTTTCTGAATCCTGTGCGATTGCGCCTGATTGCTCTGGCTACCTTTTCAACGGCTTCTTTCTGGCCGATCACCTTTTCGTTAAGGCGGTCAGCCAAATTACGCATTTTATTCTGTTCGTCGCTTTGCAGTTTGCGAACAGGGATACCAGTCCTTGTTTCAACAATTTGCTGAATCAAATCGGTATCAACCACTGCTTCCTTACCGGTTACAGGAGGTTCAGAACCATTGGATTTAATTTTTTCCAGTTGTTCAAGCTGCTTCTGATAAGCGTGTTCCTGATCACGAAGCCTTGCTGCCTGTTCGAATTGCTCATTCTTAGTCGCTTCCGCCTTTGCGGCCGAAATTTCTTCTATCTTCTTCTTTACACTTTCAGTATCAACCGGTGTCAGGCTGAGATTCATTTTGGATCCTGATTCGTCCATCAGATCGATTGCTTTGTCTGGAAGGAACCGATCCTGAATATAGCGTGAAGACAGTGCGACACAGGCCTTGATGGCGTCATCCGTATAATGGACATGATGATACTTCTCGTATTTCGATTGAAGGCCTTTTAGAATTCTGATCGTCTGATCCTGTGTCGGTTCATTGACAATGACGGGTTGGAAGCGGCGCTCAAGAGCGGCATCCTTTTCGATTTTGCGGTATTCTTTCAAAGTCGTTGCGCCCATGATTTGCAACTCACCTCGGGCGAGCGCCGGTTTCAGAATATTGCCTGCATCCATTGAACCGCCCTCAGCCGAGCCTGCGCCGACAAGCAGATGGACTTCATCGATAAACACAATGACATTTTTGCGTTTTTCAAGTTCTGCCATCATTTGTTTCATGCGCTGTTCAAACTGGCCGCGGATACCCGTTCCGGCGACAAGTGAAGAAACATCTATTAAGTAAATTTCCTTGTTTGCCAGTTTTGCCGGAACTTTGCCCTCTACAATTTTCAGTGCAAGGCCTTCCGCAATCGCCGTCTTGCCGACGCCTGGTTCACCGATCAGCACAGGGTTGTTTTTATTTCTCCGGTTCAATGTTTCGATAACCAGCTGGACTTCTCGGTCTCGGCCAATTACCGGATCAATTTTCCCTTTTCGTGCCTCTTCGGTCAGATTGCGCCCGAGAGACTCGAGCAGACCACCGCGGCGGCCGCCCCTGCCGCCCATTGGCTGGCCTTGTCCGTCGAACGCCATGCCGTTTTCCTGAGCCTTATTTTCTTTTTCAGCATATGAAGGCTGCATAAAACTTCTGAAAAGATCATCAAAAGGTGATCCACCGCCTTGGAAAAAAGACGACATGTTTAAATTATTTTTCATTTTTGAATAGCATTCCTCACATAGATGGAGATGCTTTTGCTGTCCGTTTACGATAACATTCATTTCTATAGATGCCGGATTAATCTTGCATTCGTCACAAAGCATATGCTCATGCCTCCTTATGGATTAACTTATGCCAAAGGCCACAATAATCATCCATTCATTTGACCATCTTTGACCTTGTGATTTTATTATAGTCTGACCTTTTTTGACTTTCAAGTATTTGATCCCAAAAATACAAAACTTTTTTTTACAACCGGTTTCTCTGAGCAGGGTAAAGAAAAATCCCCCGCAAGTTTTCCTAAGCGGAGGATCATTCTCAATATGGGGTACAAGCTCATAGCTGTTAAAATTATTTAACAATCATAACCGGGCAATTAGCCAGATGCAGGACTTTGTTGCTGACACTTCCGAGCATAACCTGACCGAAAGCGCCCATGCCGCGATTTCCCATAACGATCAGATCTTTCTTTGTATCGTTTGCGAAGTCGGTTATTTCCTGCGCGGCAATACCATATAAATGTTTTTTCTTAAATTTTACCTTAGTATGCTCTGACGCTTTCTCAATAATGTCATCGAGCATTTGATTGCCCTCTTTTTCCTCTACTTCCTTCACATCTGCGTCAAGCGACGGGCCAACCATCGAGTAAAAAGGGAAGTATACTGGAGACGGACTAACATAAATCAGAGTGATGTCAACATCTTTCTTTCCTTCGGCAATTGCAACCGCTTCATCAACCGCGCGTAAAGCAGGAGCAGAGCCGTCAACAGGTACAAGAATTTCATACATGCTCACCACCAACCTTCCCTGACATTAATAGTAACAATGAATCATCCCTTACAACTTAACTATACCACTTTTTTAAGCCAGGTAAGCGTTCTATTGTCAGAAAAAAGAAATTTATAGTGAACAATTTTTTACAATTTGATTTTTTTAAAAACGGATTTGACAACTTTTTCGGAGGAATGACCGCCCTCTAAAGCGCAGAACTTCTGAAAAAATGCTTCAAAGCTGCCGGACACTGCAAAATCTGAGGCCTCAAGTTTTCTAATCGCCTGGATCACCTGATCTGTCGTTCTGACAAGCGGCCCGGGAGCGCTTTTTTCAAAATCAAAGTAAAATCCCCGCAGATGATCCCGGTAATCTTCAATATCATGAGCAAAGAATATCATTGGCCTTTTCAGATTGGCATAGTCAAAAAATACAGATGAGTAGTCGGTAATCAACAAATCGGCGATCAGATAAAGTTCTCTGATGTCTTCATAACGCGAAAAGTCATAAGCAAATCCCGCAAAGCTGGACAGATCCAGGTGGTCGGCAACAAGGTAATGCATCCGGATCATGACGATATAGTCTTCGCCAAGTGCTGCCTGCATGAGATGCAAGTCGAGATCAAGGTCAAACTTATACCTTCCCCTGCCATAATACTGGTCGTCGCGCCATGTCGGTGCATAAAGAATGACTTTTTTATTTTTCGGAATACCGCAACTTTCTTTGAGTTTTTCAATGGTTTCACCATTGTTTGCATTGTAAAGAAAATCATTGCGCGGATATCCCGATTCGATCATTGTCCGATGGAAACCAAAAGCACGGGTAAATATTTCTGATGAATATCTATTAGGAGAAACCAGATAGTCCCACGTCCCTGCATCTTTCGCAAAGTTGTCTTTGTACTGCTTAATACCCATTCCATCCATAAAATATTCTTCAGTGTCCAAAGCCAGTTTTTTTAAAGGGGTTCCGTGCCATGTCTGAAGATAAACTGTATGCCCCGGTTTATGAAACCAGCTGGGAAAACGGATGTTTGTCACCCAAAAACCGGCGCGGCACATCAGCAAAATCCATTTTAATGAATAGCGCCTGATATGCGGCACCTGATGCGCATCAAAAATTTTCTCACTCGCCGGAACAGAACTCCAAACGAGTTTATATTCCGGACAGTGCACCTTCATATATTCATAAATGGCGCGCGGGTTGCAGCTGTACTGCCTGCCAAAAAAACTCTCAAACACAACCAGCTTCTGATCGGCAGGAAAAAGCCCGCACAGCCGGAATACTAGTTTGTACATGTTCTGAACAAGCCATTCGGCAACGCTTTTTATCTTGTGAGAAAACGACTGGAATATTTTTTTAGTTATGAGCAATTCAGTCCACAATCCCTCTTTAGCTGATAATGATTGATCAAAGACCGCAGCAGCTCACTGCAGCAAACCACAGCTCTTAATAGCGTACTGAACAACATTCCTGCTTGAACAGCCTTTTGAATAACGATTCCAAAGTGACGAAAAAGATGCGATGGCATTGAGATCAAAGTCATTCTGCCTGATCAGGTGAATAACCTCCTGCGTCGTGAAAGCAACCGGTCCGGGTATCCAGTCCATGTATTCCGTCTGAAAGCCTCTTTCTTTTCCATAGTCATCCAAATCGTATGGATAAAAAATCATCGGTTTTTTCAACAGCGCGTACTCAACGGGCAGCGATGAATAATCGGTCACGAGTATATCGCTGACCAGAAGAAGTTCATTCACGTCCTGATAAGCAGAACAGTCAAAAGCGAACGCTTTATCCTGACCGCGAATTTCGAAATCTTTATGAACCGCGGGATGCAGCCTGAGGAGGAGCACATAATCCCGGCCCAATGCTTCTCTCATTAATTCCAGATCAAGATGGATCTTCTCGGCGCTCAGTTCCCCGTCCCGGTAAGTCGGGGCATACAAGATTTTCTTTTTATCAGCCAAGGTGCCTTCAAGAAATGGCAGGACTTTTTTTACACGCTTATCTTGATCGTCCTCGCGTCGTTTTACTGAAACAGCAGAATCAGGGCTGGCCAATTGATAAAAAAAATCCGTCCTCGGAATTCCTGTCCGAAGAATTCTTTCTTCTGTCACTCCGAAAGAGCGTTTGAAAATCTCCGCCATAATATCTGAGCCCGTAATTACTTTGTCAAAGTGCTGATAAACACTAATAAAGCGCCGATTAGCTCTTTTGGTCCGCAGGCGCACCGACCGGTCTTCCAATCCAAATTTCTTCAGTGCCCCTGCGGCATGCCAGATTTGAATACATTTCACGCCTCTCCGGAATTTCACAACGGAGAGAAAGCCAAAATAATTGTCCACAAACACGAGTTTGGAAGTAGCCAAATGATAGGCGGCACGCAGCAACGCCACGGGGTTGGGCGTCTCTAGAGGAATTGATTTTCCTTTTTCCTCTGGAAAATCTGCCACGCAATTCCCTTTGCAGAGAAAAACAAGTTCAGCTTTTACATGTTCTTTCTGAAACTCATCAGCCAAGTATTTTGAATTGTCACTGAACGAAACAGCAAAAACTATTTTTTCTTTTTGCGGAAACAATTTACACAGGATAAACAGAGACTGAAAGAGGAAAAGATAGGCACTGATCAACCATTCTCTAATCATTTTTAACTGAAAAAAGATCCTGCTTGATTTTTGTTGTCGAAATGCCTACAGTGCGGGGAAGATAAATAACCTTACAGTAGTCTTTAAGAAAGTCAAACTTTCCTTTCCAATCGTCACCCATGACAAACACATCGACGTTATACTTCTTTACGTCCCCAATCTTCTGCTCCCAGTTATTCTCCGGAATAACGAGGTCAACATAGCGAATGGCTTCAAGAATCAGTTTACGGTGATCATAATTGTGATAAGCTTCTTTATGCTTCATCGCGTTGAATTCGTCGGTCGACAACCCAACAATCAGATAATCGCCCAGCTCCTTTGCCCGTTTAAGCAGATTGATATGGCCATAGTGCAACAAGTCAAAAGTGCCATATGTTAATACTTTTTTCATTCATGATCTCTCCCAGTTATCCTTGATTCTCAGGAGGCCTGCATTGCAGTAGTTATCGCCTCACCTCAGCCAAAAACCCTATTTTAGCTATTAGGCAATTATAATTCTTTACTAATGGAATTTCAATCTGTCCCAATCCAACCGGTTCCCAGAATTTCAGAAAAGTGACTCAAGTTAACATTTTTCTGCTTGCTGAGCTTTTTTCTCGCCCTTTATAAGATACAGTTTCCCGCTTCCACCGGACTTAATGTGAATTACATTACCCGTATCGCCCATATTCCTAAAAACATCCTGCTTGCCGAACCAGCCCCCAACGACAAACGAACGCACCAACCCGCCTGCCGTGATCTCTCCTTTGATGATGTACGACCCGGGCGGCAGGCTATCAAAGGGCTGCCGTTCAAAAGGCAAACGCATAGAGAAGGAAGACCAATCGTAATGATAGACTAAATCAAAATGCGGACGCCGCAGTCTGCCGGAAAACGCCGCCTTGATTGAATTCATCCTGGATTTATTGACACGGATCCGGTCGATGGGCCACGTCATACCGGTTGCCTCGCTGACGAGCGCAAATTTCATAGCTACATCTTTTTTGTGCAGCACATCTATTTTTTCAATAAAGCCGTAACCATTGACCATCAGATCGCTGCGCCGCCAGGTAACGTTTCTTATTCCATGTATGACCTGCAGATTATAATCAACCATAAGCAGTTTCTCAGGAACAGAATCGTGAAATGGATAGTTTGCATAATAATGGCCATCATTGTGCCTGCTGATTTTATTTCTGCGGAAACCGGCACTCTTCTGAAAGTTAATCAGCTGGAATAGTTTCTCTTTGTCCATTTTTGCTACAAAATAATACTTCATCCGCTCGATCGGCTTTAACCTGAGTAGCACCTTCTCCGGTACCTCGCTTAGATAATCTGATACATAGTCCATCAACAAATTGACATATGCGGTATCAGCCTCAGGGAGCCTGTTCAAGTAAAGCAGGAAGTCAAGGCTTAGCAGTTTAAAATCTTTTGCCTCATAGAGGTCGCCTGTGATCATCTGATCCTCAAAAAAATTATTCAGCAGCTCAACAGCTTTTAGACGGTCTTTCAGATTGCTGATATCGGTCCTGTTTTGTGTGATTGAATGATCACCGAAGTTCCTGAATCGCCAAAGATAGACAATTTCATCCAGAACATCCACTGATCCAGCCAGATAATGTGCCGGAAATGTAACGGGAATGTCCTCATAAAGCATCCCTTCCGGAAAAGAGAAATGGTTGCTTTCCCAGAAAGACTTTCTGTACAGCTTATTCCAGGCTGTTGTGTCATAAATCAGTCCGGGATTACGGGTGATATGGGTGCACAGTTTATCTCCGGCAAAAAATCGTTGATGAAGAACAGAAGGAAACTTTTTATAACCATTAAAACGCATGACATTGCCAATAACCATGTCAGAATGTGTCGATTCAACCATTGAAAACATTTTTTCATAGGCAGCAGGTACAACAAGGTCATCCGAATCGACAAAAGCAATATAAATTCCCCTTGCATACTTCACTCCGAAATTTCTTGCCTGGCCAAGGCCCCCGTTTGTTTTATCATAAGCAAAAAAATGACTATATTTTTCTGCATACCGATGCATGATTTCACCGCTTCGGTCAGTTGAGCCATCGTTAACCATAATCACTTCAATATCCTTCATCGTTTGACCGGCCAGCGAGTCGAGACATTTTCTTAAATATTTTTCAACGTTGTATATAGGAACAATGATACTGATCTTTGGCGACGCGCACATTATCGAAAACTCACTTTCTTAATTCTTTAGCTGCGATTCAGCCGAACAGGGGCTATCTCGCATTTTTCTGGAACAAAAGATACAGGGAAGGCCGTCCGTTCAATATTTGAATCTGTTTAGCAACCACGTGATACAAATTATGAATGTCCGGAATTCTTATGTGTGCGGGATTCAAATGCATATCAGATCGGACAACAACGAACTGAGTTTTTCCCTCGCGTACATACTGGTTCTGTGCATTCATATTCTCAGGGTACAGTGTATGATCAATATTTTGCTTTTCGAAATACCGGACATCAGGTTCAATATGAGCAGCTAAATAAAAGCCTCCATCCAAAAAACCATAATTGAGCAATGTCGGATTTTTCTGGCGGTCAATAATTGCGGCAAACTGCTTTTGAACCGGCATCTTTTTGACAATAAATCTGGAACTCTGAATGTTCGTATTATACCCGAAGCACAGATAGATTGTAACTATGGCAAAAAAGATGATCGTCATCCATTTTCCCTTACCACTCGTGTCATGAGGAATTAAACGTTTCGACTTTTGGAGAAACATGCCAACCGCTATGAGGCCGAAAAGTGTCAACGGTGTAACAATCAGGAAGTAATAAACGTATTCTCTTCCACCGATATAGACACCGAGAATCAGGCCGACAGCGATGCTGAACAGCATCCATTTTTCCGCCCTCGACCGAAAATATTTCCATGTCAGCAGAAAATCTGCCATGCCGATTAAAAACATGATCTTGCTTTCAACATTTTTATTCAGCGTCGCTCCGATGGCTAAAGCACTGTTGATCAGCTTATCGGGAATCGTCAGCTGTGAAGAGTAGGTTGAGAGATTAAACTTAAAATAGACAGCAAACAAATCATTCAATGCATGATTGACGCCAAAATAAATCAGCCAGGGCACGCTCGACAGAACCAGACCAATTAATGTGTAAAATGCTGCTTTAGCCAGTTCTCTCCATTTCCTTTGGCCGGCAAGAATAATGAATAGCGCGATATAAAAGCCGATACAGCCGCCAAGAAAAGTAAATTTGATCCAAAGCATACAGCCGATGATCAGCCCGCTGACGATATAAAACCGTTTGCTGAATGGTTTTCCGTGAAAAAGTTTAAAATGCCTCAGAATTAGGTACAGGAAAAGTATCAAAAATGGAATGGCAAACTCCTCGGCGCTGCCACCAAAGTAAAAAGCCGACTGGTTCAAAATCAGTATCGGAAAAAACAGGGAAACGAGGGCAGCCGGCAGCCAATTCAAATAAAATTTAGCAATTTTAAAAGCTAAGAGCAAATCAAAAAACATCGCCATGCTTTCAAGCAAATAAACCCCGAAAAAGTTTGTATGTGAAATCAGATAGCCCAGCTCGTAGATGGCGTAAAGCAAGGGTCCTTTCTGTTCGAAAAGATCCTTGTAGGGAATAAGCCCTAAAGCCATTCCCTTTCCGACAGTAAAGAAGGCGTTTGCATCATCCCAGTTGTTTAAAGCGAAGAAGGGTGATGACTGTGTAAAAAAAAGCATAATGAAAAATGCATACAAAAATAAAAAGCCGGCAAACAGATTCACATGGATCGCATGAACCAACTTTTTGATGATTTTTATGCTGTAACCGTCCGACATTGTGGCATGCACTCTTTCCTCTGGTTCTCTAAATATTGACAATCCCGAGAACCAAATTTGATTTGCCAGGCAGAACTTTCAACCTGTAATGTACTATACCTTAATTTCGTTACCGGGCGCCACAATAATGAGAAAGTTTTTATATCATTTTTTAACTTTGTACCATTCAGTTTTTCCCAAAGAAAAAAGCGCATGGCGCCATGTGCTTTTTCATGCTACTCAGATCCATCCAGTACCCACAAAAGCAGCTCAATTGCCCGGTTCCCGATCATTCGAATCGTCTAATCCGCAAAGGATCGTACATTTACTTTTCCAAATGTCCCGTCAATGCATTAAAGCACTGTTCACTCGCATTTCCCTGATCATAGGTATTAAACTTTGCCCTGAATGCATTCAGCCTGTCTCCATAATTTGTTCTGAACTGACCGATCGACTGGAGTTCGTGAATCAGATCATCATTAGTCATGCAAAGCGGCCCCGGAGCTTCCTTGATAATATCGAAATACATACCGCGCAGATTGTCACGGTAATTTTCGAGATCGTAAGTAAATAAAAGAATCGGTCGGTTCAATATAGAAAAATCAAACATCACGGATGAGTAATCGGTAATTAATACGTCCGCAATTAAATAGAGATCCCGGATATCGTCATAATCCGATTCATTGAAAACAAAATCTGTTGCTTCTCCCTCATCAAGAAGTACGGCAGACGCGACAAAATGATGAAATTTAACCAGAAGCACATAATCACCGCCCGTCGCTTCTCTGAGCCGCGGGATATCAATTTCCAGTTTGAAGTAATTTTTCACCCGCCAGGTTGGCGCATAGAAGATCACTTTTTTATCAACCGGGATACCCAGCCTTTTTTTTATTCCAGCTATTTTCTCCGGCCGATTATCAAAAAACAGCTTATCATTGCGCGGATAGCCGGATTCGATAATCTCTGCCCTGTGTTTAAAAGCCCTTGCCGCAATTTTTGCGACATAATCGCTTGGCACAGATAAATAATCCCATCGCCTGTTCTTTTCCAGATACTCTTCCATGTTCTTACCAGGTTTGATTTCACCCGGTACGTCAAGCCCAAGTGTCTTCAAAGGAGTGCCGTGCATTGTCTGCAGTTCAACGGCCCTGTCGCGCTTACGGTAAAAAGTAGGAAAGTTGACGTTATTGACAAAATACTTTGCTCTCGCCAGATAGTAGTCATATTTCAGTGAATACCTTCTAACTATTTTTGCATGCCCGTCAACATGTGTCAGAGGATTATTCAAGCACCAGACTGTTTCGTATTCCGGATAGTTTTTGTCGATATATTCATAGAGTGCCCTTGGATTACACTCATAGCTTTTGCCCCAGTAGCTTTCGAAAACAATCGTCTTCCGCTTTATTGGCAGCAGCCGTGCCGCGGGGTAAACGAGCCGTCTCAAAACTGCCCTGCGCAGCCTCCCGCGCTCGATCCATCCCCACTTTGCGGATACACACATCACAGTCGACAGATCTGCATCCTGGCTGAATTCGTAAACCTTCCGATCATAAACAACTTCACTCTGCAATAAGTCATCCGAATAAACCGGATGCTGCTTGAAAACCTCACTAGACTCCGGCCCCAGCGCCAAGAAAAGATTAAAAGCCTGATGCCTTAAAAGCTCCTTTCCAATCGTCCCCTTGAGGTCGAGGGTTCCGCAATGAATGGAGCGCCCGAACCGATCTTTGGCATACGCGTCATCCAAAGAAAGAAAGAAGGATTCATGATGATCCGAAGAAAGAAACTGCAGCCTCATCTTAATATCTTTATCCTCCAGAGAGGGGGGTACAGCCGCCGTCAGTTGTATCTTGTCTCCTTTTTGATCAACCTTCACAAGTTCAGCACCCAGGCGGCGTACTTTAATAAACAAATGGCCGATTTGGTTTGTTTTAGCCTCTATTTCTGCAAAACCAACGTCGAGTTTTGTTTCACGGCTTTTTAGCTGGTAGATGGGCTTTGCGTTTCCGGCAGCAGACATAAAGAAGGTATCCCATTCACCATATCCATTGTCATTTTGGAAAGTTGCCAATGGTATTTCGCCGCTGAAAGCTGACTGTTTGATTGATCCGGCAAAGTGCTGATACGAGCCGCTTTTTAACTTTTTTAGTGCCAGTCCTTGAAAACGATCCGGATCTTCCGTCCGCCCTGATATTTGCAGAGCACAACCGCTGACATTAATATTTTCAGCGATCGTCACAATTTTTTCCTTAACGATATGAAGATCCCAGTTGTTTCCGTACTCCACCCGGATGACATAATTGGACTGAAACATGGAATCAGGACGCGGGTTTTCTCCTCTTACCGGAGAACCCATTTTGAAAGAGCGCGTCAATCCCCCGGCCTTAATTGTTCCTTCAATAAAGTAACTGCCGTAGGGAAGCTCACCGAACGGAGCCTGATTGAAAGGAACAGATACCGCGATTTCCGACCAGTTATAATTGTTAACAAATAAAAACGGGAGATATTTTTTTCTGGCCCAGATACCGTGCTGTATCGTGTTCGCAATGTTTCGACTCAGCCGGCACTCTTTGAGTGGAATTTTCGCACCCGTATCTTCATTGACTAATGCAAATTGCATCTTTACATCCCACTTATGTGCCACATTAATCTTTTGAATATAGGCATAGCCCGAAATATTCAGGTTATGCCCCTGCCATTTTGCAGTGCGCGTTTTACGCTGGACCTGCAAATTGTCGTCAATAAGCAGCAAGGACTCAGGTACAAGATTATGGTACAGATACTCTGCATAATAGTGACTGCCGCGCCGCGTTAATTTCTGGCTTGCCACTCCCCCGCTTTGCTGAAGCCGAAGCAAGGCCAGCACTTTTTGCTTATCCATTTCTTTCACGAAATAATATTTCATCCGGTCGATAGGCCAGAGCTTAAGAAAACCCTCTTCCGGAACCTTCTTAAGATACGGCGAAACTTCATCGAAGTAGAGATCAATATACTGATCATTGGCCTCCGTCAGTTTGTTCAAATAGACCAATAAATCGGTATTCAGTACCTTATAATCTTTCTCGGCCAGAAGCGAACCCCCAATATGATGATCCGTGAAGAAGTCATTGACCATACCGACGGCTTTTAATCGGTCTTTCAGATTTCTGATATCGGTTCTGTTCTGTGTAATAGACTGGTCGCCAAAATCCCTGGACCGCCAGTAGTAGACCACATCGTCCAGAACATCCACAGCGCGGGCCAGGTAATGGGCCGGAATAGTCACCGGTATATCTTCATAAAGCATGTGTTCAGGGAAAACGAGGTGGTTCTCATCCCAGAAAGATTTCCGAAACAGTTTATTCCAGGCTGTTGTATCATAGATCAGCTCATGATCACGGGAGATGTGAGTGCTTAATTTTTTCTTTGTAAATATTTTCTCGTGCAGAACAGAAGGATATGTTTTCATGGAATTAAAGCGCATGACATTGCCAACAACGATATCCGAATGGGTTTCTTCAGCAAGAGCGTACATTTTTTCATAGGCGTCAAATGCCACAATGTCGTCTGAATCCACAAAAGCAATATACTCGCCTCTCGCAAACTGCATGCCGTAATTTCTTGCCTGCCCGAGCCCTCCGTTCTGCTTATCGAAGGCTAAGAAATTCGCATAGCGATCAGCATAGCGATGCATCACTTCACCGCTTTTGTCAGTAGAGCCATCATTAATCATAATAATCTCAATGCTTTGAAACGTCTGGTCAACGAGCGAATCCAGGCAGGCCTCCAAATATTGCTGAACATTATATATTGGAACAATAACGCTGATTTTCGGTAAGTTCATGATTCAAAAACCTCTTTCTCAACCATTTTTGAATGATGTATAAGTTCGTCTCAGCACCTTTTTTCAATCGGAGCCTTCTTCATGCAATTTGTGCAGTCATTCGACATTATAAAACAATATTTGGCCCATCTCAAACAGGTTTCAAAAATATACATATTTTACATTTAAGGACATGTTATAATCTATAATACAAAACGATAATGGGGTAAATAGGGAGTGTAAAACATGAAAGTCGCAGTATTGATTCCTTGCTATAATGAGGAACTGACAATCGGCAAGGTCATCGATGATTTTAAACATGAACTGCCTGAATCGGATATTTACGTTTATGATAATAATTCTACAGACAAAACCAAAGTGATTGCAACAGAAAAAGGCGTTCACGTTGTGGAAGAAAGACGCCAGGGAAAGGGCAATGTTGTCCGTTCAATGTTTTTCGACATTGACGCAGATTATTACATCATGGTCGATGGTGACGACACTTATCCCGCCGAAGCGGCGCGCGATCTACTGGAACCGCTGATTAACGGTGAGGCAGATATGACTATCGGGGACCGCTTGTCAAATGGTGCTTATGAAGATGAGAACAAAAGAGCATTTCATAATTTCGGCAACAATCTGGTCAGAAATCTGATTAACCGCCTTTATAAAAGCAACATCAACGACATCATGACCGGCTACCGGGGATTCAACAAACTCTTTGTCCGCTCATTTCCGATTGCCAGCGCCGGGTATGAGATTGAAACAGAAATGAGTATCCATTCCCTTGACAAACGTTTTAAAGTCAAGGAATTACCGATTGATTACCGTGACCGGCCAAGCGGAAGCGAATCCAAACTGAATACATTCAGCGACGGTTTTAAGGTGATTAAAACTATTTTTACACTGTTTAAAGATTACAAACCGTTGGAGTTTTTTTCAATCTGGGCCGGTTTTCTGACCTTGCTCGGACTAATCGCAGGTGTCCCTGTCATACTCGAATTTCTCAGGTTCCATTATATATATAAAGTACCTTCCGCTATACTTGCGGTCGGACTCGTCATGATGGCCATGCTTTCGCTTGTTTGCGGGCTCATACTGGATACGGTCGTCAACAATGCCCGAAAGCAATATGAGGTCGATTTGCATCAAATTCATGAATCACTTAAACGTGAAAGAGAGCAGGTCATGAAAGGATGAACAATAAATTTTCACTCTATCTTACCATCAGCATACTGGCAGGCCTGTCTGTCGGCACAGGTACCTATTTCTATACACACCCGTTTCAGAACATCCACTTCGTTTCATTGATTTTATTTATCCTGGCTGGAGGGATTTTCAGCTTCGGGATAGTCAGCGGTTCATTTTTTAAACCTTATCGATTGCTCAGCAAAAAAGGCAGGATGTTCTCTTTCGTTTTCCTTGTTGTTCTGTCACTTATTATGACAGTTGCGCTGAAACCGGCCTCCTTTCACCTGTGGGGATATTATTTACTGGCAACGGCAGCTGTTTCCGTTGCTGCATTTCTATTTTTACTCTTTTTTGTTTCAGCGGTCGCCTGGCTGCTTTTGACCTTTTCGAAGAACAGTGATGCGTTGATCCAGAAAAAGCGATACATGCTGATCTATGCCCTCCTTCCTCTGGCAGTGTCATTGATTTACTTCTGGGCTTTTTACCCGGGCATTCTGGTCATTGATTCGGTCAATCAATGGCAGCAGGCCCACTCCACTTTTTTTAATGACTGGCATCCAGTGATGATGACGTGGATTATACTGCTGACAACAAAAGTATGGGATAATCCGGCCGCATTTGTGATTGTTCAGTTTACTACAGTCAGCGCAATCGTTGGATACGTCGTTTATGTTTTCAGATCGCTTGGCGCGAATCGATGGCTGGTCATTACCGGTTGGTTGTTTCTTTCATTATTCCCGATGGATGCTTTGTATTCGGTGATCATATGGAAGGATACTCTGTACTGCTATTTTCTCCTTTGGCTGACGACAATGCTGGTCCTTGTTATTCACTCCAGAGGAGCTTGGTTGAAATCATATGCCCATCTGATCGGGCTCTACCTCTCCATTGCAGGGCTGATCTTCTTTAGACATAACGGCTGGCCGGTTCTACTCGTTACCATAGTAATTTTTCCTTTTTTCTTCCGGAAAAATTACTGGCGCATGTACGGCGTTTTTATTGCCGCTGCGGTTACCTTTCTGATTGTTACCGGTCCGATTTTCAGCTACTACCATGTTTATCCGGCTGATAAAACGGAGTCACTAGGCATTCCGATCCAGCAAATCGGCGGTATTATTAAAGATAACGGAAAGATGAGCCCGTCTCAGAAGAGCTTCTTCAATCATATTTTCCCTGCAAAGGAATGGAAACGTGTCTATCAGCCGTCTCAGGTGGATCCTGTAAAATTCCACAAGGGATTCAATAAAACCCCTATCCGGACAAATCCGATAGGTTTCGCAAAAAACTGGGCTTCGATCGTTCTTCAAAACCCGAAGCAGGCTACAAGTGCTTTTCTGAGCATGGAACAACTCGTCTACAAGCTCAATATTCCGCAGAACCAGATGCGCCCGATATTCCGCTACAAGGCATTCAGCAGTTACCGGCCGGTGTATTTTCTTTCAGCAAAAACAATAAAACAGGATCATGTACACTATAAGCCTTTTCATTATTCAGCCTACGGGACACAATATGCCAACGTTGGGCTTGCATCTTTAATTAAAAGTTATAATAATCTTTTTCTGAGTGGATTGGCCAGAATTTTTGTGCTCCCGGCTTTTTATCTGTATCTGACGGCAGTATTCCTGTTCGTCATCGTGCTTAAAGGTAAATGGAAACTGTTGCTTGCTGCCGTGCCGGCATTCCTGAATCTGGGATCGATGGCAGCGGCTATACCTGCCCAGGATCCACGTTATCTGTTTAGCAACTACTTGCTGTTTATTCCTTTTCTCCTCCTGGCCACTATAGTCGCTGGAAAGCGTGAGCAAAATGTTTAACTTGATGATGCGCTCCGTAGCCAAGAACCGCTTAGGGATCGCATTGATTATTATTGCAGCCCTCTCCACAGCCACCGGACAGATGCTGTGGAAGCTATCACGAAGTGTCCCGGATATTTATTTTATTATTGGCTTTTTGCTGTATTTTTGCGGGGCCGTCCTGATGATTGCTGCTTTTAAATTTGGTGATTTGTCAGTTCTCCATCCCTTGCTTAGTTTTGGTTATATTTTTTCAATCTTTCTTGGCAGTATGTTCCTTGGAGAGACACTTACTTCTTTGCAGATTTTAGGAATTCTGATTATCATCATCGGTGCATCACTGATCGGGGGTGGAGACGATGATTGAAGCAGCCCTCCTGATTATCATGACCATGTTCGGGTCCCTGGGCGGATATTTTTTTAAACGCTGCACCATGAAGGGCATCGGGCTTTCTATGTATTTTCTTGTAAACCTGGGCATTGGCGGCATTTTCTATGTTTCCGGGGCACTGCTCAATATCTGGCTTCTGAAGATGCTTCCTTACACCATTGTCTATCCGTTGACTGCTATCACGTATATCTGGACACTTGTTTTCTCGTATTTTTTTCTCAGGGAAAAAATCAATCGAAGAAAAATTTCAGGTGTTCTGCTGATTTTACTGGGTGCGTGCCTGCTGGTGATCAAGTTGAATTAAAAAAATAACATGTTGAGTACAATAAATTCGAGACGACATGTAAAAATGGGGATAGATTATTGAATACTATACTCATGAAAATAAAAGACACTCTTGGCAAAAACAAAGTGATCCTTAAAGGACAATGTGAACCGCAAACAGGTGAAGCATTTTTGCTGCTTGAAGAACGGATTAAGGGGAACGACCTGTTCATCCCTCGCGACATTAAAATCCCCTGCAATGTGAAACGGGACAGCTTCACAGCAGAGATTGATTTGTCACTTCTTTCCAAGCTTCAGAACAGCCTCGATCTTTGGGACTGCTACTTATTAATGAGTGGCAATAACAAAGAACCGATTGACATTCAGTCGGGAACTAAAGCCTTCGAAAGCCACTCGCTTCCGACTGGGTTGCTGATGATCACCTTCTACGGAAATACAAGGCATACACTGTCCATTTCTGTTAAAAAAAATAATACTGTGGCGGCGATTTTGCGTCAGTTGTTGAAAAATGACGACATTTATAATCTCAGCGGGAATCTAACTGGCACAGACAGCCATTGGACTCCGTCCGCTTCCCTGTCAGTTAGAAAAAGGGACAATAAAAATTCGATCCTTTATAGCTCTGAAACCAATTTTCCGATTGCCTTAAACGCTGATCATAGCTGGACTGTCCGCCTTGACAAGCAATCGATTTTCCCGGATGCCAACATCCGCCATGAAGAAGTGTGGGATCTTTTCATTAAGCTTGAAAATTCATCGGATGGAGATTCGCTTTACCTTCCACTGATGGATAAAGCAGCTGTGAAAGATGATTACTCTGTTCTATCGGCAAATACTTTTTATCAGGCAAAATTGTATACCAATAAGAAAAATTGCGCCGGGCTTTGGGTGAAGCGAATTCCCGAATTCCTGAATCTTAAAACATGCGCCTTTGATCATGGGGGGCGACTCATCCTTTCATGTGCGAACAACGCTGATCGGAAAATCGTTGGCGCAAGGATTGAGCCTGATGAGGAAATATGGGCAGATCGTTTTCGGGGGTTTTCACTGGAAGGAACAATCGACTATCATTTGTCATCCTTCAGTCTTGCTTTTCCCGTTAGCCGCTTGAAAAATCTTTATAAAGTGGACAAGGGCATTCAGTTCAGAGTGATGATTCAGATTCAAGATTCAAAAACAAATGCGTTAACTTGGATGCCGTTATTTATTGGCAATGAACAGCCGATTGAAACATCCTGCATGGCATTATCCGATGAGCTTGACGCAGTTGTAAAGGGTACACACCACGAGTCGCTCAAAATCATGATCGTGAATCATATTGGTGCCAATCTTTTCCGAAAGGCTCCTGTCAGGCTGGCGATTCTCGGGACATGCTATACGCGGGGCGCATTCGGTTCGAATCCTTATTTCAATCCCGGCTACAAATCAAAGTATAATATCGTGTACACTCAGTTTCATTCCAGTATTGCCAGCCTGATGAGCGGGCCCGTCCACTTTCCTGAGACTTTATTTAAAGATAGAAAGCCAATTGAAAAAGCGTATATAGCCTGTGACTTTGAAAAACTATTTTTCACCGAACTTTCAGAAGCGAATGCTGACTATTTTCTTCTGGATCTTTACCCGGATGCCGTCCGTGATCTTGTTGTCTTTGATGATCAGCACCTGATTACAGGCAGTTTCTATCTGAGAAATCGCACTTTTTTACAGTCTCTGCAAGGAAAGGTGCATTTTATTTCCCATGATGAGGAGGAGACGTTTCTCAAATACTGGCGGGCGGCGGCGGATCGTTTTTCCGAGAAAATTGTTCAGTTTTTCCCGCAGGAACGGATTATCCTGCAAAAAGCCCGAATGACCAACCGCTATTACGATAAAAACCATCAGGTCCATTACTTCACCGATCAGCTGGATTTAGTTAAAAGAAGCAACATGTTCTTCCAGTGCATGGAATCCTACTTGTTAAAGCGTCTGCCCCATATTCATACAATTGATTTGAATCAATACGGGTATATCGGACAATATAACCATCCCTATGGTCAGTCGACAAATCATTACGAACCGGCTTATTATAAAAAGCTCATTCAGAAACTCGACCAGGTCATTTTGGAGCAGGATCAAAGGGAAAACAAATGATACAGGAAACGGCAAGTCCCTGGGTACAGAAAGAGGCCTGCTGTTTCCTTTAATTTTATATACATATACTGATTATCCTGCTAGCTCAGAACGTCAATTGTGAAATTGCGCTGAGAAATGAGAAAAAAGTAACTGGAAACCGGACAAAACCCAAGATAAACTGGACAAAATCAGAAGGCTTGATCGGAAAGATTAAGAAAATGGATAATTTTATATTAAAAAAAGACTGCAAAATGCAGTCTTATTCATTACTTAAAGCATGAGCAAAGCAGATTATACTCTGAATACCCACAGCTTGCTCAGTATAAAATTAAAAACCAGCCCGATCAATGTACTGATCAGCTTATTCACATAGAGAGGGAGGAATTGTAAAAAATGCATCACAACAAGTGTCATGGCCAGGACACTGACATTGAGGACAACGAATTTAAGAAAACGCGTCTTTGATCTTTTCGAAGTCGAAAAGGTCACTTTAGAATTCCACAAATAACTGTTCAGCATTCCCGCTCCATAGGACAATGTCTGGGCTAACAGATAATAGACTGACAAAAAATGCGTCAACAAAATAAAAGTCAGAAAATCAACACCTGTATTCAGGACGCCGACGAAGCCAAAGACGATCCCTTGCCTGATTATTTTAGTTTGTCTTTTTGCAGCGTCAGCTTTTCTCTTTTGTAAAGCATGAGACTGTTCACTCATCTTTTAAATAATCCCCCGCTGTGTTTTTATCGCAACTCATTGTATTCCACTCAATGGTATATCTCGGGCGTCCTTTCGTTTCCTTGAATATTTTCCCGATATATTCGCCGATCACTCCAATTGCAATCAGCTGCATACCGCCGATGAGCCAAATAGACAGAATCAGCGAGGTCCAGCCGCTGATCGTGTGATTGAGGAACCAGACGATCAGTACATAAGCGCCGATGGCTATGCCAATTAATACAAGAATAAAACCAAGGCTTGTCACTAGCTTAATGGGCACGACGCTGAATGATGTAATTCCGTCAAGGGCAAAAGACAGCATTTTTTTTAACGGATACTTTGAAACGCCTGCAAAGCGTTCTTTTCGATTATAATAGACTTTTGCGCTTTTAAATCCTAGCAAGGGAACGATTCCCCGCAAAAAGATGTTCTCTTCCTGATACTTCATCAGCTCATCCAGTGCCTGCTTGCTCATCAAACGATAATCTGCGTGATTGGGTACCAGATTTACTCCCATTCTCTTCATTATCCCGTAAAAAGCGAGTGCCGTATTTCTCTTAAAGAATGTATCAGTATCGCGCTTGTCACGGACTCCGTATACAATATCATAACCTTCATGATATTTATCCACGAGTTCATAGATTGCATGGACATCATCCTGAAGATCGGCATCTATTGAGATCACGCAATCAGAGAATTTTCCGGTCGTTTCAAGTCCTGCAATAAGCGCACTCTGATGGCCGAAATTTCTACTAAGCTTCAAGCCCTGGACATAAGAATTTATCCGCGTCATCTTTTCAATGATTGTCCATGTTTTATCGGCGCTTCCGTCATCAACAAGAAGAATAATACTTTGCGTGCTTACTTTGCCGTTCTGGATCATGTGATCCATAATTTCCGTCAGTTCTTTGACGGTTTCATCGAGTACAGCTTCTTCATTATAGCAGGGAACAACAATGCTTAATTTTGTAAATTGCCCGTTTATCGCCATTCTGTCATCATCCCGGTCGTTTCAAGTTGTTCAGAATCTACATGATCTGTCAAAATTTTTTAGATGTAATGCGCTTTTGAAGGTTTTCAAGATAGTGAAGCATATCCTCCCTGAGGTCTTCGCGGGTCAGTGCCATTTCAATGTTGGATTCAATAAAGCCCAGCGTCTCTCCGACATCGTAACGTTTTCCCTGATAGGCATAACCGTATACTTTCTCTTGTTCATTGACCCGAGAGATAGCATCGGTCAACTGAATTTCTCCTCCCGATCCAATCTGTTTCTGACCCAGAAAATCAAAGATGGCAGGTGTGAGGATATAGCGCCCGATGATCGCGATATTGGAAGGCGCTTTCCCTACAGGGGGCTTTTCGACAAAACTGCGGATATCGTAAAGCCTGCCCTTCTGGCTCGACGGATCAATGATTCCGTACCTGTTTGTCCGATCTTCGGGAACCTCTTTAACAGCGACAATGCTTGACTGGACTTTTTCAAACTGATTCATCATTTGCTTGAGACATGGTGGATCATTCTGGATAATATCGTCCCCCAGCAGCACGGCGAACGGCTCGTCTCCAATAAATTTTCTTGCACACCAGACGGCATGTCCAAGGCCACGTGGCTCCTTCTGACGAATATAATATATGTCGACTTTGGACGACTGGCGAACTTTATCAAGTAAATTATATTTTTGTTTGCTCCTAAGATTTTCTTCCAACTCGAAAGCGTTATCAAAGTGATCCTCGATTGCCCGCTTGCCCTTGCCTGTAACAATGATGATGTCTTCAATGCCGGAACTGACTGCCTCTTCAACAATATATTGTATGGTCGGCTTGTCAACAATCGGCAGCATCTCTTTTGGCATTGCCTTAGTTGCCGGCAGGAATCTTGTGCCCAGCCCGGCAGCCGGTATAATCGCTTTCCGTACTTTCTGCATCCTTGTCACTCCTCACATAATCGAGCATCTTTCCGATGGATATAACCTTTAGAAATCCTCTTCCGGGTAGTACTTTTTAAAATTTTTCTCCAGATATTAAGTATACCTTATTTATTCATTGGTTAACTGCAAGATCAAATTTTTTTCATAACGAATCTGGAAAAAGCTCTGCTTTCCGAGGCCATTTCATAACAAATATTATGACCTGCATGTTCTGATCAGGCGCCTGCTGTTTTATCGGCATTTTCCAAGATAAATATCATTACAGTGGCAATAGTAAAGACTGTATACTGAAATCGGGACTGTGTTGCCCGATAAACCGTAAAGGGTTGGTGATAAGAATGATAACAACCGTAACAATGAATCCTGCACTCGACAAGCTGTTGCAAACAGATATTGTAACGATTGGAGAAACAAACCGGGTGCAGCTTCTGTCAGCATCCGCAGCCGGAAAGGGCATTGACGTTGCCAAAGTTCTCCGCGACCTTGACTGTCAGGTCAGTGCCACTGGGTTTCTGGGTGGCGATGTCGCCGGTATTTTTGTCCGCTGCTTTCAGGATGAAAAAATTGAAAACCATTTCATTTCAATTACTGGTTCTACAAGAACTAATATCCAACTGTTTGAAAAAAACGGCAGCCGCACAGAACTGCTTGAAAGAGGGCCTTCCGTCACTGACGGTGAATGTAAAGCTCTGATGAAGCAATTTCAGGTACTTGCTGAAAAAAGTGATTCTGTGACCATTTGCGGGAGCGTGCCCAATGGCGTAAACGAGGACTATTTTCGCGGCCTTATCCGGGCAGCAAGACAGTCCTGTAAGTATGTGATCGTCGATACATCGGGGAAATGGCTTAAATTGGCGGTTGACGAAAAACCCGACCTGATTAAACCCAATCGTCGTGAAATGACTGAACTAATGGGGATGGAGCAGGCCAGCAATGAAGAGATCATCACTTTCGCACAAAAATCGGTCAAGGATGGACTTCCCTACATCCTCGTTTCTCTCGGGGGAGACGGAGCTATGCTCATCTGCAAAGACGGTGTCTGGCGAGGAGAAGCGCCGGAAATCCCCGTCATAAGTACGGTCGGCTGCGGGGACACCATGGTGGCCTCTTTGAGCGTCTCCCTTCATGATCAGCTATCGCCTGATGAAATGCTGCGCCGATCCATTGCCCTTTCGGCCGCAAATGCCATGACCTTTGAAACGGCCCATGTTATTCTGGATGACTATCTTAAACTGCTGCCTCAGATCCGCGTTGAAAAAATCAGATAAACCAAATTCAAAACAGCCGGAAGCAACTTTGCTTCCGGCTGTTTTGAATGACTGATATTATAATTTTGTCAGCGCATCTACAGCAAAAATCGACCAGCTTTCCATTCGTTCGTATACCTTTTTATCCTGAAGTTCAGATAGCGGGAGCCATTTCCCTTCCAGTTTATCTTTTTCACGGACGTCAACGGATGCCGAATCAGGTAGATCAATGGCGACGAGAACACCAATATGAACACGGCCTACCTCAGTCGCGTCATCATTGATCAGGCCTATTGTGCGGATTTTTAAAGCTCCTGCCCCTTCAATGACCAATTCTTCATTCAATTCCCGCTGCAAATTGTCTGATAAAACCTGTTTGAAGTTCTGCGCACCCTCAACTCGATTCATGTGTCCACCAACACCAATGGACAATTTTCCATGAAGACGCTGTTCTCCGCCTCCACCGAGCCTTCTGTATGTAAAAAAAGTATCTCCTCTACGCAGTAAAGCATAAGGGATCGGCTGTTTATAAGCCGGATTCTCTTCCGCATCGCCGCGCCGCATCATTTTGTAATGTTCCGCCATTCTTTTCTCCAGACCGGCAACTCTCGTTTCAGACTTCTCAGTCCCCTGAAAAGTCAGGTCAGCGGCGGTTCCTTTTCCAAACAAAAGGGCCCTTTCAACAACAATGATCTGTTCATCCATCTTCCCCATTTTTCATCCTCCAAATTGTGCATCTCGAATAAGCGTGATGGAAATTTTCAATCTTGTCAAGCTACTATAAAAAAAGAGCATCACTCTCAGTGTGCTCCCGAAAAATGGTTGAACAATTTTACCGGCAAACAGCCTTGCTGTTTCCGGCTTTGCAAAGGTGCAACATTCGCATCCTCAATTCATTCACTCAATTCAAATAAAAAAGCAACCCAAAACCGTGAGCGGCCGGTACAAAATTCAGCTCAGGATTCAACCATCTCTCCCCCGCCGACATGCAGCACCTGGCCGGTCATATAATTCGAATCGTCTGATGCCAGATAGACGTAGGCCGGGGCCAATTCAAAAGGCTGTCCCGGCCTCTTCATTGGCATATCTGTACCAAAAATTTCGACGTTCTCGGCAGTAAAAGTTGCCGGGATCAGCGGCGTCCAAATCGGTCCGGGCGCTATAGCGTTCACCCTGATCCCCTGTTCGACCAAGTTCTGGGAAAGAGCGCGGGTAAAAGAAACGATAGCGCCTTTTGTTGCAGAATAGTCAATCAAAGTTTTCGAGCCGCGATACGCGGTCACAGAAGCCGTATTGATAATCGAGCTGCCGGGTTTAAGGTGCGGCAGTGCAGCTCTCGTTAAGTAGAAAAATGAAAAGATATTGGTTTGGAAAGTGGTCAGAAGCTGTTCATCGCTGATGTCGAGCAAACTTTGCTGCACATATTGAACACCGCAGTTATTAACTATAATATCCACGCCGCCAAATTGACCGACTGTTTTCTCAATCACCTGTTTTGACGCATCAGAATTTCTCAAATCTGTACGGATCAGCAGGCACTCGCCGCCCAGTGTTTCAATTCGCTGTTTCGTCCACTCTGCATCCTGATCCTCGTTAAGGTAAATAATCGAAAGCTTTGCTCCTTCCTTAGCAAAAGCAAGAGCTGCAGCACGGCCAATCCCACTGTCTCCTCCTGAAATAACCGCGATTTTGCCGGACAGTTTCCCGGTTCCCCGGTATTCCGGATTTTCTGAAATAGGGAGCGGGTTCATCTCATATTCAAAACCCGGCTGCCGATTCTGATGCTGTGCAGGAAAGGACAGCAGCTGTTCTTTCATCACCATTTTTTTGCCGTACAGGGGGTAATATGGATACATTAATATCATCCTTTTTTATGGGACGAGCCCGTTTTTCATACTGTAATGTAACTTCATTGCATCTTTATTCATGCCCCAAAAAAACTTGCTTTAGTATGGGGCAAAATAAACCTGGGCGAAAGCACATCTCTTGCTGCAGGGACATTTATTCATCGCCATTTGCCCGGAGGTGTCATAGAATATCATATCTCGTGATAAAGGAGTGACCTGAATGGGCAATTTTGGTTTCGGCGGCTATCCGTCAAATCCTGCTTATGGTGGTTTCGACGGCTGCGGCTGTGGGGGCTACCCTTCATATCCAGTCGGCGGCTGCGGTTTTGGCAATGGCTTCGCGCTGATAGTCGTTCTATTCATCCTGTTAATCATTGTTGGCGCTGCTTTCATTTGCTAAGCTCCGGTAGAAATGTCCGGCGGAGTACATCCGTCCGGGCATTTTTAATTTCACCCGTTCATAGTTAAATATTGGGCATCCGTTAATGTATAATAGTATTAATTAACGAATTCAGAAAAAGAACAGGTGGAGGTGACACCCAGGCATTCCAGTTAATGCATGGGATTCATTTGGATCATACCCTTGGGCTATTAACGGTTATTTTATTAATCTTCGTGACCGCTTTTTTCGTTGCCGCAGAATTTGCCATCGTAAAAATACGTTCGACCCGATTGGATGAATTAATCAAACAAGGCAACAAACGCGCTAAGGCGTCGAAAAAAATTGTTGACGACTTAAATTCATACCTCTCAACGACTCAGCTCGGTATTTCAGTCACTGCGTTACTGCTCGGCTGGATTGGCGAACCCGCAGTTGCCCATCTTTTTCGCCCTGCTTTTAATTGGGCAGGTTTCAATGACACTATGACTGTGACACTTTCAACGGTGATCGGTTTCTTTGTCGTGACTATGCTCAGCGTCGTTCTCGGCGAATTGGCCCCAAAAGGGGTTGCAATACAGAAGACCGAGGCGATCACGCTGGCGGTCGCTTATCCGCTGATCTGGACTCACCGTCTGCTTTTTCCGTTTGTCTGGATGCTGAACTCACTTTCAAACGGTGTTATGCGCCTGTTTGGCATCCGACCGGACGCGACGCACGATTCAGCACTGACTGAAAGTGAACTGCGTCTGACCTTGTCCGACAGTTTCAAAAGCGGAGAAATCAGTCGGGGAGAGCTGCGCTATATGAACCGGATCTTCGACTTCGATGAACGGACGGCAAGAGAAATCATGGTACCTCGGACAGAAATTGTTTGTATTTATAAAGAAGATCCTTTTGAGGAATCGCTTCAGATGCTACATCATGAAAAATTCACGCGCTTCCCGGTAGTTGAAGAGGACAAAGATCATGTCATTGGCATGATCAATATCAAAGATATTTTTACAGACATTTTAACCAGGGAAATTCACTCACTGGACGATTATATTCGTCCAGTGCTCTCGGTCATTGAAACCACGCCGATCCGAACACTTCTTGAACGGATGCAAAAAGAAAGCATGCACATGGCCGTACTGACCGATGAATACGGCGGAACATCCGGACTTGTGACGGCTGAAGACATTCTTGAAGAAATTGTAGGGGAAATCCGGGATGAATTCGATGAAGGTGAAGAGCCCCTCATCAAGCGTATTGACGCAGACCATGCCATTGTCGACGGCAAGCTCCTAATCTCCCATGTCAACAGACAGTTTCAGATCAATATCGAAGAAGAAGGGCTGGATACGATCGGCGGGTGGATGCTTGCTGAAGAGCCCGATATCAAGATAGGGTCAACACTGACGTTTGAGAACGTCTCATTTGAAGTTGTTGAAATGGATACACACAAGATCAAAAAAATAAAAATAAGCAAACAAAAACAGACGCATGAACAAAATCAATTGTAGCGCCTGTTCAACCCTTCAAAATAATTCCGTGTCATCGTCAATTAATAAAATGTCCTCTCAAAAAAGACAAGATCGACCTTTTCTGCTTACTTTTTTTGACCTTTCAGCGTCCGTTTCAGATGCTCCGGGACGTCAAGCTGATACAGGCGGCGGTACCTCGGATTCTCCGCCAGCAGCTGCTGATGGGGCCCGTGCATGCGAATCATACCGTCTTCCATAAAAAAGATTTGATCCATTTTTTCAACACCGGTCAAATGGTGTGTGATCCATATCAAAGTTTTCCCTTCAAGTGTCTCAAAAATCGTCTTCAACAGATCCTTTTCGGTGGTCGGATCAAGCCCTACCGTAGGCTCATCAAGAATGACGACCGGCGCATGACGAAGCAGAATCCTGGCAAGTGCCAACCGCTCTTGCTCGCCGCCTGAAAAAATATCGCCCGCTTCATGCATTTGTGTATGGTAACCTTCAGGCAGTCCTTCAATCAGGGTGTTCAGACCGACCAGCTTCGCAGCACGGATGATCTCTTCTTTCGAGGCCTTTTCATTTCCAAGTGCTATGTTATTCATGACTGAGGTGTCAAAAAGGTGGGGATTCTGATTCAGCACTGAAATCTGTTTCGGCATATCTGCCCCAATCAGATACGCCGGAGTTCCATTGAGCGTGATTTCGCCCCGGTCAGGTCTGAGTGCCCCATAGATTAAATGAATCAGCGTGGTTTTACCGGCACCGCTTCTGCCGATTAGTGCAATCTTTTCCCCTTGTCTGATATCCAGTGAAATATCGTTTACTGCCCAGTCGTCATCTTTGTTGTATCTGTACGACAGACCCGCAGCATGAATATCTATTTTTTCTGTCGTGCCTGCCCATTTCTCATCAATTTTCCGATGCTTTTCCGCGAACGGCTCATTTTCAATCTGGCACAGTCTAGCGAAGGCTTCCCTGTATTGCGGGATGCGTTCAACCGCCTCAGAAACAGGGATCAGTGATTCTGAAATTGTAAATACAACCAGAACAAAAGCAGCAATCAGCGTCCGGGCCATGTGTCCATCCGCAGTCATACTTCCCGACCAGTAAAGAAGGCCGATGACACTGCCTCCAATCAGGAGCTGGCTGAAAAAATCCCGCCATTTTCTAATCCTGTGCAAACGATTTTCGATTGAGACAGTCCGCTGCTCCAAACCCTCATAATTTTTGAGAAAAGAGGCCTGTCTCCCCGACATCATCCAATCTCCCGCACCCAGCACGGCATCGGTCAGTTTTTCATAAAGAAGATGCCTGTTCTGAGAAAATTGTTCACGGCTTTTTTCGGTCCATATCAAAGAGAGCAAAGGAAAAACAACAAGCAGGACTGAAAGGTACAAGCCCATCAAAAGGGCAAAAAAAGCATCCATCCATCCAAGAAAAGCAATCCACAAACCATAGATGACCAAAGCGGAAACCCCGGGAATGACCGTCCTCAGGTATACATCCTGCAAATGCTCAATGTCATCGGAAAGTATGCCCAAGATATCGCCCGTTCTGAACTTGGAATGAATAAAAAGAGCAGCCGGTTCAAGCCTGGCATACAGACGCGAACGCATCTTGGAAAGAACGCGAAGGATTGTGTCGTGGCTCATAAGACGGGCGGCATACTGAAAAACGGCACGGAAAATGCCGAAAGTCCTGACGCCGACAATCGGTACATAGATCATCAGAATATTCTCCGGCCTGAGCGCGGCCTTTGAAATAAGATAGCCGGAAGTGAAAAGCAGCCCGGCAGCGCAAAGCAATGCGCAGATGCCTAATACAGCGGACAGACAGAACCTGCGCCAATATTTTTTCAGATAGGGAATAAACCAGTCGTTCATTGTATCCCCTCCAATTGTGAACGAACTAAAGCCGTATAAGCACCGTTTTCATGAAGAAGTTCTTCCTGAGTGCCGGATTCTTCAATTCTTCCGCCGCTAATAACAATCAGCCGATCCATTTGCTCCATCCAATGAAGCCGATGTGTCGCCATGAAAACAAGTTTACCCTCAAACAGCCGGATCATTGTTTCCTTTAAGTCGTATTCCGTTTCAATATCCAGGTGCGCCGTAGGCTCATCAAGCAGCAGGATTGGCCGATTGCATAGAAAAGCGCGCGCTAAAGCAACGCGCTGCTCCTGCCCGCCACTCAGCGCCCGGCCACCGGAACCGATTTTTTCTTCCAATCCATGTGGAAGCCGGCCGACAAGTGATTCAAGCCCTGCAGCCTGAACCGCTGATTCTATCTTACGATCAGTTGCGTCGGGTGCATAGAAAGCAATATTTTCTTTCAGCGAACCGCTGAAAAGATAAGGATGCTGCGGGATGTACGTGATTTGTTTTTGCCAATCACTATCCCCTGTTGAAACCGGCCTCCCATCAATTTTGACTAAACCGGAATTCGGTTGGATAAAACCGCCGATCAGGTCGATCAGGGTTGATTTTCCGGCACCGCTCTCCCCGATAATACCTATTTTTTCAAAGCCTGAAATATGGAGTGAAATGCTGTCCAGCGCTTTCTTTCCATGGCCATCACTATAAACTGCGGATATATTTTCAAATGTCAGTTCTGACTGGGTATTCCACTTTTCAAAAAAATGATCGCTCTCACGATCTGCAGATTCCGACTCTGAAGATTTGCCATAACTGCTGAGTTTATGGGCCGCTTCTTTCCCGTCGAGGGTTGCATGATAGTCCTGACCGAGTTCACGGACAGGAAGAAAATACTCAGGAGCAAGGATCAGCACAGCCAGTGCCGGTTCAAGAAGGGTATGGCCGTCCACAAGCCGAAGGCCGAGTGAAACGGCGACAAAAGCAATGGAGAGCATCGTAAAGAAATCCAGTGCAAACGAGGACAGAAAGGCGAGGCGGAGCGTCCCCATAGTCATCTGGCGATATTTGTCGCTGACCCTTTCAATGCTCTTCGCATGAATCTTACTGAGGCCGAGATAGCGCAGCGTCGGAAGCCCGCGCAGTGAATCGAGAAAATGATTGGATAATATTCGGTAAGAGACCCAGCGGTCGTCCATTTTTTTCTGAGCCGCCAGTCCAAGCAAGATCATGAATACAATAAGCACAGGCATTGTCACCAGAAGAATCACGCCTGAAAGCGGATCTTTCAGGAAAACAAATATAAGGATCATTACAGGTAATATGCCATTTGCCACCATCTTTGGGATAAACAGTTCGAGATATTGGCGGGCTTGCGCAACACCCTCAAGTGAGAGCGAAACCAGTGTTCCCGTGCCTTCTTTTTTTACAGATTTTGAACCGGCTGCAAACAGTCTGTTCAAAAACACCTTTCTCAGATCAGAACTGGTGCGGTCGGCAAATTTGTACGTTACTGTTTTAATCAGAAGGATGCAAAAATATCTGACAGCAAGAGCAATAAAAAACAGAACGCTCTGATTTCCCATTGAGAAAAAAGACCGTCCTGAAAAAAGGCCGGAAACAAGTCCGGCAAGAAACACCGACTGGCTGATAATGCACAGCCCTTCAATAAAAGTCAGACAAGAAATGAAAGCAAACAGAAACTTGGCGCCTCTATAAGATAAAATTTCGCGATCCATTGACTAACTTGGTTCCGCGACTCTAGTCGTCACAGAGCCAAGCATTCACGTCCCTTCTCTTCTATCTCTTGGAATCAATATTCCAGATGCTCCTTCTTCGATACCCTTTTTTTGAAAACTGTATAGCTCCAGATGGAGTATCCGAGAACAAAAGGCAGGAGCGTGACAGCAACTATGGTCATTACACCTAATGAGTAAGGACCGGATGCCGAATTGTAAACAGTCAGATCATAAGCCGATTTGATACTGCTGATCATAACCCTTGGGAACAGCCCGATGAATAAAGAAGACACCGTCAGCAGAATAACGCCGGCATTCATACCAAAAGCCCAGCCATCGTGTTTTTTTCCGAGAAACAGGACAGATAAAACGAGTGCCAGCACATCAAGCACGTAAATCGGATACAGCCACGCCCCTCTGCGTGCAAACAGATCAGTAACAAAGAAGGTCACCACGACGAAAGCGATCGCTGCCGCCGCAAGAAGCCAAAAAATCTTAGTGGCGAGAGCACGTGCGCGGTCACGCAGTTCATCAGTCGTTCTCAGGCAAAGGTAAACGAGTCCGTGATACAGACAGAGCAGTGTGATCAGCAAACCGCCGAGCACTGTGTAAGGATTGACAAAGCTCGAAAAAACACCGTGCATGTTCATTTTACTGTCAATCGGCAGCCCATAAACGAGTGAAGAAAAAACGACGCCCCACAGAAAAGGAACAAGCAGGCTGGGAATGAAAATGGCCCAATCCCATGTCTCACCCCATTTCGGATGGGCTACTTTTGCCCTGAATTCGAAAGCCGTTCCTCGCGCGATCAGCAGAAGCAGCATAACAACAAGCGGCACGTAAAAACCGCTGAAGAGCGTCGCGTACCAATTCGGGAATGCGGCGAACATGGCACCTCCGGCAGTAATAAGCCAAACTTCATTGGCATCCCAGAACGGTCCGATCGTATTGATCAGCACCCGGCGCTCCAGATCATTTCGCGCAACAAAACGAGTAGCCATGCCAACGCCAAAATCATAGCCCTCAAGGAAAAAGAATCCGATAAATAAAACGGCAATTAACAAGAACCATAATTCATTCAGTGACAACGTGATACGCCTCCCCGTCAAACGGATCGTCAGATTGTAGCGTTTCTTTGTTATCAAGTGCCGGTCCCTGCTTGACGACACGTGCAAACAGATAAACCATCACAGCGCCCAGAATGGTATACATCGCTATAAATGAGATGATTGAGAACAGCAGCTCACCCGCTGATACGTTTGGCGAGACGCTGGCGGCTGTCTGCATGTAGCCAAACACCGTCCACGGCTGCCGGCCAATCTCTGTCATCAGCCATCCTGTCGTGCTGCCTATATAAGGAACAGCAATCGCAGCAACCATGAGGCGCAGGAACCACTTGCTTTCAACCAGCTTATTTCTCCATAAAAGAATAGCTCCGACAATGCCAAGAATGCACAGAATGCCACCCATGACTGCCATGATACGGAAACTCCAAAATGTCGTCTTAACAGGAGGAATGTAGTTGCCCTTCCCATATTTTGCGACATATTCTTTCTGCAGGGTATCAATTCCCTTTACATTGCCGCTGAATTTGCCATATGACAAGTAATCCAGCAAATAAGGGATTTGAATCTCGCCTGAATTCTGATGCTTTGTCGTATTAATTGATGCAATGACTGTCCACGCGGCGGGACTGCCACTGTCCTTCCAGAGTCCCTCGCTCGCCGCCATCTTCATTGGCTGTGTCTGCACAAGGTACTGCGCCTGGAAGTGACCGCAGAACGCCAGCAGGATTCCGGAAATCAATCCAACGATGATGCCGATCTTAAATGACTTTTTATAAAACTCGATATTCTTTTTCTTTAGCAGCACAATCGCGCTGATGCCTGCGACAACAAAGGCACCTGTTGCAAAAGAGCCGAAAATCGTGTGCGGAAACTCAACCCACAACTGTGGATTGGCAAGCAACGCGCCAAAATTGGTCATCACTGCCCGTCCGTGTTGGATGGCAAATCCAACCGGATGCTGCATAAAAGAGTTTGCTGTCAGGATCCAGAGCGCCGACAGGCTCGTCCCAGCCGTAACCAGCCAGATGCAAGTCAGATGGGCCCCCTTTGAAAGACGGTCCCAGCCGAAAACCCACAGACCGATAAAAGTGGACTCAAGGAAAAAAGCGAGCAATGCTTCAATCGCCAGCGGCGCACCGAAGACATCGCCCATAAATCTGGAGTACTGTGACCAGTTCATGCCGAACTGGAATTCCTGAAGAATTCCGGTAACCACGCCAATGGCAAAGTTAATCAGAAAAAGTTTACCCCAGAATTGCGCCATTTCTTTGTAAAGTGCATTCTTTTTGACAACGTACATCGTCTCCATAATAGAAATGATCAGTACGAGGCCAATAGATAAAGGCACAAAAAAGAAGTGAAAAATAGTTGTTGCTGCATACTGAAACCTTGCCAAGCTCAATACGTCCATACGTTCTCCCCTTCTCTACGTGTGTTATTGGGAATGATCGCACCACTACTGTAAGCGGTTATAAATGATTAACCCTGACAAACGCTGTCAGTTTTGTGTGGCCATCGTTGAATTCGAAACGACCAAAGCAGTCATCGTATCAATCATTTTACAGATGACGGGCTGACTGTGTGGACGACAGTAAATATGTTCTGCACGTCCAATCTGTTTGAATATTCGCGCCGAATGTAACAGATGTCACACTTCATTTATTACTTTACAACTTCTTTCCTGTGGTTCTACAGAAAGTTAGTGCCAATTTAGTGACTGAATAATGTCTATACTGTGTCTATTCTGTGACGCAGTTAAATAGCTCAAAGTTCAGTCATTTGAACCAGCTTAATAAGCCTGCTGCTCATTAAATAGCTGTTCATTCAAATCAATTGCCAGTTATGTAAAATTTTTAACGTATATCCTTCTAAAACATCAGTTAATTTTTTGGATGATGAGCAGCAGGCAACGACCGTGCAACAGTAGAAAGAAGAACTGGCCCGATTGATATGTAGAATCTTCTGCAGAGTAAGAGACTCTATCAAAAAGCAGCATGATTTCCAATATTATTACACAGTTTCGATATTATGTAAGGCAGCTGTTCGGTCGACGAAAGCAAAAAAAAGCAGCTCCCCGAAGCAGCTGTCAGACAAGCCATTCAAATAGATGATCAATTTCCGCCGAATTCCAAAAACTTTTTTCAGTCTCTTTTATTAAAATACGCGTTGAGCTGACCTTTGATCATCCGTTCTCTGAGTTTGCTGTCGTACCGTTTGCTTTGCTTTTTTTGCATTTCTTTTCTCAGTTCAGATGTCTGCATACCATCTTCCATTTTGTTGGCAATATCCATCAGCGTCTCTACATCTGAAAAGGAATATTTTCGATTGCCTCTTTCCGATCTTTCCGGAAAAATCAATTTTCTCTTCTCGTAGTAACGGATTTGCCGTTCACTAAGACCCGTCAATTCACAAACCGTACCTATTGAAATTACTTTTTTATAAAGATAAGCATCTTTCTGGGAGTGCGCTGCCATTTCCCTTTCCTCCTCGTTATCGCCGAAAGAAGATGTTGTAATCAACATTGTAAGATAATATTACAACACCCATTATGGAATAACAACATTGATGTTAGATAAAATGACAGACCGATGGATTTTTTTTTAAGATCACGGTAAAATGAACATGTAATAAAAAATGCTAAAAATGACCTTTTAACCGTTGCCTGATTGTTGGGGAAACCACATGGATAAAGGGGAGTGCAAGTCATGTATGAACTGTTCGACAGCAGTAGCGAAGAAAAAAAAGAAATGATTATTGGAAAATTATTGGATCTTGGCATATATAAGGCGAAAAATCAGCAGCTGTATGAACTTTCATTGAGAGAACTGGAAACTTACTATAACTTGTCAAAGGCCAATTAAGCGGAATACAACAAAGCCGGGGGAAAGTGCCCTCGGCTTTGTTGTTTAGCAATCACATGATCCGTTATTTCACCCTTAATGACTTGCAATCAAGAATCAATGGATATGTTCCGGAAACGGTAAGGCGCCCTGAAGACATGCATTCAGTATCCACGGCCAGGGCCCGAAACCTGAACTGACATTGATATGACCCTTATTCGGAAGTAAAAGAATCGGTACACCATAAGCGCGATAATCAAACACAGAATCTCCCGGTAAAAAAGGATCGGTCGTCGAGGTAATAATTACAGTCTGATCAGCAGCAGATGAAAGAGTTTTTTTGTTGTCGGGAAACGGATAAAAGCTTTGTACTGCTTCCTCTGCTTCCATTTTCCGTTCAGATGCTTCAGGGAAGAAAACATTTAACATTTCAGGTCCCGGAGAACTGGCAGGAGGAGAAACCAGGACGGCTCGGCTGACCTTTCTCCTTGTCTTTTGAGCAGCATAATGGAGCCATAAGACGCAGCCCAGGCTGTGCGCGATAACAATGAGCTTCTCATCATTACTTATTGCTTCCATTGTGCCATTTAATGCTGAAAGCCAAACAGATTTTTGGGGACGGTTCCAGTCCGGAAATTGCGGAAAGTATACCTTGAAGCCGTTTTCATCCAGTTTTTTGCTCAACCACTCCTGCCAATGTCCATCCGTACTGCCGCCAAATCCGTGAAGAATCAGGAAGCTTGTCATTTTCAGCACCTCAATCAAGGAATCTTATGTTTAATACATTTAGCAAATCAATTTACTAGGAATTAGAATTATTATAGCATATCTGCGTTGCTTGACAATTGAAAAACAGACCCAAACTTAACGGATCCGTTTTCAGCCTTGCTATTTATTTGTGGACAATCGTTTTTCTTCATCATCTCTGACCCGATGGGCAAGCCGGCTCGACGCGTCCGCTGCAATACTTGCTACCAGGTCGTCTAAAAATGTATTCACACGTCCATGCTTAGCCAGATCCAGCTTCCCGATAATCTTTGGCTTAACTTTATCGAGATAACCGAATGTGGTCGCCGCAATGCTGCCAAAGCTTGATACTGCGCCAAGCGCAATTGTTTCATCAACCCCGAACAACCCTTCATCCTGATCCACCAAGGATTGAAGCGGTTCGGAAAGTAATTTTTTCTCAGCCAGCCTGTCAAGTTCAACACCGACCAATATGGCATGCTGCAATTCTCTTTTGGCAAGTGCGCCTTTCACATTTTCAGCACACGCCGCCAAAGTCAATCCGGGCATAAATGGCCGCTGAAGATCGAAGACAATTTCCGCTATATCCTCAACCCCTACCCCGCGCTCTTTCAGCGCATGCTCAACTGCCACCGATATCGCCCGGGATGTCACTCTTTTCTTATGCGCCGAATAAAAGGTTGCATCCTCTGGCAAACCAGGTGCATAGGTCATGCTTTTTGAAAATTTATCATCACTCATATATGCCAAACCCCTTCCATTTCGTTAACCTTTCAATAAGATTTCACTGATATTCCAAGGTATTCCACCCGGTCGATCAGATGTTGAACCGTACAAGTTCCCCTTTGTCCATATTATGCTACGATGGACATAAAAATGATTTCAAGGTGGGGACAGATTGTGAAGCTCTCAGGAAAAATGATAGATGTACCATTGACCAGCCGCTTTCTAAACCGAACGCTCCCGATAATCGCTTATCTTCCACCCCATGATGAACCGGGAAAAGAATATCCGGTATTGATCGCCCAGGACGGACGCGAATACATTCAGCTCGGGCGACTGTCCAGCCTCGCAGATGATTGGATCAGCAAGGAAATCCTGCAGCCAATCATCATCATTGCTATACCTTACGAGAATCTTCAATCACGCCGAGAATGTTACCATCCTGAAGGATCATTGCACCGTGCTTATCTCGAAACGCTGACAGAAGAAGTTTTCCCCGCAGTTGCCAGCCGTTTCCCAATCGTTTCAGAACCGGATGGCCGAACGCTGATCGGTGATTCACTCGGCGGAACTTTGTCTTTGCTTGCTGCCCTCGCTCGTCCTGATCTGTTCGGAAACGTCATCATGCAGTCGCCATTTGTCAGCCAGAATATGGTCGATCAGATTTTGGCTCATCGCGAAAGTATTCCACTTTCTGTATATCATTCAATTGGGCGGCATGAAACGGCTGTAAAGACAACATCGGGCAAAATTGAAGATTTTGACTATTACAATCAAAAGCTCCATCATGCACTGTGCCAACGCGGGATGCATTCGTATTCTTTTCACGAGACGGACGGTTCTCACACATGGAGAGCCTGGCAGCCCGACCTCCGCCTGGCACTGCTTGAAAAATTCGGATACTGACCGCACCGTTATCATAGCTCAAATCTGTTCCGCAAGGCAAGAAAGTGCACACGCACCGGACACGATCCAGCGAGAACTGCTTGAATAAAATAGCTCTTCCGGCGCATGATATAACCATATTTCATTCTGCCCGTTTTTTTATGTTTCATCGGGTCATCAGGCGGAGGGCGGGAAAGTTGGAAACAGTGGGCTCTATTGTGATCGAACTGAGTGTCGGTTTATTTGGACTGCTCCTGCTGACAAAAGTCATGGGCAGAGCGTCCATGTCCGAAGCGACACCGTTTGATTTTATTTCCATGATCGTCGTCGGCGATTTTGTCAGTGATGCCATTTATGATCCTCAGACACATATTTTTAAAGTCCTGTTTGCAATTTTTTTCTGGGGCATCTTAATTTACATGATTGATCTTATAACATTAAAAGTACATCAAACACGCGCTTTTTTCGAAAGCCAGCCGGTAATCGTTATTCGAAACGGCCTGATTGACAGAGAGGCACTGAAAAAAAATAAGGTGGATATGAATCATTTACAGATGCTGCTTCGTGACCGGGAAGTTTTTTCAATACGGGAGATAAGTTTTGCGGTTCTCGAACCTAACGGAAAGATTTCAGTCATCAGAAGACCGGAATACGAAAAGGTCAATCGAGGGGATCTGAAGCTTTCCATGCGTACCGTCTCCGTCCCCATCACGCTGATCAGTGACGGTGTCATCATTAAAAAAAATCTTAAAGAATCCGGGAAAACCGAGGAGTGGCTCAAAAGTGAGTTGTCAAAGCGCTCAATTGACAATTCCCGCCGTGTTATGCTTGCCGAATGGCGGGATGAAGACGGCCTCTATGTCCAAACGATCCAAACGATCTCCAATTAATTTGCCCGGCTGATTCCCCTTAAAATATAATTCTTCTCAATCAGAAAAAAGGCCGAGGCCATTTCGGTCCGGGCTTTTCAAAAAAGTTATACGTCACGTACTTTACTTGTCTTCGTGCTTTTCTTCCTGCTTTTCTTCCTTCTCAACTGTTTCCGGGCTAACCGCCGGATTATTCTCACGCGCTGTAAATCCGGGCAGCGGAAATCCCCAGAAATCACGCGGCACAGGGGGCACATGGGGGCGATTTTCAGTATGCGTGACATTCGGACGATTCACTTCCGGATGATTCTTTTCAGGCTGGAAGATCACCTCATCTGCTTTTATGATCAATTTATCCACGTGAATAACCTTAGGCTCTTTTTTACTTCCTTCTGGCATTAATATCTCCTCCTGAATTGGTCTCGTGACACTATATGCAAATACGATGCATTCGGTGCAGCTCGATCACCAAACTCCAAAAGGGCCATTCATTATATAAAAAACTGCTTCTTCCCTCAGGTAAAGTGACAGAGAAGAAACAGCCGGTACTACTGAAAAACAAGTCAGATGCTGACAATATTGAATCCGGCATCGACATGAATCGTTTCGCCGGTAATGTTTTTAGAGAGATCACTGAACAAAAAGAGAGCAGTATTGCCGACATCCTCCGGACTGATTGACCGACGCAGCGGAGCTTTCTCCTCAATCACTTTAAGCACACTGTTGAAATCGGAAATGCCCTTCGCCGACAACGTGCGGATCGGGCCTGCCGAGATGGCATTGACGCGGATGTTGTCCTTGCCCAGATCATTGGCCAGATATTTCACACTGGCATCAAGACTCGCCTTAGCGACACCCATCACATTGTAATTTCTAACGACGCGCTCGCCGCCAAGATAAGTCATCGTCACCACACTGCCGCCGTCTGTCATGAGCCCCTTGGCCGCTTTCAGCACAGCAGTCAGGGAATAAGCGCTGACATTCTGCGCCAGTAGAAACCCGTCACGGGTCGTATTCATGTAGTCGCCGTCAAGTTCTTCCTTCTTAGCAAAAGCAATGCAATGGGCAAGGCCCTGTATCTGGCCGACATCTTCCTTTATTTTTGCAAATGTGCTTTCAATTTCTTCATCGTCCGTTACATCGCATGGATAGAAAAGGCTGTCCTTTCCATCTAAGGTCGCAGCAAGTTTTTCAACAGGCTCGCGAAATCTTTCGTTGTTATAGGTGAATATCAGCCGTGCGCCCGCCCTGTCCAGCGCCTGTGCAATACCCCACGCAATACTTCTTTTGTTGGCTACGCCCATAACGACATAGGTGCGCCCTTCCAAAGTTAAATCCATCATCTGACCCCCTGAGATTCTTTTCTTTCCAACGGCTATTATACCATGAAAGGCATATCATCCGCAGGCGTTTATATTCAGTGCATAACTATAATCCCGCTGTTAAATTTTCATCGAAAAAGGATACAGTAAATCCGTTCATCAAACGAATATAATATAATAGCTGTGTAAAAAGCTCATTATCAGTTTCTTTTTTCACATCTTTAGGCTATCATTATTTAAGTGTTGGCCGGTTTTTTGACCATCGACATTAATACAAAGGATCGACATTATGAACAGAGACTCTTTAAACAAAATAGACATCGGACTATTTTTTATTGTTTTCGCACTGGCGTGCATTAGCTGTGTTGCCCTTTATTACGCCCCGGTCGACACGGGAGGAGGCGGCATTAAGTCTGTAAAGCTGCAGATTATGTGGTATATCATCAGCTCCATCGCGCTAGTTCTCATCATGGCCTTTGGCTATGATCGGCTGAAGCGGATGCACTGGATTTTATATGGTATCGGTCTCTTCATGCTGTTTGGCCTTGTGCTGGCTAAACATGGCATTCCCGTTCCACTTGCCGAGCAGCTGAACGGGGCATGGAGCTGGTATAAACTGCCAGGGATAGGAAACCTCCAGCCTTCGGAATTTATGAAGCTGTTTCTCATTATTTCTCTTGCGACAACTATCGACAAACACAATGAACTGTATCCGATCAGAGGTGCCCATGAAGATTTATTGCTGCTTGGGAAAATTTTTCTGGTATCGGTGCCGCCATTCCTTTTGATCAACATGCAGCCTGATCTCGGTTCCGCACTTGTCGTTTTCAGTATCATTCTCGCCACGATACTGGTCAGTGGCGTCAGCTGGAAATATATTGCCGGCCTTATGGCATTAATTGTCTCAGCCCTTACTTTTCTTACCGTCAGCTGGTTTAAGTTCCCGGCGATCATTAATCTTGTCCTGCAGGCCCATCAAAAAGAGCGGTTTATCGCCTGGACCAGTCCATATCAGTACCAGAATCAGGAAGGTTACCAGCTTGTCCAGTCACTGAACTCTATTGGATCCGGGCAATTCTTTAACCATTCTTTCAATTCGTCCATCTCGCTTCCTGAAGCTTATGCCGATTTTATCTTTTCCGTGATCGGCGGAACATTCGGGTTTGTCGGATCGGTGACCGTCATTGTGCTTTTTTTCGTCATGATACAACGGATCATCCGCACAGCTGTCAGCACTCATGATCCGTTCGGCACTTACATTTGCGCAGGGGTCGTTGGCATGATTATGTTCCAAGTCTTTGAAAATATCGGCATGACGATTCAAGTCATGCCGATAACGGGAATCACGCTTCCTTTTCTCAGTTATGGAGGCAGTTCCCTGTTATCCAGCATGCTCTGCATCGGTCTCATCCAAAGCATTCGCATGCAGTCCCAGAGTCTAATGTTCAGCTGAATTTTCAGCACTTTTTCAGATTTTCTTCAATTCAATAGACAGGTTTACCAGACGCGCCATATCTTCCGGATATGGCGCGTGAAGGTGAAAGGGCACACCGGTGAAGGGATGTATAAAGCGCAGTTCAAAACTGTGCAGTGCCTGCCGCTCGATCCGCTCTGCCGGTCCGCCATATAAGTCATCCCCAAGCAAAGGATTGCCCATTGATGCAAAATGAACTCTAATTTGATGCGTTCTTCCCGTTTGCAGACGGACTGCGACAAGGGTACAATCCGGGAAGCGTTTCAACACTTTGTATTGTGTGATCGATCGTCTTCCGGCACGCCAGTCGACCGTTCTTTCAATGGCACTCCCTTCTCTCCTTCCAATCGGCGCGTCAATCAACCCTTCGTCATTACTAAGCGTTCCCTGCACAAACGCGAGGTAACGCCGATGGATTTCCTTTCGCTTTTGCATTTTGAAGAATCGCTCATGGCTGAACCGATTCTTTGCGACAAGCATCAACCCTGACGTATTGCGATCCAGCCGGTTTATGATATGAACGGTCGAAGCAAGATTTTCTTTTTCAAAATAAGCAAGCAGTCCATTGGCCAAGGTCCCAGACGGATACTGATGCGAAGGAATCACCGGTATCCCCGCCTGTTTATTCACGATGACAAAAAAGTCGTCTTCATAAACAATGTCGAGCGGCATCTCCTCACTGACAAGAAAATCACTTGGCACTTCCGGCGGCATGGTGATTGTCAGTATATCCCCATCCTGCAGCACATGGCGTACAGTCTTCTCCTCCCCGTTAACTTGCAGATGCCCTCCTTTATATTTGATTGCGGACAGCATGCGGCGTGAGATATGCATTTCTTTTTTCAAGTACTCCCTCAACAAAAGGCCCTGATGCGCTGCATCAATCGATTGTTGCAGCTGATAACATGTTTTATCCATAGATCTTTAAATTCCCGAATCAGGAATTTTTTAACTCACGCCCTTCTTTTTATAAAAATCAGCCAATAAATGAATCCCGAACACGCCTCCAGAACGGAAGAGGGCGGAATCTTGCGAAACGTATCCTTTCTTCCGCCACGGAACACTCAATATATTTCACCTTATCATGTAGCGTGGACAGGTGATCGACGGTAACACTAAAGCGAGCATCATTGACAGGTTTTACCTGACAATGATGATGCCTGGGAAGGATTAGCGGAGATCCTAATGTACGAAACACGCGATTGTTTATCGAAGCGATTTCCGTCAGCTGAATAGAGGCCAGAGAAGGATGGATAATCGCGCCGGCGAGTCCCTTGTTATATGCGGTTGAACCGGTCGGTGTGGAAAAACAGAGGCCGTCGCCCCTGAAACTTTCAAATTTTTCACCCCTGATGAGTACATCGGCAGCAAGCAGCCCTTCTCCGCTCCGGATCGTACATTCATTAAGTGCGAGATAAGTTTTCAGTTCATTTGTATCACTGTAGCTGACCGCTACACGAAGCAAAGGATATTCCACAATGTTATGGCTTTTTCTAACCACGGATTCGACCAGCTCGTCTACCTCTTCAGCCGTCCAGTCTGCGTAGAAGCCCAGATGTCCGGTGTGAACACCAACAAAAGCCGTATGGCTGAGGCCGCTTAAGTATCTGTGAAATGCCTGCAGCAGTGTGCCGTCACCGCCCACAGAAATGACGAGATCCGGCGCTGTTTCGTCATATACAAGATGAAAATGAATCAGTTCCTTCATGATCCTCTCCCGAAGTGCATTTGAAAAAGTGTCGCCTCTCGTCTCAACAGCAAATGTTCTAAGACTGTTTGCAGCAACATCGTCTGCAACAGTCGTTTCGTCTTTATCTTTCATTCCTGTCATTATCTCCTTCATGGTCAGTATTAGAGGGTGTTCGAAAAGTCATCGAATGATCAACGGTGAATCTCTTCGTTGGCTGCATAAGAAGAAGCCTCTGCTAAAAGCTTGCCGCGCGTCCGGCGCACAACGCAGAAGTCAGCACATCCCGCGCCAGTTCGCGTAGCGCCCATCTGTGCTTCGGTACGCTAAACTTCACCGCCTCGACCTTCCGTCAGTCATGGAAGACCGGGTGCAAGCGTCGCAACACAATGCTGCATTTTTAGCCTGCAATTTTTCTCCTTCGTCACTCTTTCGAACAGGATCTATAATGAATCTCTTTAGTCCGGAACAATACCGGCTGATTATTCTGTATCTGCATTTTTCTGTAAAAAGCGCTGCTGGGCAACCCATATTTCTTCCCGAATCTGTGACATTTCTTCATCCAGGCGGAATGCTGCTTCCGCCGCGCCGATCAGCCGCGCTTTGACATCCGATGGGATGTTGCCCTTATATTTATAATTCAGGGAGTGCTCAATTGTTGCCCAGAAATTCATCGCCAGCGTGCGGACCTGAATTTCTGCAAGGATTTTCTTCTCTCCACTGATTGTCTGCACGGGGTACTGGACAACGACGTGATAGGAACGATAGCCGCTCTCCTTTTTTTCACTGATATAGTCCCGCTCCTCAACAACAGTCAGGTCTGTCCTGCTGCGAATCAGACCGACAACTTTCATAATATCGTCTACAAACTGACACATGACACGGACACCTGCAAGATCCTGCATTTGCGTGTTCAGCTGATCAATCGGTATCCCTTTTCTTTTCGCTTTATCCAGAATGCTGGGGACCGGCTTGACCCTTCCTGTAATAAACTCAATCGGCGAGTTCTTGCCGGATACTTCATACAGATCCCGGTAACCACGCAATTTAACCTTTAATTCATCAACGGCCTGCTTGTAAGGGGCCAGAAAAATCTCCCACTCCATGGTCTTCACTCCAACTGTTCACGACACGGCAACGTGGCGAAAAGGCCGTTCTTATTCTTTTCGTATAAAATCACCATTTCGTCTGTTGTTTCTTTACCCCCATTATGTCATAATTTATACTAAGTTACGAGTTTATCCTGCTGGTTTCTGTGCACCTGTGCAAAGAACGGAGTATCTATTGATGTCACGCGAACTGGAAATAGAGTTCAAAAATATGCTGAACAAAGAGGAATTTATTGCTCTCTGCCGTAAATTCGGCCGAGACGATGCTTCATTTTTCAGACAGGTAAATGATTACTTTGACACGCCGACGTTTGGCCTGAAAAGTAAAAAGTCAGCCCTGCGTATCCGTCACGTGAATGATCAGCATGATTTTACTCTGAAACAGCCCCATGACGGCGTGGTTCTTGAAACCCATCAGATGCTATCCGAGGATGAAAACAAAGCACTGATTCAATACGGTGTTATGCCTTCAGGAGAAGTAGAGCAGGCAATTGCCCATCTGGGAATCGATGTGGATCAATTGCTCCATATTGGCGAACTAGTCACAAAGCGGACAGAGTTTCCCTATCAGAAAGGAAAACTGTTTCTTGACGGCAGTTCTTATCTGGATCATCACGATTATGAACTCGAATATGAAGCAGAAAAACCTCTTACCGGAGAGCAGATTTTTCAGTCACTGCTTCTTGAATCCGCCATTCCGCGGAGACCTTCAAAAAATAAAATTTTACGTTTGTACGAGGCAATTAAAGAAAGAGGGACGAGTAAACAATGACAGTGGATGACAGTACTTTGTCGAGGCTTATTTCGATGACTGCAATGGATGGCGTACAAAATCAAAGCAGTCCTTTGGCAGCAGCAACCTCTGATAACAGTTTTTCAGATCTGTTAAGTATGCTGATGCTCATGATGCAGCAATCACCTGAACAGAATGGCGGAGCGCTGAACGGCGATGCCTCCGCTGCAACATCTAGCAGCAGCGTGGATATAGGTAATTCCGTAAATTCTGACGGTACACTCTGGCAGCAGATGGAGTCCGTTGCTCCGTTAAACTTAACAGCCGGCACCAACGGGACATCATCGGCGGATAGCGAGGCAACAGCCGCCCTGACGAATGACTTTTCGGCAAAAACTGCTGATTATAGCGGAATCATCGATAAGATGGCACAGAAGTATTCTGTGGATCCCCGGCTGATTGAGTCTGTGATCTCTGCAGAATCAGGAGGCAACGCTTCGGCGGTCAGCTCCTCCGGTGCACTTGGCCTGATGCAGCTGATGCCTGAAACAGCCTCTTCGCTCGGTGTCAGCAATGCACTTGATCCTGCTCAGAACATTGAGGGCGGGACAAAATATCTCAGTAATCTGATCAATCGTTATCATGGGAATATTCCACTCGTCCTGGCTGCCTATAACGCCGGCTCCGGAAATGTCACCAAGTACGGCGGCATCCCTCCTTTCCCGGAAACTCAGTCCTACGTCCGACGAGTCATGGGAAACATGGAAGAATATTCAGTTTGAAAAGGATTTGATCCAAGTGGTTGATGAAAAATGGACGGATAAGTGTCGCCAACGTTCAAACGATGGACGCGCTATTCAAAAGCAGTGAACTGTTATTTTAGGTCCACTGCTTTTTTCATTGATTTATACGCATCAACTCCATCTCCGATTGACTCAGTGTTATTGGGCAATTCTCGCGGTAGATGTTATAAAATGGAAAATTTATTGATAATCTTGTTGTATTTCTCCGGACACAGGTGATCTTTCCCTCGACAGGAAAAACTGCCTGCGTAGCTGCGATTGATTTTGTGCTCTTTGCTAAAAAGTCCAGTACAAAAAACCTCAAACCAATGAGGCATAAAGTGAGAAACCCGAGAGGCCCATGCACAATTGCATGGGCCTCTCGGATTTTTTTGCTTTTTGGGTATTTTATTAATATTGTTTGACAATGGCAAGCATCAAACCGGACTACAACGTCCGTTGAAACTTTTCCACAAGATGTTCGATAATGGGTTCAATTTGAGAATCGTCGATCTTCGACAGTTTTTCAGCTTTAAACAATTGGATTTTTTTAAACTGATAATAATCCCGAAGCACTTGTCGAATGGAGATTTGGTTAAAAAGCAAATATTTCGCATTGATAATTTCTCGCAGCAAAAGATCATCCTGAAGCAGTATGAAATGCTCATTGATCGGATTGAAGATGCCTTTATTTTTTCCTTCTCTGTAAAATTCCAGAGCCTGCCGTTCGCGTTTGGTTAAAGCAACTTTCAATCGGTCGTACAATTCCGGATATGCCGCTTGAAGGTCCTTAAGAAATACATCTGTTATTGTCCCGACGAGCGATACAGTCTGTCCGAACAATTGCTGAAACCAGGTTCCGAACGATGCCTCGTCATTCTCCGGAGGCAGTTCTTCCAGAGTTTCGATATAATCCACAAAGACTCGAACAACACCCTCCATCACTTCCTCCTTTGAGGAAAAGTGCTTATACATGGTGGCTCTGCTGACGTCCATATGTTTGGCGATGTCATCCATCCTTAAGTGTTGAAAACCTTTCTTCATGACGGAGGTTATCAATTTTTTCAACAGTTTGTTTCGGGTTTTATCTTGCTGGTTCTCCGTATGTGTGCTCATTCCGTTTCCTCCTCCAAGCCCTTATCTTCATTATACATGAAGATCAAGTCACAAACAAAATACAAAATAGACATATAATATATTTATTGTTTACAAAGTATTTAATTCGTGCTACTGTTAGAAAGTCGAATGGTTTCCCCCTGCAAGGCGAATCATCGGAAAGAAGGGATAACATGAACAGCTACGCTTTATCCGGAGTCAAAGGCAAGGTAGTTGTACTCACAGGCGCAAGCAGCGGAATTGGTGAAGCGGCTGCGCTTCTGCTCGCTGAGCGTGATGCGAAAGTCGTACTTGGGGCGCGCCGGACAGATCGCCTTGAGGCTCTTGCGGCCCGCATCGCAAAAGCGGGCGGTGAAGTCGCCTATGCGAGCACAGATGTCAGACAGCGGGACAACTTAACCAACCTCATTAATTTGGCTTGTGAGCGGTTTGGCAAGCTTGACGTTCTCGTGAACAATGCCGGTGTTATGCCAATTTCTCCTCTTGACGACTTGCGCGTCAAGGATTGGGAGAACATGATCGACGTTAACATTAAAGGTGTTTTGTACGGCATCGCCGCAGCGCTGCCTGTTTTTCGTAAGCAGGGTTTCGGACACTTTGTCAATACCGCTTCTACAGCAGGATATAAGACTGTACCGAATCAGTCCGTTTATTCCGCCACGAAATTCGCTGTCCGCGCCATTTCCGAGGGTTTGCGCCAGGAAGCCGGCGATAAGGTGCGGGTGACGATCATTTCGCCTGGTTTTGTCCGGACGAACTTTGCGGAAGGTGTGACGAATCCGGAGGTAAAGGCCCGGCTTGAGGAGTCCCGTGACAAGTTCGCGATGCCACCGCAAGCGATTGCCCGTGCGATTGTGTACGCGATCGAGCAGCCGGCCGATGTAGACGTAAATGAGATCATCATTCGTCCCACGGCTCAGGCATAATTGTGCGCCGAATTTAAATGATTTTAACGAGGCTGTCCCTAAAGGTCAATTTTGTGGAGGCTCTCTCGTTTCTAAGTTAGTTTCGCACGTTAGTTACACGTACTCAACAGATTAAATTCATATGAAAAAAGTGCGGCTGAATCATTGATCAGCCGCGCTTCATATTAATTACTTATCAAAACTTGCTGTCATCCACATGATCCAGCCAGGAAGATACTGCACTGACTACCGACGCGACACAGCCCTTCTGAAATGGAGAAACAAGTCCTGCTGTTTTAACAAGATCCAGGAAAGACTGGCTTCCTCCCTGCCGGCAAAGATGAATATAATCTTTCCACGCTGACTTGTAATCCTCCTGGGATTCTTTCCAGAATTCAAAAGCGCACACTTGCGCAAGCGTGTAGTCAATATAATAGAATGGGGATTCATATATATGGCTCTGGCGTTGCCAGAAACCGCCGCGCTCCAGATAATCCAACCCATCATAATCTCTGTGTGGCAGATATTTCTTTTCAATCTCTTTCCACGCCTGTTTGCGTTCTGCAGGGGTGAGCTCAGGATGTTCATAAACAACGTGCTGAAATTCATCGACGCTGACGCCGTATGGAAGAAACAGCAGAGCACTGCTCAAATGCGCAAACTTTCTTTTTTCCGTATCTGCTTTAAAAAACAGATCCATCCATGGCCAAGTGAAAAATTCCATGCTCATTGAATGAATTTCCGCGCCTTCATACGTAGGCCAGCGATACTCAAGAATATCTGAATGTGTGGAATAAACCTGGAACGCGTGGCCGGCTTCATGAGTCAGCACATCAATATCTCCCGATGTTCCATTAAAGTTGGAAAAGATAAACGGTGATTCGTAATCAAAAATATACGTGCAATAACCGCCGCCGGCTTTGCCCTTCGTCGCAAGCAGATCCATCAGACGGTGATCGAGCATAAATTGGAAAAACTCACCCGTTTCGGGAGAAAGCTCTGCATACATCTTTTTACCGTTCTCAATGATCCAGTCTGAATCACCTTTAGGTTTTGCATTGCCGGTTTTAAAGTTGAACGGTTCATCGTAGAACTTAAGATGATCGACACCGATCCGCTTCCGTTGGCGTTCGTACAGCCTGTTTGCCACAGGAACAACGTACTTGCGAATCTGTTCACGATAATCTTTGACCATCGCTTTGTCATAGCCGATACGGGCCATCCTGAAGTAACTGAGGTCGGCGTAATTGTCAAACCCAAGCTTGCGGGCGATATCCGTCCGTATCTTTACCAGATGATCGTATATATCGTCAAACTCTTCTTCATGTTCCGCAAAATAGCCGAAACGTGCTTTTTGGGCTGTTTCGCGTATCGCACGGTCTTCTGACTCCTCGTACGGACCAAGCTGCGCCAGTGTTCTTTCTTCACCGTCAAAGGGAATTTTCGCAGCAGCAATCAACCGTGTATATTTTGAAACCCACTTATTTTCCAGCTGCATCAGTGGAATAACTTCCGGAGAGAATGATTTCAGCTGGGCCTCCGCAAGCGCGAACAGCTGACTGCCCCATTTCTTCTCAAGATCTTTCCTGAATGGCGATGCCAAAAGCAACTTGTAATACTCAGTGGTTTTCCCTTCGAAAATGGGCATTGTTTCGTCCATAAAATCATTTTCAGCTTTGTAAAACGGATCATTTGTATCCACCGTATGTCTGATCTCAACCAGATTAAACAGTGTATCCAGATGCTTGCGAAGTTCATTAACTTTGCCGGCTGCGTCCTCCGCTTCCTCCAACGATGAGGCTGACTTAAAAGCATCAAAAGCCGCAGAGAAAGCCCTTTCACACGCATCCACATCCGGACGTTCATACTTGTAATCTTCAAACGTCACCAATCCAAGCACTCCTTTGTCTCGTATCAATCACAAACATCCAATTACGTTTAGCCTAACATATTTTTTTAGTAAAGAAAACTTAGGAAAACAAGCTTCCGGGTTGGGGCAGAGCTGTTATTTACAGCTGATAAACAGTATTTTCTAGATACAAAAAAAAGCCTGTCATGAATTTTTATAATCTGACAGACTTTCTGACATATTAAATATGCTGGCCGGCAATCCCATGCTGATGATGGCGGTGATGATGAATCTCACCCACCATCACCATTCTATGAACAGAAAATGAGAGAACCACGCCAATGGCGCATATAAAACTTACCGCTGAAACAACGCCCGCCCATCCGAAGCTTTGAAGAAACAGCCCGCCGACAGAACCGACGACACTTGATCCGACGTAATAGAAAAGCAGATAAAGTGAGGAAGACTGGGCTTTTTCCCGCCGATTGGCAAGAATACCTACCCAGCTGCTGGCCACGGAATGGCCGCCGAAAAAGCCAAACGTAAAGAGTGCCAGACCAATGATTTTCAGAAAAAGCGGGGCTGACATTGTGGTGACCAGCCCGCCGATCATTAGAAGCAGGCACAACGTGATGACACCTGAACGGCTGGTGTGGTCGGACAGCCTTCCCATCCATGTTGAACTGAATGTTCCGACAAGAAAGATGATAAAGATAAAACCAACTACGGTCTGGCTGAGATTGTAAGGTGCCTCCATCAGCGGAATGCCGATGTAATTATAAACCGTCACGAAACCGCCCATTAAAATAAAACCAAGGCAGTAAATTAATATAAGTGGCGGGGATTCAATATTTTCAATAAACCCGACCGTTGTCCTTTTTAGCGATGCTTTCTTCGAATCAAAATGTCTCGATTTCGGAAGCATGGCAACAAAAAGGATACACATAATCAGATTCAGCCCCCCAAGAATGCCGATAGCTGCATTCCACGAAAAAACGTCGCTGAAAGTTCCGACAATCAACCGTCCTGTCAGTCCGCCCAAACTGTTCCCGCTGACATAGATACCGATCACATAACCGAGACAGCGCTTGTCAAATTCCTCATTGACGTAAGCCATGGCAATCGACGGATAACCGGCAAGCAGTGCACCCTGTACAAAACGAACGGCAATGAGCAGCGGCAAATAATGAATAAAGCCGACAGCAACCGTAAGGAGTGCTGATGAAAGCAAGGCGATCATCATAATTTTTTTTCGATTAAACATACCTGATGTAAAAGAAACAAATAATAAGCCAATAGCCAGAGCGCCTGTGGCAGCCGAAAGCGTCAGGCTCGCTGCCGCCGGAGGAACATGAAACTGGGCTGCTATCACCGCAATCACCGGCTGCGTACTGTACAGATCGGCATACATGATAAAACTACCCAGAAACAAGGCTACCAACGTCTTTTTAAAGTCCTTGTTCTCTGGTGAGAGATAATCCATAAAAGAGTCAATCCCTTCTGTTTCGGTTGGTAATTTTTATACTATGACAAATATTTGATGATGTCTAATATATAATTTGAATGGGACTGATGCTCAAAAAGTTATAGTTCGCTGGATACGTTTATGTTAATAAGTTTTTGTACTATAGAATACAAAAATAAGCAAATTGCGTACATATTAATTTAGTTTGTTACTTTGATCAGGTTAAAGAATAACTTATGGGGCAGGAAATGAAAGAACAATCGGGAATAAATTATGAAACAACCGCATTTTATGGAGGAACAGCTAGACCGTAAGCATAAAGATGCGGCTGTGATTCATCACCCTTTTGTACTGATCCCTGCGCTAGGGCGCGGGGATCTTTTTTGTAGGCTTTGTTAAACTTGTCTGTTGTTTTCCGCTCCAATCAACGGAGGGAAAAAACAACATTGAATTTAAACATAGCCTTTGTATAATATAGCATCTAAAGCGGCAACATAAAAATTATCAAAATAAGGGAGGATTTTCAATGTCAAACAGTTGGGATCAATGGAAAGATTTTTTAGCTGATCAAATGCACAGAGCAGAAAATATAGGTGTAAGTTCTGAAACCATTAATAATGTTGCGACGAAAATCGGTGGATTTCTTTCTAAAAATATGGATCCAAGGAATGAGCAGGAAAGACTGATTGCTGACTTATGGAGTGTAGCCGATCAAAACGAGCAAAAAACAATCGCTCGTCTTATCATGAAACTTGTCGAAAATAATGGAACACAGAAACAGCCCGAACTACAAAAATAAAAAATGAACATTTCCTTTTTCCCCACGTTACGGCGTGGGGGTTTTTTATGTATTAAAGATTACCAATCATATAATGTGTATCATTTTCCATATTTAGGCAGTTTATTTATTGTTATAATAAATCCCCGAATTGATGTTCTAATACAAACCACATCAAATTAGGGGGGTTAATAATGATTCGTAGCATGTACGTTATTAAGTATGTTGATCAGTCAACAGTATGGTACCTAAGTAAAACGGTGCAAATAAACACAGAAAAGCGAAAATACGAAAGAGGAGACGTTATCCAAGTAGATGATCAAAAATATGTTGTTGTCGAAGATTACGGTTATCTAAGGGTAAAGCACTTTATTGGAGAAATAAATCCATTAAAGCCTTTGATCTCTCAGATACCGAACAAGTAATTAAAATCGGTTTCGCGCTTCTCCGATTCGGTTCGATTTCAAAATTTCGGTTCGATTGCGCTGCGATTCGGTTGCATTATTTGCTTCACCGAATGGTTTCGAAAAAAAGGGGCTTGCCATCAGAAAAAGCAAACAAACACGGTAATAGTCTACATTACGATGGACCAAATTGTTTTTTTCGCTCAAATTAGAAAGTATGTATTGCCCGGCAACCCGGGCTTTTTTATTTGTTTTTCTTTAAAAACTCTGCTTCAAGGCACAGATGCCCAGTTCCACTCTTAATCATTGCTGCTGTTCTTGCTTTCAGTGTGCCAAGCACAGCGCGTTCGGTGGCCTTGTTAAGTTCAGCAGAAATGCTCCTTGAGATGAATGCATTTTTAATGCTTCTAATATATAATTTGAATGATATTCATGCATCGGAGTCATATTGTGGTATCTTATAGATACGAAAGAAAGATTGGTATCAGAAACTTGGCTTGCTGATCGCAAACAGAAGGCGAAGTTTCATTTAGGAGTGATTTATAGTGGAATGGCAGCAGATCGAATACTTTCAGAAAGTTGCTCAGCTGCAGCACATGACTAAAGCCGCGGAAGCACTGTCGATTTCACAGCCTGCACTAAGCAGGTCGATCGCGCGTCTTGAAGAAGAACTGGGCATCAGTCTCTTTGAACGGCAGGGACGCAACATTATCCTTAATCAATATGGAAAACTTTTTCTGAAACACGCGGACCGTATTCTAAAAGAAGTTGAAATGACTAAAAAAGAAATCAAGTCTTTGCTTGACCCGGAATATGGCGTCGTGTCACTCGGTTTTCTTCATACACTGGGAGTCAATATCATTCCCGATATTCTGAGCGGCTTTCAAATCCACCATCCGAATACAAAAATCAAGCTCTACCAGAATAACAACATATCACTGCTCAAACAGCTTGAGGCAGGAGAAATTGATCTTTGCCTCGTCCATCACCCGCTCGAAGATTCGCATATCGAATGGGAGAAATTATGGGATGAGGAACTTTTCCTGATGGTTCCGGCCACTCATCCTCTTGCCCAAAAAGAATCAATCACGCTTGACGAGATATCGAGTGAACCGATCATCTCAATGAAACCCGGTTATGAATTGAGAAAGATTGCAGACAAACTTTGCCGAAGGGTCAATATCACTCCGAACATCACTTTTGAAGGTGAAGAAGTCACAACTCTTGCCGGTCTGGTTGCTTCCGGTCTCGGCGTAGCCCTTCTTCCCGACCAGAGGGATATAGATGAAGACAAGGTAAAAAAAGTCCACGTCAAGTGGCCGAGCTGCAGAAGGCAAATCGGGCTGTCGTGGTACAGCGACCGCTATCTCTCTCCGGCCGTCAGGCGATTCATGAAATTTATCTTTACCCGCTACAAAGGCTGAAGGAATTTTTCTTTTTTTATTCATTTGGAAATGGGGAGTGGTCGGTAACTTTTTTTTCGGCCTGGGCTTTAAAAAGCTGCTGGAAATGGTCAAAATCTTCTTTACTCAGCGTAAGGTGCTGGTTCTTCATGGACTCCCCATGCTTCATTTTCTGGATCTCTTTCTGCTGTTCCTCTGTATGATAAAGTCCAATGATTTTGTTGGTTTCCAAAATATCAGTAAAAGCATTAGGATCGACGCGCTTAATCAGTTGCTCCATTTGATACAGTTCATAATGGCTGATGACCATCATAATTGAGTACCGTTTGGTCCCGGTGAAACCGCCGTATGACGGAATGATTGTCATGCCGCGGTCGAACTCATCCTGAATAGCGGCAATCATTTTGTCCTTTTCTTTTGTAATCGTTATGACCGTCAGCTTTTGATATTTGGTATGGATCATATCAATCACGTAACTGTTGACAAATCTTGAAATCAGCGTATAAAGCGCAAACTGCCACTCGTAGATCGCCCCGGCGAGAATAATAATAATGCCGTTCAGAATCAGAAAATATTTTCCCGATGAAGCATTTCTGTTCCGCCTTGTCAGATAGATTGCAATGATATCCAGTCCGCCCGTTGAAATACCATACTTCAGGGCAATGCCGACACCGACGGCAGAGATCAGCCCACCAAAAATTGAATTTAAAATAATATCTGAGGAAAGAGGGTAAACAGGGAGCACGGACAGAAACAGTGATGTCAAGAAAACAGTCACAAAGCTGAAGAAAGTAAAACCCTTTCCCACTTTAAACCATCCGAGCCAGACAATCGGCAAATTCAAAAGAAGAACAAGCAGACCGATCGGAATGTTAAAATTAAGCCAGTCATGCAGAACGTTGGACAACAGTTGTGCCGCGCCGTTAATCCCCGCCGCATAGACATGTGCCGGTATTAGAAAAAGATTCATACTCATAGCACACAAAAAAGCCGCGCACAATGAAATTGCCAGTTTTTTTACTAATTCTTTTACAGATAGTGTATGCATCAAAACATGCTTCCCTTTTCCATCTTTATATCCCCAATTCAAATCATTTGAATTCATTACTTCGGGCAACAAATTATAGCACTCTTATTGACGATTTCAAACCCCTTTTACAGTTTTTTCATAGTTTGAATGATTTGATATGCAGCAATAGCCGTTTTGAGCCGCTCCTTAGTATTGATTAGTTGCCCTCAGCTACATAACCTTGTTACAATATAGGAAGCTTGAAGATAGAAGCTTGAAGGAATCAAAAAGTTCTTCAGAATGTCGTTCACGGGCCCTGTCCGCGAAACAAATTTTTTGAGGTTTATGACAAAAAAAGGCAGGTTTAGTCGTTCAATAATGGGCAGATTAAAACAATTGAAGTTAAATAAAGGTCGAGAGGTGATTTCCTATGACACTTCACGATAAGTTTTCCTATTGTGAAGGGGCCCCCGGAAACACGACTTGTTCGATAGCCAATCGCTCGGAGCACCATTCTCCGCGTGTCGAAATTTTAGCATTCATTGATCCTCTGTGCCCGGAGTGCTGGGGGCTTGAGCCATTGATGAAAAAATTATTTATCGAATATCATGATTATTTCACTTTCAGATTTCTGCTGACAACCAAGCATGATACAACGAACCGCTGTCAGTTTAATCAGGCAAAGAAAATTGCGGAAGAATGGAATAAGTATGCCCGGTTGACCGGCATGTGCTGCGACAGCGATGTCTGGTATGAAAATCCTCCATCTCCTTACGCTGTTGCGCTGGCGATCAAAGCGGCGGATTTTCAAGGAAAAACATCAGGGAACCGGTTTCTGCGCAGAATCCGTGAACAGATTTTTTTAAGAAAAAAAGGCCTGAACAGCTTCGAAGAACTTCAGGAAGTAGCACGGCTTGCGCAACTGGATATTAATGAATTTTATAATGATTTTCATTCCTGTCGTTCCGTCAAGGCGCTTCAGTGTGACCGCCGTCTGGCCAATGAAATGTCGATCACTGAATTGCCATCCCTTGTTTTTTCTACACCGTGTAATGACGATGAGGCGATAAAAGTAAGCGGACAGTATGATTACGGAATCTATGTCCAGATTCTGACGGAATTGCTTGGCAAGGTACCTCAACCTGACCCTCTTCCGGCTCTTGCCGATTATTTCAGCAAGCAGATTTATCTGACAACCAAGGAAGTATCCGTTGTGTACGAATGGTCAGAAGATGAAGCGCTGAAAGAATTGCGCAAGCTGCAGCTTAAACAGATTATCGAGCCAATTGAGCTTAGAAGCGGAGAATTTTGGAGGTATATTGCATCAAAATGAGCATAGTTTATGTCCAGAATGCAAATTGAGTTCCTTCCATTGAAGTTGGAATGCAGGCAATATCCTTCAAAGCTAAGGGTGAGATATGTGAAGCTTATTTTTGTATTGCTGACTGTCATCGCATCCGTTTTTCTTTTTTACCATTACCTTTTGGGACTGCTCCATCTTGAGTCCCTGCTGATTTCGGGTGGGCTTTTTTTCCTGACTGTTTTTCTGTTGATCAGGCTGCTCACCTGGCGCCAGAGAAATTAAAAGAGGAGGCTGCCTCTCGGTCGATTTCGACCTGGAGGTAGCCTCCCCTTTTTAACCTGTTAATCAAACATGAGCCCTTCCGTTTCATCAAGCACTTTTTCAAAAACATCCATTGCCTGCTGAATGGACTTTGGATCCGCCATATCGACGCCGGCTTTCTTAAGTACCTCTATCGGATAATCTGAGCTTCCTGATTTCAGATAATTCTTGTACCGTTCTACGGCCGGTGCCCCTTCCCCAAGAATTTGTCCGGACAACGCCGAAGCAGCGCTGTATCCGGTCGCATATTGATAGACATAATAGTCGTAATAGAAGTGGGGTATTCTTGCCCATTCCAACCCGATCTGCTTATCCACAGTAATATCAGGACCAAAATAAGTTTTATTGAGATCATAATATATATTAGTGAGAAGTTCCGCGGTTAACGCTTCTCCATCGCGCGCTTTTTCATGTATGATATGTTCGAACTCCGCAAACATCGTCTGCCGGAATACGGTAGCCTTGAATCCTTCCAACTGGTTATTCAACAGATAAAGTTTCTTCTTTTTATCATCTGTGCTCTTCAGAAGATAATGATTAAGCAATGCTTCATTGCAGGTCGAAGCAACTTCTGCCACAAAAATTGAATAGTCCGAGTATGGGTAAGGCTGATTCGTACGCGAGTAATAACTGTGCATTGAATGTCCCAGTTCATGAGCCAGTGTGAACGCACTGTTAATATTATCCTGCCAGTTCAGCAGAATATAGGGCATCGTTCCGTAACTGCCGCCAGAGTATCCCCCGCTTCGCTTGTTCTGCGTTTCCCGGACGTCGATCCAGCGTTTGTTAAAACCGTCCCTGATCACATCCAGATAATCTTCTCCAAGCGGAGCCAGACCCTTCAGAACCATCTCTTTGGCTTCATCGTATGTGACTTTAATTTTTGCATTCGGGACAAGAGGTGCATAAAGGTCATACATATGCAGTTCATCAACCTTCAGCGCCTTTTTCCTCAAAGCGACATAGCGGTACATCAGCGGAAGATTCTTGTGAATAGTTGCAATCAGATTATCATAGACCGTTTCCGGGATATTGTTGCTGAACAATGCGGCTTCGCGCGCCGTTTTATAACGTCTGGCCTGCGCATAAAAATTATCACGCTTGATTTGCCCGCTAAGTGTCGAAGCCAGGGTATTTTTAAATGCACCATAAGTTGCATAGATACCCTCGAATGTATCTTTCCTTACCCGGCGATTTTCACTTTCCATGAATCTCCCGTAACGGCCGTGTGTGATTTCAACTTCATCGCCATTTTCGTCCTTGATCTTTGGAAATTTTAAATCGGCATTATTCAGCATGCCAAAGGTCGTCGATGATGCATCGGTAACATCACCTGCCGCAGCCAGAAGCGCTTCCTTTTCTGCGTCCAGGACATGCGGACGCGTGCGCGTGATTTCGTCAAGAGCATGCCTGTATCGTTGAAGATCTTCATTCTCCTCAAGAAAAAGGTCCAGCCTTGCCGGTTCAATGGCGAGAATTTCCGGCACAATGAATGCCAGCTTGCTTCCCGTCAAAGTTGCCAGGCTGCCGGCACGGTCATTAAGCGCCTGATAGGTTGCATTAGCTGTATCCTCGTCCGACTTCATATGTGCAAACACATACACTTTATACAAAATTTCAGTTAATTCATCCTGTTTTCTCAGCAACTTAAATAGCTTATCGGAAGATTCTCCGAGTTTGCCCCGAAATGCCTCAACTTCCGCAATCAGGTCCTTAACTTTTTGAAAAGCTGCCTCCCAGGCTTTGTTATCGGGGTAAATGGCTTCAAGATCCCATTTTTCCTCAATGGGTACTTCCTCCCTTTTCGGGAGTGCAGCTGTGTTATTATCTATCATGACGACACCTCCATATACTCTGGTTGATCATAAATCTATTCTATCGTACTTCTTTTTCAAATTTTGCGCAAAAATTACCATTTCATTCTTGAGGAGGACGGGTAAAGCTCTGATTTTGACATGTGAGTTCTGATATCCGACGAATGAGTTCCGATAAAATTCTAACATTAATCTACCTTCGTCAGCTGCCAAGAAACATGGGCCATCATTACGTTGCAGGATTAGGATTGTCCAATCGTTCAAGCTGATTCAATAGCCTCAGATCTTCAGCCAGAAGCAACCGCATCGAAACATCACCCCGATCATTTTTCTTTAATCTGTAAAACTCCCTCGACCTTTCAACAAAGCCCAGGTTTACAAGTTGGTTCAGATAGATGGCAATAATGCTGCCTGACGTTCGTTGTGGACAGAGCGGTAACTGACGCCTGGCAAATATCATTTCTCCTCCCCTTTCCACAGCCTCAGAAATAAACCGTTCCGGCGAAAACCATGAATCCCTAGAAGCGGTATTTAACACTAAACAAATCCACATTTGCCACAGAAACGGAGAAACTTCAAAATGAATAAAGTTTTCGTTCGGCAGGCCAACATACGAAGGAAAAAACGAGAAATTTTTTTTCAAATGATAAACCTGTACGCGTACCCAGTACTCCTCACTGCTTGTTCGAAACGGCGAATTTAAGCGTTTCTTCTTTTTGGCGTGCAGCCACGTCTGTTTGAACGAGTCATGCCTGTAAAAAAAAGCAGGAGAGCTGAGTTGATAAGGCCTCGTTCGAGCAATCGCTAAATTCATTTCCCCGGCAATAAATAATGTTTTTGAGACAGGGTGGAGGTTCCCGACAAGTGAAAACTTTTCCTCGATCGGATGATAGTAGCTGACAAAATATGAGGAAGCATAAGGATGGAAAATCGTGGGGCAGTTATTTGAATAGCGTATGGTGAGTGGTTCAAATCCTGAGAGCTTGAGAAAGGGGCCTGCCCTTTTCAGACGATGACCTCCTAGGATCCATACCGGAAAAACGCCTGAGTGCAGATAACCATATGTGCGTTTTTCCACGGCACTTTCAGATATGGAGCTACACTGGAATTCAAGTGCCACGGGCTGTATGCCTCGGAGCAACAGATCCGGCCTCTGGTGGATCTCCGGAAGATAATGTTCCAGTTCAGCAGACAAGCCGTTCATCTTTGCCCACCGAAACAGTGTTTCTTTACCGGCCAGATGCGCTTCTGTTTCCGTTTCTGCATCGACCAGGCAATGATACAGCGGATGATGTGAAAAATGCCATCTCTTTTTCTCACCGATTTTCAGCAAGACAGGTGAACGGCAGACAGGACAGTAAAACTTTTCCCTTTCCCGAAGTTTGCCCAATTCATTCCGAGAATATTGCGATGAGACGAGCGAAATCCTTCGCCCGTCATTTAATTCAGCGACAAGCATTCATCCACCGCCTTAATGTCCTCAAATAAAAACCTATACGCAAAAAAAATTCGGCAGAAAATGTAATCCTTCCTGCCGAATTTGTAAAGAGTTTTGAACATTTCATGTCCGGATAATGCAGAACAGATGTGATCAAGATATTAATGGAAAATGCTTTTTCAAAGTTTGGAGCGCATTCCCATCCATTAATTTCTTGCCGTATTCCTGAAGCACAAATTCCGTTAACGCAGTGTCCATACCAAATTCCAAAATTTTGCTTAAATCATCTTCCTCAACATCTTCCGGAAGATCATCTGAAAAATAAACGATCAGGTAATACTTATTGCGATAAGCATACAGAGAAGTACTCAGCTTATCATGAAGTGTCACAGCATGGCACAAAGAAATCAGATTTTCAAAATCGTCAAACTCAATGATAAAAGTCAGTTCCCGCGGTTTATCACTTGTGTCATTCTCTTCAGCTTCTGATTTTTCATCTGTATCTTCCTGCTCATTGTCCCCTTCATCCAGCTGCGTCTCTTCTTCATCGTTTCTTCCGGAATTCTTTGAAACCGGTATGTCCAGATGCTTATTTGAGGCTATCGGCAGCTGAAGATTATTTCCGTCTTTTGAAACTTGCGCTCTCGTTACGACAATCTCCATTCCCTTCTCAAGCGCCTGGACCTGAATCCACAGCGGCCCTTCAAGAGAAAAAGATTCCTGGCTGTGCGCCTCATCCATCATCTGCCAAAAAAGTTCTTCGCTCCGGTCACGATTGTACCAAATCTCTTCACGGTCAAACCCGCGATCCTCGATATCCAAATAGCTAATGTAAAATTTCAATGTATATTCATTTATTCTTTCTATTTTCATCGCTATCTCTCCCTTCTTTGTCCATGAGCGTGGGGAGTGACCATTTATCAATGAGACAACTTGTTAATTTGTACTTTTATTGTATGATAAATTATTTACGAATGAAATAGAAAACACCCGGCATTTGAAATATTCCGCTGATGCCCGATTAATGTATCTGCTGCTTTCATCCTATTGTACGAATCTGTAGAATATGCCTGCCCCGTCGATCAGCCGGAAATATAGTGCGGAATGTTTCAGGACAAGTCCGCATAAGTTGAAGTGGATGGACAGAAAGGGGTTTTAACGTATGTCCTTTGACTTCGGCGTTCTGCTTTTTATTCTAAAAATCATTTTCATCGACATTATTCTTGGTGGAGACAACGCCGTAGTGATTGCGATGGCATGCCGGAGATTGCCGGAGAGACAACGTAACAGAGCGATTTTTATTGGGACTGGACTCGCCGTGATTGTCCGGATTTTCCTGACAGCTATGGTTGTTTCTCTTCTTAACATCCCTTTTCTTCTGCTTGCGGGAGGAATTTTTCTCGTTATTATTGCTATTCGTCTCATTACAAACAGAGAAGAACGATATAAAGTCAAAGCCGGAGCGTCCCTGTTTGCCGCTGTCCGGACCATCGTCTTTGCCGATGTCGTGATGGGGCTGGACAATATGCTGGCAGTTGCCGGAGCATCCAAAGGGCATATTGGCTATATCGCTGTAGGACTGGTTGTTTCTGTACCAATCATCGTGTGGGGCAGCAAACTAATTCTTATAGCCATGGAGCGCATGCCATTTCTCATCTATGGCGGCGGGGCAGTACTCCTTTATACCGCTTCTGAAATGATTATGGGCGAACCTGGACTTCAACGGTTGTTTTCAGTTAACACCCATCTGGCACACCTTTTTCCACCGCTGCTTATTGTTACAGTTATTGTTTTTAGCTGGATTTTCAATTTTTTCTCCTCGGACCGGATGTTTCGAAAGTCCTGAGGGGAAAATATCTTAAACTGTGCCGTTTCAATCCGATCAGTTCGGACATGAAAAAAAGCGTCCATATGCTGGGCGCTTTCAATTCTTTATTTACAACTCTTGTCAGTTTACCAAACGCTGAGCTTCCTGAAGCTGAAAAGTCCTGACTTTCCTTGGCAGGAAGCGACGGATCTCGTCATCGTTATATCCTACCTGAAGGCGCTTATCATCAAGCATGATCGGTCGGCGCAACAACCCGGGATTATCCCTGATAAGCTCAAAAAGATCCTGAATAGACATGGTGTCTAGTTTTATATTCAATTCTTGAAACGCTTTCGATCGAGTTGAAATAATTTCATCGGTACCGTCTTCAGTCATTCGAAGAATTTCCTTGATTTCTTCGATGGACAGCGGTTCTGAAAAAATGTTTCTTTCTTTGAAAGGTATATCATGGGCTTTAAGCCATGCTTTTGCCTTCCTGCATGATGTACAGCTTGGAGATGTATATAATGTGACCATTCTTCACCCTCCCTTAGTTAATAAAAGTTTCGCATCTATTGAAACTGTCTTTATTATATAATAATCCTTCTAATTTTCATACCTTTTTTTTGTAAAAAAAATTTCACAATTGGTCGATGAATATTGCCGCCTCTCCTTCCGATAAAAAAATTGCCGATGGATAACCCTTCGGGCACTGACAAAAATTGTGACTGCCAAATTATACCGGCTTCGACGTTGCCTGCAGGACAGTGAAGATTTTTTTAATTAAAAGCTTTAATCATGTTCAGCGATTTATGCTAATAAAAATAATTTTGATACTTTTTTAACGGTATGAAAAGAGAACTCCTCCGAATAGAGAAGTTCCTCTTGTGATCCATCCTCATCAAATGATTTGGCAGAACCTGTATCTTTACTTTACGCTGGCAACTTCAAATTTGCTGACGGGGCGTCCTGAGATTTTGGCTGCAACTGACCCAGTGTTTCTTTAAGCCATCTCCGGATAGAACTTTTGCGCCTGCGCCTTACTTCCTTCGGTTTCACTGGTTATCGCCTCCTTTGATTATAGTTAGCCCGCTCACTGACAAACCAGTCAACTTTATTATTTATCTTTCTCTATTTATTGTCAACCCGATTTGTTATACTTGTCAAGGACAGTTAAGCAATTATCACTCTCAAAAACAGAGGCATTTTCTCAATAAGTGTCGTTTTTTGGCTATTTGTAGCGAAATTTGGAATCGATTCGACACTCAGCCGAAGGCCTGGATTCTGCCCTTTGCCTGCCTGTCCATTGAGGTCAATCATCATCCTCTACAAATAGCTTATGCATGGCCGGGAATAATATGCATCTTTACAGAAAGCGGGGTGAATTATTAATGCGGACAGCAGCAACTGCTGCAACACTAATCATGGCCGCCGGAATTATTCTGCATTATTTTTTACACTTTTTCAGTACCTGGTTCATCGATTTACTCGTGGCATTGGCCATCTTGTTTTATCTTCTGAATCTCTTAAGTAAGTACAAAAGGTAAATCCGACAGATTTTAGAGACTTTTATGATTCATGAAAAAACACCGGGCATATAAAACATCCGGTGTTTTTAGATTACACTGTTTCATTTAACATTTTCTGAAGATTTACTCTCATCATGAAGATGGCAGGCAACCCAATGCCCTTCCTCAATTTCATGCCATTTAGGCCGGGCCTTCGCGCAAATGTCCATTGCAAAAGGACAGCGCGTCCTGAAACGGCAGCCGCTCGGTGGGTTAATCGGGCTTGGCACTTCACCCTGAAGTATAATTCTTTCTCTGCTCCGCTCCATCTCAGGATCTGCGACCGGTATCGCGGAGAGAAGTGCCTGGGTATACGGGTGCAGCGGATGATCATAAAGTTCATCACTTGGTGCAAGCTCAGCCATGTTGCCTAGATACATCACTCCGACACGGTCACTGATGTGTTTCACCATTGAAAGATCGTGTGCAATAAATAGATAGGTGAGTCCCTGCTTTTCCTGCAATTCTTGAAGCAGGTTGACAACCTGAGCCTGAATGGAAACATCAAGAGCAGAGATCGGTTCATCTGCAATGATAAAGTCGGGATCAACCGCCAATGCCCTCGCAATGCCGATTCTTTGCCGCTGGCCGCCACTGAATTCATGCGGATAGCGGTTTGCATGCTCTTTATTCAATCCGACCGTTTCCAGCAATTCATAAACGCGTTCCAGATGGCTTTTTCCAGGTGTCACGATGTGGTGAATATTCAGCCCTTCAGAGATGATATCTTTGACCATCATTCTCGGATTAAGAGAAGCGTAAGGGTCTTGAAAAATCATCTGCATCTTGTGAGTCAAATCTTTCCGCGATTTTCTGGACAGTTTCCCACCGATTTCTTTTCCACCAAAAACAACTTGTCCGCTTGTCGGTTCATATAGCCGGATAATCGTACGGCCGGTTGTAGACTTTCCACAGCCGGATTCGCCAACGAGTCCGAGCGTCTCACCCTTATATATGTCAAAGGAAACACCGTCAACAGCTTTCAAAACATCCGTTCTTGAAACTTTAAAATATTTCTTAAGGTTTTTGACCTCAAGCAATTTTTCTTTATTATCAGCCATGAATCATTTTCCTCCCACGCCGATTGTTTTTGGGGGATCCACTTTCGGTGCCCGTTGATCAAGCAGCCAGCAGGCCGTCTTTTGAGTTTCCGACACCTTTGTATAGGCCGGCATATGATCCAGGCACACTTTCATTGCATAAGGGCATCTCGGTGCAAAAGGACAGCCCTTCGGCGGATCGCTCAGATCGGGTGGAGTTCCCGGAATTGCAAGAAGCTTGTCCGTCTTCGCATGAAGCTTAGGCATTGACGAAAGAAGCCCCCAAGTATACGGGTGTTTGGGTTGATAAAAAATTTCGTCGATCGACCCTGTTTCAATGATTTTGCCGCCATACATAACTGCCACTCTTTGGGCAAGATTAGCAACAACACCCAGATCATGAGTAATCAGTATGATTGCAGTGCCCGTCTTCTCCTGAATATCCCTCATGAGATCGAGAATCTGTGCCTGAATCGTAACGTCAAGTGCAGTCGTCGGCTCATCAGCGATTAATATTTTAGGATTGCAGGCAAGCGCAATCGCAATAACCACACGCTGCCTCATGCCGCCGGAAAACTGATGCGGGTATTCATCCACCCGCTTGTCCGGATTCGGAATGCCTACCAGTGAAAGTAATTCGATCGCTCGTTTCTTTGCATCACTCTTGCTCATATTCTGATGCTTGATAAGACCTTCCATGATTTGCTTTCCAATTTTCATTGTCGGATTTAATGCAGTCATCGGGTCCTGGAAAATCATCGATATATCTTTGCCTCTGACCCTTTGCAGTTGTTTCTGCGAGTACTGAACGAGATCATGACCTTCAAGAAGTATTTTCCCAGCAGTTACTTTACCTGGAGGGCTTGGGTTCAGTCCCATAATCGCTTTCGATGTAACGGATTTGCCGGAACCGGATTCTCCAACTATAGCTAAAGTCTCTCCGACATTTAACTCCAGATCCACACCGCGAACGGCCTGGACATGGGCTCCAAAAATGTCAAATTGAATATGCAAATTTTGAATTTCCAATAACTTGTCCATAACTGTCCCTCACAATCAGCGGCGTAATTTCGGGTCAAATGCATCGCGCAGCCCGTTGCCGGCAATATTAAAGCAAATTAAAAGCAGGGAAATAACGATTCCCGGATAAATCGTCTGATAAGGATGAATCTGAAGCACGGAAAACCCATTGCTTACAAGAGAACCGAGTGAGGCCTGTGGATCACGAATACCAAGACCGATAAAACTGAGAAACGCTTCAAAGAATATCGCATTCGGGATTGAGAACATCGTATTAACGATGATCATCCCTAAAGAATTCGGAACAAGGTGGCGAAAGATGATCCTTCCATCCCCTGCGCCTAAGGTCCTTGATGCCAGCACAAATTCCTGATTCTTAAGTTTCATCATTTCTCCGCGAACGATTCGCGCCATTGCAACCCAGTTTGTCGCTAATATGGCAATAATAATCGTTAAGAGTCCCGGCTGCAAAACGAGAATCAACAAGATGATCCAGACAAGGTTAGGAATGCCGGAAATGACTTCAATAATACGCTGCAGAATATTATCAACGGTACCGCCAAAATAACCCGATATGCCTCCATAAACGACTCCAATAAACACATCGACTAACGCGGCGACAAGAGCGATAAACAATGAAATTTGAGTGCCCGCCCATGTCCTGTTCCACAAATCGCGGCCGAGCTGATCTGTCCCGAACAAGAAATTCTGCTTCACACCACGCTGCTGATAGATGTCTATACCGTTTTCCTTGCCGCTGAACATCGGCAGCCAGGACAATGCGCTGACCTTTGGCGGAAGGTTCGACCAAATCAAATTTTGATTCGTCGTTCCAATTTTATTGATATGCGGACCGACTAGCGCCATGACAATGATCAATGCAATGATAATCACCGAAATAACCGCGCCTTTATTTTTCATAAACCGTCTGAAAGCATCTTTCCATGTACTGACGACTTTGCCGGATATATGTTCGCTGACGCTCTGGTTCGCACCAACCGGTTCAAACATTTCTCTTGTAATTTCTTCGCTGGCTGCTGCCATTATGAATGACCTCCTGACACACGAATTCTCGGATCAATAATGCCATACAGAATATCGACAATCAGAATGGTCACAATAAATAGTGCCGAATAAAGTTCCGTTGTACCCATAATCATCGGATAATCATTGGTCACAATGGAATCTACAAACTGAGAACCAATTCCGGGTATGCCAAAAATACTTTCAATGACAAGGGAACCGGTAATAATCGCCGCGGTCAGAGGGCCGAGAATCGTAACCACTGGAATGAGTGCATTCCGTACCGCGTGCTTAAAAACCACCGCGCTTCTTGTCAAACCCTTTGCCTCAGCAGTCACGATATAATCCTGGTTAATCACTTCAACCATTTCCGTCCTCATAAAAATGGCAACTTCCGCGAGAACGCCGACGGCCAGGGAGGTAACCGGCAAAACATGGTAAGACGGGCCGCCCCATCCGGCCACCGGAAATAGTTGCACCATCACACCGAGGCAATACTGCAGGATGCCCGCGAAAATAAATGAAGGAATTGAGATACCCAACGTTGCAAAAATCATCGTGCCCCAGTCAAGCGCAGTACCTCTGCGCAGGCCGGATACTATGCCAAGCAGAATGCCGAGAATGGCGCCGATGATGATCGCTTCCATTCCAAGATCAAGGGATACTGGAAATTTAGCGAATAACAAGGATGCTACCGATTCATTGCCAAACTGGAATGAACCGCCCATGTTACCATGCAGAAGATTCCACATATATCTAACATACTGAACAGCGATCGGCTGATCGAGTCCATAGTAATGTTTTAATGTATTAAGCTCTGTCGGTGTCAATCTGTTTGCAAACTTGAACGGCGTACCAGGCAGAAGCTTCATTGCCAAGAAAGTCAGTGTGATGACGACGTAAAGGGTAATAATCATATACCAGATCCGTTTAAGAATGTACCGTCCCACTGGGAAATAACCTCCTGTGTAAAATTTTCATCTATTTTCTCTTACATCATCATCAATTTAACAATAGCAGCAAATGAACAATTTTAATATTCATAAAATATGGAAGGGAGAGCATATGCCATCTACCGACACATACTCTCCCTCCATGAGTTACCAACAGACCCATTCAAAATACTTCATTATTTTGTGGTAATGTATGCCTGAGAAAAGTCAACTTGTGGGCCATAAGAAGGCTGTGAAAGACCTTTGACAGTCGGCTTCTGAGCCCAAGTCTGACCTTCCTGATAAATAGGAACGATCGGATAGTCAGCCATCATCGTTTTTTCAGCGGAAACCATGTCGGCCCAGCGTTTTGCAGGATCGCCCGTTTCAGCCTTAGCGTTTGCAATCAGAGAATCGAATTTCTTGTTAGACCAGCCGGTTGTGTTCTGGGCATTGCCCGTTGTCCACATATCCAGGTAAGTCATTGGATCCTGATAATCCGGGAACCAGCCGCTGAATGCGAGATCAAATTTGAATTCCTGATTCAGCGTCAAATAGTTTGCCCACGGCTGCTGGTTAATCGTAACCGTTACACCCGGCAGATTCGTTTGGATCTGGTTAGCAAGGTACTCATCCCACTGCTTATACTGATCACCGTTGGAACTCAGGAAGCTGAGATTCAGCTTTGTGATTCCCAGTTCTTTCTTAGCTTTGTTCCACAATGCTTTTGCGTCTGAGGCGTTGCCTGCAGGATAGCCGTTCACAGGAGCGTCACCGCGGAAGTCATTGCCATCCGGACCCTTAGTAAAGCCCTTAGGAACAACATAATTAGAAGCAACAGAACCGTCGTTGAACAGAACCTTTACAAAGCTGTTGCGGTCAATCGAAGCATTAATCGCTTTGCGCAGATCCAGATTTTTGAGATATTTGTTTGTTTTCTGGTTGATATAGAGAAAGAATGTTCCAGATGTTAGGTTACTGTGAATTTCTTTCGGATTGGTTGCTTTCAAGTTATTAACAAAGTCGCCAGTTAATGAAACAGCATCAATTTTACCTGTTTTGTACAGATTGACACGTGTTGAAAGGTTCGCCTGATATTGGACATTAACTTGCGTCAGCTTTGTTGCCTTTGCATTCCAATAGTCCGGATTCTTCTTATATGTCCAGTTAGAGCCCTTCTTCCAGGAAGAAAGAATGAACGGTCCACTGTAAAGCACATTCGAAGGGCCCATTGCGAAGTTGCTTCCCTGTTTCTTGACGAAGTCAGCGCGCAGAGGCATAAACTGAGGCTGAGAGAGAATGCTGTAGAAGAACGGAGGTATCGGCTCTTCCAGCTGTATCTGAAGTGTCTTCGAATTCAGAGCTTTAACACCAAGCAGATTGTACTTGCCATAGAACTGTTTGTTCGTTGGATCTTCAATTTTTGAAGCATTTTTAATTCCGACTGCTGTAAATAAGAAGTTATAAGCCGGTTTAGCAGCCGGATCGTTCTGACGCTGCCAGCCATAAACAAAATCTTGGGCTGTGATCGGCTTGCCATCGGACCATTTAGCATTGCGAAGCGTAAATGTAACTGTCTTCTTGTCGGCGCTGACTTTTGGGGCGCCTGCTGCAAGATCCCATTGATATTTGTTATCGTGCATCCTTGTCAAGCCGGCTTCTGTCATCTCAATAACGTTTGTCGATGTCGTGTCGGTCGCAAGATTTGGATCAAGTGTAGGAATATCTGCCGTTGACGCCAGATTGAGCACTTGACTCTTGGCAAGCGTATTGCTGCTTGCACTTGAACTGCTGCTGCTTGAGCTGCCGCAAGCGGATAACACGAGGCTGAGCGCTAAGGCTAATGATAGCACCAGCGACCATTTTGCTCTACTCCTCATAAAACAATGACCTCCCCATGGTAAATTATCTTTTTTTTAGATCGTTCTGCTCACGTTTTAGAAGACAGAATCAACCTACAAACGCTATTATACAAGTTATTTCTTTTATTTGCATTCTTTTTTTTGTAAAAACAATATTTTCTATTAATTTTATGTTGAAATTTATTGATACTACGCTGTTTTTTTAAATTATTTTTTTATAACAAATGTCATATTATATAACATAGTCTACCATTCATTTTGTTGCCCTCCTTCGTGTTCTCCGTTATGATGTTTGAGAGGTGTTTCATGATGAAAAAACTATTCGAGAAAAAAAGATCTATCACCTTCATCATAGTTTTTGCGGTGGAACTGTTATCATCATTCGCCGCGATGCTGTTCAGGAATCACCAGTTTTCCCTGTTTAGTCTTACGGATTCGCTTGGACTCGTCAGCCTGATTTTTCTGACTGCAGGCCTAATTATATTCGTTATTCAGGGTGGTTTTTTTGATGGGATTGTATATAGCTTCCGCAGATTCGCCCGTTCTGTACGAAAAAAACAGCTCGGGGATGTAGACGCTGAAGCGCCTATGGCAGAATATAAAATCAGGGATGGTTCGCGTTGGCCTGTTACTTGGCCGCTGCTGTTTGTCAGTCTGATTCTTTTTATTCTTTCTCTGCTCTTGTCTTTATTCCTCTGAAATTATATGTTGAAAATAGCTTACTTACGTATAAAAAGAGCCGGTTTCCCGACTCTTTTTATTTTTGGTTGTCTCAATTTTTTAATGTTTTAAAATGTAAGCGCCCGTGAGGTCAACTGTAGGCCCGTAAATCGGATACTGGAGACCCTGAACATAGGGCTTCTGCACCCAAACCTGTCCGTCCTGATCCAGTGGAATAATCCCTACATCCTGAATCAGAATTTTCTCAGCACTTTGCATGTCTTTCCATCTGGTCGTTTCGTTGGCCTCACTCTCGGCGCTAGCGATCAGCTTATCGTAAGTTTTGTTGGACCAGGCGGATGAATTTTCCGGCTGGTTGGTTGTAAACATATCCAAGTAAGTCATCGGATCCTGATAGTCGGGAGCCCAGCCAGCATAGGACAGATCGAATTTAAATCCTGTTTGAAGTGTCAGGAAATTTGCAAACGGCTGCTGGTTAATTTGAATGTGCACACCCTTAAGCTTGCTTTCAATCTGAGAAGCGAGGTACTGATCCCAAGTTTTCAGTTGATCGCCATCTTGGGTCAATAAAGTAAGATTCAGCGTTTTTATATCAAGTTCCTTTTTCGCTTTAGCCCAGTCATTCTGTGCCTGTTTTGTGCTTTCATCGGTTAAATAACCCTGGGGTGCCGCAGATCGGAAATCTTTCCCGTCCGGTCCTTTTACAAAATCTTTCGGAACGGCGAAATGAGAAGCAATAGAGCCGTTATTCATCAGTGTCGTGACGAATGCTTCACGGTCAATGGACTCACTCAGCGCCTTCCGCAGATTCAGGTTGCGCAAATATTTATTAGTTTTCTGATTAACATAGAGGAAACGTGTCGTTGATGTCAGGCCACTGTAAACTTCTTTAGGGTTTGTCTTTTTCAGCTGATTCGTAAAGTCACCAGACAAGTTCTCAATGGCATCGGATGCCCCGGTCTTGTATAGATTGACACGCGTTGATTCGACCGTTTCTACTTTAACATTGACCTGTGTCAGATGAATTTTCGATGCATTCCAGTAGTCCTTGTTTTTCGCGTAAGTCCAGCCGCTGCCCTTAGTCCAACTCTGAAGAATGAACGGACCGTCGTAAAGCAGATTAGCCGGTCCCTGGGCAAAGTTTGCACCCTGTTTCGTTACAAAGTCCTGGCGCTGCGGAAAGAAACCGGGCGTCGACAGCAGACTCAGGAAAAATGGCGGCGCTGGTTTATCGAATGTAATCTCCACTTTGTCAGTTCCAATAGCCTTTATGCCTAAATTGTCATATTTCCCATACATCGGATCTTTCGGGTCCTGTACTTTGGCCGCATTTTTGATACCTGCCGAAGCATAAAGAAAATTGTAAGCCGGTTTTGCAGCCGGATCGTTTTCATAATGCCAGCCGAAAACAAAGTCTTGTGCTGTGACAGGCTTCCCATCTGACCATTTAATACCCTTGCGAAGAGTAAAAGTATATGTTTTTTTGTCCGCACTGATCTGCGGGGCACCTGCAGCCAGATCCCATTCCACCTTACCGTCATGCATTCTCGTCAGGCCGCTGTTGACCATTTCCAGCGTGTTGGTCGACTGAGTGTCCGTTGCCTGCGTATAGTTCAATGTAGGAATGTCAGCAGTGGTTGTCAGATTCAGCTGTTGCTTGGCAGCCAGCTGGCCTGTCACTTTCCCGCTTGAAGTTGTGCTGCTGCCGCAGGCTGACAGAATCAAAACGAATGATAGAGAAAATGCCGCCAGAAACCTGAACTTATTTTTCTTCATTCAAATGTCCCCCCCGATAAATTCCAGATATGAAAAAAGGCTTGCCTACAAAAGCACTCACCATGTTTTCCATTATACACCAATCAGGCAGAATTTTTTTGAAAATGTGAATATAGTGACATTATTTTTTTAAAACCCGGAATGTCAAATCAAGCGCAACAACCATGGAGTCAGGCCGTGAGCTAGCAAGCTAGCTCGGCCTCAATAAGCTCGGCGGCGCTGGCATAGCCGAGCAACTTGCGGTGTTTCTGATTCAGTGCCTCTTGAACCTGAGCAATAGCATCTTTAGAGAAGCCATGTAGTGACTGGCCTTTAGGAATGTACTCCCGGATCAGACCGTTCTGGTTCTCGTTACTGCCTCGTTCCCAGGGTGAATAAGGGTGGGCAAAGTAGATCTGAGGGCCCTTGACTTGATCTAAGAGTTTGAACTCAGAACCGTTGTCAAAGGTGATGGTCTTAAAGAGCTCAGGCTGCTTGTCGACAACGTTTTGAAGATACTCCAAACAGGTGTCAGCGTGGTAGTTGGGAATCTTCACAATCAGTTCATAACGCAACTGTCGTTCAGTTAACGTCATGAGAGCTGGTTCACTGGCCTGGCGCTTGCCTTTAACCAGATCACCTTCCCAGTCGCCAAAGCGTTTCCGGTCGTTGATGACGTCTGACCGTTCTTCAATTGAGGTGCCCGCCAAGCGCTTATTCTTACGTGAATGATTGGGGTGATTGGCTTTCACATGACGCTTCAGTTTGGCCGGCAGATCAATGTTCTTCACGTCTAACCGGCCTTGATCAATGTAGCGGTAAACGGTCGGCGTTGATGGACAGAGCTGGTCTGGATGCGCTTGTCTGAAGACATGGATATAACTGTCCACACTTTCAATCCGCGGACGCCGTTTGAGCGCCTTTGTGAACATCCTGAAGAACAACCGGCAGCGTTCTTCTAAGCCCTTAGAATGGCATTTTTGACGGGCCCGTTCATGAAAGAGCTGGCTGGTGTCAGCGTAGTATCGATAGACAAAGAGGTAGTCATGATTACGCTGTTGAACCATGCCCCGCTTGATTTCGCGGGAGATGGTACTACGACTGCGATGAAGCAGACGGCTGATTTCGGCTTTTGACTTACCCGCGTTCAAATACGCTTGAATTGCGCCTCTTTCTTCTGGTGTGAGTTGTTGGTAATGCTGGGCAGTGCTATTCTTAGATTGGGTCATGGAGATTTCCTTTCTTTAGAGTTTTGGCACTTTAAGTTTAGGTCTCCATGGCCTATTTGTGTAATCTTGATGTGTTGCACTTAGATTTTAAATCCGGGTCTTTTTTTAAAATCAACAGCTGCTGGGTTCCTGAAAATTTTTCTCTGACATGTTTGCTTTTATCGATCTGTTTTTGTATAATTTTAAGCAATTGAAAAAAGTATTTTTTAAACTTAATTAATAAGCGATGACAAAGAATAGTAAGCATCAGGAAGTCTGCAGAGAGCCTGTGAGGATGGAAACGGGTGGCCGACTGTTGCTGAATGGGCTTTTGAGCTGCAAACCGAATAGGGCTGTGCACATGTGCAGCCAGTAGGGGAAGCCGTTACCGCACGTTACAGCGGGTCTGATTGTCCGTACAATTTTGTGAACGATCAGAATGAGCTGTCTCCGGTTATTTCCGGAAATATTAGGGTGGCACCGCGGTCTATTCGTCCCTTGTGGATGAAGGGCTTTTTTTATACATTTTTTTATCTATTGCATTGCATAGAAAATATACAGGTAAACCAGGAAGGTGATTTTTTTGGCAAAAATTTTTTCCGGTGTCCAGCCGACATCGATTCCTCATTTGGGAAACTACTTAGGCGCAATGCATCATTTTGTTAAACTGCAGGAGGGCAATGAATGCATCTATTGTATCGTTGATGAACACGCGATCACCCTGCCGCAGGATCCCGCTGAAATTCAGCGAAACATTCGAAATCTTGCAGCATTGTATCTGGCAATGGGCATTGATCCCAAGCGTTCAATCCTGTTCATCCAGTCCGAAGTCCCCTGCCACGCGCAGCTGGGCTGGATCATGCAGTGTGTCAGTTATATGGGTGAACTCGAAAGAATGACGCAGTACAAAGATAAATCCCAGGGAAAGAAAGCGATCCCGGCCGGGCTGTTGACCTATCCGCCGCTGATGGCAGCCGACATTCTGCTCTACCAGACAGAGCTTGTACCGGTCGGAGCCGACCAGAAGCAGCATCTTGAGCTGACTCGCGACCTTGCCGAGCGGTTCAATAATAAATATGGGGCTGTCTTTACGATGCCCCAACCTTATATTCCCCCGGTCGGAGCGCGGATCATGTCTTTGGCTGAGCCGAACAAAAAAATGAGCAAATCTGACAAAAATAAAAAGGCAACTATTTTCACACTGGACCCAGAGAAAGATGTCATTAAAAAGATCAAAAGTGCGATAACGGACGACGAAGCATCGGTTCGCTATGACAGAGAGCATAAACCGGGTGTCTCCAATCTACTGGACATATTCTCCCTCTGTTCCGGAAGGACAGTCGACGATCTGGTCGCAGCCTATCAGGGTAAAGGATATGGGGAATTTAAGACTGATGTAGCTGAAGCTGTCGTCGGTGTGTTAAAACCCATTCAGGAGCGCTACAGCAATTTGATTGAGTCCTCTGAACTGGACGACGTCCTTGACGAAGGCGCAGAAAAGGCATACGCCATTGCCAGAAAAACGTTAACAGAGGTGGAAAAAGCCCTTGGTATTGGCAGAAGCAACCGTCTGTGACAGGCCGTAAATCATGTTACATGAGATAAAGTAGTAGCAGAGTATGATTCTTTTTCCCCGAATGAAAAGCAGAATCAGAATGGTCTACAATTTAAAATGAGCCGGAGCAGAAAATTTGCTCCGGCTCATTGACTGTTTTTCATTGATGAAAGCTGCATCATTTTTTTGCGGAGCTGCCATGACTTTACTGAACCTTCGGACCGTGCTCCAGTTCCCACAGTTTTTCGAAATAAGACTGTCCTTTGATCATCCGCTCGCAAATATCAGCGTGCCGCACCGACCAGCCTTGCTTCATCCCTTCTACAAGATCGCAGAATGCTTCTTCTGCGCTCATTCCCCTGCTTTCCTTATATCTGCTCGGATACCATTCGGTATGCCAGTATCGGAGTTCCTCCGTACTGCCCGAAGAATGCAGCTGGTCAAGCGCCATAAATAAAAGCTGTTTCATCTGCCGTTCTTTGCGGGTAAGGCCGATCATCAGTTCCGGGCTAAGGGACAGCATATGATACTCTTTTTCTTTGGCGTCAGCAGGAAGCGGATAACGTTCAGCAGCCATTTTGTCCGCTTTATCCAGAATCATATTCTCCTGACGGGGAATGAGTCTGCTCTTTCTGATAGGGACTGAGTAGCCAAGTGTGTCAGCCGCCAGACAGCGCTCTCCATCTGTGACAATGAAACAATATTCAATGACTTCCCGCTGATTGTTTTTACAGATTACGCTTCGGTTCCGAACATCTTTCAGAATTTCCTCAGGCAGGTCCTGCAAATTGTTCTCAATATAATTAAGAAACGGTTTTTCCACTTTGACGAGCGGTACCTGATCAAGAAGCTCGATAAAGTCATGCTTTCGCCATTCGTAAAACTCGCAGACATTATAGCTGTTTTCTTCACCTTCAAACCAATTGACCCAGATATCACTGATGATCTCCATGAATATGTCGTCTCCTCTTTTAATGATTTGAAAACATTATGGTCATGTCTGGAACATTTTATTCTGTCAGAGCTGACATTTCAGAATTACAGATTAATCGTTTTCACTATCTCTATGCACAAAACTATCAATTGATAACCTGATGCAGATCATAAGAACAGGCAAATCAATCTATCCGTGAAAAATCTTTGATCGCTTAAATTAAAGCAGAAAAAAACACCCGATGAACTCAGGTGCCTTGTTTTTCAAAACTGGGTTTTTATCCTTCAAATTTTTTGAAGACCAACGTTGCATTGTGGCCGCCAAATCCGAATGAATTGCTCATTGCGACTGACACGTTTTTCTTTATCGCACCGTTTGTCACATAGTTGAGATCACAATCTTCATCTGGTGTCTCGTAGTTGATCGTCGGCGGAACAATCCCATCTTCAATTGCTTTAATTGTAAAGATAGCTTCCACGCCACCGGACGCACCAAGCAGATGCCCAGTCATTGATTTTGTTGAACTGATTGCCATATGGTACGCTTCATCGCCAAAAACATCCTTGACCGCTTTTGTTTCTGTTGAATCATTAGCGGCCGTACTTGTACCATGTGCGTTAATATAATCGACCTGACTTGCTGACAGCCCGGCATTTTCCAGAGCCATTTTCATTGAACGTACAGCACCGGCACCTTCAGGATCCGGCCGGGTAATGTGAAACGCGTCACTGGTCGCGCCGTAACCCACAACTTCTGCGTAAATGTGCGCACCCCGCTCCAACGCAGAATCAAGTGATTCCAATAAGACGACGCCGGCGCCTTCCCCCATAACAAACCCGTCACGGTTCTTGTCAAACGGCCGACACGCGGTTTTGGGGTCCGGATTGGTAGAGAGCGCGCGGGAAGAACTAAACCCGGCAAAAGACATGTTTGTCAGCGGCGCCTCACTGCCTCCGCAGATCACCGCGTCATTGTCGCCGCGCTGAATTACTTTAAAAGCATCTCCAATCGAATTCGTTCCTGTAGCGCAGGCCGTGACCGTGCAGGAATTGATACCCTTTGTTCCGAGAAGAATAGACACCTGACCGGAAGCCATGTCAGGGATCATCATCGGCACGAAAAAGGGGCTGACCCTTCTGTATCCTTTTTCGATTGCCACACGGAGTTCATTTTCAAAAGTTTCCATTCCACCGATTCCGGAGCCAATCCAGACACCCGTCTTTTCGGCGTTCGTATCATCAATGACATACCCGGCATCTGCAACTGCCATTTTTGCCGCAGCGACTGCAAACTGCGCAAAGCGATCCATCCGGATTACATCCTTACGATCGATAAAGTCTTCCGGATTGAATCTTTTTACTTCGCCTGCCACTTTTGCTCGAAAATCATCGGGATTGACACGCGTAACGATATCAATGCCGGATTTGCCGGCAATAGCGTTTTTCCATGTTGTCTCGACATCATTTCCAAGAGGTGTTACTGCACCTAAACCGGTAACAACGACTCGTCTGTTCATTCCATTCTCTCCCTTATCTAAAAATCTATAGCTATAAACGTATTAATTGAATAGCAGCATAAAAAAAAACAAGTTTTTGAACTAACTTAACCCTAAGAAGAGGGCAGAAAATCATCTTCCCCAGCGCAGCGTCAACGCGCCCCAAGTCAGGCCGCCCCCGAATCCAACCATGACAATCAGGTCACCATCTTTTATCTTGCCGTCCTCCAGCGCATCGGTCAGGGCAAGAGGAATTGAGGAGGAAGATGTATTTCCGTATTTCTGGATCGTTTTAATCATTTTTTCTTCGGGAATGTCTAGTCTTTCCCTCGAAGCCTCCATAATCCGGATGTTGGCCTGATGCGGGATCAGGTAATCAATATCTTCTTTCTTAAGACCGGCTTTCGCCACGACATTGACAGCCGACTCCCCCATCTGCCGAACAGCAAATTTAAAGACTTCACGGCCGTTCATTTTTATGACCTTATCTTCCTGATACAAACTCTTGCCTCCGCTTCCATCGGCACCGAGTTCAAATGAGAGGATACCTTTGCCTTCCGAGACAGATCCGACAACCGCAGCAGCGGCCCCATCGCCAAAAAGAACGGCTGTTGAACGTTCTTCCCAATTGGTAATTTTCGACAGCTTTTCCACACCAACGACCAGGATGTTTTTATAAGCGGACGCGTCAATAAATTGCTTGGCTGTTACAACGCCATAGATAAAACCCGAACATGCGGCGCTAATGTCCATCGCCGGAATTCTGCCGGCCCCCAGCCTGTCCTGCAACATGCAGGCAACAGAAGGAAACGGTTGATCCGGTGTCACCGTTGCCACAATGATCATATCAATATCCGATATGTCAAGATCGGCGTTCGCAATGGCGTTTTTCGCGGCGGCGAAAGCCATATCCGATGTGTCTGTATCTTTATCTGCAATCCGCCTCTCTTCAATTCCTGTTCTCGTGCGGATCCATTCATCAGAAGTGTCCATCATTTTCTCAAGATCAAAATTTGTTAGTACTTTTTCAGGAACGTACTTACCCATTCCCAGTATCCCTGCGGACATCCGTAATTCTCCTCTCAGATCATAACAGTATATATAATGACTTGGTAACAATATAATACAACAAAAAAATTTTGTCCAACAAGCTAAGAATCCTGCCATCTCTTTTATATGCATAGAAAGAGCATGACCCTCCGCCTGTTCCGGGCTGATGTACATCACCTTTCATCTTGCCCGTGCATAGTATAAAATATATCAATCCCAGACACCTATTCACAATGAAAGCATTCAAGAGGGAGGGGAAAAATATGGCACAGCCCGGACAAAATCCGAGAGACAGTATCTATGATCCTTTTACGTATATGATGTTTGGCCAGCAAAGGCCGCCCGCTGCTCCGCCACAAGCATTTTATCAGAACAGCCCCCAGCAGGCAAGCGGTATGCAAGGCCCCAAACCCCAGTCTTCATTTCTGAAACCTTTTATGGATCAGAATGGACATATGGATGTTGGAAAGATGATGAATGGAGCGACTCATCTGGTCTCAGTCCTTAATCAGACGGCACCGGCAATCAAGCAGCTGTCTCCTCTGCTCAAGTTTTTCAAAAGACCATAACCTGAGCGATCAGGCAATAAAATCTATAAATCATCCGGGACAAACATCCCGGATTTTTTCTTCATTAAATGAATGACAGACTTTCTGTTCTGCCTAGGAACGGATTACAGCCAACTGAATTTCTCGTGCATGAGATGGCTTAATTTTTGATTGCATTTGTCCCCGGGCTGCGCATCAGCGTAAAAATTGAAAATCTCTAACCCTTCGAAGGGTGCAGTAGCCAGTTCTGCCATCAGGACTGCCTCCCTTGCCCTTCTTGCCTTCAACCGGGAAATGTCCGTGCGAAAAATAGCTGCCCTAATCCCTGGCCTTTTCACACACTTACTGGAAAAGCAGTGTTCCGTTTCAAGGGCCATTTTCCCAACTTCAGTTTCGGGACAAACGGCTGCAGTCTCAGGAAAGCGGCCGGAACCGGCTCCGTAAATCTCAAGCGTCGACAAGAGCACAGCCAGCCGTGCGGAAGCCCATGCCGCAGAATTTGAAAGACGGCTCAATTTACTCTTCATCTGCTGTTTCTCTGAATCCCTCGCCCGAAATGTGTCAACGAGAAAAAAGGCTTCGCAGGACACTGATGCAGCACCCGTCTGAAAAAGAGCGTTTCTGCCAAGAAATAAACGACGCTCCTCCTCTTTCGCTTTTTCAGCTAAATTCAGTGCTGAACTCAAGGTTATGACGGTGTTGCCCCTTTCCATCAAGGCTTCCGAAAGAGAAAAACCGTAAGCGGACAGGCCGCCGAAAACAATGATCCGATTCATTTGACCGAACCTCCCGGCTTTTGGGTGCTACTGCCAGTCTATGCATCGATCAAAGCATCGATCACAAAAAGAAGTGCCCCTGTAGCAGAGACACTTCTTCAATCCGATAACCCGAGAGCGATCCTCGCATATCTGGACATGCGTTCCTTCGTCCACGGCGGATCCCATACAAAATTGACTTCGGTTTCATGAATCTCTTCAATCTCACTTAGTACGCGCTTCACTTCGTAGGACAGAGAGGCGGACAGCGGACAGCCCATAAATGTTAGCGTCATTGTAACCAGAACATTATTTTCTTCATCTATATCAACGCCGTAAACCAGACCCAGATTTACAATATCTATGCCAAGCTCCGGATCAATCACATCTTCAAGAGCTTCAAGCACACGGTCCTTCAATTCCTCTGATTCCTGTTCAGCCATCAAGATTCCCTCCTTCCTTCATCTTGAATAGCTTAAGTATACCCGATAATTTTTTATTTTTCATCTTGCAGGATTTTCCCTCATACCTGTCACACTTTGATTATAGCAAAATGCACAAGAAACAGGACTAAAGATTAAGCACTCTGCCGTTCAATAAAGAAAGCGGTTACATTATGATGAAATTATCAAATTAAAGGAAGTGAACGATCCATGTCAGAATTATCATTAAAACATATGTATAAAATTTACGATAATAATGTAACCGCTGTTACAGATTTTAACTTGGACATCGACGATAAGGAATTCATTGTTTTTGTAGGGCCTTCCGGGTGCGGCAAATCGACGACTTTGCGCATGATTGCAGGACTGGAAGAGATTTCAAAAGGCGAGCTTTTCATCGATGGCAAAAAGGTGAATGACGTTGCCCCGAAAGACCGCGACATTGCTATGGTTTTTCAGAACTATGCCCTTTATCCGCATATGACTGTCTTTGACAACATGGCCTTTGGTCTGAAACTGCGCAAATTTCCAAAAGCCGAGATCAGGAAACGGGTGGAACATGCGGCAGAAATTTTAGGGATCAAGGATTATCTCGACAGAAAACCGAAAGCGCTGTCAGGCGGTCAAAGGCAGCGGGTGGCACTCGGACGCGCAATTGTCCGCGATGCAAAGGTATTTCTGATGGATGAGCCGCTGTCCAATCTGGATGCAAAGCTGCGTGTCCAGATGCGGTCGGAAATCGGCAAACTGCATCAAAATCTCAAGGCGACCATGATTTATGTCACTCACGATCAGACTGAAGCGATGACAATGGCCACGCGTATTGTCATCATGAAAGACGGAGTCATTCAGCAGGTCGGCTCACCAAAGGATGTCTATGATCATCCGAAAAATCTGTTTGTCGGCGGGTTTATCGGTTCACCGCCAATGAACTTCTTTCATGGAAAACTTGAAGGGAATCATTTTAAAGGTGATGATATCGACCTGGAAATACCTGAAGGCAAACTAAAGGTTCTCCGCAGCAAAAACTTTGTTGACCGGCCCGTCATCATGGGTATCCGTCCTGAGGACATTCATGATGAGCAGGTCGTCATCGAGTCCAGTCCCGAAAGTGTAATTCACGCAAAGATTGTCATTGCGGAACTGACTGGTGCAGAATTTATGCTTCACTCTCAGGTTGGTAGCCATCAGTTTATTGCCCGTGTCGATGCCCGAACACAGTATCATGCGCAGGATCAGGCTGATTTCGCCTTTAATGTCAGCAAGACTCATTTTTTTGATCCTGATACCGAAGAATCTTTAACAGCCGAATAAATGATCAGGAACTTAGAGATTTCTGTTCCGCCAAAAGCGGATCAGAGCTCTTTTTTATTTACAGCATGGACAGATAAGCAATTGTAAGGCCGTCCATCCTTTTCAAGGAGATGCCGGTCATTTCAAAAAATTTGTCGATACGGTTCTGGAGTGTGTTCCGGTGCATGAAGAGCTGTTTTGCCGCCATACTGACGTTGCCCTGATTTTCCCATATGGCACGTATGATGAGTACCCAGCTTTTATCCTTGGCAATCATGGACCTTATTTCACCCAGGATTGCCCATTCACCGACTAATGGCCTGAGAAGCGAGAAAAACCGATGTTCAACGCCTGTCACTTCCTGAGCTCCCTTATGGGAAAGATGCTGGCGAAAGAGTCTGCCTTCCTCCAGGTAAGCTTTTCTGATCAGAGGTGACAGCGGATAGCGAAGGCCGATTTGAAAATAAGTTTTAACTGAAAAATCATTTTCAAGTGTGTTGGCGATCGCACGAAGCATTTCCTCCTCCATCAATTTTTCTTCTTCAATAACCAGTCCGTCTCTCGAAGAAAGATAAATAAAGGATACCGTTTTTTCAAAAAAAGCTGCAAGTGCTGAACGCCACTCGATTAAATCACTTCCGGAAAGTGCATCAGCCATTTCGAACTGAATGATTCTGATTTTGCTTTTCGGGCTCTCATTTTCCACAGGCCTTCCTTTGACCAATACGTTAAACCAAAATTCAGACTTTCTTGAAAAACGCGGTGGAATCTCTTCTCTCAGCACGATTTTCAGCAGCTGGCGCTCCTGATCTGAAAGCTTAGAGGAAGGGATTCCGATATAATAGGGATCCTGGTAAAAATAAAGCATATGTTCAGCGGGATGAAAGGGGGTTTGCTCCACAACCGTCCCTGAGTAGCGCTGCATCAGTTCCTTGACATTCACATTATGCACTTCCTCTGGCATACTGCATCTTTCTTTGCTTCAATTATAAATGAAAAAGCACTCCGGTTCATTCATATATTTGCAGAAGACGCCAGCAAATATAAAAACATCTCCAGAGTACCTTTTAATTACTGCACATTTCTTCCATTTATCCCATGATTCACTCATTCAAAAGCCACCGCGCCTTCCGGAGCTCAAGAAAAAGAAGATGCTCATTATCCACAGATAAAAAAAACTTGGCAAAGCCAAGCCTCAGGCGCAGGCTGAGCCTTAGTTGCGCTTATACTATAACCTGCTAAAATTTTATTTCTTCTTAGTAGTATAAAAAAGTACATCATATTTTCTAGATCTTTTTTTTGAAATGTTTCTTTAAACCGGAAAGCGTCAAAGCTTCGGTAGAATTGATCCGCCAGTCTGCGTGTACCTCATCAGGCACACCGACCCCGACAGAAAAAAGCCCCGCCTCATTAATGGACTGAATCCCGGCAACAGCATCCTCAATTCCGGCACAATTGTAAGGCTGAAGATTAAGCTGTGCTGTCGCAGTCGCAAAAATTTCAGGATCCGGCTTTCCTTTCTTTAATTTCGCCGGATCCACAATCGTGTCAAAAAAATGAGTGATTTTCAATGCGTCAAGAATAAAGGGGCCATTCTTGCTTGCAGAGGCTAAGCCAATCTTGATCCCCGCTTCTTTCAGTTCGCTCAAAAACTTTTGAATACCCGGAAGCACATCATCGGGTGTCATAGACGCAATTAATTTTCTATAATCTTCATTCTTGCATTCAGCCAAACGGTTCTTCTCCTCGTTTGAGAAGTCAGTGGTCCGTCCGCCGAACTTCAGAATACGTTCCAGAGAGTCCATCCTGCTAATGCCTTTCAGCTGTTCGTTAAAGGTTTCATCAATCTGAATGCCGATCGCTGATGCGAGAGTTTTCCATGCTTGGAAGTGATATTTAGCCGTATCGGTAATAACACCGTCCAGATCAAATATGACGGCTTTCATTTTTTATCCACCTCTTCGCCATCGACCAACCTGTATGCAAAACGCCGTTCAAGTGTAATCGGCTGATCAAACAGCTTCATTTTCAGTGAATGCCCTGACAATAGAGTCAATACAACTTTCTCATGATCAACACTTACTTCAATCAGCCGTCCCCGATAATTAACTTTGAATGAGTAGGCTTCCCAGTCCTTAGGCAAATAGGGTGCAAAGGAAAGTGTTTCTTTAAAAGTCCTCATTCCAGCAAATCCTTGAACGATCGCCAGCCAGCTGCCTGTCATCGAAGTAATATGCAGTCCGTCTTTTGTATCATTATTATAATTATCAAGATCAAGCCTTGCCGTTCTTTTGTACAGTTCAAGGGCTTTATCTTTTTTTCTCAGTTCAGAAGCCAGAATTGAATGAACCGAAGGAGAAAGGCTGGATTCATGTACAGTCAATGGTTCATAAAATTCAAAGTTTCGTTTTTTTTCTTCGAAGGAAAACTGGTCATTCAAAAAATAGATACCTTGAAGCACATCTGCCTGCTTGATAAAACAAGAACGTAAAATTTTATCCCAGGACCAGTGCTGGTTAATCGGCCGTTCATTCGCCGGGATTTCGGAAGCAGGATGAATTGCCTTATCCAAAAAGGTATCATGCTGGACAAAAATACCCAGCTTTTCTTCGTACGGAAAATACATCCCGTCAACGATGTCCTGCCAATGGTCGATTTCAGTTTGCGACAGATCCAGCGCCCGACATTTATCACTGCTGACAAGCGCCATAATACTGATCGTATAACTCAGTGTCCAGGCAGCCATCGTGTTCGTATACCAGTTGTTATTGACGTTGTTTTCATATTCATTGGGCCCCGTCACGCCGTGAATCATATACTTCTGTTTCCGTTTTGAAAAATGAACACGATCTGCCCAAAACCGGCTGATGCCAACCAGCACATCAATCCCGTATTGATTGATATAGGATTGATCACCGGTATAATTGACATAATTGTAAATGGCATAAGCCATCGCACCATTGCGATGAATCTCTTCAAACGTGATCTCCCACTCATTATGGCATTCAACCCCCGTAAAAGTGACCATGGGATACAGCGCACCCTTAAGTCCCTGCTCGCGGGCATTGAAATAGGCGCCATCCAGCTGATGATAACGATAGAGGAGCAGCTGCTTTGTGACGATTGGATCCGCTACTGCCAAATACATAGGGACGGCATAGGCCTCCGTATCCCAATAAGTTGCTCCGCCATATTTTTCACCGGTAAACCCCTTAGGTCCAATGTTCAGCCGCGCGTCTTCTCCATAATAGGTTGAAAAAAGCTGGAACAGATTGAAACGGATACCCTGCTGTGCTTCATCGTCACCCTCGATCGCGATATCAGCCTTATTCCAGCGTCTTTGCCATGCTCCGGCATGCTCTTTTTTTAATTCGTCAAAACCGCTGGTCAGCGCCTGATCCAGCAGTTCATTCGCTTTTTCAGCCAGCTGGCCTGAATCATAATCTCTGCTCGTGGTTACCGCAATCAGTTTGTCGAGTGTGACGGATTTTTCTGCTTCGACAAAGAAATCACAGGACTGGGCCACATATAACTTTTTTTGATCTGCGGAGATAGAGAGGCTTTGTCCGGACTGGACCCCCATCGAGGCGGAAATGGCGAAAACAGGCGTCCCAAATGCATTGTCAATCGTTCGGACGGTCAGGCCGGAACGCTGTTTGTCAGAATATTTTCCGACTTCAGTCCAGAACATTTCCTCATAATTGGCATCTTCATTGCGCACGTCACCATCAAGGAAGGGAATCATCCGCACAGCCGTATCCCCCGAAATTCCCGTGACCCGGAAACGGATCGCACAGATCTCTTTATTGACAATGCTCAGAAAACGTTCGACGTCAATTCCGACCTTCTTGCCATTTTTATCAGCGGTATACGAATGTTTCAATATCCCGGTGCGCATATTCAGCTCAAGATAAAAGTCTTCAATCTTATCTTTAAATAAATCGACTTCTTCCCCGTCCAGAAAAAGCTTTATTCCGATAATATTCATGGCATTAATCACTTTTCCAAAATATTTCGGATAACCGTTTTTCCACCAACCGACCCGTGTTTTATCCGGATACCAGATACCGGCGATGTAGGTCCCCTGATGGTGGTCGCCGGAATACGTTTCCTCAAAATTACCACGCATACCCATGTAGCCGTTACTTAGAGAAGCCAGGCTCTCCTGCAGCCTCATTTTTTCCCTGTGAAGCTCGTGGGTTTCCAGCTTCCATGGTTCAACTTTGAATAGTCGCGTTTGTGCCATTTATTTCTCATCTCCTACTGCCCGCAAGTGCCATTTTTTTATTTCTCACGTCCCGTTCATCCTGAAAGCGTGTTTTCCAGAATACGAATGCAATCATTAAAACGAGACCAAATGATTGGATCATCATCATTGTCCCAAAATTAAAAGCGATCAGCGAAACAATCAGTGCTGCTATTGAAGGAAGGCCGGCAGACATCATAATAATTGACGCGCTCTCCCTGAAAGAATGGATATCCGACATTTTCGACCGCTTTGTCAGCCATAAAATAAAAGTCATGGTACCCATCAGAAGCATGCTGGAGATGAGCAGACCGGCAAAACTAAGCAATGAAATAGCCCCAAAGAAATCCGCCTTATATTGTCTGACCCAGAGCTGACCAATCTGATTACCCATGTTGATCTTTCCGCCGTCAAACAGGAAGTTTGTTTCTTTCGGATAAAGAACAGTAAAACCAAATCCGTTTTGATCGCTGATGATCAGTTGTTTTTTTTGAAAGACAAGTGCATTGTCAAAGTGACGTATCGACCGGTGATACGTCGAACCGGATACTCTCCATTTGTTTCCGGGGTCAATTGCCAGCAGATTTCTACCGTTTTCCTGCTGGTAAGAAGTACCATGCAAAATCCCATCGGCTATAGAACAATGCTGCAATTGTGCTGTAAAATCCTGATTCATCATTTTACTCATAGAAGGTGCCAGAATTGAAACTGGTATTGTTTTTATCGTATAAAGTTGCAAAGTGAGCGGCATCATGAGACATGCACTGATGAAAACAAACAGGAAAGCCAGTTTCCACCAATTAAAAGCATTCCTTTGGACGAAGATTTGTTTCGGTTTGAACATATTGGCAAAATAATTGATTGGAAAACGATTTGTTCCTGAGTTCATCAATGTCACATCCCATATTTAAAACTATATCACTCATTGAACGGCCAGCCTTAATTTGACAGCGTGGGCCAGAACATTTGCCTTTAACCTTTTGTACCGCCAGCTGTGAGCCCGCTTTGGAAAAAACGCTGCAGGAAAAAAAACAGGATCACAATCGGTACCGATATTAAGAAAGATCCGGCGGCAAACAATGATACATTTTGACTGGTTGGGTTCGAGATAAACTGTTGCAGACCGACTGCAACAGTCAGGTTCGATGGTGTGCGCAGCAGGAACGCAGCCAGCAGGAAATCTCCAAACGGTCCCATGAAAGCCCACAGCGCCTGAACGGCGATCATCGGCATAGCAAGCGGCAGATTGATCTGGCAAAGAATACGCAGATGCCCGGCACCGTCAATTCTTGCCGATTCATCCAGATCACGGGGGATGGTGTCAAAATAACCTTTCATCAGCCATGTATTCATTGGGATTCCCCCACCGACATAGATCAAAGTCAAATACCAATATTGATCCAGCCCATTGATGATTAATCCAAGAACAAAGAACGCCGTTAAAGCGGCCATCGTCGGAACCATCTGAATAATGAGGAAGAAGATCAGGCCGTTTTTGCGTCCTTTGAACCGATAGCGGCTATATGTGTAACCTGCGAGCGTAACAATGATCACTTGAAGAATCATCGTAAAAATTGCGATGATCATTGTATTTTTAAACCAGGTCAGATAAAGTGTCTGAGTGAAAAGCTGATTAAAATTAGCCAAAGTCCAGTGTATGTGCCAATCCAACGTAAACGCGGCAAGACTGGTAGCATTAAACGCGGATTCCGCTGTAATCAATAACGGATACAAAATAATAATGCTGAGAAGAATTAGAAACAAATAAGTAAAGAACCGGCTGAAAAGCTTGTTTACTCTCTGGCTTCTGACATGTCTTCTCATCTCACATCATCCCCTCATTACCGAAAGCGTTTGTTTTCTTGAATGCCAGTAGTGAGACGCCAATCACGATGATAGATATAACAATGGTTACTGCCGAAGCCAGTGAGTATTCCGGAGATGTGCCTGTTGTCAGCTTATAAATCCAGGAAATTAGTATATCAGTGGATCCTGCTCCGCCACCAACATCCCCGGGCCCTCCGGAATTGAACAAATAGATGATCGAAAAATTGTTAAAATTAAACGTGTACTGCGTAATGAAAACCGGTGCTGTGGCAAACAAAATCATCGGCAGCGTAATTCTAGTAAACTTCTGCAGGAAGTTTGCGCCATCCATATCCGCCGCTTCATACAAATCATGAGGTATGGACTGCAGGACTCCTGTAACCATCACAAAAATATACGGGAAACCAAGCCATGTCTGAATCATAATCAGTGCGGTTTTCGTCCAGAACGGATCGGTTTTCCATGGGATTTCCTGAAAATGAAGGAGTGGAATATAATTTAGAAAAGCTAGGACTTGCTGGTTTATCGCACCGATACTGTCATTAAAAATATTGGAAAAGCTCATGATCGTAACAAATGCCGGAACGGCCCAGGGCAGCAGAAAGATAATACGGAAAATCCTTTTTCCAACAATGAAGTCTTGATTGGAAACAACAGCCGTAATAATACCCAGCACGATCTGGCAAGTTGTTGCCATGATGGTCCAGATAATAGTCCAGCCAAGCACTGTCACAAAAGTCGACCGATAGGAACTTAAAAAAAACATATTGAAAAAGTTTTGTAATCCGACCCAGTTAATCAGCCTAGCCGGAGGAATATGGTAAAAATCATAGTTTGTGAAAGCCATAAACAGTGTGACCAGTACCGGAAAAACAATGACAAAGATCATAATAATATAAGCCGGAAAGGTTAACAGATAAGGGAATCCTTTATCCCAGACATTTTTCAGCATTGAAGGAATACTTGTATTCACCGTTTTTGAAGCATTCCAAAGCTTAGCCACCTGTCTGGCATCACTGATGCTAAACAGCATAAGCATAAAAAATATGAATGTAACAATGATCTGCAGGGTTCCTTCTACCATTAAGAAAAGGGAATGATCCCGGATTGGAACCGTTCCCAGTGTAATAAAACCTTGAAAAGCAGGTATCCCGACGGTCACAAGCTCAAGAAGGAAAGCAATCGTGAGCAGGAGAAACAAGATCCCCTTCAGTAATTGCCCATTATAGAGCTGCCCAAGACCGGGAATGAGGGACAACAATCCTGCTTTTCTGACACTTTTCTTATTCTGCTTATCTTTCATGTTGTTCCCCTCATTTCATTCTGACCGAATATTATTTACCGTTGTATTTTTGAGCAATTGTTTGGTGGAGCGTTGATACTGCATCGTCAAGCGTCTGTTTCGGTGTCTTCTTTCCCGAGGCTGCATTGAACATCGCCGGTTCCATTGTTGTCCATACCTCTGCCATTTCCGGAATGGAAGGCATAGGTATGGAAGAGTCATATTGTTTAATGACAGCTTTTGCAAGCAAATCATTCGAATTTTCCACTCGAGCCTGTGCCTGCGGATTAATCGGAATTTCATTGGAATCTTGATAGAATTTATAAGAATTTGCAGCATTGGTCACATAAGACAGCCATTTTTTTGCCAAGCCCGGATTTTTTGTATAAGCGGATGCCACCCAAGCTTTACCGCCTGCAAATGGTGCGTACTCTTTACCGTTTGGAAGTGTAGGGATCTTGGCAACGCCATAATTAATCTTGGACTGCTTATAAACTGCAGCCTGCCATGGTCCGTCAATGACCGCCCCTGCCTTGTCCTTTACAAATTCATTCGTCACAAAATTTCCTGAAGCTTTAACATCCTGCATGCCTTTAGGCCAAATGTCTTTGAACCAATGGGTTGCGTACGTCACCGCACTAATTGAGCCTGCATTGTTCAGCCCGATATCCTTAGAGTTTGTATTGTTATTACCAAACACATAGCCGCCGTATCCCGCATACAGACCAAATGCATAGTAAAAATCTGTCCACTTAACCAGAAATCCGGTATTTTTTCCAGGTTCTGTATTGAACGCAAATCGTTTATCCTTCGCAAGAGCTTCCAGATCTTTGAAAGTCGCCGGTGCTTTTTTTACCAGATCTTTGTTGTAAAAGAGAACAAGCGCTTCAACAGTCAGGGGAACACCGTAATACTTTTTGCCGACCTTCACCTGCTGCTGGCCTTTCTGATTCAGGAAGTTCAGCATGCTTTTATCGACCTCAAGCAGCTGACCCTGCTGGCCCAGCGCCCCGACCCGGTCATAAGGAGCGAGCATAACATCCGGCGCTTTACCGGCGGGGCCGTCGAGGGTCAGTGCAGTCAGCTGATCAAACATCGGTTTCTTAACAACTTTTACAGTCGCGTTATTCGCTTTTTCAAACGCGCCTTTGACGCTGTTTACGAAATTGGCATACGCAGCATTGGAAGAATCAACAGAAACCGTCAGTACTTGTTTTCCGGTCGTACTGCCGCTGGAGTTTCCGCTGGAACCGCAGGCTGCAAGTGTCATCACTAATCCGAATACAACTAATGCCGAAATCGCTTTTCTTAATCGTCTCATTGTCTAGCCTCCCCTTTTATGCTTACAAACGTATTATAAGATCGTTTTGAAAACGTTTTCAATTATTTTTGTGATGTTATCGCTAACACAATTTCAGCCTGTTATATTACATCTCTGTTTCCAATATCGTAAACTGCTGTGCGGGTACAGGAACAGTGCCTGACGCAAATTCTTCCCCGTTCCAGGCGTTGACCATAGTGAGCCTGTAATCGCTCAGAATAACGTTTTGATTCTCCGAACCGTGATTAAAGATAAAAATCAGTGCATGGCCGTTATACTTTTTGCGAAAGCATAGAAGATTCTTCTGATCATTGACAATCAGCCAGTCAAGTGTTCCATAAATCATGACGGTTTGAAACTTTTTCCTCAAGCTGATCAGCTTTTTTGTGAACGCGAGCATATCCGCGTCCTGCTTGTCCTCATCCCAGATCATACATTTGCGGCATAGCGGATCGTTCCCGCCGGCCATGCCGATTTCGGTGCCATAATAAATACACGGTGAGCCTGTCTGAGCGAACAGAAATGCCAGAGCCTGTTTTACTTTCTGTTTGTCACCCTTAGCTTTCGTCAGGATCCGGGCGGTATCATGACTGTCAAGCAAATTGAAAGATACTTCGTTAGCCTGTTGCATGTACTTCATAAAATGCTCATTGACCGTGCTGACTGTCTGAGCAGCCGTTATTTTATCTTCAATGAAAAAGTCAATAATGGATTGTGTGAGCGGATAATTCATGACACTATGAAACTCGTCGCCCTGCAGCCAGTTCCATGCATTATGCCAGATTTCTCCGACAATGTAGCAATCGCTTTTTGCGGCAATCACCGCCTGATGAAATTTCTTCCAGAATGCGTGATCCACTTCATTGGCAACGTCAAGACGCCAGCCGTCAATATCAAATGTCCTGATCCAGTATGTTGCGATATCCAGGAGATAATTTTGAACTTCCGGATTTGCCGTATTCAACTTCGGCATTTTTGGCGTGAAGGCAAATGTATCAAACGACAGCGTTGTTTTCCCTTCAAAGTTTCCGTTTTCGCTTTCTCTGACAGGGAAGGAACGAATATGGAACCAATCTCTGTATCTTGAATTTTCTTCATTTTTCACGACATCCCGCCACTGTTCCGATGTGCTGCCAATATGGTTAAAAACAGCATCCAGCATGATCCGGATGCCTCTTTTATGCGCCTCCTGCACAAGCCTCCGGAACGTCTCTTTGTCGCCAAAATGCGGATCGATTGAAAAATAGTCTAAAGTGTCATATTTATGGTTGGTTGGCGCGGCAAAAATCGGGTTCAGGTAAATGCCACCGATTCCCAGATTCTGAAGATAGTCGAGATGATCGATAATCCCCTGAAGATCCCCGCCAAAAAAATCTTCTCTTCCAGGATCTTTGCTGCCCCAAGGCAGTACATTTTCCGGTGAGAGAGACGGATTGCCGTTCGCAAAACGCTCAGGAAAAATCTGATACCAGACGGTGGACTTTACCCAGTCAGGCGCTTTAAATCGGTCAGTTTCGTGAATAAAAGGAAATTTGAAAAAATTATCCGGTTGAGTCTCTGCCTGCCTATCGGCCGACAAGAATCCGCGATCGCCGTAAAATGCGGTGTCGCCGTCATTCCCCGTCAATATAAAACCGTATTGCAGTCGGTGAAAAGGTGGCTTGATTGCTGCAAACCAGTAATCGTGCAGGTCCGTCTGGACTATTTTTTCCATTTCCGTTTTGGTACTGATCCATTCATACTTGCCGTTTGTATCCTGAACGGCTTCAAAAGGATCCCCATAGATCATTGAAACACAGCGAACATCATTCTTTTTAGTCCGGATTTTAATGTGCAGCGTATCGTTGTCGTACGGGTAAGCATAAACACTGCACGGTTGATGATACACGGCTGATTTTTCCATCTGGCATTCCTCCAGCATCTAAATCTCTTTTTTCAAAACATAGCAACCATAGGGTACGAGTGTCATGTCCTCGCCCGAGAAGTCGCAATTTCCACTGTTACTCAGGAGGCACGTCCATGAGGACAGACCCGGATAATGGAAATCCTGTGATTGATTCGTCAGATTGCAGATGACCAGGGCCGCATCTTCGTTGTATTCACGTCGATAAGTATAGAGAGCATCGTTGTCCGTATCGAGAAGCTGGCAGGAACCTTCTGTAAAAACCACTTCCCTGTTCCGGATTCTGAATAATGCCCGGTAGTAATTCAGGACTGATTCTGTATTGCCTTCCTGCATGGCAACATTAACGGTCCGATAGTCATCATTTATGCCCAGCCATGGTTTGGCCTCAGAAAAACCGCCATAAGCTGCATCATTCCATTGCATGGCACCACGCGACGTGTTTTTTGAACGTGCCTGAACCATTTTCAGGATCTCAGCGTTGCTGTAACCAAGTTTCTGTGCCTGTTCCGTAAATGCCGCCAGACCGGGTTCATCATAGTCACGGATATGTTGCATTTTCAGATTAATCATACCAATCTCTTCGCCTTGTAAAATGAAAGGCATCCCCCACTGCAAATACATGAGCGTCGCCAGCATTTTAGCGCTTTCCCACCGATATTTTCCTTCATTGCCGAACCGCGACAGAAGACGGGGCATATCGTGATTGTTCCAGTAAAGTGCGCTCCACCCCTTTCCGAACAACTGACGCTGCCACTCTTCCATGGTTTTTTTGAAAGTTCGGAAATTCAGTTTTTCTTTCTGCCATCCCCTTGGAAGTCTCGGATCTTCATCAACAACTTCGGTATCCAGATGCCTGAATGTGATGATACAATCGCATTCTTCCCGCCCAGGATCTGAATACTTTTCCGCCAATGCCACATCTGCCGAAGCTGCTTCACCCACGAGCAGGAAATCGGTGTGGCCAGATTTCAGGACACGGTTAAATTCATGAATAAAATCATGTACACGCGGCAGATTCGCGTAGCATGGTTCAGCAATGGCAAAGCCTTCCGCTGTGTCACCGTTTTCAAAATCATGAAACCTCATATCCTTCGCAAGATGGATAATAGCATCCAGTCGAAATCCGTCGATGCCTTTGTCTCTCCAGAACTTGGCCATCGCATAGATTTGTCTTCGGACTTCAGGATGCTCCCAATTAAGATCAGGCATTTTTTTATCAAACAAATGAAAATAGTACTGATCAGTCCCCGGATCATAAGTCCACACGCTCCCTCCGAAGAAGGAAGCCCAATTGTTTGGTTCTTTCCCCCCGTGCCCGTCACGCCAGATGTAGAAATTCCTGTACGGATTATTCCTGCCTTTTCGTGCTTCCTGAAACCAGTAGTGCTGATCGGACGTATGATTGACGACAAGATCGAGAATGATTCTAAGCCCGCGTTTTTTCGCCTCTGAAATCAGCTTCTCGATATCAGACAGCCTTCCGAATTCAGGGCCAATCGCATAGTAATCACTGACATCATAGCCATTGTCTATCTGCGGTGATTTAAAAATTGGATTGAGCCACAATACATTAGCGCCAAGAGATTTTATATAGTCGAGTTTTTCAATAATTCCGGGAATGTCGCCAACTCCGTCTCCATCGGTATCCATAAAGCTCTTTGGATAGATCTGATAGACAACGGCCCGATGCCACCATAGTGTCGCCATCGTTCCACCTCCCTCCACTTTCTAAAATTAGCACGCACTTCCGAAGATAACAATCACCACCCATGATGTTAGCGTTAACAAAATCATTATGATCGTACAACAAAAGACGCTTCCACTGCCTTTTTGTTTATCTCGAAATTTTACCGTCGCGTTGATTCACGAACAATCAATTCAGGTTGAAAAATATGGCTGCCCAGCCTTCCGCCATCTAAATCAATTTTTTTCAGCAGCATTCTGACGCATTCCTGTCCCATTTCAATGACGGGCTGCCGAACTGTCGTCAGTTTTGGATTGGAAATCCGGTCAAGAAATACACCGTCAAATCCTGTTACGGCAACATCATCCGGAACACGAAGGCCAAGCGACTGTGCTGCGCGTACAACGCCCACTGCCAGCCTGTCGGAGCCACAAACGATTGCTATTTTGCCGGGATCATCCGCCAATTGATTGATCGTTTCTTTTTGCGCCGCATGTGAACTGTTCTTCATAAAGAAAAGATGCGGCTGCAGATGATGATCGTACATCGTTTTTTCATAACCTTTAACTCTTGTATGCATAAAAGGCTCATTGAGATCGATGCCAAAAAAGAGGATTTTTTTCAGCCCAAGATTAATGACATGCTGCGTCGTCAGCCGCATCCCCTTTTCATTATCGACATCAACAAAATCGTACCCTCTGGTGTTCTGTCCAAACAAAACAACCGGCTGCCCCAGCTTGTCGATGATATGCTCATAATCACTTTCACGCATGCCGGTCACAATCACTCCGTCGCAATCACCAACATTGCGTGAATTTCTGGTCACAAGTTGCAGGGCATAATGATGTTTATCCAGCTCTATAGCAATCCCGGATAACAGATTCATATAATAGGGTTCGGTTGTATCCATTTCCTCAAGAATAAGCAGTTTGATTACCTGCGTCCTGTTCTGCACGAGTGCGCGGGCTGCAAAATTCGGCACATAGTTCAGTTCTTTCATTGCTGAATAGACAAGATTTTTTAATTCCTCAGAAACTTTTTCCGGATGATTAATCACTCGGGAGACAGTCATTTTTGAGACAACCGCTTTTTTAGCAACATCTGAAAGCGTAGCCATAAATCATCGCTCCCCTTTGCCTAAATTTGATTGTATTATAACATTCTTTTTTTTAACTGATATCAAACGCGACTGCATTTTCAAAATAACCAAACCGGATTTAAGACGATTCAATTTTGAAACTCAGCTGCACGCAATCATTGTTTTTTAGTTTCCAATGCAGTAAAATGCATAGTGCTGAGCGCCAAATGTAAGCGCTATCCATAAAAACATTCCAATGTCAACCGAGGTGAAAAACCTGTTGCCGGCTGTTGAAAGGTGAATAATCAGACATTTTACGCTAGCTTGTTCGAAATTTCCGGCCCGCTTCAGATCTTCCTTGAAAAATAAGTCTGATTTTTATCAGGAACAAACTCTGTTGAACATCACTTGGCCTATTTTTATTGAAACCAGTCTTCATATTTCAATGGGCATCATCGCGACTTTAATGCTTGGCCGCTACTCAGATTCCGCAGCCGCGGGAGTCGGGGTTGCCAATCAAATTATTAATCTGTTTATTCTCGTTTTCAATATCTCATCGATTGGTGCAACCATCCTGATTGGCCAGAACCTCGGTGCAAAAAAATTGAAACACGCGGAAAAAATTGCCCATTCAGTTTTTTTTATGAATTTCTGGTTTGGGCTTATAGTGTCGTTCATTGTCTTCTTTTTCGGGCGTCATTTTCTGATCCTATTCAATATTCATGGACAAATCTTTCAAGACGGCCTTTTGTTTATCCGGATTTGCGGTGCATCATTGTTTCTTGAATCTCTGTCCCAGGCACTGAGCGCCATTATGCGCAGCCACGGGTTTACGAAAGACGCCATGATTGTAACCGTTATCATGGATATAATCAGTGTGGCCGGAAATATAATTGCAACAAATGGATTATTTGACCTCCCGGTAACCGGTGTTGCCGGTGTCTCCTGGTCTATGTTTCTAGCAAGAGCTTTTGCAGTTTCAGCCTTACTGCTTTTTATTTGGAGAAGACTCCGGTTAAAGTTCAGCCTAAAGGATCTCTACCGTGTTCACGGAAAAGATATCCGCGATCTGCTGTCGATCGGCATTCCTTCAGCAGGAGAAGGACTTTCTTATCAGCTGTCACAATTGATCATCACAGCAATCGTCGTGATGATCGGTACAGCTGCTCTGACCGCACGTGTCTATATTTTGAATATCACGATGCTCTGTTTTCTGTTCACCGTAGCCATTGCTCAAGGAACACAGCTTTTAATCGCGCGCTACATCGGCGGGCAGAAATGGAATCGGGCGTATGACCGCGGTATGAGAACGGTCAAGATCGCCACATGCGTGTCCTCGCTGGCTGCGCTGGCCATCGCCTTCTTCGGTGCCCATATTTTAGGCCTGTTTACTTCCGACTCCGCGATATTGGCAGTTGGTCTTCCGACACTCTGGGTCAATGTTCTTTCCGAGCCAGGAAGAGCGATTAATATTGTTCTGATGGGATCTCTGAAATCGGCCGGCGATGTCCGCTTTCCTGTGATTATCGGTGTCGTCTCCATGTGGACGATTGCTGCAGGACTAAGCTACTTATTCGGGGTCTATTTCGGTCTTGGTCTGATCGGCGTCTGGATGGCCCAGGGTGCAGATGAATGGTTTCGAGCACTTTTCGCCTTGGTACGCTGGCATTCCAGACCTTGGGAACACTTTCACGGTTTTCAGATTCAAGATTAGTTGATCCCGAATTTTGAAAGCTGTCAATTCTTTGAGATACAATACGGCCTTATGATTCGATGGATTCACCCCTAAATATCGATTTCGGCTTCTTCGTTAAAGATGTGGGGAAAAAAGTGACTTTTGTCCTATTTTATCAGAGAATAATTTTTCTACGATCTTTTATCCCCTTTTTCACTATAATTCATCATGAATATGATCAAATGCTCTTAATTGAAAGTTATTACAGGGTAATTTTTCCTATTTTTAATAAGGAATAATTACCCATTTTTTCATTTTTTTGTTCTGAATATTAGAATTTATTTTGCTTAACGCAACGTTTTCATAGGATGTATGATTAATAATGTTTTTAAAAGTTTTATCTACAGTAAATTTTCGAAAAGAAGGTGACTACTTTTTAATCATTATTGAAGACAGAAATAAACAAATCAGGAGAGGGGATTGTTAGAAGTGCAAAAATTTTTGAAATATGTTTCATCCGCTATTCTGTCATTGTTCTTGATCTTCGCCTCTGTTCCGGCTTTTGCCGCGTCTTCTGCGGCGGGCAGCAACTCACAGCTGGATCCCATCTCTCAGGGAACAGGCAGTGCTGTTCTTGACAATGCAAGCTATTTTGGCGACCTTCCGGACAGTACACCGATTACAGTTGATATTATTCTGAAAGCAAGTCACGAGGGTCAGCTTCAGAAATTTATTGATCAATCTGTAACGCCAGGCAGCAGCAACTATCACAAGTATTTAAGTGTCAAAGACTTTAGCGAATTATACGGTGCTCCTTCTCAAACAGTCAGCGACCTGACAGCTTATCTTAAGAAATTCAATATTGATTCAAAAGTATATCCCGATAACCTGGTTGTAACGGCAAGCGGTACGGTCGGCGATTTTAACCAAGCATTCAGTGTTAACATCCAGAAGGCAAAATATAAGGGAAAGACGTTCCATGCCACGAAAAAAGGACCGAAAGCCCCTCGTTATATTGCCAAACATGTTCTGGCTATTCTGGGCTTAAGTGATTATTCAAAAATGACCCCGAGTGCGGTCCGCCAGCCCGTTGAGATCAAACCGAATGATGGCACTACCGGCCCGCTAAACCTTAATCCATCCGACCTGATCAAACAGTATAATGTCGGACCGCTTTATGATAAAGGCTATACCGGCGAGGGACAGACAATTGACATTGTCACACTGGCTGATTTTAATCCGCAAGATGCTTACGAATTCTGGAAAGAGGAAGGCATCGCTACGAAACCGGGAAGAATAGGTGTCAAACCCGTGGATGGCGGTTCCGGTTTTGACGGCTATGATGAGACATCACTGGACGTCGAGCAGTCGGGTGCCCTTGCTCCTCAGGCAAACATTAATGTGTATGTCGGTTCCAACACAGATCCGGGTTTTGTTGATGCATTTGCATCGGCGATCAATGAAAACGAAGCTTCGCAAATTTCTGTCAGCTGGGGTGAGAGTGAGACCATTATCAATGCAGCTGTCGCGGATAAAACTGAAGACCCGGCCTATGCCCAAGTTTTCAATCAGCTGTTTGAGCAGGCGGCCTCTCAGGGCATTTCGATGTTTGCTTCTGCCGGCGATGCCGGGTCATATGACGCAACGCGGGATGCAGGCACCTATAATCTGGCTGTCGACAATCCGGCCGACAGTCCTTATATCACTGCCGCCGGTGGGACAACCCTCCCGTGGTCCTATGTAACGAAAACCGGTGTCAACATCGACATCACCAAAGAAAGAGCTTGGAGTTGGGATTACCTTTATCCATATTTTGACTCACGCGGACTGAACACTCCGGACGGCTGGCTGAATTATTACTTTGTCGGAGGCGGCGGCGGTTTCAGTACAGTCTTCAATACTCCGGCTTACCAGAAGGGCGTTGCCGGTGTGAACAGTTACACCGCAGTAAAACAGTGGCAGCCAAGTTCTGACTTCAGCTCCGTCACAAGACTTGCTTCTCCGGAAATCGTCACGGGATCCGGTACAGGCCGCAATCTGCCTGACGTTTCACTAAACGCTGATCCATACACAGGCTACAAAGTTTATATGTCTGATCCAGGCCAGCCTGGTACCAATGCCGGGTTTGTCACCTATGGTGGTACAAGTGTAGTTTCTCCGCAGCTGGCCGGATTGACGGCCCTGATGAACAGCGGTCAGAAATCGCCGATTGGTTTCTGGAATGATCAAATCTATCGCTTTGCACAGGGATCTGATTCTCCGTTCCATCCGTTGAATACGACAGGTACTGATAATGACAACTTGTTCTTCACCGGAACGCCAGGTACGATTTACAACCAGAGCACGGGGCTTGGAACCATTGATTTTACAAAACTGGATCAAGCCTTTAAGAGTAGATGAATGAATTATTTTTAATCATATGTAATAAGGCAGCAGAAACCGGTTGTAATTAACCGGTTTCTGCTGTTTTTTTAATTTTCCACGATATCCACATTGTAGCTTTCGAGCCACTCATTGATCATAGCCAGGTGGGCGATCAGCTGCGGACCGCTCATCAGCTGGCCGAACCATGGCACTTTGAATGATGCCCCCTGCGTATCGATGATCGATTGAATTTTTGCTTTGTCTGTGAATTCGAGCAGTGGAGAATCGGATTTATCAATTACTTGCTGCAACCAGGATGAAACGGCTGCCGTGTATTTCGGATGATAGGTTTTCGGATATGGGCTTTTCTTTCGGTAAAGTACATCATACGGTAGATAGCCTTCCAGGGCTGCCCTGAGAATGCCTTTTTCGCGGCCGCCCAGCATTTTCATCTCCCATGGCACATTCCATAAATACTGCACAATCCGGTGATCGGCAAACGGCACGCGCACTTCCAGGCTCGCGCCCATGCTCATCCGGTCTTTACGATCCAGCAGCGCAGTCATGAACCAGTTCATATTCAGATAGAACAGTTCCCGCCTTTTCGCGTCGATCGCCGATTCGCTTTCCAGGCGGGGCGTTTCGGCAACTGTCTCATTGAAACGGGCAAGCGCATACTCTTTCAGGTTCAGGCGGCTTCCCCATTTATCGTTGAGCAGCTCCTGTCGCGCCTCGGTGGACCGCATCCACGGAAAACCCTCTTTTGCCGATGTTTCCGGGCTGTGAAACCATGGGTAGCCGCCGAAAATCTCATCCGCACATTCTCCGGACAGCGCAACCGTATATTCTTCTCGGATTCCTTCGCAGAACCAAAGCAGTGACGAATCAACGTCGGCATAACCAGGCATGTCACGCACGGCAATCGCTTTTTTCAGATAGTCTACCAACTGGCCGTTATCAATCACGAGATTGTGATGTACAGTTCCCAGATATTCAGAAACTTCTCTGATAAAGGGGGCATCGCTGTTCGGTTGAAATTTGCTTGTATGGAAATATTGATCGTTGCCCTTGTAATCAATGGAATAAGTGTGAAGTGGCGGCCGGCCCTCTTTTTTAAAATATTCTGAAGCAATCGCTGAGATACCGCTTGAATCAAGCCCTCCGGAGAGGAATGTGGTTACCGGAACATCCGCGTAGAGCTGGCGTTCCACCGCATCTTTCAGAAGATAACGGATATGGGCGACTGTATCCGGCAGACTGTCTGTATGAACCGCGCTTTTCACATTCCAGTAGCGCCAGGTTTTCAAGCCGTCTTTTGTATAAACGAAAGCGTGGGCAGGCCTGAGATCTTTAATGCCACGATAGATTCCATGTCCCGGGGTTTTTGAGGGACCCAGTCCGAAGACTTCGGAAAGTCCTTCCCGATCGATGGAGGCTTTCACATCAGGATGAGCAAGGATCGCTTTGAGTTCCGATCCGAACAGCAGCCGTCCCCCCTCTTCGCTGTAAAAAAACGGTTTAACGCCCAACCGGTCACGTGCGGCAAAAAGCTTCTCTTCCCGCTGATCCCAGACCGCAAACGCGAAAATGCCGTTGAAATGCGTGAGGCATTCTTCTTTCCACTCAATATAGGCAGTCAGCAGCACTTCCGTATCCGAATGCCCACTGAAAGTGTAGCCGGCTTTCAACAGATCCGCGCGTATTTCTTCAGTATTATAAAGTTCCCCATTATAGACGAGAACATAATCATGTTCCCGTACTGTTTTCTTCATCGGCTGGCGGCCGCCTTCGGGATCCACAACAACGAGACGGGCATGACCAAACGCCGCCCGATCCGAAACCCAGGTATTTAAATCGTCCGGACCGCGATGTTCCATTGTCCGTGCCATTTTTTCAATCGTCTTCTCTTCGTCCCGCAGATTCTTGCGCCAATCAATCCATCCTGTGATTCCGCACATGAATTTCATCCCTTCTTTTCCTCATTACGGTTGCACTACTCCCCATCTTATGCAGAGCCCTTGGGCGCGTGAAAATCACAGCCTGTGTTTTCCAGCTAGCCACTCGGTTCAAAAATATTTTTTTGGGCTTCCTGTTTTTTCAGAGAGACGGACCAAAATATGCGAGAGCCGTTGAATTTTATAGTTAGCAAGATTATTATGGGCAGAGGTTAGAATCATGAAAAAATTGGTCGTTCTCATCGGGTCTCTGCTTGCCTTCGTTGGTTTTTCTTATTTGGTCCTCTTTATTATTTCCAGTATGTACAGCCCTCAGGCGGATCACGTGCCCTTTCTCAATGATCATCGGGTCATCAGCCAGGAAATTGAGCAATACCGTCCGATTTTCAAAAAATATGCTGAGGTGAACGGGATAAGAAACGACACCGACCTCCTTATGGCCATCGCCATGCAGGAAACAAGGGGTAGATTGACTGATATTATGCAGTCTTCAGAGAGCCAGGGCCTTCCGAGAAATTCGATTCACAGTCCGCAGCAGAGCATCGAAGCCGGAGCCCGATACTTCAGTAAAACGCTGAAAAAATCTGAAGGAAACATCGCCCTCGCCCTGCAGAGCTATAATTTTGGCGCCGGGTTTTCCGATTATGTGTCGCAGCATGGAGGGAAATTTACGCCGCAGCTCGCTCAGCAATATTCCAAGTTAAAAGCGAAGGAACTAGGCTGGAAAAGCTACGGCGATCCGGACTATGTTGCGCACGTCATGCGCTACTATGAAAACGAAAAATTAAAAGAGGCGTGGGCCAAAAAGCAGAACTAGCAGCTCAAGAGTCGTTGCGGCCTCTTTGCCAAACAGGCGGATTTCTCTGCCATGCAGAGAAATCCGCCTGTTTCGACAGTATTCCATTTTATATTGAATTCATTTCATTTAAACTTTCGTTATACCGTGATAATTTACCGTTTTGCAGCCAGAAAATCTGGTTGAAACACTGTTTCAAAAAATAACGGTCATGACTGACAGCCAAGACAGTTCCTGTAAAATTTTGGATTGCTTCCTCAAGCACCTCACGCGACTCAATGTCGAGATGATTGGTCGGTTCATCCATAATGAGGAAATTAATCTTTTTTACCATTAAGTCTGCCAGCCTGATCCGTACGCGCTCGCCTCCGCTCAGCGTTCCGATTTTTTTAAAGACATCTGAACCGTAAAATAAAAATTTTGCCAGTTCATGGCGTGCTTCTCCCTCGGTCAGGCGGGCATGCTCCCTGAAGACATCGATGACTCTTCGGTCTTGTTCATCCGGGTTTTCGAAAACGTGCTGTGCAAGAATACCAATATTCAAATGGGTACCATGCTGCACTTCTCCACTCTGCGGCTCGATCTCTCCTAAAAGGCATTTAAGGTAATGTCGTTTTGCCGGACCCATTCGGGCCGATAATGGCCAGGCGGTCCCTGTAACAGAGGTTCAAATTGACATGACTGAAAACTTTTTGCCCGTCAAAGCTAACGGACAGATCCTTGCAGCTCAGAACGCGGTTTCCAGTTCGCTGGCTGCTGCCAAAACTCAGTGCTATTCTGTCGGCTTCCAGTTTCGGCCTCTTTAGCCGTTCAATCCGATCAAGCGCCTTTTCCATGCTTTTTGCACGCCGATGCAGCCCCGCATTAGGCGAAACCGCCTGATTTGCCCACTCTTTCAGTCGTTTGATCGTTTCCTTCATTTTTTTAATCTTCTTCTGCTGATCTTCGTAGGCAGCAAAAGCGAGAAGCAGGCGTTCCTGCTTTTCTTTGACATATGCGGAATAGTTTCCGTGATACACCGTGATCTCCCCATCTTCAAGATCAAGAACCGTGCCGATTGCGCGATCAAGAAAAAAGCGATCGTGGGAAACGATCAGAACTGTGCCCTTGTACTGCTTGATAAACTGTTCCAGCCATTGCAGCGCGAGGATATCAAGATGGTTAGTTGGTTCATCCAATAGCAGTAGGTCCGGCGCAATCAACAGCTGAAACCCCAGGCCGACTTTCGTTCTTTCGCCGCCGCTTAATGATGTAAAGACTTGGTCCAAAAGCGGATGAATGCCAAGCCCATCCGCAATCTGTTCAATACGGTAATCGATATCATACCCACCTTCCCGCTGAAATTTTTCCTGAAACCTGGCGTAATCCGCTAACATTTTTTCCAGTTTCTCAGGTGACGCAGAGGAAAACGCAGCTTCGAGTCCGTGCATTTTTTGTTCTGTTTCTTTGGCTTCGGCAAACGCGCTCTCCAGAACCTGGCGAACTGTCTGGGTTCCACCGTCAGAGGACTGTCTCAGGTAACCTACCGTCGCCCCTTTTTTTATAGCAACCGTTCCACGGTCGGGCGATTCAATCCGGGCTATCACATTGAACAGTGTCGTTTTTCCACTTCCATTGGCACCGACGATTGCCACTTTTTCCCCATCGTTAATTGAAAAACTGACATCGTGCAGAATTTCATGTCCTGCTATGTTTTTTCCGACATGGTCGGCTTGACAGATTAACATTGGATCATCACTTCCCGCAACAAGTATTTTATATATAAAAAAATCCACGGGTACACCAACCCATGGATGATCGACTGTTTGTATTTAATAAGGCAGACTGCTTCCGTTCGTAAATATTGCAGAAAGCCGGTTTGCGCGCTTAACCAGTGGGCTGTGTCACTTCACAAAGTTATGCTGTTTTTCGAAAAAAGGGCAGACTAACCCCTTTACGAATAAAACAGCTAAAATCGCACGAACGAGATAGAGAAAAGACTCCAGCTTCGCGCGACACTCTGTGACAGATGACAACAAACCCACCTCCTTTAATAACACGTTAATTTTATCTTATCAAATTGTGGATCGCCAGGCAATAGGATATCCGTCTTTCAGGATCGTGACTCTTTCCTGAACAGACCGAATACCGCAGTGGTTTCCACCACATTTGTGAATGCCTCAGGATCCGTTTCGGTAATGACATGTTTCAGCTCATAAAGTTCATAGCGGGTGATCACAATCATCAGTACTTCTTTATCTTTATTGGTAAATCCGCCCTTTGCGGGAAGCTTGGTGATTCCGCGGCTGAGTTGGGCGTAGATGGCTTGCTGCACCTCTTTTGCTTTGTTCGTCACGATCCAAGCGGTCAGCTTGACGTATCTTGTGTGAATCGCGTCAATGACCCGGATGCTGACATAAAGCTGAAGAAGTGTATAAAGGGCGCGCCGCCAGCCAAAGAAAAAGCCGGCCGACAAGATGATGACGGCATTAAGCGCAAACATGTATCCGCCGATCGGCCGGTCCTTTGCACGCGATAAAATCATAGCAACTATATCCATGCCGCCGGTCGATGCGCCAAATTTCAGTGTCAGCCCGACGCCGGTCGCCTGAAGAACACCGCCAAACACTGCATTGAGAAGAATATCGCTCGTCAGCGGACGCACGGGGATCAGCATCATGAAAAATGTGGTCAGCACGACACTGATCAGGCTATAAAGCGTGAATCGGTGCCCGACTTTGATCCATCCTGCCCAGGCAACCGGTATATTCATCAGAAGAAGCAGAATGCCGGTGCTGATGTGAAACGACGAGGGCTCAAGCAATGCAGAAATAAGCTGTGCAATACCGGTCACGCCGCTGGACAGAACTTTAGCGGGAATCAAAAACAAGTTGAGCGCTGCCGCATTGAGCACAGCACCGATCACAACAATAGTTAGCACTTTAATTTCCTGATAGACGGACATTGCATTCTTCCTTTGCAAAACTTTTTCTGTATACAGGGTTATTATATTTTGCCCCATTGTTTCAATTTTTTCAAGCACGATTGTATAAAATATAAAAATTCAGCCATCCTATTGCTTGATTATTAAAATATGGAGGATATTTTATGAAACTGTTTACTTTTCTATTGTTGCCCTTTCTGACAGTCTCACTACTGCTGGCTACCCCCGGGCAGGCAACGGCTGGTGCAATCGGTTCGCCAGTGGAAACCTCAAGCAAGGTTCATTGCCAGGACGCAAACAATCAGTGGCTTACCCGTACCATCGATGAATATGCCTCACCTGCATTGAAAGTTGAGCTGAGAAAAGACCTGGCGGCACACGAACAGCTGTGCAAAACATGGCAACAGTCACCCGCCTTTCAGAAACAAAAAAAACATTGCAAAGAAGACTGTAAATCTTTTCATCACCCAGGCAAAAAGAAAGTTGATGAAATTCTGACACAGGTTAAAGAGGGAAAACTAACGGTTCCCGAGGCGCGCAAACAACTTCAGGGGATGCACCATGGCATGCATGGCAAGGTCCACACTTTCCAGCAATTAAAAGCCGCAGTAGAAAGCAAAAATAAACCAGCAGTCGAGGCAGCTCTGAAAAAAATGGATCAGCAGATCAAAGAGTCCAATCAGCGCCTGAAGCAGAAGATCTCCGAAAATAGTTAAAGACAAATAAAATCGATTGGGCAGCTTTAAGAACGGACAAAAATTGCAGCTGACTGACAAACAAAGGTTTAAATGTACGGTCCATCCGATCGTTCGTGAATCGGATGGACCGTTTTATTTTGAATGAAATTAAAAAGACACGGCTGCTCATGTTCCAGCTTGAGTGCGGCGGTTTTGGTTCGGTTCTTTCTTGATTAAGTTTGGTTTTCTTATTTCGTTTCGTTTTCCGCTTGATTCGCTTCTTTTTGGTTTTGGTTCGATTTTTTCTCAATTCGGTTCGATTTTCTGATTTCGCTTCGAAATCTGCCGCATTTCAGCCCATTAAGCGTTCTATTGCTCGTTTAACGGGCAATCCCACAAACCAATTTTTTGTTGTATCCGTTTATTCTAATTCTGCTGACTTAGTTTTCTTCTCATCTTCAGGTAGGCAGACTTCCGACCATCGTGTGAATCCGCGAAAAAAGAAAGGAACTATCAGTTAATCCATTGATTATTAATGAATAAAAATGCACATAATAGAACTTTTCACAAAACTTCCATCCGGACACGACTTCCTCTTTCAGAAGGATTGGCGGGTTCAACGATCAGCCTGCGCGGCAAGCGCTCCCTCATCTCAGGAACATGGCTGATTATTCCGATGGAAAGTTTGCGCATGTGCAGTTTTTCAAGTGCTGTTACAACCGTATCAAGCAAATCGGGATCCAATGTCCCAAACCCTTCATCAAGAAAGAAAAACTGCAGGGGTACATTGCCTCGAAGCTGAATCTGCTCAGAGAGCGACAGGGCAAGGGCCAGAGATGTCAGGAAGGTCTCACCGCCGGAAAGTGAAGAAACAGGGCGCCTGATTCCTCCGTTGCCGTTATCGCGAATAATAAAACCACCCGCATCGTCTGTTTCCAAAGTATAGCGACCGTGTGTCAAGTCGCCGAGGCGCTTTGAAGCGGCAATACATACTTGCTGCAGCTGTTCCTCCGCAACGAATTCCACAAATGCATTTCCCCGGAATACACGTAGAAGTTTCTCAAACTGGTCTGCTTCTGTCCGGGCTGCTTTTCGCTCGGATTCCAGTTTATTAAAAAGTGCATGGCGTTTTTTAATATCCTCCAGCACTTTTGAGGCGGCTCCGCGTTTTTCACTCAGCTGCCGGACAGATTCTTTCAACTCCAAATAACGATTTTCGACCTTCGCCATTTGATCGGCTGTCACAGACTTACCGGAGAGTTTTTCCAAAAGTGTCCGCAGGTCGGAGGCAATCTGTACCTTATCTTTTTCGTAAGATTGAATCTCGGTATCAGTATCCCGGCGCTCTTCATCCGTCATATGTGCATCAAAGACAGCTTGTCTCGACAGAAAATTTGAGTTGTTTTTCCTCTCATCCCACTTTTTCTCTGCATTATTGAGGGTAAACCTTGCTCTTTCAAGTCGGACTGAAGTGCTGCTTCTCCGTTTATCCGTCTCGTTGAATTCAGTCAGAGCCAGTTGCCATTTTTGATCGTGATTTTCCTGATTTTCCTTCAAATCTTTCAGCATGCTGTCCAGTTCCGCGATCCGTTCCCCGATCTGTTCGTCTACCGACAAATGAAGCTCTGACAGCTCGCGTGTCCGGTCCGCCAACGACAGCACAATGTTTTCCAATTTTCCCTTGATTTCATTCCGTCTGCCCTCAATTGCCGCGTGCTCATCCTGATCGTGCGCCAGCCGGCGTTCCAAGTTCGCCCGGGAAGTCCTGAACTCAGTCATCGTTTTCCTGATTGATTCAGCTTCCCGGTCGTCATTCTGGATGATCTGATATGTATTCTGTATGTCTTCCTGTTTTGGAAATTCTTCCGACCACTTAGCCCGTAAATCTTCCAGCTCATTTTTCTGATTGATTGCTTCCCGCTCAATCCTGAGCTGCGTTTCACTGTAAATTCTCAGATTCGATTCAATAGAAATGCGATTCTGTCCGACCTTGCCCGCCTGTTCCAGCTCGTTTTCCAGCGTTTCCCCTGATGCAATGATATCCTGCTTCTCTTCTCTGACAGCCAGGTCTATTGCTCTAAGCACCTCCTGAATCCCGCGGCTCTCCCATTCTGTGAAATCACCAGCCTCCAAAAATTCTTTTGATGCATCTGAAAGATTAGACATTTCCGGAATGTTTGAAAAAACAGTGGAAAATTTCTTTGAATGTTCCTCCAGTTGAATAGCGCAAGCGTGGTTCTCTTGCTGAAAACGGATCAATGACTCCTCTGTTTGCCGATAATATTTGACTTTTTTCTCCAGGCTTTTCTGATCTGACTGTTTGTCCACTGCTGGCGGATGCGGGTGATGAACTGCGCCGCAGACCGGGCACGGGTCCCCATCTTTCAGTTCGGAAGCAAGATTCAGCGACAGATTGAGCCGATACGCCCGGTCTCTCTCAAGCTCGTATTCTTCTTGTTTCTTTTTGACAAATTCAAGCAGCAGGCGAATCATCTGCTTTGTGTCTGCCGCATGATTATAAATGCGCTGGCATTGAAGAAACCATCGGCCCGCTTTTTCATTGGCTGCCTTTTGCTGTTTATGAACCTGTTCCAGCGCCTGCTGGCTTTCCAGCATTTTTTTTTGGACACTCGTCCATTCGGCACGTTTTTCTTTCAAACGGTCATCCAGTGCATCGATCGCTTTCCCGGCATCACGTGCGCGCTGAATCATTGCTCTGCGGCTGCTTGGCACGTCAATTTCTGAAAGGCGTTTTTCAAGATTTTCCATAGATCGGTCGAGTTCCTCTTTCTTTTTTTGGCTGGAATTTATCCTTACATCGCCCGATTGGAGCTTCTTCTCCAGTTCTGAGAGCTTGACCGTTGCCGCTCGTTTCTCCTTTTGTCCGGCGTCAAGCTGCCGCTTAATCCCCATTCCCTGGACATAGTTTTGTCTCCGGGCAGAAAGAAGCGGTTCTTCCACTTCTCTTTTCTGTTTTGCGGCAGTATATGCTTTCTTCTCTTTCTCTTCAGCGTTCTTGGATCCAGAGAAAACCAAATCGGCATGGCTGAATTCGCTGTCTGCTTCATGAACTTCATTTTCAGCCGCAATCAGATTTTCAAGATAGGGAATGATTTTCTCAGCTTCATCATTCATTTTCAGAAGATTTTTCTTCATTTCAAATTCCTGCTGTTTCTTTTGCAGTTCACTTTGCTCTTTGAGCTTAGCGTTTTTCTCCTCTTGCAGCGTCCATATCTGTCGGATTTGATCCCGTTCGTGCCCTGAACTTTCTAATTCAGCGCTTGTCTTGCTGTATTCCGCGTTAAGAAGGCGTGAGTGTTCACTCAGTCGCTCAACCGCCTCCTGAGACGCATCGCCAAGCAGCGTTTCCTTTTCCGAAATGACTTCAAGCTTATGGCATGCCGATTCAAAATGCAATTTAAGCTTGGCCATAAGCTCATCGCCGTACTTTTCCAAATGAAACAGGCGCTGCAGCATTTTACGGCGTTCATTGCCTTTTAAAGTCAGAAACTCAGAAAATTTGCCTTGCGGGAGAACAACCGCGCGGGTAAAGTCATCATGGGTCAAGCCAAGGATGTCACGGATCTTGCGGGTGACATCTTTTTCCTTGTCTGCGAGCACTTCCTTGTCGCCGCTGAGCTTCAGCAAACGGCAGCTGCTCATTCTCAGACCGCCATCCTTCGTACGTTTATAGGAACGTTCGGCGCGATATCTGTCGATTGTTTGTCCGACGAGTTCAAATGTGAAACCGACCGAGAGCTGATCCTCCAACTGGTTGAGTATGCCCTGCGTGTTATTAGCGGCGCGCTCAACCGTTCCGTAAAGGGCCAGAGTGATCGCATCGAGAATCGTCGATTTACCGCTTCCCGTCGGGCCGAAAATGCCGAAAATACCGTCTGCGCAAAGTTGTTCAAAATCAATGTGCTGGGTTTCACGAAAACTGTTCAGCCCCTGCACTGTCAGTTCAATCGGTTTCATGCCCGTCCCTCCCTGCGGCAGCTTCCCGTTCAGCCTCGTTTTCCTGAATCATTCTGAGAAAGAGCCGGACAAGTTTCTCACCGGGTTCGGCTCCCTGCGTCTGTTTTTTATAAAAACGGATAAAAAGCTGGTCGATCGGCAGCTTCGACCTCGTAAGATCCCCAGCCTGCTCTCGATTTTCACAATAGATCGGCCTTATGTTGACAAAGTGTTCGTCAGCTTTGCGTAAAGCCTGGATTTCATGCATATTCAGTGCTTCCTCCAGCCGAATTTCCAGATCAATCCATGCATATCGGTCGCGCCCCTCATCCAGCCAGCGGTGCACTTCATCGAGCCCGTTCTCTGCGTGCCAGCGGACCAGCGGCCGCCCGGCAGCCAGGGGAACTTCTTTCCATTTTGCCGCTTTGCCTGGGCTGACGTCAATGATGGTCACCGATTTCTGGGATCCGGACTCGGAAAAACTGTAAGCCAGCGGTGACCCGGCATAGCGGGCAGGTGCAGGGGATTTTTCAAGCGTCTGCGGCCGGTGCAGATGGCCCAGTGCTACATACTGCGCTTTTTCCGGAAAAGATGATGGATAAACAGTATAGGCGCCACCAACCTGAATCGGCCTTTCAGAATCAGATTCCCTTCCACCCGCTGCGAAAATATGCGTCATCAGAATGTTAACTGTTTTCTCCGAGAAGTGACGCGCATGTTCCTGAAACAGTTTTTCCAGCCGATTATTATAACCTTCCTGTATGGCCGTTTCCTCGTTCATTGCGCTTAGGCATTCATTCAGCCGCGATTCGGAAGGATAGGGGACACAGCTGAGTATCAGCGTCTCGTCTGTACGTTTAATTGGAATGGCCAGCGGCTGGGAAACCGGTTTGCCGACTATGGTGATGCCCCGGCGCCCGGCGAGCGGCCGGGATGCCTCCAGACGCTCCGGGCTGTCATGGTTGCCGGCAATCACAAGCAAAGGCCTTTTTCCACCGCAGGCCAACCTTTCAGCAGTTTCATAGAAAAGTGCTTCGGATACCGCAGGCGGGTTGGCGGTGTCAAAAACATCTCCGGCCATCACTATAGCATCAATTTTTTCTTCATCGGCAATCCGGCAGATTTCATCCATTGCATCTTCCTGCTCTTCTTCACGGGAGCGCCCTTCCAGTGTCCGTCCGAGATGCCAGTCCGCAGTATGAAGCAACCTCATTCTAATGTCTCCCCTTCTTCTGTCAGATCGATAAAATAACCGCCGTCAAATGCGTAAAGGCCGATTTGCGCTACTTTCCGCTTCCAGATTTTTTCGATCGCAAGCCGGTACAAACCGAGCTGTACACGATAGCGCCGTGTCAATTCCTCAATTGCCGCTTGTTTTTCGGCAAAGCGGCCGGACAGCCTGTCTGTTTTATAGTCAAGCAGAATCAGCCCCTGCCTGCCCTCTATAATACAGTCGATCACGCCCTGAATCAGCACCTGTCCGTCTTTTTCCGGGCCGTCATGGCGCCACGTCGGATACACCTCTGCCGCATCTAGAACAAGACTGAACGGACACTCCCGCGTCACTTGGCCGGCACGTTTCATTTTAATGCCAATCGGCGACCGTAAAAATGCGACAACCTCCGGATAATTCAGGCTCTTCTCCTGATCACCGGTCAAAATTTCTTTCTCCACAAGCGCGAGTCCCTGATTCTTGATTGACGCTTCTTCCGCGGCATGCTCCAGATCCAGATGCTGCATTAAAACATGCATTGCTGTGCCGCGCTCTGTGGACGACAGTCCGCCCTGCTGCAGAAATTGCGGCCTGTCTCTGCTTATACCTGAAAACCGGCGTGCAATCAGGCGATCATCCTGTCCCTGACTGAAATAATCCTGCTGGGACTTAATCTCTGTGACCGTCTGTTTCGCCATAAACAATGTCGCCTGACGAAACGGATAACTCCATTCCAGCCGCCTCCTGACCTCATCCTGCATGCCGGAATGTGATTCAACAGCCTTCCACTGTTTCAAACGCGCGAAGCGTATGCTTTCTTTTGGCGCCTGTTCTGCTTGTCCAACGTCGAGATTACCCACCGAAATGACACTGATATTCCATGCCGCCTGGTCTTCCGAAACAACCGACCTGTCCGGCGCTTCGCCAATCAGGTGATGCAGCGCTTCCGAAGAGCCATGCCGCACTACGGCTGGCCCGATCCAGTCCAGAAATGTTGCTGCCGAAGTCCTGAGATATTCAGGAAGCAGCCATCCGCGATATTTAAGCGCCGGGAGCCACTGACGCGCCACTTTTCCCGCGTCGCGAACTGTCCCGACCAAAATCAGTTTTTCCCGGGCGCGGGTAACCGCAACATAAAGAATGCGCATCTCTTCTGCCACGGCATCTGCTTTCAGCTGCTCTCGGATCGCGAGGTAAGGAAGCGTCGGTGTACTCACCCTGTTTTCCGAATCAATCCAGCGTGTACCAATGCCAAGTGTTTTATGCAGCAACGCGGGAGAAACCAGATCCTTCATATTAAACTTTTTTCCAATGCCAGACACAAAAACTATTGGAAATTCTAGCCCCTTGCTTTTATGGATGGTCATGATCCGCACAACATCTTCCTGTTCGCTTAATGCCCGGGCTTCGCCAAGGTCACCGCCGATTTCCCGCATTCTCTCAATAAAACGCAGAAAACGGAATAACCCTCGGAATGACGTTTTTTCATACTGCCTGGCGCGATCATAGAACGCTTTGAGATTGGCCTGACGCTGCGCGCCGCCGACCAGACCTCCGACATAATCATAATATCCGGTGTCGCGATAGATTTGCCAGATAAGCTCAGAAACAGAGTGGCTTTTTGAGAGATTACGCCATTTGGCCAGCCGATCGATAAATCCTGAGAGCTGATCTGAAAGCTGGCCTTGATGCGTTTCGGTATAGTAATTCATCGCCATGAAGTAAGAAACATCACGATCCGACATACGGATTTGGGCCAGTGAATCCCCGTCCAGGCCAACGATTGGCGAACGGAGCACGGACGCAAGCGGGATGTCCTGAAAGGGATTGTCCACCACCTGCAGCACGGCAAGCATGACCGATACTTCAACCGTATCAAAATAGCCCTTGGACAGCTCGGCGTAAGCAGGAATCCCGCGGCGTCCGAGGATGTCTTTCATCACAGCAGCAGCCGTGCTCGCCGAACGCATCAGAATGGCAATATCACGGTAGCGCACCGCCCGCATCCGGTGTTCCCCCCGATCATAAACCTGGAAAGCCGGGGTCTTTCCGTCGCCGACCATCGCTGCAATCCTGTCGCTGATCGCAGCAGCTTCAAGCTCCGTCGAATCATAATCATCTGTTTCACCCTCTTCATCGCTATCCAGGTCAGCTCGGTCGATCAGTTCAAAGTCGACCGGCAAACTTTCTTCCGGATATTCCGCTCCGAAACGCAGCTCTGCAGCACGATCATAATCCACGCCGCCCGCAGTTTCATCCATCGTCTGCCGAAAAAGATAATTTATACCATTGATGATTTCCGCGCGGCTTCGAAAATTGCTGGAAAGATCAATTTTATCCCCGTCAGAATCCGGGTCAGAAAACTTTTTATATTTTTCAATGAAGAGTCCCGGTTCAGCCAGCCGGAATCCGTAAATACTTTGTTTCACATCGCCGACCATAAACAAGTTTCCGCTATCGGCGCTGTCTTTTGTGATCAGCCGGATAATCGCTTCTTGGACACGGTTCGTATCCTGGTATTCGTCAACCAACACTTCTTCAAAACAGGCGCGGTACTGCCTGGCAACAACTGAAGGTACCTCTTTACCCGGATCAGAATCCTCTGATCGGAGCACTTTCAAACATTCATGTTCCAGATCTGAAAAATCAAGCACTCCTTTTCTGCGTTTTTCTTTTGTAAAATGGTGTCCAAAATCTTTGACCAGCGCGACAAGCATCGAAACGGAAGGAGCCATGTCACGAAGATCCTGAAGCAAATCAGTGGAACTGCGTGCAAACCACTGCTGTTGAAGCTCAGCAATTGTTCTTTTCACCTTGTCACGCGCTTTTTTTACCTGATCTTTCGTTGCGCCGTCCACTTCTTTTGCGGAGACGGCTTTAAGCTTATTAAAAGAAACGGACAAGACAGCCGAGCGGACAGCTTCCCATCCGGCGTTTTCAAATGAGAGGAGATGACGAATATTTAAAAGATCCGCGGACAGCGTTTCAGCATAAGCGGCAGGCCCACCCGTATCCCCACAAAGACGAATAGCTTCCTCCAATGCCGCCGCGGCTTCGGAAAAATATTGAAAAAGGACATGTCTCAGGCCGCGAACCCAGCTGAAGTGATCAATCGACTGCCCTTCCTCCGGCTGGTAGGCAGCGGGCAGCCGATCAAGCCATTGATTCGGCCAGGGATTACTGAGAGAAAAATCGTAAAGGCGGAAAACCAGATTGCGAAGCGCATGATCGTCCCTGTCTCCCGAATATTGGTCTACCAGGCGAAAAAAAATGGAATTTCCTGATGTGTAATGTTCCTCAAGAACTTCATCGAGAATTTCTTCACGAAGCAGACCGGCTTCCGTTTCATCCAGCAGCCGAAATCCGGGATCAAGATCCAGATAATAATAATATTTTTTAATAACAGACATACAAAACGCATGCAAAGTCATGATTGAAGCTTTGCTGAGCAGCGCCTGTTGACGGCGGAGATAGAGGCTTTCAGGATGTTCCGCAATTTGCTCATCGAGCGCACGGCCGATCCGCTCTCTCATTTCTGATGCTGCCGCATTGGTAAAAGTAACAACCAGCAGATCGTCAATATTGATCCGATTCTGTGGGTTGATGATTTTCCTGATAATCCGCTCAACAAGTACGGCCGTTTTTCCGGAACCCGCCGCCGCTGCGACGAGAATGTCGTGACCTACTTCATTGATCGCTCGCCACTGTTCGTCCGTCCATCTGCTCCCTTCAGGCTTTGCTTCCGTCATGATGCTCCATCCCCTTTTCAGTCAGTTCCTGAAGGATCCGTTCATCAGAAACTTTTTTCAACAGCCGATAAGCGTTCCCCGGCTGTGACTGGTCAAACTGGCAAACCGGACGATAAGGACAGAAGGTGCACGGCACACGGTTTTTGAGCCTGTACGGAGCAATTCGGACATCGCCATCAGTTATTTTTTCGCCCACCTGTACCATCGTCTCTTTAGCATAGTTCCGCAATGCACTGAATTCTTCCGTTGTGGCAAGAGAAGATCCCTTGTAATAGCCGCCATTTTTTTTGATCCCGAACGGGGCAATCTTCGAGTAGCCCCCCTCAGCTGTTTGATCCGTCAATTGAAGCGATGCCTCATCCTCAAGAAGCAGCCCGCTCATTTTGAAACTTTTATAAAGTTCATCTTCTATCTCTTCAGGTGGAACTTTTTCTTCAAGATTCAACGACGGATTGTGTACATGAAAGTATAAAACACCTGCCGGATCCGCCTGGACGCCCAGCCATTGTTTTGAATACGTAATCACGACATCAAGATAGGTCAGCATCTGCAGTGCGAGTCCGTAGTAGACATCAGTCAGGCTCAGGTCTTTCCGGCCGGATTTGTAATCAATGATCCGAAGCAGAATCCTGCGGCCGGGATCCTCGGCTTTGTCAACCCGATCAATGCGTCCGACGATTTCCATCCTGCATCCGTTTTGAAGTGAAAAGGTTAGCGGAGGTACAGGCTTTCCCGGTCCGAAGGGCAGTTCAAGACTCAACGGGGTAAAACCGCTGGCCCGTGCGTGCTGGCGCATGACGCGGGCGACCCGCGCAACAACCTGCTCCAGCTTGTGCTGCAGATAGCGATAGCGCCCGGAACTGGACAAAATCTGCCGCTGAAGTTTCGGAGCGATTACACCTACCGTTTCTGCGGCGAGCCGGTCGCAGTCTTCCGGTGACAGGTCTCTCCACTGTAAATGACGCCGCATAATTTCTTCTGTCATTTTTTTGATCGCCAGATGAAAAAGCTGGCCGATATCCGGCGCTGCAAGCTGAAAAACTTCCCTTTCCATGAGCCTCAGTCCATAAGAAGCAAACTGGGAAAACGGGCAGGCATTGAACTGTTCCATCCGCGATACGCTGGCCTGAATCGTTTCTCCGTAGAGATCACGCGCCGCCTCTTTGCTCAGATACGCCTCATTTCTTGAAAATAGCCCGGAAAGCACCCGCTTTGCTGCCGAACCCCATTCTTCCTGCGCCGTGAACCAGTTATAGGTATCCCACCAAAGATCAGATATGCCATAGCCCCTCTGCCATTCCCTGATCTGCGTTGCCAGATAACCGATCGTCTTGAGCGGTGCATTAACAAAGCCGATTTGTTCCGTTTCGGCAAGAGACCGCGGTTCAGAAGGCGCCAACCGGACTGCAATTTCAGAAAAGAGCCGGCGCAGACGACTGATCAGGGGAGAAGCTTTGAGCGGTTCTCCCCCCTCAGATGCAAGCGGATAGGACAGGTACAGTTTTTCTTCCGGCAGCGAAAACGCGCGAAATACCAGCTCATTTTCCCAGGCCATCTGGCCGTCTTCATCATCGGCCACATGCATGCCGCTGTCTTCAAGCGCATCGCGGTCCTCGCCTGAGAAAAGTCCCTGTGTTGATGGTTTTGCCGGGATCACGCCTTCATTAACACCCAAAATAAAAACCGCTTTTGGGTTTGTCGCCCGCATCCGATCCATACTGCCGACCAGAACCTGGTCAAGAGCTGGAGGAACGAGAGCGAATTCCAGATTGTCGAGACCTGTATCGATAATCTGTGCGAAGAGTTCCAGCGATATTTTCCTGTCATCCGCCCCCTCCACACACTGGTCGAGCAAATCAATCACCGATTGCCACACCTGCCCGTGTTCCTTTGCTTCAGCCAGGCGGTCAGCTTTTTCCGCTTCTTTCGCCATGCGCTCCAATTTTTCCGGAACGGACAGGTTCATTAAAAACACATACAATGCCTCGCACTTTTCCCGTACACTCCTGGCAGACTTCACCTTTTCCTCGAAGGCGGCAAGCGGTTCACTGACAAACTTGCGCCATTGGTTGATCCGCTTCTGTGCAGCCAGTTCTTTGGACGTCGCCTCTTTTTCACCTTCTTCAAGGCCTTTGTACACTCGATAAGTCCACGGTTCTTTATCAATCCATTTTTTCTTTCCATATATTCCATAAGCCATAACATAGTTTTCCAGTTCATCCAGAGCCTCACGGGCTTCATTCAGACGGCTTCCGGCCGGAATCAGAAAATCGGTCTTGACGCAGCGGAAAACAGGTTCATAGCGCCAGTTCTGCTGCAAGGTTTCCAATGCCGAACGGATCAGTTCGATCAGAGGATGATGTTTCATCGGCCGCTTTCTGTCAATAAAAGTTGGAATGCCATAATCGGTAAAAACGGTCTCAATCAAGTCCTGATAGCCATTCAGATCGCGGACCAGCACCGTCGTCTCTCGAAAACGTATTTTTTTATCACGGGCAAGTGCGATCAGATTCCTCGCTGCCTGCTCCACTTCTTCCCGCCGATTGGCAGCTTCAGTCAGGACAATGCCATCAGGCTTCGGTTTCTCCCGGGACGGGTTTTGTCCGAAAAACAGGTTCAATGCCTTGAGTCCTGTCGATTTTGACCGGACAACATCATCCTTTATCACATAAGGTTCAACAGCCAGATGCAGCTGTTCTGCCGCTTTCCTGAGCTGCAGAAAAAGCAGCACCGGATGCCTGAAAACTGAAAATTCATCGGGTACCCGGTCATAGGCTTTGTCTGTTCCGAGAACGACGGTGACACGGGAGGAGACCGCCATCAGCTTTTCAACAACAAGCTGTTCCTCGGGTGTCATCGTCTGAAATCCGTCAATCCAGATTTCAGCCTGTTTCAAGAAATCCGTTTCGTCAATTTTATTCGCCATCAATTTTAAGTAGTCATCACTGTCCACATACTTTCCTGCCAGAACCTGTTCAAAAGACTGATAGACCAAAGAGAGATCATGGAGCTTGTCCTTCAGAATCAGATTTTCCGAATCCGTGTGCTCCTCCATTAGGCCCGACTGCACAGCGATTTGTTCAGGTGTCAGGCAGTAGCGTTTGAATTCAGAAATTGTGTCACTGAGGAGATTGTAAAAACCGGACTGTTCCGAAGCTTTGCGAAACAGCCGGAGATTTTTCTTATTTTCTTCAACGACTCTGCGCAGCAGCATCGACAGGCCGACAGTGTTTAAATGAATCCGTGTCGCACCGCCGGACTGCTGAAGAACGCGCAGCGCAAGCCTGGGGATACTGTAAACATTCAACCGTGTCATTCCGCCAAAACCAGGAGTGCCGGCAAAAGCATATTCCATACTGAATGTCATATGTTCCGGAACAAGATAGATCAGCGGCGGACCCGACGGATTTTCGCGGAGGCGGGCACGGATCTCTTCCATGCAAAGAGCAGTTTTTCCGGTTCCGGGTCTCCCGAGAATAAAGCGCACCGCCATCTTCATTCCTCCTCAGCCAATCGGCTCATTCGTTCATCATGTCTTTTTTCTATTATATCACATCAGGAACATTTGTTCTTTTATCATCCAAGAAATATCTGACGAAAACAGTCGATGTTTGAGATTCATTTCCCGGTTGCAAGATCACCTGAATAAAAAAGTCAACCAGTCGACAATCGGTCTCCAAAGGTTTGGATACTCTTTGTGAATTAAATGCCTAATTTGTGCTGAAGTAAGATCGCTCAAGTCATTGGCATGAACAATTAAAGTTTTGGCGCCATGTGCCGTATGCCCAATAGCAACGTGTCCTTCTGCATAGCCGCCAATAGCGACATGCGAGGCAAAAACAGCTCCGCCGATTGAGAACATACCAACCGACAATCCGCCTAAAGTTAAAACTCCGATCGCCTGGCCGCCAATAGCCAGTATTCCAATCGATAAACCGCCGACCGCAAAGAGCAAAGCTAAAGCTGCTCCGCCAACACCGATTAATCCGGCAGACAATCCGCCGAAGCACAATCCGCCCAAAGAGATTCCCCCGAGAGAAAGAACACCGATCGATACATTGCCGATGGCCAGAATTCCTTTGGCCATGCAGAAACCCGGACCAAGATTGATATGAACGAGGGGAAGACCGAAAAGTGTCTTTTTGCTTCTAAACTCATAGCGCCGCATAAAATAATACGCGCTGAGACGATGTTCCTGTTGCCTTTCTTTTTCAATCAACAGCTCATCTCTCACCAGATTGTCGATCGGGACGCCGAACAAATTGCTGAGTGCCACCCATTTATCCGTGTCCGGATAGGATTGACCCGATTCCCACTTTGATACGGCTTGCCTTGAGATGCCGAGCGACTCGGCCAGTTTTTCCTGGGACATGCCGCGCTGTTTTCTCAATGACTGCAGTTTTTCCTGAAATTTCATGGCTATCACCTCCCTTTCAAAATTACGAATTTTTATCACGGATGACTACCAATCTGCGCTGACAATCTGTCAACCAGTCGTTGCGTTTACAGTTTTTAAGCAAATTTTTCTTAAATCACAAATAAAATATTTAAGAAAAAAGCAGGATGAAAAAAATTCTCCATTCTGCTTACAAAACATTTTCATTTCGGCCGTGTTGGGATACCAGCTTCACATATGTACTTCACATATGTACAATTCTATATTATTAAGACTTCCGGTACTTCCCAACCTTTTCCTTGATCGAAGTTCCCTGAGGGCGGAAATGAATTTTCACTTCTGCCGCGACTTCTTCTGCACCCGCCTCGACCGTTGCATAAATGGTCTGTTTCACAACCTCCAGCAGGTCGTCCAGCTCCCCCTCAAGCACCGTCTCAAGTGCGTCCACTTCATATTTCACGCCCGACTTCTGGATTGCTTCAATCGCTTTATCCACAAGAGCATACGTATCCTTGTCCTTTGAAAACGGAAGAATCTGCAGTCCGACATTGCTTTTTGGCATCATCAGTGCCCCTCTCCTATTTAGTCTTCTTCGTCCCAGACTTTAACTTCTGTCATGACATCACCGTTTCTCATCGCCAGAACTGTACCAAGACCTTCAGTAACTTGTCCGAAAACAGTATGCACGCCATCCAGATGCGGCTGTGGTGCATGGACAATAAAAAATTGACAGGAACCGGTATCGCGCCCGGCGTGAGCCATCGACAGCGCGCCTGCAACATGCTGATGCGGATTGCCATCCGTCTCGCATTTTATTGTATAGCCGGCATCGCCCATCCCGGTTCCGGTCGGATCGCCACCCTGACTGACAAAACCGGGAATGACGCGGTGAAAAGTCAGCCCGTTGTAAAAACCGGAATTCGCCAGTTTTTCAAAATTTGCTACTGTATTAGGCGCTTCATTCGGGAAAAAATCGATATGGACCACTTCACCGTTTTCCATAGTAATAGAACCTTTTTTCATCATTATGCCTCCTGTTGATTACCTTTCTGTATAGTTCCATATTAACGGCTTCTGCGCCGGCGATCAATAAAAATCAAGATGAGCGAGGTGAGACCGACAACCAGACCGCCCATGCAGTATCCGGCCAGAATATCACTGAAAAAATGGACATTCAGGAAGGGCCTGCTGAATCCGATCAGAAGTATCATTGCCAGATTGATTACAACCCATAGTTTTCGGACCCACTTAGTCTGAATCAGCGGGGCAATGAGAACAATCAGTAATCCGTATACAGTGGACACGTTCATCGCGTGTCCGCTCGGAAAGCTATACCCGGATGCGGGAACAAGGTGGGGAAACGCCGGACGATCCCTCATCACCCAGCTTTTCAGCGTTTCGTTCAACTGACGTTCAGCAAAAAAAGCGGCCGGCAACAATATCATCGGGAAAAATTTTTTTCTGAACAGTAAATACAGCATTGCCAGGGCAATAATCACTGACAGCAGTTGTGAATCTCCAAAGTCAGTCAGCTTTGAAAAAAAAGCAATCAACGTTTTTGTCCTTAAGGGATCAAGACTCTGATTCAGCTGATTGTCCAACCTCTTGATTCCAGGTATCCGGATCGCCAGAACCAGAATTAAAAATACTAATGTACAAATCAGAGTCATCCATACCCAGCGTATGGCGATCCGGTTTTCTTTATGAACGGCGTTCATCTTCTTCCCGTCCCTCTTTTCTGCAGGTTCCTACGCTGCATACAGACCATGCCTAATTAATGCCGCACCGCTTTTTACTCTTATACGGTTCCGTATGCTGCTTGTCTTTGTCTTACTATTACATTCAAAGCATCAAAATACAGGGTGGTACTAAGAAAAGCTCGTGAAGCTAGGCTTCTGGCGCAGGCCGTGCCCTGGTTGGCCCTGCACGCTATTCCTCTGAATTTTATCGTGCAAAAAGTGTACCGAAGGGCTCATTGTCTTCTTTGCAGCTTTGATCGCCGGCATTATAATCAATATGAAAAGAATTGATTCATCATGCTGCCAGTTCAGAAAGGATGGGTATTATGGAAAGATTCACTTTTAACTTGAAGGGCAACTGGAAAGGTTCCTGGGACGGACAAGGCCATGTCAAAACAAAAGGCATCGATACTGACATTTCTGTTGACCCGTCGATGAAGGGAGCCGGCATCGGTACAAACCCCGATGAATTACTTCTGAGTGCACTTTCGTCCTGCTATATGATCACACTGGGTATCCGGCTTGGCAAAGAAGAAATCAGTTTTGACCATCTCTCAATTGAATCCGAGGGGATTGTCACAAAAAAAGGCGGGCTGCATTTCGACAAAGTCATTCACCGGCCCGTCATTTTTCTGGACAGAGAGGTCACCGACGAGTCAAAGCTGCGCTCAGCCATATATCAGGCTGAGCAGGACTGCATGGTGGCGAAGGCCGTTCGCGGTAACGTACGTATCGAGATTGCTCCCGTTTTCAAAACCGTTGAGACGGATCCCGGCAGTAAAAAGGCGTGAAAGAGACAGCATGTCTTTTCACGCTTTTTCACTTTTTATTGCCATTTTTGCTTGATAAAAATTTTTCTGCACTAAAAATGCTGCCTGCTGAACCTGGCGGGACGTTGCCTGTACTTTTTCCTTTTTCTTGATATAATCAAGCTGGATCTCAGACAGATTCTGCGTCAACGTATTTTTTTCTTCAGCAATTTTTTCCGCCTGCCGACGTATTTTCTCACCGATTTTAGATACTTTTGCCATTGTCCCATTCATCAGTTTCAATGTTCGCATAGCCGAAATAGCAAACCCAATAATGGCAGCCGCGACCAGAGCCAGACTCAGGTAAACAATAATCAAGTCGATCAGCCCTCTTCCGAATTCATTTGTGGGTACCCTTCTGAACCTATCATACCCTAAACATGCTGAAAGATCATTTTGAAGGACAATATTCTTCAGGCAGCCGGTCGGTCAGCTTTCTCCGCAGCAGTTTCCGGGAAGCATTCCGCGGCAGCAGTCCGGTAAAACAGATTCCAACAGGCAGCTTATACCGCGCAAGCTTTTTTTCGCAAAAGTTCAGTAAAGCTTCTTCAGTGACGGAACAGCCGGGCTTAAGATGGATAAAGGCGAAAGGCACTTCACCCCAATGTTGATTTTTCACGCCAACGACCCCGGCCTCTTCAACGCCTGGAAAATCAAACAGTACAGATTCAATTTCTGCCGGGTATACATTCTCGCCGCCGGAAATAATCAGATCATCCCTCCGGTCAAGCACATAAAGAAAACCATCGGAATCCAGGTAGCCAATATCTCCCGTGCACAGCCATCCGTTACTGAAGGCTTTCGCTGTTGCCCCGGGACGATTCCAGTAACCCGGAGTTACGTTCATCCCTCTGACTAAAATCTCACCGGGTTCATCCCTTTTTGCTTCCCGGTCCTTTCCGACAATCCGGATTTCCCCATGGAAAAGCGGTTTGCCGGCCGATCCCAATTTTGAAAACATGAATTCCGGGGGCAACGTCACCATCTGCGAGGCCGTTTCTGTCAGCCCGTATGTCTGATAAACCGGTATTTTTTTCTCACGGCTGTGCTTGAGAAGCGGCAGCGGTGCCGGCCCGCCGCCGAGCAGCATACAGCGGAAAGCAGCCGGATAGCGCTCTGTTCCGAGATCGTCCAGCATCCGTCTCAGCATATTGGCAACTACTGAAACCATACTCACGCCATTTTGACAGATGACGCGGTTTGCTGCATGAGGATCAAATTTTTTCAAGAGAAAAACCGGCATCCCATAAATGATATTCTTCATAATAATGGACAGTCCGCTGACGTGAAAAAGCGGCACGCAGCAAAGCCATTTATCTGTATCTGCCAATCCGAGATTCAGGGCAGATCCGGCGGCACTCCACCAGTGATTTCCATAAGTCAGGACAACACCCTTGGGTCTGCCCGTTGTCCCAGAAGTGTAAATTATCGTGCACGGATCACCCAGATGAAATGAATGCTGAAGTGTGGCATCTGCCTGAGGCTGCTGTTTGACATGATTCATCGTGATCCAGTTAAAAGACCGGGTCCCCTTCATGATCTCAGGTTCCAGAGGCTGATCTGCGTCATCGCAGATCAGCCATCTTGCCTCGCTGTCCTCTGTCTCCCAGGCCAGCTCTTCCGGGCTTAGCCGGATGTTCAGCGGGACACCCACAGCGCCAAGGGCCATCAGCGCATGAAAAAAGCAGACCAGATCCAGGCTGTTTTCGCTCAGCAGGGCAACATGGTCCCCCTTTTGAATGCCCAGTGATGCCAGCTTTCCTGTAAGTACCAGAACGCGATCCCACAACTTGAGAAAGGAGATGCGCTGCTCATTTGTCTCGAAGGCTGTCCGGTCAGGCGTCAGATCCGCGCGCTGCTTCAGCCAGTTCGGCATGATCGCTTCCTGCATCGTTCACGCGCCCCTTTTCAAGGAAATTTCGGATATTTACTGAAATCGGGGTCGCGTTTCTCCTTAAATGCGTCCCGCCCCTCTTTTGCCTCATCGGTCGTGTAATAGAGAAGCGTCGCGTCTCCGCCCAATTGCTGAAGTCCGGCAAGCCCGTCCGTGTCCGCATTGAAAGAAGCTTTCAGGAAACGCAGCGCAGTTGCGCTCTTCGAGAGCATCTCTTTTGCCCATTTGACCGTTTCTTCTTCAAGGTTTTCCAGAGGGACAACCGTGTTGACGAGCCCCATGTCAAGAGCCTGCTGCGCATTATACTGCCGGCACAGATACCAAATTTCACGCGCTTTCTTTTGACCGACAATTCGCGCCAGGTAGCCCGCACCGTAGCCCGCATCGAAACTGCCGACTTTTGGCCCGGTCTGTCCAAAAACAGCATTATCCGCAGCAATTGTCAGGTCGCAGACAACCTGCAGCACATTACCCCCGCCAATCGCATAACCGGCTACCATCGCAATCACCGGCTTCGGAATGATGCGGATCAGATGCTGCAGATCCAGCACATTCAGCCGCGGGATATGATCGCTGCCAACGTAGCCTCCATTGCCTCTGACTTTTTGGTCACCCCCTGAACAGAATGCCAGCGTTCCGGCGCCGGTCAGAACAATGACGCCGACGCTTGCATCATCCCGGGCTCTCGAAAAAGCGTCGATCATTTCCATGACTGTTTTCGGTGTGAAAGCATTGCGGACTTGCGGGCGGTTAATCGTGATTTTGGCAATGCCTTCGTAACGTTCGAAAATAATTTCGTCGTAGTTCTCAATCGTTTCCCATTCTATTGAAGACATCATCCACTCTTCCTTTCCTGTTTCACCAGATTTATGTATACGGTTCCTTGTGATGTTTTGCACACTCATCATTTTAGCATATCATCACCTATCTGTGGTTTTTTGAGATCGCCTCAGAAAAACCATTCGGAATTGCAGTTCCCGCAGCGTATTTGTACTGTAACATCTTGCCCGAATTTTAAAGACTTTGCTATACTTGTAACATCAGAGAAAGTTAGACATCCGGGGGGCAGGTGTGGGACAACATTCCCGTTCCACGCTTTTTTTCCGGCCAAGGTTTTGAAGGGGGATCCGATATGGATAAAAAAGTTGCGTTGATTACGGGAGGAACCCGAGGTATAGGCAAAGCAATTGCCGAAAAGTTTGCCCGGAATGGCTATAATCTGGTCCTGAATTATGCGCGGAAAGCAAGCAATGCCGAACAGACAAAGCTTGAAATCGAAGACAAATACGACGTTTCGGTCAAAATCGTCAAAGCGAATGTCGGTGAACTGGAACAGATCAATCAATTGTTTAAAGCAGCAGATCAGGCCTTCGGACGGTTGGATGTATTCGTCAATAACGCCGCATCCGGTGTGCAGCGTCCACTGATGGAGATCCAAGAAAAGCACTGGGACTGGACGGAAGACATCAACGCCAAGGCTTACTTGTTCGCTGCTCAGCAGGCCGCCAAGCGGATGCAGCGGACAGGCAGCGGGCACATCGTTGCCCTCTCCAGCCTGGGCGCGGTCCGGGCACTTCCCAATTATGTTGTAGTGGGCGTTTCAAAAGCGGCTGTTGAAGCCATCACACGCTATCTCGCCGTCGAACTCGCCTCAATGAAAATTACGGTCAATACGGTCTCCGGCGGCGCCGTTGATACAGATGCGCTGAAACACTTTCCGAACCGCGAAGAACTGCTGGAACAGGCAGCAAAACACAATCCGGCCGGCCGGATTGTTGAGCCTGAAGATTTGGCGGAAGCCGTCTATTTCCTATGTACACCGGCGGCTTTCATGATTCGCGGACAAACGATCACCGTAGATGGCGGACTCTCACTGCTGGCTGAATAAAGAAAATCTATCGATTGGCAAGCACCTATCAAGCACCTAACAAGATGTAAAAATATAACGGCCGTTGCCGCCATTTTCTACGACTTTTTATACTTTCTTAAGATACAAAAAGGCTGTTTCACGGTCGCAAAAATCGACTGACGAGACAGCCTCTTTGATATTCGTCATTAGCGGATAACACCGCAAAGCACACGTTTCCCCGAATTTCCTGACGGATCCGATAGTTGATCATCTCCGAACTCATGTATGATCAGCGCCGATCCGTCGGCATCACGAAGCGAGTTCTCTTTCTCTTTCTTCAGCGTCACACGCGGGTTGAAAATGACCGTTTCGACAATTCCATGCCTGTCGGCAAAGATGTTGGGCATATCCCCTGCGTGAGGACCCATTGGATTTTTCAATCCATGGTGTTTGTGTTCCGGATTAAAATGTTCGCCCGAGGACATAAAATCCGGTGGTGTACAGTTCCCAATTTCATGAAAATGGATGGCATGGATTCCGGGCCTCAGCCCTTCAGCATGCAAAGAAATCCGGACACCCTTCGCCGTTTCGGTCAGGACGGCTTCACCGACCTCTTCATTGCCAGCGTTGATCAGTGGAACAACCAGTTTTTCTGCTTTATTCGCTTTTGCACTGACTTTTACGCCCGGATGATGTTCACAGAAAACAACGGCGAACGCCAGCGCCAGACATGCAAGATAGATTAATTTTCTATTATTCACATGGACCAGCCCCCCTGCGGTTAGCATGTGCATTATCTTTTTTTCTACTCAGCACCACTTCCGCGGCCGGTGGCTCTTTTCATTTTTTGGCCATCATGCTATGCTTTTTTCATATATGTCTGGTCACTACGCTGAGTAGGACAAAGTAGAAGAATCCGGAGGGGTCGCAATTGAAAACATTGGCTGAGTTTAAAAAATTTCTGTCGCGCGGCAATGTCATTGATCTCGCTGTCGCAGTCATTATCGGTGCCGCTTTCGGACAGATCATCAATTCACTGGTCAAAGATATCGTCATGCCTCCGATCGGTCTTCTGCTCGGCAAGGTAGACTTCAGCAGCCTGTACATCAATCTGTCCGGTCATGCATATGGCAGCCTGGCAGCTGCTCAAAGAGCAGGCGCGCCAACGATCAACTATGGAACTTTTCTAAATACCGTAATTAATTTTCTGATTATCGCTCTCATTATCTTTTTCGCCGTTAAAATTGTGGACAAAGCTTCACACAAAAAAACTGCGTCGCCAACGACAAAAACTTGCCCTTACTGCCTGTCTCTCATTCCTCTCAGAGCAACAAAGTGTCCGCATTGCACCGCAGATCTCCCTGCTCAGGATATGGTGCATCAATAAATGATCTGCTGAAAAAGCCCGGCGCAGGCCGGGTTTTTTCATGATCTATAATGATTATATATTAACGTTGGTTCTGACCCTTGCAGCAAAAATATCATGCCTAGAAATTTAATCAGCCGTTCCAGAACAATTTATCGGTTCTCACTAGATTTTATCGATTTTTCTTCATGTGAATTTACCGGCCGGATCGATTCGAAGAATATTTATCGGATCTTAATAGGCAGCGTCCTGATTTCCGTACGGACAATTCGATCATGCTCAAAAGTACAATGATAGTCAACCGGATGATGCCTTCCAATATCGAGAACGTCTTTCATAAAAACCCTAAGCGTCGGCACTGTTCCGAAGTTGTTCTCGGACAGCACCCATTCCTCGGTTTTCCATTCAAGGATTCCCTCGCGTGTTCCCTTGGGCGTATCAATTCCGTTCAAATCCCGGACCTCAGCGACAAAGACATACATCCCTTGCGGATCTTCCTGATCCGGATTCCAGGTCACAATCCCCCTGAACAGCGGGTACATGATTCTGATCCCTGTTTCTTCCCCAATCTCCCGGATGACACATTCCTCCGGAGATTCACCGGGTTCAAGTTTCCCGCCGACGCCGTTCCAGGCCCCCTGCCACGGATTCTTTTCCCTGTTAATCATCAGTATTTTCCCGTTATTCCTGATAAATGCGAGTGTGTAACGAAGCATCTGACTCCCCCATTTGCCGTGCCTTAAATGCTGGAAAAAATATTTCATCTTGCTTTATTATAGCAAATTGTGTCTGGTAGGTGGATTTGCAAATTTTATTCAGATTACCGCAATAGTATATTGACAGAACGCTTGTTCGCCTGATATTCTGTTATCAGAACATTTGTTCAAAACAAATCTATGAGGTGATTATATGGCAGAAACAAAATCAGAAGTGCGGTTCAATTTGATTCAGCATTTTGGCGTGATCGCCAAAGAATCCGGTGGCTGGACGAAAGAGCTGAACCTTGTCAGCTGGAATGACCGCGACGCTAAGTATGACATTCGAAGCTGGGCTCCGGACAGAAAAAAGATGAGACGCGGCATTACCTTGAGCGGGGTCGAATGCGAAACACTCCGATCCCTGCTTAATACACGTTTTCCTCAGTCCTTACCATCCTTGCAGCCTGACGTTGTTCCCGCTTCACGTTCGTGACTTTTTTTCGTTATATCTTCTCTTCGTTCTACAATTCGAATGATCCGCTTTCTTGATTTGCCTTCCCTTTTCAGACCTGCCTGATCACTATCCAGTTTCACACTTCGTCTTTCCATATCGCCACTAATATTTTTTACACCCGGAGTGCATGGTATTGACAGTTTTCGTAGATTTCCATACACTAAAATTAATTATTCTTGTCGATTTAGTGTCAAAATATATTGAATCAATGAATCTATTAATGGCTGGGAGAGATTAAGCGATGGACGATCAGGAACTTGAAAAGAATACCGGTTTCAGAAAATGGTGGAAAATGATCAGGCCACATACCCTGACTGCTTCTTTTGTTCCTGTTGCGCTCGGTACCGCTCTTGTCCTCCCAATGAAGAAACCGGATATACTCCTCTTTATCGCGATGCTGGTTGCATCCATGCTGATACAAATTGCGACCAACCTCTTTAATGAATACTTTGACTATAAAAGAGGACTGGACACTTCTGAATCTGTCGGGATCGGCGGCAGTATAGTGCGCGATGGATTTCACCCAAAAACTATACTGAATCTGGCCCGCCTGCTCTGCTTGATCGCCATGCTGATTGGAATCTATATCTGCTTTGAAAGCAGCTGGTGGATTGCACTTGCAGGCACAATATGCATTCTCACCGGTTATTTGTATTCCGGCGGGCCTTATCCCATTGCCTACACGCCGTTCGGTGAGCTGGCGTCCGGATTATTCATGGGTGTATTTATCATATGGATCTCCTTTTTTGTTCAGGCAGAGACTCTGACACTCAACACGGTACTGATATCTGTGCCCATTGGCATTTTGGTCGGAGGCATCAATATGGCCAACAACATAAGGGATCTGTCGGGCGATCAGGAAAAAGGGCGGAAAACGCTGCCGATTTTGCTTGGACGCTCACGGGCAATTAATCTGCTGGCTGCCCTTTTTGCCCTTTCTTATTTGTGGATCATCGGCTTGATGATTTTTCAAGTAGAATCGGCCTGGTTGCTGATCGTATTTGCCAGCCTTCCAAAAGCTATCCAGGCTACCAAACTTTTCCGCGGGAAAACAAGGGCGGTTCAACTGATGCCTGCGATGAAAGCCACGGCTCAGATGACCACGCTGTTTGGTCTCCTGCTTTCCATCGGATTAGTGCTTGACCATTTCATATAAGTGCTTCAAGAGTGCAGCCCCGATTTTCAGGCTGCCCTTCTTTTATTTCATCGATTATTTTTACCACAAGTAAAAAGTATTGCTCCGGAAAAGAAAAACGTGTAAGATAGATTTGTTAATTGAATAGCAAGTTCCTTCAGGGCAGGGTGAAATTCCCGACCGGCGGTATTGGATGAAAGATGCCAAAGTCCGCAAGCCGAAAGGTTGATCCGGTAAGAAGCCGGAACCGACAGTAGAGTCTGGATGAAAGAAGGATGATGTCATGGCGCAGTTCTTCGCCTTCTGTTTGCATTGAGCAGATCCGATGGCGGTTTTGTTTGATTGTGCAATCATTTCATCTGAAAATAAGCCCAAGGGAAAAATCCTTTGGGCTTTTATTTTGAAATGGAGTGACCAGCCGGTTTCACGATGGCTATTACTTAAGGAATCGCCGTTATTGCCGGACATTCTGAAGCAAAGCAGCAAAGAGCGTTAAGCATCGTCCCCAAAAAACATATTTATGGGGTGGTTTGGATGACTCATTCATCGCTAAAGAAAATGATTCTCGTTTCATTATTGTCAGCAATCGGATTTTTAATTATGCTGATTGCTTTCCCGGTGCCCATGATCCCGGGCTTTCTGACACTCGATTTTAGTGATCTGCCGGCGCTGATCGGTGCAATGATACTTGGTCCGGTTGCCGGAATTGCCATCGAAGCGATCAAAAATATTCTTCATGTTCTCTTGGCGGGTTCTCTGACCGTTGTCCCAATTGGAGAAATGTCTAATTTTGCAGCAGGGTCGATACTGATTGTCGTATCATGGCTTTTCTACCGCAGGAAACGTTCAGCGCTCTCGCTCGTTACCGGGATGATTGTCGGAACCCTCGCAATGACCATTATCATGTCTATTGCTAATTATTATTTAATCTTTCCCGGATATGCCATGTTTCTAGGATTCAGTATAAATACTGCCGTTTCAATGGCCCAGAGCGCAAATCACGGCATCCGAAGCCTGCTGACACTGATCGTCTACGGTGTGGCTCCTTTTAATCTGCTTAAAGGTGTAGCGCTGACGATTCTAATGATTCCGGTGTTCGCACGCCTTCGCGGCTTTATCGGCCGTAAACAGGCAGCAGACCGTACCCTCTGATCCTGTTCTCCATTGACCTGTCCTTATTGTTGAAGAAAAAATACCCGCTGACAATCGAAATGTCGGCGGGTATTTTAGCAGATGTGGCATTTTAGAGCCGAAGCTCATCAATAAACGAAGGCTGTGCCCACGATAATCAGCAAGATAAACAAAACAACGATTAATGCAAATCCACTGCCGGATCCGCCGTAAGATGCACCCATATCGTCACTCGCCCCTTTAACCAATAGTTTTTGAGCGGTTACCCCAGCTCAACACTACATATTATGCATGGTGACAATATGTGTGTGGACGTTAATTTATCTTCCCAATGGGTGCCCAATGGGTGCCCATTGGGTGCCCATTGGGTGAGGCTTCTAAGCAATTGTTGATCTTCTATGTCTTGCCTGAAGCACCTCTATTTCTTTAGTTCCGCTCCCAAGGTTTATTCAAGGTTAGCTTTGAGACAAAAGCCTTAGTCTCACTTCTTCTTTCTTTTCGATGCAAATAGCGCCTCTCAGCTGAGTTATACAGCATCTTCTCTTCCTCTGTTTCCGGAATCACTTTCGGAACGGGCTGGACTTTGCCATCCGCTCCGATAGCGACAAACGTCAGAAAAGAAGTCGTGCACAGTGTCCGTTCCCCGGTCATCAGATCCTCAGTAACTATTTTTACAAATACCTCCATAGACGTGTGATGTGTCCAGGTAACAATTGCCTCAAGGCATACTGAAGATCCTGCTTTAATCGGATGAAGAAAGTCAACAGAATCAATTGAAGCTGTGACAACAAGCTGACGGCAATGCCTCGTAGCCGCGATCGCTCCAATATTATCTACATACATCATCAATTTCCCGCCAAAGAATGTGCCGTGATTATTTGTATCGTTCGGCATAACGTGGATGGACGTCACCGAACGTGATTCACTGACCTTTTTCGCTTCCACTTTTTCTCCCCCTATTACCATCATCACTTTTTTTGTTTTGCTACTTATTATCATAGATCAAAAAAGAAGGATCAGCCAGACAGAAGTGCATCAGACTTTCTTCGACAAGAAATGGATCCTTCCGCTAGCTGTTTTACCTTCATTAAGGATGTGGTAAATTTTACAATAAATAAAGTGCAAAAAATGGCGAAATAGCTCTTGACAAAATCAATTTAGCCTATCTCGTTGTTACAAGAATGTAATGTCCCTAAAACACCCCTGAGATATTCAACACTTACAATTACCGTTGGGTGCAAGACATGTGAGAAACACGTCTTGCACACTAAGGAGGTTTTTACTTATATGAATATCATTAAAAGGCTGACGGCGGTAACAAGCCTGACGGTGTGCATCGGAATTCTCGCACCGACAACGATCGTCTGGGCCAAGACGAGCAGTACAAATGATAGTCACATGATCAAAAAAAATCCTGAATCCAAATCGGGCGCAGTCGGATTCGGTTTAAAAAAACCGGCTGAGCAAACAAGCAGCAATGAAAATAACAGTATATTCAGAAACGGTTTGCTTCAACAAGGGGACGCAGGGTCCACTGTTAAAAAGCTTCAGGATGCGCTTCATGCGCTTGGCTATTACAACGGCAGCGATAACGGGGTTTTCGGAGAACTCACAGCAGCAGCTGTCAGCTCGTTTCAGGCTGATCAAAAGATTACGGAAAACAGCATCGTCGGAACCGATACGGAAACAGCACCTTATGATGTCTACCGCAACACGAACGCAGTCAGGGCATATGTGCAAAAGTTAATAGAAAATCAGAAACAGGAACAAAGGGCTGCCGAAGCCAAGGTAGAAGCAGCAAGAGCTGAGCAGTCCAGCAAAGCAGCGATCCAAAAAAAGGCACAGGAAAAACGGGCTCCGGTTGTAGAAAATGTAGTTTATAAACCCCAACCCCAGAAAAACACTGTGCAGGCTGGAGGAACTTCTCAATCTTTGACCGTAACGGCAACAGGTTACGCACTGAGCGGGACCTCAGCCACCGGGATTGATTTCAGTGGAAACCCAAACGCCAAAGTCATTGCTGTCGATCCTAGTGTGATTCCACTTGGTTCACACGTCATGATTCCGGGTTACGGAGTCTACCTTGCCGCCGATACCGGTGGTAGCATTACGGGAAACCGGATTGACATTCACTTTTCAAATAATGCTGCAGCGCTGAATTTCGGAGTAAGAACCGTCACTATCCAGATTCTTCACTAAAACATCGTGCTATTCAGCAGTAAAAAGATCCCCGCATTCCGGGGATCTTTTTTTTACTGCCTATTTCTGCAGGACTGTAAATGTTTAATTTTAATGGTCAATCCGATACTGAATTTTTTGTTTCTCATTGTGTCTTTCAATCCCGAGATCAATCAGTTTTTCAATCAGCTTCCCGTAAGACAGCCCTGTATGCTTCCACAGCAGCGGAAACATGCTGAACTGGGTAAATCCAGGCATCGTGTTCACTTCGTTGACAATCACACGCTGATCTTTTTCACGGATAAAGACATCGACACGAGCAAGTCCTGAGAGACTTAGTGCATTGTAAGCACGCTTCGCGACATCCTCAAGCTCCGCTTTGACCTTTTCAGGCAAATCAGCGGGAATGACTAGGGTACTTTTACCCTCAACGTATTTTGACTGATAATCATAAAAGGCGGCATTCTTGGTTTTGATCTCGCCGGGAACAGAAACTGAGAGATCGTGATTGCCGATCACGCCGATTTCAACTTCACGTCCGGTAACTTTTTCTTCGATAATGACTTTTGTATCAAAACGGAATGCTTCTGTCACGGATGCCGAGAGCTCGGTTTCACTGAGGCACTGGCTGATACCGACACTTGAGCCGCAGTTTGCGGGCTTGATGAAGCAGGGATATCCGATTGTATTTTTGACTTTGAGAATGACTGACGGTGCATCGGTTTCCCATTCGTAGCGGATAACGGATAAATAATTCGGACCCGGTATATGATGTGCGGCAAAGACGTCCTTCATGAGCACCTTATCCATAGCTACAGCTGAGCCGGCGACTCCTGAACCGACATAGGCAATATTCAACAATTCAAAGAGGCCCTGCACTGTGCCGTCCTCCCCGTTTGGTCCATGAAGCAGCGGAAAAATGACATCCGGCCGTTTATTCCCAAGGGCGGGTGAAGAAGGGGCAAGCCAGTGTTCGGCCTGAGCTTCGATCGAGCGGTTTTCAGAAAGAAGCAGCTGATCCCTGTATTCGAGTTTCTTCGTAATTTCCGAGCCGGTAATCCAGCGGCCGTCCTGCTGTATGTGGACAGGCAGAACCCGATAATGTTCGAGATCCATCGCGTTGATCACGGAAAATGCGGTCAGAAGAGATATTTCATACTCCGTTGATTTTCCGCCATAAAGCACGGCGACCGTTTTTTTCTCATTCGTCATCATAAATTCCTCTATTCTCTTTCTGATTTCAACGGCGGAAGAATCGGGGCCTCGTTTTTTCTCAAGGTTGCCGGATCTTACACCAATTCTAGTTTAGCACAAACAATTAAAGAAAAAAGATGTATTCAAGCTAATTTTTCCTGCATTCGAAACGCTTCCGAAAGCAATTTCTATTTTTTTAAGTTCACATGTTCAAAATAATTTATTCGCTCAAGCATTGTCGGGTGATCGTACTGAACCCATTTGACAAGCGCCGGCGGGTTGATCTCGCCGAGGCTGGCCGCAGATAGTTTTTGAAAAGAGGAAATAGCAGCTGTACGATTTTTCGTCATATGGATTGCGTAACTATCCGCCGAATGCTCGAATTGCCTGGAGATTGCATTTTGCACCGGTTCACCGGCAAAGGACAGCGTGGCAAAGAGAAGCAGGACGAGCGGCAGTGCCGCCAGATCGCCGGGATGCGAAAGATTCAGCCGCGCACCCCAGCGTTCCACAATCCAGACCAGAAGTTTTGCTGCCAAAAAAAGGCCAATCAGGAGCCCTGCCAACGCTAAGACCATTCCCCAGAGAATATGGTGCATCACGTAATGTCCCATTTCATGCGCCATAATAAACAGCACTTGGGGTCTGCTCAGCTGATGAACAGTTGTATCCCAGAGGACGATGCGCAGGTTCGAGCCAACGCCGGTGACATAGGCGTTCATGGCATGCGTCTGTTTTGACATGTCCACTTCATAGACATTGTTCGCAGGGATTCCGGCGCGTGTTGCCAGACCCAGAATTTCCTGTTTCAGCTGGCCATTCTGCAGGCTCTGAAAATGATTATACAGCGGGTCAATCACGACCGGCTGCAGGTACATCATGAAAACAATAAACGGAACGGCCAGCAGCCACACGGGAAGCCACCAGTTTCGGGGATTTCTGCGAATGAAAAAAAACACTGCCGCAAGCGTAATAAAACCGATCAGGCTGTCGATGGCAAAACTGATTTCCTGATCCCTCAGCCAGCCCTGAATCGACTGAACCGATATCCCATAGTGAACAGACATTCTGTAAGTGATAAAATTAACCGGCAAAAAGGCAGCCGCAGAAACGAGAGACACTACCGCAAAACAGAAAAACATCTGTACAATAAACAGACGGGACAAACGTTCGGAGCAATTTCTTAGCCCGCGTGAGAAACCGGAGATTAATACAAATAGATAAACACCCCACTCAAGCGGAATAGCAGCAAACGAAATGAAATGGCGCCATGCGTTGTAGCGGGCACTTTCAGCCAGCTGGTGAGCGTTCATAAACAAAGAAGGATCTGCCGGCGTTCCCTTAGCATTCGGCGGAACACCCGCCTTCGCCCATATAAAGAAGTAGGCGGCCATGAACGCTAGATACACACCATAAACTGACGTAAAACCCCAGCCGATTTTTTTCAAAAGAACTCCTCCTCCCGTCTCCCGGGAAAACTCAGTCATGAAGAAATTGGACTGACTACTTTAAATTTAATCTTTCCCGAGGCCGTTTAGAACAAGCCCTAGAAAAACCGGCCAAAAAGCATTTCGTTCCAGTGATGCGATAATTGCGGTGTGCTGCATTTGTCGCATCAGATGCAAGTAGAATTACTGCGAGGAACGCATTGTTGATTTTTCTAAAGTTAATGTTGATTCTCACACTGTTTGTGTCGATTTTTTCCCGGGTTTCGTCGATTCTTACATCGTTTGTGTCGATTTTTCCCCGGGTTCCGTCGATTCTCACGCCGTTTATGTCGATTTTTTCACCTTGTACTGATCGTCACATAAAAATAAAGATAGCCATAATCAAAGATCGCTCACTTAATGGCAGGCGAATGTTTCTCTGAACCAGGGTGTAGGCGCTGGCATTAGTATAGACGGGTTCAGAAGAGGACAGAAAGCAGATCCTCAAGGCCGATTTTTCCAAAATACAGGTGCACATCTACTGTCTTGAGTTTTTCAGTGACATCGTCCTGCTCATATTTTGTGCCGACCAGCAGTTTTTCAATATCGGAAACATCTTCAACCCCAAAAAAGTCACCGTAAATAGACGCCGTTTCAATCACGCCTTTTTTGACATCCAGACGAATGTCGATCCGCCCGCCGGGGAACCGGTGCGCCTTGCGGACATTGAATTCAGGCGACTTTCCGTAGACCCAGTCCCAGTTGCGGTAACGATGCTGCGCGATAGCAACAATATTAGTCCAATCCTCGTCCGTCAGATGATACTCCGGAATCTCGCTGTTTCCTTCAAAAATGTAGTGCAGCAACGTTTCACGGAATTGCTGAATATCCATATCCTCTAAGAGATGTTCACGGATATTCGTCACACGGCTCCGCACGGATTTTATTCCCTTTGATTCATACTTTTCCGCATCCGGATGCAGCGCTTTTGAAACATTGTCAAGATTGACATCAAAAAGCAAAGTACCATGGCTGAAAATCCTGCCGTGGGTCACAAACTGGGCGTTGCCGGAAATCTTCCTGCCGTCCACTGTCAAGTCGTTGCGCCCTTCCAGCTTTGCATCAATGCCCATATGCTTCAGCGCTCTGATTACCGGCTCCGTGAACTTCCTGTAGTTATTAAAACTGTCCCCGTCATCTTTGGAGATAAAGCTAAAGCTGAGGTTACCCGGATCATTGTACACGGCCCCGCCTCCAGAAAGCCTCCGGGTCACCGTCACTTTGTGCGAACGGATATAATCCATATTCACTTCTTCAACAGCATTCTGATTCCGTCCGACAATAACTGTCGGGGTCATCCGGTAAAAAATCAGATAAGTCTCATTAATATTCAGGTGTGTCAAGGCGTATTCTTCCAACGCAAAATTAAGCGTCTGATCAAGAATATCCCGGTTATTGATATATTTCATCAGTGCCCCTCCTCGTTGGTAAATCATTACATTCTACTCTATCTTAAAACGGTTTCAGTTTATCGTCCAGATGATATGGTGTCGATTGCAGGGCTTACGCATTTAAAAAATGAGGAATATTCTTCCTAAAAACGGTAAAATGTGAAGAAAAGACCGTTTTAGGAGACATGTACTCATGACGAAACATTTGATCGACCACCTTTCTGATATCCCTGATCCACGCAGCGGGAATCACTTGCGCCATAATCTCATTGATATCCTGACCATCGCGCTGACCGCGACGATTTGTGCGATTGATTCGTTTACCGATATGGAAGAATTCGGCCATGCCCGTAAAGAATGGTTTGAAAGCTTCCTTGAGTTGCCCAATGGGATTCCCTCTCATGATACCTTTGCCCGGGTCTTTTCTCTGCTCGATCCTGAGACTGTTGAACGTTGCTTCATGAATTGGACAGCCGACGTCTACACACTGACCCAAGGCGAAGTAGTGGCCATTGATGGGAAAACACTGCGTGGCTCCCATCACCGTGCGGCTAACAAGCGAGCGATTCATACCTTATGCGCATGGGCGACCGAACAAAAGGCGGTACTGGCTCAGCGAAAAGTGGAGGGAAAAACAAATGAAATCACCGTTATTCCTGACCTGCTCGAACTGCTGAACCTCAAAGGCTGCGTGGTCACCCTTGACGCTAGGGGCTGCCAGAAAGATATTGCCGCCAAGATCAGGGAGAAAGAAGCGGATTATGTGCTGGCTCTGAAAGGCAACCAGTCCACGCTCCATGAAGACGTCCGACTGTATCTGGAAGACGCACAGAAAAATGCGTTTAAGGATGTCCCGCACAGCTTCTATAAACAGGTCGAAAAAGGTCATGGTCGTGTCGATGTCCGCCGTTACTGGACGACCGACGCCATTGATTTTTTGGATCAAAAAGAGGAATGGAAAGGACTTAAAAGTGTCGGTGTGGTTGAGTCTGAACGGCAGACTGGTGATCAGGTCAGCGTGGAACGCCGGTTCTATCTATCCTCACTTTCCAGCGATGCGAAAACATTCGCTAAAGCCGTGCGCCAGCACTGGCAGATCGAAAATGGACTTCATCACGTGCTCGATGTCACGTTCCGAGAGGACGAGCAGCGCATGCGTCTGAAAAATAGTGCGCAGAATATGGCTCTGCTGCGCCGATGCGTGGTCAATTTACTGAAGCAGGAGACAACGAGTAAGCGGAGTATTCGAGGAAAGCGGTTAAAAGCAGGTTTTGATTTTCCCTATTTAAAAACGGTGCTTGCGCTGGCTTATCGCCTCTCGGATCGTTCATAATTCATTTGTTGCACTCATTGTAGCACGCGATCAATCAGAATTTCTAATGCGTTTGCCCTGGTATCGATTGAATGATTTGATTTAACTGTGGGTACCTTATTTCTGTTTTTCTTTGCAAGAAGACCGGATTTAAGCTAAGCTATTTTTGTCAGCTGCTGTACAGGCACCGCCAGTTTACAGAGCAGCCATCAACGACAGTCGGGAGGACACGCGGATGACAACAATCTATCTGGTCAGACATGGACGGACACTTTTTAATTTATTAGATAAAGTTCAGGGGATCTCGGACACTCCGCTTTTGCGCGAGGGTGAACAGAAGGCTAAAGAACTGGGTGAACGGTTCAAGCAGGAGGGCATCACTTTTGACGCGGTTTATACGAGTGATCTGAGCCGGGCTGTTAAAACCACTCGCCTGCTTCTTTCCCGTTCGGCAAATCCTGATCTCCCTGTGATTGAGACTACGGATCTTCGTGAAACAAGCTTCGGCATGTTTGAAGGCGAGCCGAACGATGCCGTATGGGGGCGCGCCGGCGAAGCATCAGGCAACGCGGAACTTAATGGCAGCGCACCGGATGAAATACGGCTCGAGGGTCTTTCCACTTTGAAAAAACTGGACACGACTGGATACGGCGAAAGCTTCGAAGACGTCCGTGTCAGGTTGGAACGCATTTTTAATGTATTTGCTTCTTCAGGAAAATCGAGTATCCTTGCCGTCAGCCATGGCATGTTCATCAACAGTGTCGTCTATACTCTGGTCAAAAAAGAGACCCACCTGCCTCCGATCCCGAATACAAGCGTAACCAAATTGGTCTATCGCGATGGCAAGCTTGAGATCATATATGTCGGAAGAACGGAAGATTTGTGATTGGGTCATTGTTCAGGAATCACGTATATCCGAATCTGAGTTATAGAACTATGTCCGGATATTCATTAATACAAAAGAGAAGCTTTTTCCGCAGAACAAACCGGGCAAAGCTTCTCTTTTGTATTTTTAGCAATAAAAAACCACCTTCACACTTCATAAAGGTGGTTCATTAAAAATTTTTTATTGATCAGGATTCCACCGATGATTCAGAAGTATGATTCATCGATCTTGTTTTGTCTTGGTTCAGGTAGAATTTAATTGAGAACGTAATAATGCTCAATGCCAAACCTACGAGAACGAACACAACGAGTGCCGTGGTATTCTGAACAAACATTTGATGCTGGTGTCCATCGATGATATTTCTGAATCCGTTGACACTGTACGTCATTGGCAGCACATGTGAAACGGACTGAAGCCATTTCGGTATCAGCTCAATTGCATAAGCACCACCGCTGGTCACAAGCTGGAAAATCAGGATGACAATGCAGGCAAACCGGCCCTCATTGTTGAATGAACCAGCCAGCCACTGAATGATCGCCATAAAACTCATACTTGTCAAAATCGTAAATCCGATAAACACTACAGAATTATTGACATGAAGGCCTAGGGCCATCAGAACAACCACGTCGATCAACAAGGCCTGCCCGATTGACATCAGGATCGTAATGAAAAATTTGCTTAATGCGATATTCCATCCACCCGTTGCTACCCCCGCAGGTTTCCCGAGATCATAGATAATTGTCAGCAGCAATGCCCCGACGTAAAGGCCTAACGAGATGAAGTAAGGAGCAAAACCGGATCCGAATGTGTTGACGGACTGATGTGACCCGTCAATGGTCGTCACTGGCTGAGAAAACTTCGTGGCGTGCGCATTATTTGTAGGCGTCTTAGCCAGCTGACTGTGCGCGTCGGAGAGACTACTACCGAGCTTCGTATTGCCATCATAAATTTTCTGCGCACCGGCTGTGAGCTGATTCGTGCCATTGGACAATTGCTTCTGTCCGTTAGATAGACTTGATAGTCCATTGTTCAGCGTATCCATGTTTGTTGCCAGCTGATTGCCGCCGGATACGAGCTGATTCGTGCCGCTTTGAAGCGATTGAATGCCATTGACCAGCTGAGGCCATGTCTGGTTCAGCTGGCTATTGCCTGCAGCAAGTTGACCGGCACCATTTCCGAGAGCCTTAGTAGCACCAGGAACTTTTGCCAGATTTGTTTGCAATGTGGCCATTCCGCCGGACAGCCGAGCCTCTCCATCTACGAGTTTAATAAAATTCGACTGCAAAGCCTGCTGCCCGCTGTTTAACTGATCAACACCTGTTGTTAATTGTGCAACACCGGCAGATAATTGCTCATTTTGTGAACTAAATGTAGTCATATTACCATTTAAAGTGTTTAATCCACTTGATAAAGATGCCGAGGCATCGACTAAACTTGGATTGCCATTTATACCATTGTTAAACGCCTTATCAATCTCACTAGCACCATTAACCAGTTGACTAATGTCAGTTGGGTTAATAGAAGGAACTGTAATGCCTTGAATATTACTGTCTAAGGCGGCTGCTCCCTGTTTAAGCGCATCGAGACTTGAGTTTGGTACGGTAATGCCATTTTCTTCAGCAGTAATAATCTGATTTATACTCTCTTTTAGGTTAGATGATCCTTGTTTAAGTTGATTAATTTGATCTGAAGATGGTAACTGTTCAGCAACGGAAGCCAGATTGTTGACCCCATCAGAAACCTGGTGTGCATAAGGGGCCAAAGTACTAATTCCTGAAGCTAATTGATCAGCTCCTGTGTTGAGCTGGGCAACTCCTTTCACTAATGCATCTATTTGCGGTTTCGAAGCAGCCAATTGTTTATTCAACTGATCCAACCCATCTTTTTCCCGCTGCATACCCTTCTCGAATTGATTCAAACCGGCCAGATACTGATTCATCCCAGTGGTGAGCGATTTTGATCCACCAGTAAGTTGTCCTGAGCCACTGGCGAGCTGTGCGGCTCCTTTATTTAATTGATCCAGTTTATCAGCCAGGTTGCTCGCCCCGTCGGCCAGCTGTGCTACATTACCACTGTTGGAACTTGTTTGCGAGTACAACTGATTCGTTCCATCGGCAGCTTGCTTCAGGCCGTCATTCAGACTGGAAGCCCCGCTCGCCAGTTTCCCGGATCCGCCGGCCAGTTTATTCGTGCCGTTCATCATATCTTTGAATCCGCTTTTTAGCGTGTTCAGTCCATCGACTTCTTTTTTACTTCCGCTTGCCAGTGTCTTTGAACCATTGGCTGCATCTTTTAAGCCACCGGTGAGTTTATTAATCTGCGCGTACATCGATTGAGCATATGTTTTGGTTATTTCATTGGAGACGCGCTCTTTCAGTTGCAGCAGGCCCATGTCCGCCATTCTTGAGGAAATGAAGTTGTAATCGGCGTTGATTCGATAATCGATGTTAGCCGGTTTCAGTTGCTGATCCATCAGCGTTGTCGCATTCTTTGAGAAAGACGCTGGAATCCGGACTGTCATGAAATAGTGGTTGTTTTTGAAACCGTCCTGAGCTTCTTTTTCACTGACAAACTGCCATTTAAAATCAGTATTCTTTCTCAGATTTTTTACCAGGTCGCTCCCGGCGTTAATTTGTTTCCCCGCAATCTCCGCGCCGCTATCCTGATTGACAACGGCAACAGGAAGATTACCCGTCTTGCCGAATGCATCCCAGAATGAATAAAGAAACATTCCGGCATACAAAAGCGGAACGCACATAACCGCAACCATGACAACGATATTATGCGGTTTGGAGACAATTGCCTTCAGTTCGGCAACGATCAAATGAATAAAGTTCATGAATGAATACACCCTTTTCCGTAAAACTTTAGCAATGTGCTGCCATGCTGCTAACTTATGACAAAACTTTTTTCTAAATGACTATTTCAGTCATTTAGTCACTTTCGTTTAAAAAAATAGTCAGCCCGCATACTATTTTTTTAAACCTCTAACCAGATATAGTTCAAACAAATCGGCAATCTCTTCACTGGATAAGGGGTTGTGGCGTTGTTCCCAGTCAAAAACAAGCGCAATGTAGAGTTTCAAAATGACAAATGCCGTCACTTTGGGATCGCAATGTTTGATGTCGCCTTTTTTCTCGGCTTCCTTAATAATATCCACGAGAAAATCAAGAATTGCGTCTTCGACATCACCCAGAGCCTGTTTCGCCTGCATCGTACCGATCTCTTTGATTTCCTGAGTCAATTTGATTGTCAGCTGATGCTCCTTTCTGAATTCCAGCACGCTGAACAACGCCCGGTGCAGGTTTTCAAAGAAAGAATCTTCAGGCTTAATGGCGCCCATTGCAACTTTTTTCACTTTCTGGATGAACTGATTCATTATTTCATAGAACAATTCCTCCTTATTCTTAAAAAAAGTGTAAATCGTTCCCTTGCCAACACTTGCCACCCGGGCCACGAGATCCATTGTCGTTGCTTTATAGCCAAACGAGGCAAAGGTCTCTTCCGCAGCCTTAATAATGCTTTCTTTCCGATCGACAGCCATTTTCCATCACCATATTCTGACCAAATGAACAAATCGGTCATTTCGTTTCGTAGAAAATAATACCACAGTGCGACAGTGGACGCAAGAAAATCTAATTCACTTTTTTTATTTGAAAATGCTGGAACAGAAGAGATTCTCAGAACGCTAGTGAAACCAACATTCAACTTTACACAACCTTAGTAAAAGAGAAGCGATCAGGGTCTGTCTCGCGCTGCCGAAATCGTTCGTTCTCTGCAAAATCTGTCCCTTTCATTTTTGAACAGGAAAGCGCCCGGTTTTCGTGCCGAGGCGCTATTTTTTGTGCGATTCATTTCACGGTCAGCGTACTCTCTCAGAGATGGGAAAACCACCTGACTTCAACTTTATCTGAAGCCGGCCCCTGCATTCCGGTCTGCGGATTATAAGGAATCACGTAGTACGCTACATTGGACAAAGGATTGACAAAATCAATCCGGTATTGATTTTGTCCGGTCACTTCGCCTTTGTACGTCGTTTTGCCGTTTTCTTCTGAATAGATCTTGTAGACAATCCGCTTATCGGACGATCCGCTCCAGCTGAGATTCAGCGCGGGCATCGCAAATTTTCCAAGTGTTCCCTGAACGTTCAGGTTAGTCACACGTGCAAGACGCACCGGCTGATCCAGATCAGAGACACCGGCCGGTTTCTCAAATGCGAGCTTTGACTGGCCCGGGATGCTGTTGACAACGGATTTAAACAATCTCACAGCATCGTCACTGGAGCCGGAAAGATATTGATTCTTATCGGTCGTATCATAGCCGATCCAGACTGATCCAACAGCGTCCGGCGTATAGCCGACAAACCAGGCGTCACGAAGTCCGTTCTTTGTATAGGCTGTTGATCCGGTCTTTCCGGCAATAGAAACCGGGCTGTAGCCCACCTCTGCAGTACCGTTTTGAACAACCGACTGCAGCATTCGCGTCATATACCAGGCTGTCTGTGGAGAAAATATTTTCTTTGTTGTCGGATGGGCCGTAGCAATCTTCTGCCCCTGGCTGTTGTAAATCGCCTGAATGAAATATGGCTGAGACTGTACGCCCTGATTATCGAAAGCCGTGTATGCCGAAGCCATCTGCATTGGGGTTACGCCCTGCTGCAAGCCGCCAAGCGCGATTGCCAGGCCTTTATCGGGAATATTGATACCCATCTTCGACAAATAGCTCTTGCTTTTATTGATCCCGATCTGATTCAGGAGCCAGACAGCAGGGGCATTTTCCGAAACCGTAATGGCATCGTACATCGTTATTTTCCCCCTGTATACGCCATTGTAGTTTGTCGGTTTATAATTTCCGTAGCTGACTTCCTTATCCTGAAGCAGAGAATACGGCTGATAGCCGCCCGAGTCCAGTGCCGGACCGTAAACTGCAAGCGGCTTAAATGATGATCCCGGCTGCCGCGGATCATTGACATGGTTATAGCTTCCGCTCACGTAATCCCGTCCGCCCTGAACTGCCATCACACCGCCGTCCTTATTCATCAGTGTAAAAGCCCCCTGCGGTGAAAGTTTCGGATTTGTGCCGCGGAAATACGCATTATTTTGAAAAGCGTTATAGGAAGCAGTCTGTGCGGCTATGTTCATCGGCACCACTATTTTATAACCACCGCGGGTCAGATCGTCCGGACTAATATGATAGCGCTGTTCCGCCTCGTCTTTAACCATGTCGATATAAGTATCGTATTCGGGATGCGTTTGAATCTTGTGCACATTGAGCCCGAGTGACTGACGTTTCAGCTGCGCCGCCTCATTTGCTGAAATATAGCCGTATTTCTGGAGCTGGCCGAGCACGAGATTGCGCCTTTCCAGCGCCTTTTGCGGATAGAAGATCGGCGAATAGCCATTCGGACCCTTAGGCAGTGCTGCGAGCAGAGCACCCTGGTCCTCCGTAAGCTGGCTGACATCTTTGTTAAAGAAAAACCGCGAAGCCATTTGAATGCCATAAATTCCGTTTCCAAAATAAAGCTGATTCAGATACATCTCCAGAATTTGGTCTTTAGTGTACTTTCTCTCTAGGCTAATCGCAATGGCCGCTTCCTGTGCCTTACGGAACCATGTTTTCTGATTAGAAAGATACGCATTTCTCGCAAGCTGCTGTGTGATCGTGCTACCGCCTTCCGCCTTTGACCCGGACAGAATATCTGTCACCACAGCCCGGAATGTTCCGCGTAGGTCAATGCCTGAATTTTGATAAAAGCGGGCGTCTTCCGTCGCGATAAAAGCGTCCTGAACTTTTTTTGGAACTTGTTTCAACGACACCGGTTCCTGGTTTTCTGAATAAATCTTGGAGATCTCATGGCCTTGTTCGTCAACGACAACCGAACTCTGGCCCATGACCATCTTTTTATCATTTGTATAATGATTACCGACAAGAAGAAGCACAAAATAGAACAGCAGACCGACGATCATCGCACCCAACACAAAGTAGGCGACTTTAAACGAGTACATCGCTATGGTTTTCCTGTCCATATGTTCCACTCCGCTCTTCCATGCTTTCAACCAATTCCAGTTCATATATCTTACATCCTTTTATAGTCTTTGCATTTTCTTATTCCACATTACCAAAAAAATCGAAAGACGCAACTTTTTACAAAAATTTTTGACAGGATGGGACAAAAAACAGCCTCTTTCCGCTTTATGCTGGAAAGAGGCTGCGAGATGCATGCACTATATTATTTATTTAGAAACCGGATTATGTCAGGATACAGATTTATCTTCTGACGCAAGCTTTTTCTGAAGTTCACTGTGATTGCGGCTGTATGCAAAATAAACAACCATGCCGATAGCGAACCAGACGACGAAACGAATTAACGTTGCCTCCTGGAGATTAAATACAAGATAACCGCAGGACAGGACGGCCAGCGGAACAACGACAGGTACCCAAGGGGTCCGGAACGCTCTTTTTCTGTCAGGCTGTCTGTACCTCAGAACCCAAACGCCGATCGAAACAATGATAAAGGCAAATAATGTACCAATATTTGCGAGCTCTGCAACAATACCAATTGGAAGGAAGCCCGATGCAATGATCGTGACAATAGCAACGATAACAGTAGATGTAATTGGTGTCTTATGCTTTTCGCTGACTCTGCCGAATATCTCGGGAATCAGGCCATCACGGGACATGGCAAAGAAGATACGTGTCTGCCCATAAGTAATAACGAGAAGCACTGAAGTAATGCCGCAGATGGCCCCGACAGATACCAGTGCAGAACCCCAGTTAATACCGATTTTTGCAAGTGCGTAAGCAACAGGAGCGGGATTGTTGAGTTGCGTATATTTAACAACGCCCGTAAGAATGCCTGCCACGATAATATAAAGAGCCGTGCAAATCAAGAGTGAATAAAGAATGCCTCTCGGCAGGTTTTTCTGTGGATTAACGGTTTCTTCGGCAGCGGTTGACACGGCATCAAAACCAAGGTAGGCAAAGAAAATAATTGCGGCGCCAGAAACAACCCCATGAAATCCAAAAGGCATAAACGGATGCCAGTTGGTCGGATTGACATGCCATACGGCAAGAACAATGAACAGTACAACAACAGCCAGTTTAATAACAACGATAACACCGTTTAAATTTGAAGTATTGCGGACACCGGAAATCAGCAGCCAGGAAATCAATGCGATGATCAGCATGGCTGGCAGATTAACTACCCCACCTGCTCCAGGTGCAGCTGTAACAGCTACCGGTAAGTTAATGCCAATACTTTTCAGTAGAGTTACTGCATAGCCGGACCAGCCAATCGCAACTGCGCTGATGGACACCGCATATTCAAGAATTAGATCCCAGCCGATAATCCACGCCCATATTTCTCCAAGTGCAGCGTAGCTGTATGTATATGCGCTCCCGGCCACAGGCACCATCGACGAAAATTCAGCATAGCACAAAGCTGCAAAAAAGCAGGCAATACCGGACAAAATAAATGATATAACCAAAGCAGGGCCTGAATATTGCGCAGCTGCAACACCGGTTAAAACGAAAATGCCTGTACCAATAACCGCCCCGATCCCAAGCAAAGTCAGGTCAACTGCATTCAGAGTTTTTTTCAGACCTTGTTTGCCCTCTGTTTCTCCGATCAGGGTATCAATGGGTTTGGTAGAGAAAATACCGCTCATTTAAAACCGCCTCCCAATAAAAGTGATTAAATAATAATGCAAGAAAATTTATAACAATTAAAATTATAGATAATTGAAAATCAATTTCAAGGGAACATGTCATATTTTCTAACACACAAATTGAAGATATATCATTTTTACTATAGAATTCATGGTTGCATTTACTTTTTTTTGAAAAAATATTATTAAAGAAGCTGACACTGTTTTTTTATTCACTGAAATTTTGCCCGCAAAATAATTATTGATGTATGGGGAAGCGACCCTTTTGATGTATTTTCATGAAAAAGAAGGGCTTTTAAAGAAAATAGTTTGGCCAATACATAAAAAGTCTTCCTGTGCTGAGTACGCAAGGAAGACTTTTTAACTAGGCTTATTAATCATACTTTTGTTAACCGAAAGAATATTGTTTCAGCGTTACTGTGCTTTTTCCTCAGACTTTGCGCTGATTTGCAGCAGACTGTGCGTCCGGCTGTAAGCAAAGTAGACAATCAGTCCGAGCACAAACCAGACAACGAAGCGAATCCATGTCGCAGGCTGAAGTCCGGTAATCAGATACGCGCAGGAAATGATGCCAAGTATCGGAACCCATGGAAAAAGCGGTGCCTTGAACGAGCGCTTCAGATCCTTACGTCTGTAGCGGAGAACGATAACCCCTGCGCAGACAATGATGAAAGCGAACAGCGTGCCGATGCTGACCAGTTCAGAAACAAGGCCAATTGGGAAAAATCCGGCAGTAATCGCGCAAGCCGTTGCAACGATAATCGTTGAGAGTTTCGGTGTCTGATGTTTCTTGTCAACGCTGCCAAGCACTTTAGGAAGCAGTCCATCTCTTGCCATAGCAAAGAAGATTCGCGATTGTCCGTACATCAGAACGAGGCAAACGGATGTAATCCCGCAGATCGCGCCGACAGAAACCATAGCCGATCCCCAGTGGATGCCGATCTGATCCAACGCGTAAGCAACAGGCGCCGCCTGTCCGGCCGGTGTGCCATAAGCCGTGTATTTAACAATTCCGGTCAGGATTGCCGAAACAATGATGTAAAGTGCGGTACAGACCAGAAGTGAGTAGATAATGCCTCTTGGCATATCTCTCTGAGGATTGCGTGTTTCCTCAGCCGCGGTCGATACAGCATCAAAACCTATATAGGAGAAGAACACCACTGCCGCACCGGAAACAACACCATTAAAGCCAAAAGGCATAAATGGAACCCAGTTACCCGGTTTGACGTGCCAGACAGCCAGCACGATAAAGAGCAAAACCACTGCGACCTTTATAATGACAATGACGCCATTCAAACCGGATGTATTTTTAACCCCACTGATCAGCAGCCAGGCGATTAATCCGATAATCAGCATCGCCGGAATATTGACAACTCCTCCCTTATCAAAAGGGGAGAGTGTAAGTGCCGTTGGTAAATGGATGCCCATATTATTTAACAGATTGACCACATAACCGGACCAGCCGATCGCTACAGTAGCAATACCTACTGCATATTCAAGAATCAGATCCCAGCCGATAATCCAGCCCCAAATTTCTCCGAGGCCTGCATAACCATATGTATAAGCACTTCCGGCAACAGGTATCATTGAAGCGAATTCCGCGTAGCACAGTGCCGAAAAAACGCAGGCAAGACCGGATAAAACAAATGAGATCACCAAAGCCGGACCCGACAGTTTTGCTGCGGCAACACCTGTAAGAACAAAAATCCCTGTACCGATAATACAACCGATGCCGAGCAAAGTGAGATCAAAAGCCCCCAAAGCCTTTTTCAGCCCTTGTTTGCCCTTGGTTTCATCCAAGAGCATGCTGATTGGCTTTGTTCTAAATATTCCATTCATAAACAGACCCCCAAAGAATTGTAAAATAAGTACTAAATTGAATTGTACAAAAATTGCTTATTCATTAATTATAAATGAATTGTAAATGATTTCAATACATCATGTTAAGTTTTTTGACATATTACTTGAATTTAATAAAAAAGTTCTTTAAAATATAATATTTCGTTTCTCATATTGACGAACAGTAAGAATTCTGGTAGTATATTTTCGTTAAGCATTTTGAATATGCTTCTGGGGCATTAGCTCAGCTGGGAGAGCGTTGCCTTCGCATGGCAGAGGTCAGGGGTTCGATCCCCCTATGCTCCATAAAATTTAATTGTTGTTCGAAGAGCCGCACGTATCTGTTGTGCGGCTCTCTTTACAGGAGTTTATGAATTATTTTTGGAAAGCAGATGTTAACTAACATTATGCCTAATTCGTCACTTATTGAGAAGCTGAAACTGGACAGATACAAAAAAGTCGCGATCATGAATCTCCCGAAGTCTGAAATGGATTGTTTTAATAATCTGGCTGAGTACGACCAAGTTTTAAAAACAGACAGATATGACTTGATTTTTGCATTTGTCTTCTCCCTCAACGAGCTGAAAGAAATGGTTCGGGAAACAATCAGCCATGACCGGCTGCAGAAAAATGGCTATCTGTATATCGCTTATCCCAAAAAGGGAAATAAGATTTATCCCGATTCCATTCACCGTGATGAACTATTTCCAAACCTGAATGTCAATTCAGACGGCTATGTTGGAAAAAGTGATATTAAGTTCGCCCGGATGATCAGCCTCGATGAGGTTTTTACCGTCATCGGGCTGAAAGAGGCCGGATTCAGGAAGGGAAAATCAAACTCAACGAGCAACCAGTCCGCCGATGACTATGTCAGCTATATTCCTCAGATAGAGCTCTATCTTTCGGGAAAAACAGCTGCTGCCTTTTATAAAAATCTGGCTCCCGGTTACCAAAAAGACTGGGCAAGATATGTGTTCAGTGCAAAGCATGAAACAACCCGTGAAAAACGCCTGTCGGAGATGGAAATAATTCTGGATAAAGGATTTAAATCAAAAGACCTCTACCGCAGGTCACTTTAAAAAACGAAACGGATTCGCCGCAGCGGATCCGTTTTTCACTTTTTCTGTAACAAGAGTTTATTTGTTATTTCTCATTTCAGTCGCAAAACGGCCAGAATTTTCTGCAGGCCGAATCCGATAACGCTATAGACAATCAGGGCGAAAACTGCTGAAAGATCCAGTATACGGTTGTTGAAGGCGACCGGATGAAAAATGCCTGTGAAAGGGTGCAAAATCGGCTCGCTCAGCCCATTGAGCAGATTGACAAACGGCGTATTGTTCGCTCCAAAAAATTTGAGCAGTATATATAAAGTGATGATAATTTGTATAAAAGTCAGAAGGATGCTCACCAGTTTCGGAAGCATACCTGAATTTTTCCCCTTCACATTTCTTCTCCCTTTCCAGCATAAATCTTAATCTCTGAGTCACTCTGTCAGTTGATCTGCTGTTTTCCATGTTAAGTGATTATCGCTTTTCCGTCAATTAAAAAAAGACTCTGCCGGAAATAGCAAAGTCTTTTTTCTGATTCTGATAAAAGTGGGTAAACAGTACTTCTGATCAGTGATTTAACCGATTTTCCAGTGCAGATTTTTCATCTTCGTAACCTGGTTTGCCAAGCAGAGCGAACATATTCTTCTTGTAAGCTTCGACACCCGGCTGGTTGAACGCGTTGACGCCAAGAAGGAACCCGCTAACTGCAACAGCCTTTTCAAAGAAATACATCAGATAACCGAGATGATACGGTGTCAATTCAGGAATAGTTACGACAAGCTGTGGCACCTGTCCGTCCGTGTGTGCCAGACGGACACCTTCAGAAGCTCTTTTATTGACATAGTCCATCGTTTTTCCGGAAAGGAAATTCAGATTGTCGAGATTTTCCGCCTCAGACTTAATCGTTATATTCTTGCGCGGTTCGTCAACAAGAACTGCCGTTTCAAACATGACGCGGCTGCCTTCCTGGACAAACTGACCGAGTGAGTGCAAATCCGTGCTGAAATCGCCGGATGAAGGATAAAGCCCTTTGAAATCTTTTCCTTCACTCTCGCCAAAAAGTTGCTTCCACCATTCCGAAAAATAATGGAGATTCGGTTCAAAGTTAACAAGCATTTCAACGGATTTGCCCTTGTTATAGAGAATATTGCGAACAGCCGCATACTGATAGGCCTGATTCTTGCTCAGCTCCGGTTCACTGAAATCGTTCTGAGCGTCCCGGGCCCCTTCCATCAGACTGCTGATATCGATACCTGCGGCAGCGATCGGCAAGAGGCCGACTGCTGTCAAAACGGAGAACCGGCCGCCAACATCGTCCGGAATCACAAAGCTCTCATAGCCCTCTTTGTCAGCGAGTGTTTTAAGCGCGCCCTTTGCTTTATCTGTCGTCGCATAAATACGACCCTTTGCCTCTTCTTTTCCATATTTCTTTTCAAGAAATTCGCGGAAAACACGGAAGGCAATAGCAGGCTCAGTCGTCGTACCGGATTTTGAAACCACGTCAACTGAAACATCCTTGTCTTTGAGTACATCAAACAGTTCATTCAGGTAAGTTGAACTGATGCTGTTCCCTGCAAAGAATATCTGTGGCGCTTTGCGTTCATCTTTGCTCAGTTCGTTGAAAAAAGAATGATTTAGTGTCTGAATCGCCGCACGGGCACCCAAATAGGATCCACCGATTCCGATGACAACAAGGACATCAGAATCACTCTTGATTTTTTCAGCAGCTTTCTGAATCCGCGCAAACTCTTCTTTGTCATAGTCGGTCGGGAGGGTCAGCCAGCCAAGAAAATCATTTCCTGCAATTGTTTTTTCATGGATCGCTTTATGGGCAGCTGAAACCTGTGCCGACAAGTAATCCAGTTCATGCTCCGCAAAAAACGGAAGCGCATTGCTGTAATCAAAAGCAACTTTCTTACCCATTATTCTTCTGCCTCCAATAATCGAACGAAGTTATCACTCTTTAACTGTACAAGACAAAACGGATAAATTCAAGTCGTGAATAGCCGATAATTCTGGGATGGAACCGATTTCACAATTATGACAATAATTATCGGGCAGCAGTAAAAAAATGTTTTAAAAAAAGATGCATAATTATTGTCCTGCAAGGCAACCTAAGTCTGCACTGACATATAAGCTCGGTTTAAAAAGGAGGAAAGATTATGAGCGGTTTGCAGAGAACATGCCTGACTCTTATCGTTCTCGGAGGCATTAACTGGGGACTGATCGGCTTCTTTCAATTCGATCTTATCGCAGCGATATTCGGCGGAACGTATACGGCGCTGGCTCGAATCATTTACGGTATTGTCGGCCTTTGTGCGTTGTACTCCCTCACGTTGCTGTTCAAGCCCAGCGAAGAACTGGAACACAGGCGCGAAACGGAAACCCACTAAGCAGCGCACGCCATGAAAAAAGATCCCCGGATTGGGGATCTTTTTATTTATACTATAAGAAAGTATAAAATTTTAGCGGATTATAGTATAAGCGCAACTAAGGCTCAGCCTGCGCCAGAGGCTATCCGTCTCACTGTCATTGATGATCTTTCTTGCCCAATCATACATCTCATCCTTCAGCCAGATACGGATCGGTACCGGAAAACCAAGCTTTTTCCGGAAAAGGATTGAATCCGGAACGATCCCGCGCATTGCTTCGCGGAATGCGTATTTCGTCGTGCCGTCCGCCGTCTTGAGGGATGCGGAGAGCGTCCGGGCGACGTCAAATACCTCTTTATCCAAAAAAGGAACGCGCAATTCGAGCGAATTTGCCATCGTCATGCGGTCCGCTACCACGAGTATATCCCCGCGCAGCCAGGTTTCAATATCTACCAGCTGCATCTGGTCAAGCTTGTTATTCTCTGACGCCTGTCTGTATATTGGATTCGTGATATCTGTAAACGGTGTTTGTTCAGAAAAAGTTTTCAGCACATATTTCTTTTCTTCTTCACTAAATATAAACGCATTGCCGACATAACGTTCAGCAAGCGGCGTTGTCCCCCGCAGCAGGTAGCTCCGCCCTTTCATGCCAACCGGCAGTCGGGACGCGAATGCGTGCAGCAATCCCTTCCCCGGTTTCGGAACTGCATCAAACCATTTTAATGAGATCGGTTCACGGTAGATAGTATAGCCACCGAACAGCTCATCGGAGCCTTCACCAGAGAGCACAACCTTCACATATTTTCTGGCTTCGCGGGCAACAAAGTAATTTGGAATAGCCGCCGGATCCGCCAGCGGGTCGTCCATATGCCAGACGATTTTCGGCAGCTCCTTCATGCACATCTCAGGTGAGATTTCAAGCGCATAGTTTTCGACGCCGAGTTTCTCTGCCGAATCCCGGGCAATGTCGATCTCATTGTACCCCTTGCTGGCAAAACCGACCGTGAACGTTTTGATATTTTTATTAAAACGTTTGGCAAGCGCGACAATACTTGTCGAATCAATGCCGCTTGACAGGAAAGCGCCGACCGGCACATCACTTCTCATGTGCATTTTCACAGAGTCAATCAGCACATCCTGTATCTTTTTCTTCGCTTCATCAAGCGTCTGGTTCACCGGTGCAAAAGCGGGCTCCCAGAAAGCCTTGTTCTGCAACGGCTCCCCGTTTTTCTTAAGCAGATAATGTCCCGGTTCCAGGCTTTTAATATTTTCCGCAAGAGTACAGGGTTCAGGGACAAATTGGAAAGTAAGATAATACTGAAGTGCCTGCTTGGACACGGGGTGCTTATCCTCGTCGATCAGCAGGCTTTTCTTTTCAGATGCGAAGAAAATCCCATCTTCCTTTTGCATGTAGTAAAATGGTTTAATGCCAAAATGGTCACGGGCGGCAAATAACGTTCGTTCCTGTTTGTCCCAAATAATAAAGGCAAACATGCCGCGAAAACATTTAACACATGCCTCTCCCCGGTCCGCATACAGAGCAACGATGACCTCGGTATCTGAAGTCGTATTGAATGTGTACCCCTTTTCAATCAGTTCATTTCTAAGTTCCACATAATTATAAACTTCACCATTATAGATGATGTAATAGCGTTCATTCTCATAAGGAAGCGGTTGATGGCCGCCCGCCAGGTCAATAATGCTCAGCCTGCGGAAGGCAAGCTGTACCTGATCATCGGTATAATAGCCCGCATCGTCGGGACCGCGATGATTGATCATATCCGCACGTGCGGTCATCGCATTTTGCTCATTGTTTCCCGGTTCAAGATCATTGTTATTTGCAATATAGCCGCAAAATCCGCACATAATAAACGTCCCCCTTCAGTACTGCCAGCATTCGCAGTAAATGATGGCGCCCCATAAACAATGTGGCCATGCCAATAACTAAGTTTATCATTCAAAAGAACAAAATCATAGCAATGGCGGCGCATTTCTCAGGAAAAGTTTATTTTATTCTGCGGAACATTGTTTCAATCGTCCTGTGAATTTCTGTCATCCACAAAAAAATCTGTGATTGGCACCTTTAAGATCATCGCAACCTTTGCGAGCATTTCAGCTGAAATCTTGCTGTGTCCCGTTTCCAGATAGTAATAACCGTTAGGACTGCCGTACCCTAATTTTGAGGACATTTGTTCCAGTGACATTTGCTTTTTCCGCAACTTTTTCATTTTTTTTAGATCTACTGTCAGCATCGCAATCCGGCTCCTCTTGATTACCATTACGGTAATTTATGCTCAGATAATAACATATTTGGCATGATTTTTCATCTTTTAATTTCCCATTTGGCAAATAAAACGGTTGATAAAAGGTATCGTGATAAAATTTCATTTGTTTGGAACTTTATCATTTCTTCTGAATCACCAAAAATGCCGGACGGGAGGATCAACCTTCGTGGGAAACATGCTCGGTCACAGAATACGTTTCCTTCGCGATGAGAAGAACTTGTCGCAAGTGGAAATGGCTGATCAACTGAATATCTCGAACGTCCAGCTGAACCGCTACGAATCCGGCGCACGTAAACCTGATCCCGAAATGCTCGTCCAGATTGCTGACTATCTCAATGTCTCGACTGACTATCTTCTCGGCCGTATTCCGGCTGTTCAGGAAACCCCGTCTTCCTATTTCAGTAAAGAAGAAACTCAACTCATGGATCAGATCAGACAGGTGCCAGATTTGTTTTCTTTTGTCCAGGACCTGACCATGCATCCGGATGAAACAAACCAGCTGATGAAAATTTGGACTATAATTCGGAAAGAGTAGTGTTTCTTTCCTTATCATTCCAATTTTTAACGAAACCATTAATGTTTTCAGATGTTTAAGCCGAACTTAAAAAGGGATTCGAAGCATCGATGGGCTTCGAATCCCTTTTTAAATTTATCCATTTATTCAGACCAGCACCAGATCACAGCAAATTCAGTTTTCCTTTTTTCAGCAAAAGTCCGACTCCGCCCAGTTCCAGCAGGTACCGGTCGTCGATCACTTTCTTCATTGCAGCCGCAGGCATACCCTTCAGCTTCTTGTCAAAAACAACGCCGATCGCCTGCTTCTCTCCAAGCGACGCGACCGTCCCTCTTTCTTTGTAAACAAACGGCTCGGTTTCTTCACCCTTGATCAGATGTCTGAGGTTCTTAGCAACCAGATCGCCCTCCTGGACCGCGATCTGTGCGGTCGGGGGATAAGGGCGTTCGCCTTCTTTTGGGAAGAAAACGGCAACATCGCCAACCGCGAAAACATGGTCGTCATCTGGGGCGCGCAGATCTTTGTTAACCTGAATTTTGCCGCGGTTTGTTTCAAAACCGGAATCAGCAGGAATATGGCTGGCTTTAACGCCGCCTGTCCAGACGACTGTACCAGCTTTGATTTCTTCCATTTCCTCAGCATCCTTTTTCTGTACCAGAACGCCGTCATGGGTTGCTTCCTTAATGAATGTTCCAAGCTTGAACGCAACGCCTTTACTTTCCAGATATTTTTGGGCATATTCTGCTAAGTCTCGTTCAAATGGCGGCAATATGAGCGGCAGCCCTTCGACATCGATAATCTTCACCTTTTCCGGATCGATATCATATTCTTTGCAAAGATCCGGGATACGGTCCACAAGCTCACCAAGGAATTCAATACCGCTCAGCCCGGCACCGCCGACAACGATTGTCAGATCACTGTCTTTGGCATCCGGATCATTGTTAAAACTCGCGAATTTATACTCGATATGTTCGCGAATCCTTCTTGCCGTATTGACACTTCGGATGGCGAATGCATTTTCTTCTAAACCTTTAATACCAAACGTATTCGATTCGAAGCCCAGACCGATTACTAAATAATCGTAATCGAGTGCTCCATTTTTCAGAATTACTTTTTTATTTTCCTTATCAATAGATCTGACTGAATCCTGGACAAAGTTCACACGCTTTGTATTGATCACGTTTTTGATCAGCATTCGCGTCCGGTCATGATGGATGGTCCCCGCAGCAGCTTCATGCAACCATGTTGTCTGGTAGTGGTAATTGTGCTTATTTACAAGCGTAATATCCGCATCTTCTACTCCCAGTTCCTTAGTTAACCGTACTGCTGTTATCATGCCGCCATATCCCGCGCCGATGATTAGAATTTTAGGCTTGCTCATTTTTCACAGCCACCTTTATCTTAATATTATTAGAGAGCGTTCGGAAAGTCACTGAATGATATGCGGCGAATCTCTTCGTCACTTCACCCCTTTTTGAACAAACTCTATTGTTAAAAATTATTTTTCAAAATAAAAAATACAGATAAAAAGGTCTCCACAATTTATAATATGTCTTTTTTGTTAACAATTCAAGAATAACAAATATGGAAAAACTGTATCACAAGAAATGGGCATTAAAGTGATGATTATGTATGAATTAATGACTTTTACGGCCGACAATAAATAAATTTCCCTTTTTATCTCCTTTTTTTGCAAAAAAATATCCTTGACAATTTTCAGGATAAATTTCTCATTCGAAAAAAGACTCAGAGCGCGCAGCCAGACAGTTGGTCGCCTTGAGTCTTTTTTAGAGATATTTTTCTAAAGTATTATCTTAACGCAGTTTTTGTGAAATTTTATCTGCCAAATGATCAAGTTTCTTGGAAAGCCGTGATAATTCTTCGGATGAATAGACATCCTTAATCTTCTCAGCCATTCCCTGGATATCTTCTTTAGCAGCGTTGATTTCTTCAATAATGGGATTTGAGAGATCCTCATCGTCGACCATATTCACGTGAACCCTGATCCGCGACAAATCCCTGAGGCTCTTCTTGACCTTGTTCAATTGTTTGTTCAGCCTTTCCTGCATTGAGAAAGAATTGTCCTTTTCATCAATATTGAGTTCTTCCTTCAGCGCATCCTGAAGAATTCGTGAATAATTCAGTCCGGCTGTTTTAGCCGCATCATCCAGCCACTTGGGAATTGTCAGTGTTTTTTTAACGGCCTGGCTCTCCATTTTTTTCCGGAACGGAGGCATCCATGCTTCAATAACCGTTACAAACTGAGTTTCATCTGTCTGAAGTGCTGTAACTTCCGATGGTTCAGGAATTTCATCCCCGTTTTCTTCCATCCTGTAAAGATGCTGAGCCAGAGCTTCTCTGGCGTTCGCAAATCCTTCTTCAAGAGACGGGGCTGAGGATTCGCAGCCGGGCAGATCAGGAAACTCAATGGCTACTTCATCATTGCCACGGGTGAATACCGCCGGATAAACATATTGATCTTTGCTCATATTAATCACCTCTCATTTATTATAACACGTATCAAATACGTGTAAAGTATTTATTTTTATACGTGTAATAGTCTGTGCAATGATTGCGGAAAGGATACCAAGATTAATTTATGACCATCAGCAGTGATTTGAAATCCCCTTATTTTTACGAAAAGCGAAATATTTTGGATACAGGTGAAATGACGCATGAAAAGCGATATTCTTGGATAATGGACGATAAGGTTCATGGGGTTTTACAGGATTAAAAAAGCATCTCTTAGTGATTCATCACCGAAAGATGCTTTTACCATGATCGATTATTATCCGAACTTAACCGAATCGGTCATTGGGAAAAATCGTATTTTTTTCCTGCAATTTCTTGCAAGCTTATTTTCTGATTAACAGTCGCACTGTTTCGCAGGCTCGCCTTCATTCTCCGCTGTCTTAAACGAATGTCCGCAGCCGCACGTTGAGATCGCGTTCGGATTGTCGATCATGAACCCGCCGCCCTGCAAATTCTGTTTGAAATCGATAGTCACACCATCCAGCAGAGGAGCACTATTTTTGTCAACAACTACTTTCAGGCCGTTATTTTCGAAGGCCTGGTCGCCTTCGATGATTTTATCATCAAAACCCATGCCGTAGGTCAGCCCGGAGCATCCGCCACCGCCGACACCGACACGAAGGAATAAATCCTCACCCGGTTCCTCACTGATCATTTCTTTCACTCGAAAATTTGCCGCTTCAGTCAAGGTAATGTTCATCCTGCTCATCTCCTTTACATTTTAAGCTTATTATAGCGTGATGTGACATTAATCACAATCCATTTACTGACCGTTTTTTTCTCTGAAATAATACGTCCCCTGGCAGATTGTCTCAGCACCGCCGGTCATCATCACGTGATTGGACGCCGAAAGCCACTCGATGATCAGGTCGCCGCCTGCAAGATGAACAGTCACCGGGCAGTCTTTCTTAATGCGCGACTCAAGGATTGACGCGACAACTGAAGCACAGGCACCCGTGCCGCAAGCTTGTGTGATGCCTGAACCACGTTCCCATACGCGGTAATCCGCCTCGTGATCGGACAGCGGATGGGCGAAACCAACATTCACGCCGTTTGGAAAAAGCGGATAGGTGTCGGCGAGCAGCGATCCTAATTGATGAATGGGAGCAGTCGCCACATCATCTACAAAAAACAGAGCATGCGGATTGCCCATAGATACAGCCGTAAACGAGTAAACCGTACCGTCGATTTCCAGCGGTTCACGGATCACCACGCTGCCCGGATCCCCTCCGGCAACCGGAATGCTGCCGCGGCTGAGAATCGGTTCCCCCATATCGATGGTCACTTCGTCAACTGCCCCGTCGTGCAGATGAATTTCGGCCTCTTTATTTCCTGATAAGGTTTCAATCATAAATCGGCGGGAATCGACCAGCCGGTGCTCGTAAGCATATTTTGCCACGCAGCGCAGGCCGTTCCCGCAGTTTTTCGCCTCGGAGCCGTCTTTGTTGAATATTCTCATTTGCACATCGGCTCTTTCTGACGGCAGAATCATAATCAGCCCATCAGACCCGATCCCCTTGTATGGATCAGAGACCTGCTGTGCGAGTTCGGCATAAGAAGGAATATCGAAGTCGTTCGTTATGCCGTCCAGATAGATATAACAATTTCCAAGGCCATGCATTTTTGTAAACGGGTAAGCTCTTCCCAACATTCGTCACTCTCCGGTTGCATCATCTGAGGGCTGCTGAAGCCCATATATAATCACTGTCCATGCTCTCGACCACAATTTTTTCATGGCAGCAGGGCATCACGATATGCGTTTTAATGCCCTCGAATGCCTCATCAACAGCTTTTTTCTTTATCGGTATCAAAACAGGCGACGCATGGCAGAACGGGCATTCTTCAAAATAAATATCATTCATCACACGTTCATAGGGCCAGCTGTGGTGAAAATCAAGCATGGCATTCCCTTCTTTCTGACGGATGACCGCTTTTGATGATCTATTGTAGCACGGACACGTCCATTCGTCATGCAGCGACACCCGCATATTTTATCCGCGCTGCACGATCATTGTTCTCCGCTTCCTGATTCGCTCACTGTCAGACCGTTTTTTTCCAGGAAAAGCAGGACCGGCTTTAGCGAAATAAATCCCTCTCCCAGTACTTCGCTCCCGGAAACAAGAAGCGGAAAAAAATAGTCATCAGATTTGATTTTTTCACAGAAATAGCGGTCTTTTTCCGTTTCAGGCTGAAAAATATCAACATACCGCACAGGTAGCGGTTTGCCAAATTTGCGTACCAGCGCCGCTTCCAGCCATTCAGCCGTTGCCTTTGACGGGGGCGCCTGGGCGCAGCTGGCACATACAGCCTCAGCTCCATAAACTGTAAGATCCAAAGGGCTCGCCTCCGATGGCTTGTTATATTTATTAATATAACATGAACAGCATAGCCGTCACAGTGTATGTTCCCGTTCTAGCACAAATATTAGATTTTCAGGCAGAAACACGATATAATGACAGTTATAAGCAATGAGGAAGGAGTGTTTCCGATGTACAATCAGGTTGAAGAAGTGCTTGAAAAGCTTCGTCCTTTTCTATTGCGTGACGGCGGAGATGTTGAATTGCTTGACGTCGAGGATGGCATCGTCCGCGTTCGCCTGCTTGGGGCCTGTGAAAACTGCCCAAGCTCGACACTTACTTTAAAAGCCGGCATTGAGCGGGCCCTAATAGATAATATTCCCGGAGTCAAGGAACTGGAGCAGGTTTTTTAATTTTGTCCAAAATGAGAAGCAGGACAAAAGCTGCAGGGTATCCGTTCGTTTTTATAAAGGCCGCCAACTGAGAAAACTCGGTTTTTTGATACCGAGATGAATTTGCCGCAAATAATTCAAACCGCCCGAATAATAAATCGGGCGGTTTTCTGTATCTTCTCAGGCTGAGGTCCGGGCCAGCCATTCCGGCACTTTAATCGCTGAATAGCGGCGCGACAAAAAATAAAGCATGCGTTCCTGACGCTCGGCCCTGTCCTCGTTAAGAAGCATCACGTCATTCAGTAAATGACGGTCTTCACGCCCCTGGCTGAAAAAATACCGCTCACAACATTCAACATAGGGAAGCGGAAACAGCAGCTTTCCAAAGAGATTGGCGGCCGTCTGCCTACTTAATGGAAAGCGGTTCTCATAGTCGTCCAGAAAAGCTTCTGCGGCAGTATTTTGAGCGGGAGCCTCTCCGTTCCATGCCAGAAGCCGCAGCCATTCCGCAAGATCCCGTGAGCGATCATCAGCGACCCACAGTGCCGGATTTTCCGGAATCAGGGAATCTACCCCGGAAAAACGGTAATGGCTGAGCGCCATCGGTTCCGGATTTGGAAAATCGAGCGAGGTATCGACCAGATACTGGATCGCGTTTTCTGCACATCCTGAAAAATAAAGAAAATTGCCGAGAAATCCTCTTTCAAATGTTGTCGGTTCTTTTTTCTTCAGAATTTCCCGATGTTTTGCTCCGAGTGCATCCATGCGGCTGGAAAGCCCATCTATCCGGCTATTAAGAGGGGATTCTGGGAAATTGCGGATATCTGCCCCCTGTGAGCTGATATGAAACTCTGCCAGCATTGCCCCAAGATGATCATCAGTTATTTGACGTTCGCCGGGAAAAACCATCAATACGGACGGTGTCCCGTTCACGTCAAGGGTATACCCCCCTTTCTTGGTCCGAACCATCCGGTAATAAGGCAGTGTCGTATTTTGGCTCAGATACTCTGCCGCCTGTGCCAGTGCCTCAAAATTCCGATGGTAGAAATGATCGGCAGGCTGAAAAAAAAGCCGAAGCGATCCTGTTTCCGTCACATCCAAAAGATAATTCTGATCGACCAGTGCCTGCAGATTGGCCTGCCCTGACATACAGATGCCCCCATATCGTTTTCTCACTAGTCTATGCAAAAGGAATGGGGCGCAGGCTATTTTTCAGCGAAAAACAAATACCGTTCCTTTTTTCAGGAACGGTACAGCTCGTCGGATTGTGGTGTTTTTTTCTAATGAGGTTTCCTTTTTGTAGTCTTTTTTTCGATTCGGAGCGTCTTTCATCAATTTCAGTGTCCCTTGAACTGGTTCAGTGTAATTTCCGAATAAACAATGGTTCAGCCGCTAAAGGATACTATTTTAATTTAAAACTGCCACTCACTCAAGGAATGAAGGGCATAGGTCGGCTGCACCGATTTCATCTTCAATGCCTGTTCTGAGGTGACACCTGTTAGAACAATCAGCGAATCGAGACCGGAACGAATACCGGCCATAATATCTGTATCGTAATTATCCCCAATCATCAGCGTCCGTTCCTTGGACGTACCGATTTTTTTCAGAGCCAGTTCAATGATGATCGGTTCAGGTTTCCCGATGAACACCGGTGCAACACCGGTTGACACACTGATAACTGACGTCAGAGAGCCGTTCCCCGGCATCAGACCCCGTTCATTAGGCAGCGCCACATCCGGATTAGTCGAGACAAATTTGGCACCGGCGCGAACCGCCAGGCATGCTTTTGCATACTTTTCGTAGGTGATCTGCCTGTCCATGCCGAAAGCGACATAATCCGGATGATTCTCCTCATATCTTAGATTTTCAAGCTCCATCGCCTGTTTTAAACCGTCTTCACCGATATAGTACACAGAGGCATTTTCCTTTTGTGATTTTATGTAACTGGCTGTCGCTATACTCGTTGTCAGGACATCATTCGCTGTGCAGGGGATGCCGAAGCCGCTTAGCTGTTCCGCTACCGCCTCTTTAGTCCGTGTTGAATTATTAGTCACAAACAGATAACGAAGCCCTTTTTCTTTTAATGTTTTAACAAAATCTACTGCTTCAGGGATCCTTTCCTTGCCGCGGTAAACCGTTCCATCTAAATCCAGCAAAAAAGCGTCATAAGTCTTTCCCATTCATGAACCTCCAGTTTCTCTACGCTGTTATTCTTTTTTCCGTTCTGGTGTGAAAGCTGATACAGGACCCAGTTCCTGTTCTAAATATGCTGTAACCCGCGCTGAAAATTGTTTCAGAGCAGCCGCATTTTTTTCGATGACCGTGATCAGCAGGCCGTGGTCAATGGCCGTATAATCCTGAACAAGCATTTTGCGCAGGCCGACCACTTGCCTGATTGACGATGCCTCTTCATGCGGCAGCACTGATTCGTCTTCCAGAATGTCAATGACGTCTTCATACCCGCCGGGATCCCGCATGATGAATCCGTCAATCATCTGATTGCCCACATCAATGATTGACTCAATCAGGTTCTGGGCTATACGTTCAAGCGCAAGCTCAGCCACTGATGTATTCCAGTTTTCCCGATCAAAAATTTCAAGCAGCCGCCCGAGATAATCCAGTATTTTTTTAATATTGCTGCGATCCACAAAGTACATGCCGGTCCCCTCTTTTTTATACTATAAGAAAGTATAAAATTTTATCGGATTATAGTATAAGCGGCCGAATAGCCATCGGATCTTCAACTAAGGGATCTTCGACTAAGAACGTGCACGTCCTGTGCACAACGTCGAAGTCACCGCATCCTGCGGAAGTACGTCCCGTGGCATGTTCGGCATTAGGCGCCATCCATGGACGTCACAACTAAGGCTTTGCCTGCACCAGAGGCTTGGCTTTGCCAAGTTTTCTTTATCGATTCCTGTACAAAGCCCTGCAGAAAAACGCTGCCGGCAGGATCAGATTCATTAATTCACGTTTTTTGCACAGACTACGTGCTAAGCGGTGAAACAAACGGCCTAGGTACAATGAACAATCAGGCTGGAGTGGATCGTTATCACTCAGCGGAATCACAGTACCCCTGAAATCCGCAGAATCATTCTTATTTTCCAGCCATTTTTTTCAAAACAAAATAGGCACAGCCAAAACCGCAATACTCAATCAGGTAATCCACCAGGGTGCTGATTTTAGTATCAAAGGTCGATTTTTGATTGTCATCATCATAAAAGCCGCGAAGGCGGAGCTGGTCGTAGCCCCAATCTCCGACGATATAATCAAATTTATCGAGGATGTCGCTGTATCTTTTGATGAAGGCTTCTTCATTCCAGCCATTACGCACCTCCTCAATAAGTTCATACCGGTGATGATCGATGGAAACCGTAGTATCAACCAACGGAACTTTCCCCTCTTTCTGGATTTCCGAACTGCCGCTGCATACGGGCAGAAACAGAATGTCCGGCCGTCCTGGTTCACATTTTCAGGTACCGACGGATCTCTTTATTTAACAACATTATAACAGATCATGGAGACATTCGAAAAATTGGTTGAATTTCATCCATTGGTAATGAATCCTATTTTTGTAATTGCAGAAGGGGATGAGTTCATGAAGAACAACTTTTCAAAACACATCTTATGCCTTGTCACCGTCCTGATCTTATGGACAAACACGGTCTCGGCAAACGTAAAGGCCCCAGGTGATCCGGCAAAATACCGTAAAGCTCTGTATCTGAAAACCGCCGCACTTACCGGTGTCCCATGGACAATTCTTGCCGGGTGTGACCAGTATGCGCGCAATATCACCGGAACTGCACCAGATAGTGCCGCCATCAGCCTGAATGATACCGATAGAGATTGGGTCGGCATTTTCAACCAGAATATTCATGACAGAGATCCGGTCTCCATCGCCTTTTTCGGCGGAGCGGGAAAAGACGGAAACGGTGACGGTGAAGCCAATCCCGGAGATCCGGAAGACCGGATCCTCTCATTCGCCGATCAGATTGCTGCGTACGGACCGGGGGAACAGAACAACAGAATCGCTATCTGGAACTATTTTCACAGGGGAAAAGCCGTCGAGCTGATTGAAGACTTTGCCCGTGTTTTTGAAAAATTCAATACCGTCGCCCTTACAGGCCATGATTTTCCGCTGCCCCTGAAAGCCAACTACGATTATGAATCAACATGGGGCGCAAGACGCGGCTGGGGCGGACTGCGCATCCATGAAGGAACCGATCTTTTCGCGGACTACGGTACACCGGTACACGCAACAGCCTACGGTATCATAGAGATGATCGGCTGGAATAAATACGGCGGATGGCGGATCGGGCTCCGAGATCTTCAGGGCAATTATCATTATTTTGCCCATCTGAATGGCTACGCAAAAGGTATCCATCAAGGAATGGTGACAGAACCCGGACAGACGATCGGCTATGTCGGCAGTTCGGGATATGGTCCGAAGGGAACTATGGGTAAATTTCCCCCGCATCTTCATTATGGATTCTATCACGATAACGGAATCACCGAATATTCGATTGATCCCTATCCCTTGCTCCGCGTATGGGAGAGACAGGAAAAGCAAAAGAAGAAGTGAAACCTCTTCCCCATTGAGTCATTGGCCAGAACTTGACGGACTTTTACCTCCGGTGTTGGGAGGATTAACAGGAATGGAAGGTGTTATACTACCGCCATTCGAGCTATAGAAATACGGCACACTTTGAGGCAGCACTTTTGAGCCGATCGGAATTTGCTGAGCAATCGTTTTCGTCTGGATCGCAAACGGGACGATGACATCAACGGTAACCCGTACATCCAGATAAACCATAAAAATAATATTATTGATGCCGATGTTTTTGTAGCTCCAGCGAATATCCGACTGGACATTGCTGACTACATCCATATGGACAGGCACTCTTGGTCCGTAATTACTGAGCAGCGCGTTATTTAAAATCTGTCCGAGCGGAATATCGGCAACAATGCCATTATTTTGATTGCTATTCTGATAGACGAGATCGGCGCCAGGCCCGTTGGTCATCGATATATTTCCTTTTTCAGCCGCCCTGAGGAACCACAGGATACGGTTTGAAATGATGCCTTTTATTCGGTTAACCTCGGCAGGATCCAGGTCATAATCGCTCACTGTATTCTGCGCTGTACGATGCGTTACGATCAGCTTCCCGGTATCAATCCCCGGCTGCTGATTCGGATCGTTCGCATCCGTAACATTAGACAGGACATTTTCTCCGATTCCGTAATTGATCGCGTAGTTACCCAGCTGTTCGGCCTGAGTCACTGCAATACTCATCAGAGCGGGTTTCATTTGTTCATTGACCAACCATATTCCGCCGGATGTAAAAAGGATAAACAGAATAAGCGAGAGAAAAAACACCCTTTTAGCCGGCATCGTTCTCCTTCTGTATCGTCTGCTGGGCTTAAACATGACAAACCCCCTTCACATCATCTATATGCTGATGAAAGGGGGGATAAAAGTCTTTTTCACCGGAGTTTTGAAATATGGTACAGTTTACATTTTCAGAAGTGCCTCGCGGCCAGGCATTCCCGTATAAATGCCCAGATTCTCCGCTTCAAAAGTTACTTCAGTGAGAGGCGCATTTAACAATTCTTCGAGTGTCCGCACACCGACTGCTTTACCGGCAATGATTTTGCGGTCGGACAGCTGGTCGTTAAGCAGTCCTACATCTAGCGCTCCGCACATAATATACCCTTTTTCATTTGAAATGGTCAGCAGTGTCGTCTTGGGCAGTTTAACCGAAATCCCTCTAAAAAAATGACCGTCAATCTCAATCGGTTCCAATTGAATCAATTCTGCCGCCTCCTTTTCCCATATCTTATGGGCGGCGTGGCAAGTGGTGACAAATCCCTTTTTTAATTGACAGTCAATTCAATTCTTTCAATCGCCAGGCAAGCAAGTCGCGCAACATTTCGGGCAGATAGAACTGCTGCTTTGCCCGGACAATCGGCGGCAGAAAGGTGCCAAGTGTAAAAACGTCAATCGTGCCGATACTGTATCGTTTATCAATCAAGAGCGGTACGCCCTGAACGCGGACATCACTGGCTTCCAAGATGCCGTTCCTCAAATGGGTTTCATACGTCAGATGGCTGAAGACTAGTTTGCCCAGCACTTTGCCGCGAAAGCCAAAGCCTTTGAGTTCATAGGTCTGGAATTGCTTTTTCAGGCCGATATTAATGATCTCGACAATTTCTTTTCCAGTTATCTCAACCTTGCACGGATTAATGGGATGGGGACAGATGTGATGCACGTCATATCGGGTAACCGCCCCTGCCGGCAGACCTTCAATGATCACGCCTGCATTGACCAATCCGATATCCGCGTGGCACCACTTTCTTAAAGCATCTGCCAGAATCAAGGGCAGAGCAGTTTCTTTGTACCAGTTGACCTGAACCGGATGGTCAAGCCAGGCTATTTTCTGCTGCATATTCTCAATGCCCTCAGCGGTCAATTGCTGGACTTCGCGCTGCGCTTCCTGATCAGGCTGCTCCCTTAATGTCACGAGATCCGCGCCCTTATGAACCACTTGATGCGCCTCTTCGTCGTATTCCACGACAACATGGCCGGCATAGCGGCCATATTTTCCTGCCTGGGCAATCAGTGTTGAATCAATCATCAACCCCTCTTCCAGAACATGGTGGGTATGGGACCCGATAATCACGTCGATTCCATCAATCTCTTCCGCAACACGCTCATCAAACGGAAGACCGACATGCGACATCAGAACGATCAGGTCAGTCTCCTGTCTAAGCTGTGCCACCAAAGGTCTCAGTTCAGAAAAAGGATCATGTATGTCCCAGCCGAGCAGGTGATAAAACTTTGGGAAGGCTGCTGTCAGGCCAATCAGCCCAACTTTGACTCCGCGCATATCGCAAACGGCATAAGGCTTACACCATGGCGGGCGTTCGCCGGTCAGATCATAAAGATTGGCAAGAATCACTTCAAACTTTCTTTTTTGGTACACGGCATTTAATATGTCTTTTGTAAATGTAATGCCCTCGTTATTTCCGATGGTCACAAAATCATAATTCGCATCATTCAGCAGCCGGACATTCCCCTCGCCAAGCAGGCCCTCGGTCATCGGATTATAACGATCCATGTGATCACCGAGATCAAGTGTCAGATAAGGGTCTCCCTCTTCACGCAGTTGCTGCCGCTCACGGTTAAGATAACTGACTAAGCTCCCCCAGTTGTCAAAGTGGCTGTGCATGTCATTTGTATGTAGAAAATGGAGTGAGATCAAGCTTAACCCTCCTAAAAAATTCAAAGAACAAAACGCTTTCGTGTCCATTTTATATTGTACTGCTTATCATGACTGTTCTGTCAACAAGGTAAATCTCTTCAGTAAGCTTTTGACTAAAAAACTACACGCTCAGTTATGGAAGCAATGCAAACCGGTACCAAACTTGACGAGATCATCATTGATCAGATAATCAGCGGCCTCTCCCGCTTCATGCAGTATTGTTGGTCCAAGCCCCAACTCATTATGCCCGCCATACACTTTTAATACGTTGTGTTCAAGCCGCGCTACTTTTTTTAAAGATTCAACCAAGAGTTTCGGATCTGTTGACGGATAAAATGCTTCTTCCTGAACTTATCATACACTTTTAATGGTCCTGAATTTTATACTGTTTCGTTGTTTGTTTGGATTCGGACAAGTATGAGCCAATGCTGATGCATTAAAAAAGTCCATCAGTCTGCATAGAGCAAACCAACGGACCTTTTTATTTATTTACTGGACGGTCAGCCGATAGAACCTTCCATGTTGTACTTGATCAGACGGTTCATTTCGACCGCGTATTCCATTGGCAGTTCCTTGGTGAATGGCTCGATGAAGCCCATAACGATCATTTCCGTCGCTTCCTGTTCGGTGAGTCCGCGGCTCATCAGATAGAACAGCTGCTCTTCGGAAACTTTGGATACTTTGGCCTCGTGTTCCAGCGAGATGTCCTTGTTCAAAACTTCATTATATGGAACCGTATCGGATGTTGACTGGTCATCCATGATCAGAGTATCGCACTCGATATGCGATTTCGAATTGACTGCTTTCGGGCTGAAATGAACCTTGCCGCGATAAGTGACGTTGCCGCCGTTCTTGGCAATCGATTTTGAAATAATCGTTGATGAAGTATTCGGTGCGAGATGAATCATCTTCGATCCGGTGTCCTGGTTCTGCCCTCTGCCGCCAATCGCAATCGTCAGTGTATTACCGCGTGCGCCTTCACCCTTCAGGACAACAGAAGGATATTTCATCGTCACACAGGACCCGATGTTGCCATCAACCCACTCCATTGTTGCGTGATCTTCACAGATAGCGCGCTGAGTAACAAGGTTGTAAACATTGTTGGCCCAGTTCTGAATCGTCGTGTAACGGCAATATGCATTCTTGCGGACATAGATCTCAACAATTCCGCTGTGCAGCGAACTGCTGGAGTAGACAGGGGCCGTGCAGCCTTCTACGTAATGAACAGATGCGCCTTCGTCGACAACAATCAGCGTCCGCTCAAACTGCCCCATGCTTTCAGAGTTGATCCGGAAGTAGGCCTGAAGCGGTGTTTTGCATACAACGCCTTTCGGCACATAGACGAATGACCCACCCGACCAGCAGGCCGCATTCAGCGCAGAAAACTTGTTGTCCGCGTAAGAAATCACCTTGCCGAAGTATTCTCGGAACAGATCTTCGTGTTTTTTCAAGGCGGAATCCGTGTCCATGAAGATGATCCCCTCTTTTTCAAGATCCTTCTTCATGCTGTGATAAACCACTTCGGACTCATACTGTGCGGATACTCCGGCAAGGTATTTACGCTCGGCTTCGGGAATGCCCAACTTGTCAAAAGTGTCCTTGATTTCGCCCGGCACTTCATCCCAGGTCCGGCCCTGATTCTGAACAGGTTTGACATAATACGTCAAATCATCGAACTTGAGCGCGCTTAGATCTGCACCCCATTGAGGCATCGGCCGTTTATAAAAATGATGCAGACCCTTGAGCCGATATTCCAGCATCCATTCGGGCTCATTTTTTTTCTTTGAGATCTCACGGACAATATCCTCGGTCAACCCGCGTTTTGTTCGGAATACGGAGACATCTTTTTCCTTGAATCCATACTTGTATTCCTCTATTTCCGGCACCTGCTGCTTTGTGGCCATTTCAGGAAACCTCCTTTATAAATTAATAGTTAAGCAAATATATCACCAGTCAGTTTTTTCATCCTAACAATACATTTATTTTAACATGATTCACAGAATTGTTGAATTATTGCTGTTCAGACCGCACTTGTGCTGCCTCACGCAGTCCTTTTTCCATGGCTTTCCACGGAAGCGTTGCACATTTGATACGGGCGGGCCACTGTGACACGCCCTGAAGTGCTTCGGCGTCTCCGAGATCCAGATCGTCATTATGCTCCCGTCCCTGAACCAATTCTGAAAAATCGAAGGATAATTCATGCGCATCCTTAACACTTAATCCTTTAATAGCTTCAGTCATCATTGAAGCTGATGACTGGCTGATTGCGCAACCGCTGCCGCTGTACTTGACATCGACAATTTTGTCGTCCTCAACCTTCAGCGAGATGTAGATCTTGTCACCGCAGGAAGGATTATTCATGCTGACTGTAATGCTGTCCGGTTCATCAAGTGTGCCGTGATTGCGCGGACGTTTGTAATGATCCATGATCACCGAGCGGTATAGTTGATCGAGATGATTAGAAGACATGTCCGAAGAACTCCTTTGTATCTTTGATTCCCTTCGCCAGCGTTTCAATTTCATCCGGTGAGTTGTAAAAATAAAAGCTGGCCCGCACTGTCGACTCACATTTCAGCCAGTGCATCAGCGGCTGCGCGCAATGGTGGCCGGCACGAACAGCGATGCCCTCCGTGTCAAGAGACGTAGACACATCATGGGGATGAATCCCGTCAATATTGAAAGACACCATGCCGGCACGTTTTTTCGGACCGTAAACAGTAACTCCTTTGATGCCTGAAATAATCTCGTAGGCCAGTTCTGTCAACTCGATTTCCTGCTGACGGATTGCTTCCATCCCGACGTTATTCAGATAATCAATAGCCGCTCCCAGTCCAATCGCACCGGCAATATGCGGTGTACCCGCTTCAAGTTTCCACGGCAGTTCCGCCCAGGTTGCGCTTTGGAAACCGACCTCATCGATCATCTCGCCGCCGGTCTGAACCGGCTCCATCGCTTCCAGCAGCGCCTGTTTTCCATACAGAACGCCGATTCCGGTCGGTCCCAGCATTTTGTGTCCTGAGAAAGCGAAGAAATCCGCGTCAAGTGCCTGTACGTCAACTGCCATATGCGGCGTGCTCTGCGCACCGTCCACAACCATAATCGCCCCTTTTTCATGGGCAATATCCGCAATCTGTCTGATTGGATTCACTGTCCCAAGTACGTTGGAGACTTCTGTGCAGGAAACAATTTTAGTCCTGTCCGTGATCGTTTTCCGGACATCCTCAATGTCGAGGGTGCCATCGGGCTGCATGGGAAAATAATTCAGCACAGCTCCGGTGGCTTGGGCTACCTGCTGCCACGGGATCAGATTTGCATGATGCTCCATCGGTGAGATGACAATCTCATCACCTTCTGCCAGGTTCGCCCGCCCATAACCGTAGGCAACCATATTAAGCGAATCGGTTGTGCCCCGGGTGTAAATAATTTCTTTCGCACTCTTCGCATGGATAAAACGCCTGATTTTATCGCGTGCCTCTTCATACCGGTCAGTTGCGATCGTCCCAAGCGTATGCACACCACGGTGAACATTCGAATTATATGACTGATAATAATTCACAAGCGTATCAATCACTGATTGTGGTTTTTGGGAAGTCGCGGCGTTATCCAGATAGACTAGAGTGTGCCCGTTTACTTCCTGACCCAATATTGGAAAATCACGACGAATTGATTGAATGTCCAGCATCAGCCAACCTTCCTTTCGATCAGCGCTACAAGTTGTTTCCGGACTCCTTCGATGGGCAACAAATCAACGACCGGCTCAAGAAATCCTTCAACAATTAATTTTTCAGCAGTTTCTTTTTTAATTCCGCGGCTCATCAGATAGTAAAGCTGATCCGGATCGACACGGCCAACCGAAGCAGCGTGTCCGGCAATGACATCGTACTCGTCGATCAGCAGGATCGGATTTGCGTCGCCGCGCGACTCGTCGCTCAGCATCAGCACGCGCTGTGTTTGTTCTCCGTCAGCTCCGGAAGCCCCGTGTTCGATTTTGGTACGTGCATTGAAAATTGAATTTGACGCATCCTTCTGTGCGCCGCGGACCAACAGCCGGCTGATGGTCGCTTTTCCAACATGGTGAATATAATTGTCAAAATTCTGTTTCTGCGATCCACTACCGATACTGACAGCTTTTGTATCCACAGAAGAGCCGTCACCTTGAAGATTTGTCGCATTTTCAGACACCGTATTGCCGTCATTCATCTGACCGAGCGCCCACTGCAAGCTACCGTCTCTGGAAACATCGCCTTGCCTATTAACATAAGTCACAATTCCGTCGGTGAAATGATCAACCGCACCATATTTGACATTGGCATTTTCTCCGACCGTAACTTCACTAATCAGGTTGGCGACGCCTTCCCCTGCGGATGCGGTAGATAAATAATTTTCGACAAAAGTCACTGAACTATTCGCTTCAGCGACAATAATCGTATGCGCCACGAGTCCGGATGAGGGATTATCCTGAAAATAAACCGCCTGGACCGGGACATCGACAACCACGTTCTTTGGAACGTAAAGGAAGGATCCACCGTTGACCAAAGCAGCATGGAGTGCCGATAATTTGTGTTTCTCAACAGACGCCGTCTTAAAATAATATTTTTTTACAAGCTCACCATTTTCTTGAAGAGCTGTTGCCAAATCCGTGAAAATGACACCCTTCCGGCTGAGATCCTGAGAAAGGCTGCGGTATACTCTGTCACCATTATGATGAATCAGCACATTTCCTGCTTTTTCCTTCTTTCCGATCAATTGCCCAACGTTTTCAGGCAGTTCGGTTAGATTGGCGACCGGTTTCCCAACCGTATCAAAAATAAAATTTGTAAAATTCCAGTCGTCAATCCGCGTTTTTTCCGGTTTTGGCAGCGGAAGTTCTTCCGCCAACCCGAGTGCTTTCAGCCTTATATCAGTAAACCATTTGGGCTCATTCCTCTTTTCAGAAAAATGAATCACTTCTTCCGCATCAAACGGAAGACTTTGTACCTGCATCGCCATATTCTCCCCCCTGTTCCCAATAAAACTGATTGATCAGGCTTCTACTGTCTCATCATCTTTGATGCCCAGTTCTGCCTTCATTCCGTCATAACCTTCCTCTTCAAGACGAAGCGCCAGTTCAGGTCCGCCAGTCTTGACAATGTGTCCATTCATCATGACATGAACTTTATCCGGTTTAATATAATTGAGAAGGCGCTGATAATGAGTGATAATCAGACAGCCAAAATTTTCCGAACGCATCGAATTAACACCCTTTGCCACCCATTTGAGCGCGTCAATATCGAGTCCCGAATCAATTTCGTCAAGAATCGCGAATTTGGGTTCAAGCATCATCAACTGAAGGATTTCATTGCGCTTTTTCTCGCCTCCGGAAAACCCTTCATTGACATAGCGTTCCGCAAAAACCTGATCCATTTCGAGCAAATCCATTTTTTTATCCAGTGTCTTGATAAATTTCATCAGCGGAATCTCGTTACCTTCCCCGCGTCTGCCGTTAATTGCTGTTCTCAGAAAATCAGCATTGGTGACACCACTCACTTCGCTCGGGTACTGCATGGCCAGAAACATTCCGGCACGCGCCCTCTCATCGACTGCCATATCGAGAAGATTTTTACCGTCCAGTGCCACGCTTCCCGCAGTGACTTCGTATTTCGGATGGCCCATGATTGCCGAAGCAACCGTTGACTTTCCGGTTCCGTTCGGACCCATCAGTGCGTGGATTTCCCCGCCCTTAATATCCAGATCAAAGCCCTTCACAATCGGCTTGCCTTCAACGGCTACATGAAGATCTTTTATTTTCAATTCCGGTACCGTCATCTCATTACCTCCAATAATATAACGATCGAGATTTTAGAGAGTTTGCCCACTCCCCATTCCAATCCCGTATAATTATCTCCGTGTAACTTTCCATTCTCAATCTATTCTCATTACAATCTTATATCAGATGTTAAGAGATATCAACCGAAGAAACCCATCAATTTTATCGCAAAAAGATTTATCGCAAAAAGAGAATAATGTCACACATCGCTTTTGCTTATCATTATAACGCTGATTTCAGGAAAGATAAAAAAAGAAAAAAACCTTCCGGTATTTTTGTGAGACATTCGTTCAAAACTTACTTTTTTAGTATTCCTTTTTAAATAACAACAATCCGTTTCCCGCAGTTCTGCAGGAAACGGATTGTTTGCGTCTATAAGTGCACCTGTCATGTTCAGTCAGAAACCGGCAGTACGGCCCCTTTATATTTCTTGTTGATAAAGTCCTGGATTGTCCTGGAATGAAGCACGTCGACCAACTCTTTAATCGCTTTTTTCTTCTCATCGCCTTTGCGGACAGCAATAATATTGGCGTACGGCGACTGGGCACCTTCAAGAATCAGTGCATCCTTTTTCGGATTCAAATTTGCCTGGAGTGCGAAGTTGGTATTGATGGCAAAGAGATCCGCTGTATTGTTCTGATAGGCCTTTGGAAGCAGAGCTGGATCGATTGGTTGCAGGAATTTCAGGTGTTTGATGTTATCAATGTCATTTAAGGTTGCAGAAACTCCGTTCACGCCCGGTTTGATCTTTACCAGTCCTTTTGATTGCAAAAGCAGCAGAATTCTCCCCTGCTCCGATTTATTATTGCTGATTTGGACCGTTGCGCCGTCTTTTATTTGACTGATGTTTTTATATTTTTTTGAATAAATGCCGAATGGTTCAATATGAATTTTTCCTGCGCTGACAAGATCTGTATGGTGCTCTTTGTTATAAAGGTCAAGGAAAGGAATGTGCTGAAAATAATTGGCATCAAGCTGTTTGGCAGCCAGCGCCTGATTAGGCAGGACGTAATCATTGAATACTTTCACTTTAAGATCGATACCTTTTTTCTTAAGCAGCGGTACGGCCTGTTTCAATATTTCTGCATGTGGAACGGCTGAAGCGCCAACAAGCAGTGTCGTCTGGCCGCCTGAATTGGCGCTTCCTTTTCCGCACGCAGCTAGAATAAGGACAAGTGACAGGATTAATGAAAAGACAAATAATTTCTTCATATACAGTTTCCCCCGTTTTTATGTGATTTTTTTTAGGATGCCATCTGTAAATCTTTCTCTATCTTTTATCCACGGCTCGGCTAATCCGGTCGCCGATAAACTGGATCACGAAAACAATAATAAGAATGATGATCGTTGCTACAAAAGTCACATCATTATTGTTTGCTTCAAAGCCTTCATTATAAGCAACCGAACCGAGTCCTCCCGCACCGACAACACCGGCCATGGCAGTATTGCCGATCAGTGCGATCAGCGTAACGGTCATACCTGAAATCATGGACGGCCACGATTCGGGCAACAGGACTTTAATAATAATCTGCCATCGAGTAGCCCCCATCGCTTCAGATGCCTCGATTACACCTTTGTCCACTTCCCGTAACCCAATTTCCACCAGACGCCCATAAAAGGGAGCAGCTCCAATAATAATGGATGGAAGTGCCGCGGAAGCACCGATCATTGTCCTCATAATCAAGATGGTCAGTGGAATCAACAAAACGATCAGAATAACGAAGGGTATTGAACGAAAAATATTTACAAAAGAAGAAGTCAGCTTATACACCCACGCATTTTCGTACAATCCACCGCTCGCAGTAAGAAAAAGCAGTAACCCGAGAATCAGTCCGAAAATAAATGTGAAAATACCCGAAACCAGCGTCATGTAAAGTGTCTGACCCGTCGCCAGCAGCATGCCTGACCAGTCCACATTTGGAAAAATATTGGTCATAACGGCAACACCTCTGCCCTTATCTTTTTCTTTTTCAGGTTTTGAAGCGCTGATTGAACGTCTGCATCCGCGCCTCTGACAAACAGAAGCAGTGTTCCCTTGCTTCCGTGATTCGCCGGCAAAAAATCACTCTTTATGATGTTGGCATGGATGGCATGATTGCGAAAAAACGTATCGAGTGCCGGTTCCTGGTCAGTTGAACCATCGAAAATAACGCGAACAATTTTGCCATCCGGACCAGCCGCGCGGAAACGCCGGATTAGATCTGGATCCCTTTCTTCTGCTGCAACCTGGCCGACGAATTCGCGGGTGATCGGTTGCTGCGGATCTGCAAAAATATTTTCTGTAAGGCCCTCTTCGACAATAGTGCCCGAATCAAGAACAGCAACGCGGTTGCAGATTTTCCGAATCACGTGCATCTCATGGGTAATCAGCACAATTGTAATTCCCAGAGATTGATTGATTTCCATTAACAGTTGGAGAATTGAATCTGTAGTTTTCGGATCAAGAGCAGAAGTGGCCTCATCGCAAAGCAGTACTTTAGGATTGTTTGCCAAAGCGCGCGCAATTCCGACACGTTGCTTCTGACCGCCGCTGAGTTGCGCCGGGTAGGAGGATTCCCTTCCTTCCAGGCCAACCATCCGGATCAATTCGTTCACCTGGTGCTTCCTTTTCTCTTTTGATACTCCTGACAGTTCCAGCGGAAAAGAAATATTCTCAGCAACAGTCCTTGACCAGAGCAAATTAAAATGTTGAAAAATCATTCCAATCTGTTTCCGTGCATCACGCAGTTCTCCGGCAGATAAACTGGACAAGATGTGTCCGTCAACTTCCACAGTCCCGGATGTCGGTCTTTCTAACAAATTAATCAGGCGGATCAATGTACTTTTTCCTGCCCCGCTATAACCGATCACTCCGAAGATTTCTCCCTTTTCAATCTTCAGACTGACATCGGTTAATGCTTCTACAGGTCTGGTACCGGTTTGATAAATTTTTCTTGCATGCGTTAATTGGATCAAATCAATAAACCTCTCTTTCAGAGAAAAAAACGACCGGCTAAAATATGTATTCCTCTGTTTTTAGTTGGTCATAAAAAATGAATCAGCCTGCTAAAAAGCATGCAGACCACTCGCTGTCCCCCCTTCCACGCTTTTTTACACAGCAAAAAACCCCTCAAGATGAGAAAGGGGCTGGGTCACCTCTCTCATCTGCCGGACACCGAAGCATCCGTAGGAATTAGCACCATTCCGGATTTTCAAAAATAAAATCCGGGGGTTGCCGGGCATCATCGGGCCAGTCCCTCCGCCACTCTGGATAAGAGTCATTCGCTATTCAATTCGCGTACACATAATCTATCATTGTACTTTAGGCTTGTCAATGTGTTTTGGACGAACATGAAACAGACGGAATAAAGATAAAATTCCGATTTAATGAACAAACACGCTAAGCAATAATATCATGCACAGAGTGACAAGTGAACTGATCAGATTCATCATCGGCCAATGGATAGGTTAAAATATTCCTTGTATATCCAGAAATCCGTATCATCGATATGTGAAAGGGTGATGTTCCCGCCCTAAGCGCCAGGATTCCGGACTGGCTTGTGCCACAGCGATCATACCGGAAATCGTGGCACTCTCAAGAATGTGCAGTGAGCAACGATGAGAAATACAAGAATAATCGGCGAAACCGATATTCCTTTCATCAAACGAGCCACGTAATCACCGATTCCACTGCCGACTAGTACCTGTTCAACGCACCTCAACCGCCGTCCATCAGCAGAATCATCGTGATCGATGTGCTGCGACCAACGATCAGCCCGGTCACAATTCCAGCCCATTGAATCTTCTTTTCCTTCCAAATTTACTACTCATAGAATCGGCAATCCGCTGAGCAGCACCTGGATCTTCCATCAGCCTGCCGATCATCGCGCCGCATCCGAGAATAAGAGCCAGCGATACAACCCCATAATCTTAATCTGCTTCAGTATACTTCTGAATAAACAGAGTAAGCGAGCATAGCACGTTAGCTCTATGCCCGCTGCCAGTCCGGCATATGTGACGATTCGATCATGCTTCACGCTGTCCGGCACTAAGCGGTACAGCAACGAAATGATTTTCATGAAAAAGGTAGCTACTGCTATTTCGCCCGCTTTGCCCTACATCCCGAAACGGATTCTGAAATAAAGTATTAGCCGTTTGGATCTGATCGGGCCCTTTCTCAATAAACGAAGCACGATCCTGACCATCTGTAATTTTTTTTACCAATTTCTTCCACGGAATTGTTATTGGCGGAACTGCTTTTTCAATTCCTGCAGTAGAAAGCTTTCTTACCTTATCCAGCGTCAGTACGCTTCCTCTTGTTTTCGCCTGAAGGTAAAGCATATATTTTCTCGCAGATTGCCCGTTGCCCTTTACTGCATCCTGATTGGCCATGGCTGTCTGTACCCACTGCGAAGCGGGACCGCTTCCTCGCACCATTTCGGAGGTACCGTCCATAAAAGCACGCAACAATTCCGTATTGAAAGCTTCCCTCTGCGAACCTCTAACCTGATTTGTAAAAGTTGTAGAAATCAGGCAAAGTGAACCACCCTTTAGATCACCGTGCGAATACAGCCGGCTGATCAATGCGCTGCTAAAATTGCGGAATGACAAGTTTTCAAGAGCAGAAGGATCAGGTATGACTTTCTTTGCAGCTCGGCTCAAAGGGCGGACTGAAATGATATGAAAATACCTGTCCACACTTGCCTCGATACCCGATGCAAGGCCAATGTTGACATAAGCAGCTGCAGATCTGCTCGGAGCCGAAACATTGTGAGTCACCGGAGCAAAACAAAGCATTGAAAAGCCGAGGGTCAAAACCGGCACAAGCAAATATTTTCTAAATGGATGGGATTGGGAAAGGTGTTCGGACAATACAGTCTGTCCAATCGACAAGTTTGCTGAGTAGCTGAGTCTGACCGATTCGAAATTTCCGTCATTGGTCAGAATAACAGCACGACGCCCCCGTCTGGATACAAGAACTCCCCGGTTATTCAGTTTCCTTCCCCACCTTTCCTGCGTCAGTGAACCAATTCCGATTCTGGTTCAATGTACGACTTCAGTGCACTGAATCCGCCGATATAAATCAGCGCCAATGCTATTATATATTTTCGATTCCTTTCTATTGTTTTGCGGCTGCATGAGACAAATTGAAGCAAATCTTTTATTGGCAACTGTCTTTTTTTCTTGAGAAACAGGACAAGTTCTTTATGTTCCACTAATTTTTTCGCGGAAATTTTGGCATTTTCACGCGCATCTGCGTGTTTAGGGCAGTGCTTGCTCAATACATCAAATGTAATGCCGTATTCAAGCAGCAACTGTCTGTAACTGATAATCTGTTCTTTGCGTTCGTCGATCCGGCACTTTTCTTCATAAAAGTCAATAGCTGCCTGCTGTTCCACATAACTCTCTTCCATCCCGTTTTCATCGTCCTGCTTGGCCTGATCCAGATATATATTGCGGACCTGCCTGGACTCCTTGCGAATAAAATCAATAATCCGGCGACGAATCACCATGTCCGCAAAAGTCAGGAATTTACTGCCCTGACCTTTCTGGTACTGATTGATTGCTTCATTAAAGGCCACCAGACCGATGCTGAATTCATCCATTGTTTGATCGATAAATCGATTGCATACTTTAGAAACAACCTTCTTTATAAAAGGTTGATAAGATTCGATAATTTTGTTTCTCAGGGACTCATCACCCTGCTGAACTTTAAAAATATTCATTTCCAGCGGAATATTATATGTACCGCCCATTGCAAGCTGGTTGGCGCTCATCACAGTTCCACCTCTCGCTTTGATCTGTTAAATTAGCATGTACCTACCATAACATGTCCAACCTAGCGACATAAATATTGTCAAAAATTTTATTAAAGTCGGGCACTGTTTTTACTGATCAAACACAAATAAAACCCTTGTATCTTTTATACCATGCTTTCCCTTCTTAAAGGAAGCAACATTACGGTAACAAAAAGATGACAAGGGTTGTTAATTTACATGATTAATTTACCATTATTGAAATTCAGTGTAAAAACTTACTAGTGATGCATTGATCAGGCATCCGCACCAATCAGTTTTTCATAGGCATCTGCATCGAGCAAAGTGCCCAGATCGCTGCTGTCTACATTTTCCAGTTCAATCATCCATGCTTTTTCGTAAGGAGAGTCGTTGACAAATTCAGGCGAATCTTCAAGTTGATCATTGGTTTCAGCAACAGTTCCCGCAACCGGAGCATACAGTTCGGAAACCGTTTTAACCGATTCTACGCTGCCGAATGAATCCCCGGCATTAATCTGGCTGCCGGCCTCCGGGAGTTCGACAAAAACAATGTCCCCCAGCTCCTTCTGGGCAAATTCCGTTATGCCAATTTTAACCTTTCCATCTGATTCTTTTTTGACCCATTCATGATCTTTTGAGTAGAGAAGATCTTTCGGTACACTCATTAGTTATGCCTCCAATTGAGCGGCCATTCCCGCCACATATCATTTCATGCTCTTTTCATTATATCGTAAATAAACGGGAAAATAGATTATTTTTTCATTCCGGTCCCATTTCCCCATTTTTCTTCAAATGTGTCTTCTCGGAATCCAACTGTCACTTTATCCCGACCGACGATCAGCGGACGCTTAATCAGCATTCCATCCGCCGCCAGCCAGTTCAGCCAATTTTCTTCCGGTTCAGTTTTCATTTTAGTTTTTATATTCTGAGCGCGGTAATGACTCCCGCTGGTGTTAAAAAATTTTTTGAGCGGCAGTCCGCTTTTCCGGCAGAATTCTATAAGCTGTTCCCTATCCGGGGGATGATCGACAATCTGAATTTCCTGATAAGAAATTTGCCGTTCATCCAGCCATTTCTTCGCTTTCCTGCACGTGCCGCAAGTCGGGTAACAGTACATAGTCAGCATCAAATTCCCCACCTTAGTATCTTGGTTTTCTTAATTATTATACTCAATATTTTCTCACACAAAAAAGAAATGGATTTTTAATGAAAAGTTTTTGAATGTGCCAGACGGCCAAATGTTTTTCTCCGGCCGGGACATAATACCTACGAGCACCTTCACCATAAAAATAAGGAGTGTGAATGAAACATGAATATGCAGCAGCAGGGCGGGCAGGCATCAATGAATTTTCCTCAGCCACCCGACATTCTTTCCACAAAAGACTTTCTCTACATTGAAGACATGCTGTCGTGGAACCTCGAAGTGATTAAAAAGGCACATGCTTATGCCGCAATGTGTCAGGATCAGGATGTCATACAGGCGATGAACCGGACATGCCAGCTCCATATCCGCCAATATCAGACCATCCTCAATCATCTTGGTAAACACGTCCAGGCAGCAACCACGGCGGGAGGGACGGCGCGATGATGACTAAGCAGCCCATTCAATCTACAACTATTCAGAACACCGAAACCCAGGTACCTAAAACACCGCAGATGAATGACCGCGACTATCTGAATGATCTTCTTTTGACAGAAAAATATCTGGGCACCTCCTATGTTCATGCACTTCAAGAAGCAAGTCACCAGGCACTGTACCAAGATATTAAAACGGTCTTCGATGCGACCTGTGACCATCAGCGTGATCTGTTTAATCTGATGTTCAATAAAGGCTGGTATAAAGTTGAGTCCCAGGATCCGCAGAAAATTCAGCAGACGCAGCAGCAATTCAGCCAGTACGCACAGCAACAGTTTCCACAGTAAACAACAAGCGAAGGCGCCGTCCAGATTGGGCGGCGCCTTTTTTTATGATTATTATTAATCAGCAAAAAATGCTATTTCCCGGGGAATAGCGACACAATCTGACAAAAGCAGGTTAACCTTACCAATAATTTGGTAACATCATGTAATTCCATTTGTACCCCTCCGAAAGTCTCATAATCTCGAAACCTATGAACCAAGGAGGGAATAACACAAATGATTAAGAAGATTCTTGCTTCAACACTAGCCGGAGCGCTTGCGCTTCCACTCATCTTCGGAGGGCACGCAGAAGCTGCACCCAAGCCGGAGGCCAAACCTGTCACCGTTGCCTTTGCCGGTATGTCCAACCCATGCAATCTGAATAATGGTCAAACACCGGACTTACAGGAAATGTTTAAACACTTCGGCATCAAGCTAGATCCTTCTCAGCTTCAGCCTGCTGTGCCGCAACCTGCTCCCCAGCAGAATAAAAATCAACCGGTTCAGCCGACAACGCCTAAAAAGCCGGCTGCGAACAGCAACTCAGGTTCTTCGTCAAAGCAGACTTCAAACAGTCAGATGAACGCTTTTGAGAAAAAAGTTGTTGATCTGACGAACCAGGAACGCACGAAGGCGGGTCTCAAACCGCTGAAGTCAGACGATGCTGCGCTCTCGAAAATGGCACGAGACAAGTCTACCGATATGCGCGACAAGAATTATTTTGATCATCAGTCTCCCACTTACGGATCTCCATTTGATATGATGAAAAAATATGGTATCAGCTACACTTCAGCAGGTGAAAATATCGCTGCCGGCCAGAAAACACCGGAAGAAGTTGTACAAGGATGGATGAACAGTCCGGGGCATCGCGCCAATATCCTGAATGCTAATTTTACAACAATTGGTGTTGGCTATGTTTCCGGCGGTTCCTATGGAAGTTACTGGACTCAGGAATTCATCGGCAAATAATGTGCCGGGAATAATAAATAATTTGTGAGAAAACAGCGCCCATTCATACGTTTCACAGGGGGCGCTGTTTTCTTGTTCGCATCATGTCGAAAATAGGCTGGAACATGTCGTCTCTTAATCGAATAGAATAGTTAGAGACATCTCATGTCTGGAGATGATTGGCTTGAATGAAAACCCCTTGTACGTGGCTCTGGGCGATTCATTGACCGTCGGCGTCGGATCAACATTTTTTCAGCCCAATTTTGTCAAGTACTATCAAAAAAGTATTGAGTATTACTTCAGGCATCCGGTTAGAAAACTCGTCTTCGCAAAGAATGGAGCGACGACACAGGATATTCTCAGTTTTTTTTCACGTCCGGAAGTGGCTGGAGCCGTTCATGATGCAACATTCATTACATTGACTGGGGGCGGAAACGACCTTCTCCATGCCAGAAAAAAATGGCTTAAATTTGGCGAAAGCACAATAGTTTCTGATGCCATACAGCAATGCCTCTATAATATGGCACTGATTATTGAATCTATTCTCCGACTGCGCGGCGATGTTCAGAAGCCTGTAACGATCCGTGTCCTCAATTTGTATAATCCCATGTTTCAAATACCGGAATCACGGGCGTGGCTTGAGACTTATAACCGTTCCCTTTTTGCACTGGAACGTTATCCTTCTGTACAGGTGGCAGATGTTTATTCTGCTTTCTATGGCCATGAACCGTACCTTCTCAGTATGGATCATACACATCCAAATCCTGTTGGCTATCGCGTCATGGCTGAAGTTGCGGCGGATCTCGGATTCGAACCTGTTGCTGATTCCCGCGGAGAAAATGAGGCGCGCCGCAGGCAATAATAGGACAAAAAAGTGTTTATCCTGATCGAAGAAAGACCTCGATTCCAGTCTCTTTAGACCTAGGCGCCACAGCAATCGGGCAGGATATAAAGAAAACGAACCGAATTAAGTAAAATTTGAACCGGAATAGGGAGAAACAAGAAGCGAATCGGAACCGAAATCTGGCAAACGAATCAATATGATCTATTTTCTGACTAAAAAAGACCTGAGTGAAGGATTGCTCGTTCACTCAGGTCTTGAATTTAAATTTTCCATTTAGGCGGCATGTTCTTGCCCCAGAATACTTTTTTCAGTTCATGATGCTTCTGAAAACCGTCCGACACCGTATGATAGTGGAAATCAAACCAATAACCATCCTGCGGCGGGTGATCCCGGCGGACATGCAGTTTCAGCACTTCATTACCCGTCCCTGTCTGATAAACATGGAGAATCCGCTCCCCCATTCCGGATGAAGGTGAATGTGTCACAGCCAGAGTGCGGATCCAGCTCTCGTCGTGAGCGTTGCTGACTTCTTCAATTGCCGAAACAAATGATGGTGCAATCTCCTGCATATATTGATTGCCGATTTTTTCACTGACACGTGTGCCGAATTTATGAAAGCCCTGCTGTTCTGCCTCAAGCAGTGCGTAAGATGAAAAAGCAGAAATCAGCGTTTCCTTCGAAACATCCGCGGAAAAGCGCCGACCCCACAGAACAGTCGGATTCGCTTGAGTTTCTTCCTGTGAGGTGCTTCCATACGATCTGAGGGGCGAGTCCTGGGTTTTTTCTTTCTGGATACTTTCTTTATCGCCCTGTTTATCGACATAGTGAGCCGGAAATACCGGTATCACTGTTCCAAATGTCAATATGGCAACGAGAGCAACCAGGCCCTTTTTTATAAAATTGGGAACCACGACGGAGCCTCCTTCCGCATGAAATCGACAGTCGACAACCAAGTCACTCCAATACATTATTCGGACAACAAACTTCTTTCAGTCAGTCAAACTTAAAGATAGAGAAAAAGAAAAACGTGCCGGATTGGCACGCTTTTTCAGCAGATTCACACATTATCAAACTTAAAATCTTCATCAGTCAGCGGTTCAATGTTCAGCGGCACGACATAATCACCCTTGGTTGAAAAGAAATCATGATTGATGGTCCCCGTGTCAATGCCATTAATCACGACCTGACTAACCGGATCATGCTGATACTTATCTTCGCGTCCCAGATTCTGAAGCGCGCGGTTCGCATTATATAGGACATAATCATTGACCTCTTTGACCAGCCCGATTTTTGCATAGATCTTGGCCGTATACCTTTTCTCGACTTCAAGCAGGCTGTCAAGCAGCGCGTAAACCTGATGATCGGCTGTTCTTCTTTCCTGATCCGTCAGATCTTCATGATACAATCTCTGGGCAACCATACCCGTGAAACTACCATGGATTGATTCGTCCTGAATAATTTTGCGAATAATCTCACCGCTGGCAATCATATGACCCTGTCCGGAGAGAAAAACGGGATAGAAAAATCCGCTGTAGAATGAAAAGCTCTCAAGAAACACGGAGGAAGCCATAGCCATATAACGTTTGAACGGCGTGATGATTTCACGTTTATCATACAGCTGGTTGTACCAATAGGAGATCAGCCGGTACTTCTCCTGTAATTCAGGCTGATTGTCAACCCATTCTCCCAGATAAAAATCAGTCTTCGACGACGGGATCAGCGTTGAAAAGATATGGGAGTATGATTTTGCATGAATATGCTCCATCATGCCCATCCAGGCGAAAACTGCCTGTTCATGCATGTTATCATGATGAATCGAAATCAGCGGCATCCCATTGTCACCCTGTTCACGGTCAAGTCCGGTCAGACCTGATAAGACTTCAACATACGTTGTCTGCTCGTCTTCCGTCATTGCATCCCAGTCAGAGAGGTCACGTGAAACTTTGAATGCCTCTTCCGTCCAAAACTGATTGATGTTCTGTTTCCAGTATATTTTAGCGATTTGATTATCGCTGTTATTCCAGTTAATAGCCTTCATTTTCTAACCGTCCTTCAAAAAACTGATGATTGGCCCTGAATCGTACGTGCTGCGCACTTTCTTCTGTATCAGACGGAGCAGGCCGTGCATTCCTCCGGGGAAAGCAGCTGCGTTCTTGTGTAATACAGTGATTTCAATCCCTTTTTATGGGCATAGACGTAAAACCTTGCCAATTGACGCGTGCTGGTCATACTGTCGACGTAAAGAATCGTCGAAATTCCCTGATCAATGTGTTGCTGAATTTCTGCAATCATGTCGATTACCCGGAACTGGTTTGTCTGATAGGCCGATTTATAATACCACATCGTCTGCGGTGACAGGAAGGGCATCGGATAGATCGTTTCGCTGTTTCCATATTTACGCCGTTCAATGACATTGACAACCGGCATGACCGAACTGGTCGCATTTTGAACATAACTGATCGACTGTGTCGGTGCGACAGCCAGACGGTAGGCATTGAAAAGTCCGTATTTCTGAACTTTCTTTTTCAGCTCTGTCCATTCTTCGGTCGTTGGAATATGGACGCCATGAAACAGTTCAAGACCCTTCTCTGTTTTTGGCCCAAAATACTCCCGCTCATATTTTGCAAAATAGGAACCGTCAGCATAATCGGTCTGCTCAAACCCTTTGAATGTTGTTCCTCTTTCCCGGGCAATCAGCATTGACTTTTCGATCGAATAGAAATTAATCATTGAGAAGAAGGTGCGGGCAAAGTCTCTCGCTTCCGCCGACTCGTAAGCGATCTGGTTTTTCGCAAGATATCCGTTAAGGTTCATAGCGCCCAGCCCCACCGAATGGAGCTCCCTGTTGGCAAGCCGCACGCCCGGCGCGTTGGCAATATGCGTCATATCGCTGACCTGGGTCAACGCTTCAATGCCATTGTGCACTGAATCACGGACTTTACCGCTTTCCATCACATTGACAATATTCAGTGAACCGAGGATACAGGAAACATCGCGGCGGATTTGATCAGGGGCATCATAATCATTGATCGTTGAGGTTTCCTGCATCTGGAAAATTTCCGTGCACAGGTTGGACATTTTGATATCCCCAAGCTTGTGGAGCGGGTGATTTTTATTTGCGTTGTCTTTATAAAAAATGTAAGGATAGCCGGACTGCATCTGCATCTGCGCAATCAGATTGAGAAATTCGCGCGCATCCGCGCTTTTCTTTTTAACCGCCGGATTGGCAACGAGTTCATCGTACATCTTATCCATATCCATATCGTCAAGATGTTTTCCGTAAGCTTTGTACACGGTATAAGGGGCGAACATACAGAAAAGTTTACCCGCCTCCGCGAGCTCAAAAAATTTACCCGGAACAATCAGGCCGATCGAAAGCGTCGACAGCCGGATATCCTCGTCCGCGTTTTCCTTTTTTGTGTCCAGAAATTCAGGCGCATCCCAGTGGAAAATGTTTAGATAGGCTGCACCCGCACCTGGGCGCTGGCCGAGCTGATCCGCATAGGAAAAGCCGAGCTGAAGTTTCCGGGCGACAGGAACGACACCCTTGGCCACCCCTTCAACGCCTTTGATGGATTCACCGCGTGCGCGGATCTTTGAGAGATTGAGCGCAACACCACCGCCGATTTTCGACAGCTGCTGCGATGTGCTTTCAACGTAATTGATCGAGTTCAGGGAATCATCCGCCTCAATAAGAAAACAGGAGACCATTTCCCCTCTTCTTGCTTTTCCCGCATTGAGAAAGGTTGGTGTCGCCGGCTGATAGCGCTGTTCCATCATCGCCCGCATGAACCGGACAGCCCGGTCATAATCGCCTCTTGCGAGAAACAGAGAAGCGATTGAAACTCGTTCATCATAACGCTCAAGATAACGAGATTTGTCGTTGGTTCGCATCGCATAATCGCGGTAAAACTTGCTGGCCGCCATATAAGATTTGAATTCAAAATGATAGGCAGCCGCTGACCGATGAAGCGACTCAATCGCCGACTCATCGTATTCACCGAAAACATTATAGTAGAAATTGTTGTCAACAAGATAGTGGAGCCTGTCCAGAATACCTTTAAAATGAACGGTTTTCTGCCGGACTTCGTCCATATAGGTCTGAATCGCCTCATGATCTTTCTCCAGCTGGTAGAAACCGTTTTCTCCGCGCGTAAGCACCTCATTGTTCAGTTCAACGTAGGACTTCGGCTTGATCGCTTCGTTCAACAAATGTCCTCACCCTTTCCTGAAAATTTATAACATCGGCCGCTGTTCCTCCAAGTTCAAATTTATATAAAATCGGAACATGGTACGCCGCGGCAATAACGTCGGCTGCACGTGCAAAATTTCTTCCCCAGTTTCGGTTGCCACTCGCAGCGACAGCTCTGAGAAAGCGACCATTTTTCATTAAAAATTGTTTCACACTGTCCGGCGCATCGCCGAAACCAATCGTATTCGTCACAAGAATAAAAGGACGATCAACCGGATTCAGACTGTCGATCGGCTGAAAAGCCAGCCCTGTTTTTTCTAAAAAACGTTTGACATTTCCGGTCATGCTTTCGTATAAAATCATCATCGGCGGCCCTCCTGTTCAAAAAAGTGCTGCAATACCGGTTGCTTCTGAATTTCTCATCGTTTCAGAGGTTACCGTCGTCTTAGTACTACATATAGTTTATGCTTAATAATTTACCACAATATATAGTGAATCACAAGCCGTTTTATTCGTAATCAGCCGGTAACTTTTATATCATATGACAAGGAATCAGGTACTTCAATCCTTGGATTGGGCCGAAAAACAGAGGTATATTAAGCATTGTGCGGTATGTCACAACAAATGAGGATTGACTCTATTATTAGCAGAGTTTCAAAAAAAAGTTTAAAATATGTGACTGATTTTTCAGCAGCCGGAATTACAATTACTTTCTTCAGGCGTGGAAATATTTTATGTAAAGAAAACTTGCCGATTGGCAAGCCTTTAGGCAATGCCAGAGGCCTAGTTGCACTTACACTTTAATCCTTGAAATTTTTATACTTTCTTAAAGTGCAAAAAAAGGCCTGATCAACAGGCCCCCCAATTTTTGACTATTTTCTTTTTGCTGTTCCGCTGAATCCGATTATCTCTTTATTGTCCGGTTTGCTTACGATAAGAACCGTTTTTCCGTTCTTTTTGATCAGTCTCATGCTTTGTGTCAATTTTCCCCAAACCCCGGTTCCATCGCCATGCAGTGTAGCCCGTCTCATACACAATGTGTTATTTTTAATGACAGTGTCTTTCGATTTAACGTACGCGACTGCTGCCATTGGAGCATAATTATAGCTGATCGTGTCTTTGGTGATTAATATCTGATAGCTGGCATGTGTATTCACTTTACCGAGAATCCACGAACCTGTAAAATCATTATAAGTTGCAACACGTGATTTAGAAAGATCGCTGACATTGATATATCCTGACTTATTACTATATGTTACATGATAAAGGCCCCTACCCGGTTTATGGGCGAGATAAAACTTTGTGTTAACAGGCAAAATACGGGTGATTTTTGTGCCTTGTTTATTGCTGAAAAATGGTGTGCCTTGTACCGTATAATAGGTGATGGCTTTGGGAGCCGCTGCAGAAACAAACGATGAAAAACTCAAACTGGAAATTAAAAGTGCAACAATAATTAGGAATGCGGAAAACCGTTTTTTCATTTTAAAAACTCCTTTGTAATATAATTGTAATATAGATGAAGCAAATGTAATATACGTTCTTTTAACTTTTCCGTCAACTATAAAATGGGAATTGTAACCATTTAGACATTTATAATTTTTGTCGGTTAATGGTCTAGTCTGCTTTATTTTTTGCCCATTCCGCCTGTTTTTCGCTCTGTAGCAAATAAAAATTCGATTTCAAGACTCATTCTGAATAAAAAAGACATTTTTCGATTTTCCAGCGCATTGGGCCGAAATAAGGAAAATGCCTTTTTGATTAGCGCATTTTTATTTAACAGACCTCCTAAATGAAGAGGCCCCAATTTTACCTTTCTTCGCTTTCAGGCTGATCCTCGTGTCCGAGCACGGGTGTGAAGGTTCTTTTTTCCCGAATCGACTTTTGCCTGCTGATTGTACGCTGTTCGGCAAGCCGGGCAAAGTATTCCTGTGCATTTACAGGAAGCTTGCCGCGGCGGTCTGGTTTATAATAATGGCTGTCGCTACCCATTACTCGTGTTTTCACATTATCGCTCATCATAATATCGAACGCGTCGGTGATCGCCGCCTGAATCCGTTCGTCCTCAACCGGGAACATCAATTCAACGCGCCGATTCAAATTCCGTGTCATCATATCCGCGCTGGCGAGAAAAATTTTCGTCTCTCCGCCGTTTCCAAAAATATAGATTCGGCTGTGCTCTAGGTAGCGCCCGACAATCGAATGGACTTCGATATTGTTGCTAATGCCCGGAATACCGGTGCGCAGGCAGCAGATGCCGCGGACAAGCAGTTTGATCTTCACGCCGGCAGCAGATGCCTTATATAACGCCCGGATCATTTCTTCATCCGACAGAGCATTCATCTTTGCATGAATGAAGGCCGGCCGGCCGGCCTTCGCCTGGTTGATTTCGTCCTCAATCAGATCGAGCATCGTACCCCGCAGCCAGAGCGGTGCCATCACCAGTTTATGAAAATACGGAGGTTCGGAATAGCCGGAAAGCATGTTGAAAACGTTGGAAGCATCGATACCCATTTGTTCATTGCTTGTCAGAAGTCCCATATCTGTATAGAATTTAGCCGTGATATCGTTATAGTTTCCGGTGCCGAAATGCATATAGCGTTTGATGCCGGTTGATTCTCTGCGGACAACCAGCATCATTTTGCAATGTGTTTTCAGGCCTACAAGGCCGAAAATCACATGGCAGCCGGTTTTTTCCAGTTTTTGTGCCCAGTTAATATTGTTCTCTTCATCAAATCGAGCTTTCAGTTCAACGAGAACGGTGACCTGCTTCCCATTCTCTGCCGCACGTTCAAGATAGCGAATAATCGGAGAGTTTCCCGAAACACGGTAAAGCGTCATCTTAATGGCCAGCACATTTTTATCAACAGAAGCCTGCCGGACCAGTTCGATCACGGGATCAAACGAGTCAAACGGATGGTGGAGAAAAACATCCTTTTCACGGATCGTGTCAAAGATCGAGTGTTCCATAAGTTCATAATGAACAAAAGGATGGTGCGCCGGAAAGCAAAGGCCTGCCGACTCATCGAGCATTCCGACGAGTTTTGAAAGAAAAGTCAGATCAATGGGGCCGTTAACGCTGTATATGTTATCGGCGCTGACGTCAAGCCTTCTCGTCAGCTTCTCGATCAGCCGCCCGCTGATTCCCGATTCAACATCCAAATGAATGACATTGCCCCGCTCACGCAGACGGAGCTGTTTCTCAATCTCTTTAAGAAGATCTTCCGTATCCTCCTCGTCCACTTCAAGATCCATATCGCGCATGACGCGGTAGCAGGAAGCTTCGTCAATCTCATAACCGACAAATAGCTTTTTCAGATGTCTGCGTATGATATTCTCCAGCAGGACAAAACCAACCTGGCCCTCCTCCGACGGGACTTTAACAACGCGCGGAAGCACATTAGGTACCTGGACCGTCACGAACTCCACCTGCTTTGATCCGCTTCCTTTTTTGTGGATAAAGGCTGCGATGTTGATACTTTTATTCAAAATAAGCGGGAACGGGCGTGAAGAATCAACAGCCATGGGCGTCAGCACCGGATAGACTTCGCGGTTGAAGTAATGATCTACAAAATCGAGCTGCTTCTGAGATAAATCTTCCAGATCGAGGATCTGGATGTTTTGCTCTCTCAATAATTTTTTCAGCATCCGATTATACGTCATATACTGCTGTCCGATCATTTGGTGGGCCGCTGCGCTGATTTTTGCCAGCTGCTGGCTGGGCTTTAAACCGGCAGGATCGGCTTTTTCGTAGCCGACCTTGACCATGTCACTGAGGGATGCCACGCGCACCATGAAAAATTCATCCAAATTGCTGGCCGTGATCGACAGAAATTTGACACGTTCAAGCAGCGGATTTTCCTTCTCGCGTGCCTCTTCAAGAACTCGCTCGTTAAACTTGAGCCAGCTTAACTCGCGATTATAGAAATATTCCTTTTTACCAAAATCCTCCATGGTTGACTCACCTTATCCTCGTAATATCGGCTTCAATCCAAAGACTTCTTCAAAATAAGCCGCTTTTTCATCAAAAGTCAGCCTTTCAAGAGACAGATCGTCATCCGCATGCGCAGTAATGATGACTTGGTCATGTTTCAGTGAAACAGTAATTCTTTTCACCTTATTCTGACGGCTGTCATCCAGTGCATCGCCAATCCGCAGAATGGCAGACAACTTCGCCACAATCAGCCTGTTCTCCGGCGGAAGGACCTCAAACGCAGCGGAATCGCTGGTCGGTGTTTCCGCGCTGTGATAACGGGCAATGTTGGCGATAATATCACGTTCACTGTCCGAGATGCCCATAATCTCAGAAGATTGAATAATATAATAAGAATGAATATAGTGGGCATTCATATCAATATAGCTGCCGGAATCCTGCAGTATCGCGGCAAGCTGCAATAACAGCCTGCTCCGTTTATCAAGCCCATGCAGCGGTTTCAGTCTGTCAAAGAGATGCAGTGAATATTTTTCAACGATACCAATATGCCGCGGATCACAATTATAGCGTTCGGCAATGTTCCGTGCGGAAACAATGATATCTTCGATGAATGAATGATCGATCCTTCTTTTGTGATGATCAAGCTCATCATGGATCAGCAGCCCGTCGGCAAGATCGGCTTCAGAAAGAAGAATGTTCTTGGCGCCGGTCATCTCAAGCATAATTTTCAGAATCATCGCGGAAGGGAGAAGCTGGCTCGCTGAATCGTAAGGCACGCCGTATTGCCTGGCCAGAACTTGAACCGGAATGTCGAGTATGCGCCCGTAGAGTTCATCAAAACGGTTACGGTCAATCGTATCGCTGCTTGATTTCATAAAAGCGTGTTTAAAGGCCAGCAAATCAGTTCCGACAAGGACGCAATGCTCATAGTTGATATTTTTCGGTGCGAACTGATGGTACCCGTCGATTTTGCTCATGATGTAATCTTCCATAATATCAACATAATTCCCGGTATGGTTCTCCAAGTCGCCAAGCATTTCCCGAATCCGGAGCGGCCCAAGCTTAATATTTCTCGAAAAAACAAAATGGCCTTTATCATAAACAGTCAGCTGCATGCTTCCCGAGCCAATATCAAGCAGCATCGTTCCTTCTTCTATTAATTTGCCAAAACCCGTTGTTTTATAAGAGACAGCCTGATTATGCAGATAACGCTCTTCTGCATTGGAAAGCCACTCAAGATTAAGCCCCGTTTTGATGCGGATTTGTTCCTTAACGTATTCCGCATTGGCAGCCTCCTGTACAGAACTTGCGGCCACTGCCCGGTACTCTTTCACCCCATAATCATTCATAATTTGAACAAAACCCGCCAGCGCCTGGCACGCCTGATCCACCGTTTGAAAAGCGATCATCCGATCGTTATAAATATCGGCACCGATTGTCACATCGGCACTGACGTCTTCAACAACCGTGAGACTTGTCATATCGGCTATCTTCAATACAATCACTTGCAACCCGACTGTTATGGACGCAAAGAGTCTGTGGTTTCTCGTCGTCCTCACCCCATTTTCCAAAACAATGATGTCTTTTTTTCTCTTTTCAGGAAACAGTTCCATAATGTCCATTATAAGGCATGTTCTGCCGGTCAAAAAAAATTTTCCATATTTATTTACAAAAAATTAACATAGCTGGGAAGTGTTCTTATATATAGTTTATTGCGGCCAAAGCTCCGGCACAGGACATACATTTTTTTTAGCCGCAGCTCCCAGACTTTATCAAAGTTTCCACTGTCTATCCATTTATTCATGACTTTTCCTTATTTCCATATATTTTTAACATATAAAAAAAGAAGCCGCTGAGGCTCCCTTTTTTAAGTGATCGTCGCCTGAATTTATAAATCCGGTATCAGCCGTTCAACAGCGACAGTTTTTGATCAAGATATAGATCAACGGCCGCAGCAGCCTTCCGCCCTTCTTCAATAGCCCAGACAATCAAAGTTGCGCCGCGCCGTGCATCACCCGCCGCAAATATGCCTTCACGGCTTGTCTGATAATTTCGCTCGTCAGCCCGAATGACGCGTCCATCCGGATCCTTTTCGATCTTGAAATCATCGAAAAGACGATCTTCCGCCCCGCGGAATCCGATTGCAATCAGCACCATATCGGCTCCCCACTCTTTTTGCTCTTCCGTCTCCGATTTAAAAGAGCCGGTAAGCAAAGATTGAACATGTCCGGACGCATCACCGATGAATTTTTTCGTCTCAACATAATATTCGCGGGGATCTTTGCCAAATAGTTCTTCTGCTTCCTCATAAGCATAGTCCACAGAAAAAACACGCGGATTTTCCGGCCACGGGTTTGCTGCTGTCCGTTGTCCGGGCAGTCGGCCGTGCTTGCCGAATTGAACAACACTCTTGCAACCCTGACGGACCGCAGTGGCCACGCAGTCTTCTCCCGTATCACCGCCACCAATGACAATCACCCGTTTTCCGCTGGCATCGAAATCAGGTTTCAGGGATTCACGATACAGCAAATGACGGTTGCTTGCCGTCAGATAATCCATAGCCGGCAAAATACCTTTAAGATCGCGCCCCTCAATTGGAACGTCGCGGTGTTTGCCCGCACCTGTGCAAAGAACGATAGCATCGAAATTTTCTTTCAGTTCAGACTCCGTGATGTCTCTGCCGACATCAACACCGGTTTTGAAAACGATCCCTTCCGATTCAAGAAGATGAATACGGCGGTCAACTACATTTTTTTCGATTTTCATGCTCGGAATACCATACATCAGCAGGCCGCCTGCCCGGTCCGAGCGTTCAAACACGGTCACAGTATGGCCAATTTTATTCAGCTGATCGGCACATGCCATTCCCGCAGGACCGGAACCAATTACCGCAATTTTTTTCCCTGTGCGGCGAAGCGGCGGTTTGGGAACGACCCAACCTTCCTCGAACGCCCGATCAATGATTGCGCGTTCGATCGATTTGATCGAAACCGGATCACTGATGAAGCCGGCAGTACAGGAACCTTCACATGGCGCAGGACACGCTTTGGAAGTAAATTCAGGAAAGTTATTGGTTTTTGCCAGACGATCGTACGCCTCCTTCCACAACCCATGATAAACCAGATCATTCCATTCAGGAATCAGGTTGTGAATCGGACATCCGCTCGTTCCGCGGTTCAGCACTGTCCCGATCTGGCAGTATGGCGTACCACAGTCCATGCAGCGGGCCGCCTGTTCTCTGACTTCGGTTTCCGGCATGGCTTCCCGGTATTCGTGCCAGTCTTTCGTTCGTTTAAGCGGATTGCGTTCTTTTTGATTTTTCTTCTCTATATTCAGGAAACCCATTAATTGTCCCATTTTTTCAGCTTCATCCTTTCAAGAGTTGTCCGAAACCTGCAACATCATACCGGCTGATAGTCCGATGTCGGAACAGCCAGTTTGCCCTGCTTTTTCAGATAGAAAGCTTCCTCTTTAGCCTGTTCCTCGCTCAGACCCTGAGCTTCATAGTGTCCGATCTGTAACAGCATCGCCTCATAGTCGCGCGGAATAATCTTGATCATGCGCCCGGCTGACTCCTCCCAGTTTTCAAGGGTCTGCTTTGCCTTCGGACTGCCGGTATAGTCCAGATGATGCTGAATCAGGCTATAAACTGCTTCCATTTCTCTTTTATCGGTCAGCTTTTCAATATTGACCAATTCCTTATTAATATGGGCAAGCACCGGGCCGATCGGGCCCTCCGGAAGGATATAAGCTATCCCGCCGGACATGCCAGCTGCAAAATTCCGGCCGATCGGGCCGAGAATAACGACTCTGCCGCCGGTCATATATTCACAGCCGTTCTCGCCGACCCCTTCGACAATTGCGTTTGCCCCGCTGTTACGGACGCAGAAACGGCCACCGGCAGTTCCACGGATATAGGCCTCGCCCTCAGATGCACCAAAGAAAGCCACGTTGCCCATCATTGCCTGAGAATCTGTCGAAACGCCAACAACTTCTTCAGACTTAATAATCACTTTGCCCCCGGACAGCCCCTTGCCGACATAGTCGTTGGCATCTCCAGTCAAAACCATCGTAACGCCCCTCGGGATAAATGAAGCAAAACTCTGTCCGGCACTTCCTGTAAATGAAAGGTTTATTGTGTCTTCCGGCAAACCGCGTCCACCGGTCGATTTCGAAATGACATACCCGAGTGTTGTGCCAACGGTCCGGTCGGAATTCTTCAATTTGTAAGACAGGTGCACCGGTCGTTTGTTCTCAATCGTCGGCAGGCACGTCGAAATTAGGTTGCGTTCATCAAAACGCTTTTCAAGATGGTGATCCTGAGCACGGGCAAAATGACGCTTGGAAACATCACTTTCCGCCTGATAGAGCAGATCGGACAAATCAAGATATTTTGCCTTCCAGTGACTGTGCACTTCTTTCTTAATCCGCAGAAGATGCGCTTCGCCGACAACTTCTTCAAGTGTGCGGTAGCCAAGATTAGCCAGCTGCTCACGAATATCCCGGGCAATAAAAGTCATAAAATTAACAATGTAATCCGGGCTTCCGCTAAAATGTTTGCGTAACTCAGGATTCTGTGTCGCGATGCCGACCGGGCACGAGTCCAGATGGCAAGCCCGCATCATCAGGCAGCCGAGGACAACCAGAGGTGCCGTTGCAAAACCAAATTCTTCAGCGCCAAGGCATGCAGCGATCAGAACATCGCGACCGGTCATCAGTTTGCCATCCGTCTCGAGTCTGACGCGGTCGCGCAACCCGTTCTTCATCAGCGTCTGGTGCGCTTCGGCAAGGCCCAGTTCCCAAGGCAGGCCGGCATGCTTGATGCTCGTCTTTGAGGCTGCGCCCGTCCCGCCGTCATGTCCGCTGATCAGAATGACATCTGCTTTTCCCTTGGCGACGCCGGCTGCAATTGTTCCAACCCCGCCCTTGGCAACCAGTTTCACGCTGATCCGCGCCTTAGGATTGCTTGATTTCAAATCATAAATCAATTGGGCAAGATCTTCAATGGAATAAATATCGTGATGCGGCGGCGGTGAAATCAGTGTGACCCCGGTCGTGGCACGGCGCGTATGAGCAATCCACGGATAAACTTTTCCCGAAGGCAGCATGCCGCCTTCGCCAGGCTTTGCTCCCTGAGCCATTTTAATCTGAAGCTCCGTGGCTTCGGAAAGGTAATAACTGGTAACGCCGAATCGGGCGGACGCCACTTGCTTGATCGCACTGCGGCGCCACGTTCTCATCACNTGGTAACGCCGAATCGGGCGGACGCCACTTGCTTGATCGCACTGCGGCGCCAGTCGCCGTTCTCATCACGGACAAAGCGGTCCGGGTCCTCGCCGCCTTCACCGCTGTTGCTTTTCCCGCCGATCCGGTTCATTGCAATAGCCAGCGCCTCATGGGCTTCTTTGCTGATTGATCCGTAAGACATAGCTCCTGTCTTAAACCGTTTAAGTATACTTTCCACAGGTTCAACTTCATCCAGTGGAACAGGCTTGCGGTCTCTTTCAAAGGTTAGCAGGCTGCGAATCGTTGAAAATGGCGCATCATCGACCATTTTGGCATAGTCTTTATACAATTTGTAATCATTACTGCGTGCGGCCTGCTGCAGCATATGCACAATCAGAGGTTCAATCTTATGCTGCTCGCCCCCCTGCCGCCACTGCAATGTGCTGCCGGTGTCAAGTGTTTTCAAGTCACCAAGAAGCAGTTCTTCAGTTGCGCGCCGGTGACGCCGCAATGACTCTTCCGCGATTTCATTCAGCCCGATGCCGCCGATCTGTGAAACCGTCCCCTTGAAATACTTGGCAATCAATTCATCGGAAAGCCCCAGTGCTTCAAAAGTCTGCGCACCGCGATAGCTTTGAATCGAGGAAATACCCACTTTGGACATAATTTTTACAATGCCGCCGACAAGCGCCTTGATGTAATTCTGCTCTGCTTCCTCCTCGGACACGTTAAGATGCCCGGTTTCTTTCAGTTCGCTGACAGATTCCAGAGCCAGATAAGGGTGGACTGCGTCGGCACCGTAACCGAGAAGCAGCGCCACCTGATGGCTGTCATGCGGTTCACCGGAATCAACAATCAGGCTGACCAGCGTGCGGGTCCCCTGATCAATGAGATGATGATGAATCGCACTGATGGCAAGGAGTGACGGAATTGGTACTTTTTTTTCATCAGCGGCCCGGTCGGAAAGTAGAATAAGTGAAGCCCCGTCATGGATCTGCTGATCCGTTTTGAGGATCAACTGTTCCAGTGCTTCAGACAAGACGCCTTTTCTTTTTTTCGCTGAAAAAAGAGTCTGAACGGTGGCTGTTTTCAAACCTTGCCGCTGAATGGACAGAAATGTTTTCCGATCCAGAACCGGCTGACTCAGGTGTATCTGTGTTGGAACATGGCTGATCGGATCAAGCAAACTGACCTGCGGGCCAAGCCACGTAATTTTCGACATAACCCATGCTTCACGAATTGCATCAATCGGCGGGTTTGTAACCTGAGAAAACCATTGTTTGAAATAGTCAAAAAGCACCTGGGATTTATTAGAAAGCACAGCAAGAGGCGTATCGTTCCCCATTGATCCGGTTGGTTCTTTGCCTGTTTCCGCCATCGGCTGAATGGTCTTGACCAGATCTTCATAGGTATAGCCCTGAACTTTCTGCTGATAAAGGCGGACGGTGTCCGACGCCTTTTCAGACTCAACCGGTTTGTCTTTTATTTTTATCACAGAGTCCTTCAGTATCTCTCGATAGCTTTCGGATTGACAGATTTCTTTCTTCAGTTCATCGCTTGGAACAATTCTGCCCTGCTCAGTATCAATAAGCAAAAGCTGGCCGGGTCTCAAATGGCAGCGTTCACGGATATTGGATGCGTCCAGATCCGCAACGCCGACTTCCGAAGAAAAGACCACCTTGTCATCATTCGTAATATAATAGCGGGCAGGACGAAGACCGTTGCGATCCAGAATTGCCCCGATCTGTTTCCCGTTGCAGAAACCGAGCGCCATCGGGCCGTCCCAAGGTTCCATGATTCTGCTGTGGAATTCATAAAAGTCATGAAGGTAGTCCGGAATTTCAGACTGGTTTTCCCAGGGTTCGGGAACCATCATCATCACAGCATGCGGCAGCGAATAGCCATGATAAGTGAGAAATTCCAGCACGTTGTCGAAAATTGCTGAATCACTGCCGTCAGGATCAATAATCTGGGGCATCCGGCCCCCTTCCAGCCGTTTTGCCTTGGCATTGAACCAGCTCATGTTGCCGCGGATCGTATTGATTTCACCATTGTGAACGATCATACGGTTAGGATGCGCCCGCTGCCAACTTGGAAACGTATTCGTGCTGTAGCGGGAATGCACTAAAGCGAGTGCCGAAACAAAACGCTCATCCTGAAGATCCGTATAGAAAGCGGACACCTCTTTCGCCCGCAGCATACCTTTATAGACAAGAGTCTGACTGGACAGGCTCGCAACATAAACTTCGTTTTTAAGCTTTGCTTCGATAGCCTTTCTTAGAAAATACAGTTCAATATCCAGCGCGTGACCCGAATCATGGCCAGCCGTTCCGATAAACATCTGATACATAAACGGCGCTTTACTCCGCGCTAGCCGGCTGATTTCGTTTTCTTCGACCGGCACGTCCCGCTCGCCGTATAGACGCAAATTTCGCGCAGCGATACAGGCTTTGATCTTTCCAATTGCAACCAGTCTGCTGGAACGATCCTGAGGCATGAAAAACATGCCGACACCGTAATGTCCGGCGGCAGGAAGAGGAAAATTGCATACTGATTGAAAAAACTGATCCGGAACCTGGACAAGAATGCCCGCGCCGTCTCCCGTTTTTCCATCGGCTGCTTTGCCGGCCCGATGATCCAGCCTTGCCAGCATTTCAAGCGCAGTCTTAACGACATCATTGGATGCGCGCCCTTTGATATCCGCGTATAGTCCTATCCCACAGGAATCGTGTTCAAATTCCGGACGATACAGACCATCCGAAATGTGATTTCTCGTCTCTTTCTTTGTATTCATAAACGGTCATCCTTCCTTCTGTCTCTCCACATTCACACATCATTTATCTGTGCCACTTTTCAGAAAATATCCTCTTTATTTCTCTACTCTTTTTCCGAAAAGTTTGGTAATTCTATTTTACACTTTTTTTATCAATTTTTTCAATATATAATTTAGAATAAATTAACCTTACCGCAATATTTTTCTCCTGCCGTTTAAAAAATCTCTATTTGATCAGCTCCTTCTTCTCTCCTGAAATGCTAACCACCATCTTATCAGAAAAAGCGGAAAAAGTAAGTCTGGAAGTATTGCATCCACCAATCATGACTGCTGTAGACAGTGTGTCAGCCGGCCTGCTCACAGTGCGGTGGCATCCATTTCATTGTCATCTGCGATATGGTACACTTAGAGGATAGAATTATTTTGAACGGATAATTGAAGCTGCCTACAAAGGCGTGGTTTACCGGCAGATCGGCATGCCGCTGCCCACTTCGATTGACTGTCTTGCTTAAAAAGGAGATTTTCCTGATGAACCGCTATTTGCAGATTACATTCGTGCCACATATAGAAAAAGGGTGGAATTTCTATATCTGGCTGACCGATGAAAAGGGAAATAATCTGCCTTTTCCAGAGACAGCCACGGGCGGGGAACAGGTCCCCTCCTGGTTAAGCGACCAGTCTCCTTACCGTTTTTATATTTCGCCGGCACTGTTCTCCGGCGATGAGCGGAACTACACGGTTTCGGGTGCACTGATGACCATGAGCAGTGTCTTTCAGATGATGCATGACGAAGTGCTGAACGCAGCAGACGATGGCATCGTTCCAGGCAGAACTTTTCAATGGTTCGGCAGAATTGCCCACGCACTGGAATGTCTGCTGAAGGGCGGGCACTTTTATCCCTATTTTTACCATCTCGAACAGGGTAATCATGAGCACTGCTACTTTTGTGAATGGATGCCTGATGCACAACTTTTAACCAAAAGCGGTCTGTTCGCCGAATGGCTTGGTTCTCTGCCGCATCTGTCGTTCGCGATTTCCGACCTCCAGGATGAGAAGGTCAGGCAATGGCTTTATTTATTGATTATTTTCTGGACGAATGCACTTGTCCGCGATACCGCTTTATCCGTCGTTCCGCAGCCGGAATCCGGCCAGAAAGGTTTTGCAGAAGATGCCAACGCCGGTGCACACATTCTTGAAACAGGCACTCCCTTTAACTTTTCTGAAAAACCATGGCTTACACTCAGTGATCCATTAACCATAAAAAGAGTGGCTCAGCTTGAAATGGAAACAGCGGGGTGGATTCATCCTGTTTCCTCCCGAAGCCCCCGGGCATGGACGAATGCGCTTCTGGCTTTCAGAAAAGCTCAAATGGAACAGCTTTTTTCACCTGAACAAGTAAAAATCATTCTCGATCCCGCCGATCCGGACGATCCCTTTTCAGCGGATGCTGTCTGGGAATATGAAACCGTCATTCAGGGCTGGCAGGACGCTAAACGGATGGAATGGTCACTTGAAAAATTGCAGAGCAGTTCGCCGCTTGGCCGGAGCAGCTGGCTGGAAAACAGGATTAACCGGCTGATCGGACAAGTGCCGGATCATATTTTGAGTTTGCTTAAAGTCAGCCCCCGTAGGTTGATGACTTCAGAAGAGCTCTCTGATCTTTTTCAGTCAAAAAGTATTCTTGAATCAGCCTCCGTCATACTGTCATTGCCGGATGATCTGGACGTGAAAGAGGGCGCCGACCAGGTTGCGATTGATCTTGACATCAAGCCTGAAGCCGAGAATCATGGATCGCTTTTCAGTCTGTCTTCGTTGATCAACTATGACTGGCGTATCGCCGTCGGAGATATCCAGCTGAGCGCTACTGAATTCAGGCATCTGGTTCAGGAAAACCAATCTTTTATCCGGCACGGAGGAAAATGGATTCATCTACCCATGAAACGGATGGTCAAAGCCCTTGCGGAAATGGGAGGAGTCATGGATCTTTTCGACCGTAAGCCAAGCGTTGCCGGCGCCCTGCGGCTCGATGCGCTGACCCGGAAAAAGAAAAACGGCATTGTTAAAGTGCACTTGGAGCAGGAACTGGATGATTACCTGGATAACATATTAAAAAAACCATCAAAGATCATACCGGTGCCTGCCGGCTTTAACGGTCAGCTCCGCCCTTATCAGAAAAAGGGATTTACATGGCTCGCAAACCTGCGCCGCCAGCGGGTCGGCGGCTGTCTCGCCGATGATATGGGACTTGGAAAAACAGTCCAGGCTATTGCCTATCTGGACTACTGCAAAGCACTTCCCGATGACCCCTTACCGGATCGTCTGGTTTCAGGGCCGGCACTCGTGATCTGCCCGACTTCGCTTGTCGCTAACTGGAAACATGAGTTCCACACTTTTTCACCGGAACTTGATATCTATATCCATCATGGCAGTTCAAGGCTGCATGGGGACGATTTAAAAACGCGCCTCAAACACTCAAATGTCATGATCACAAGCTATGCGATTTTTACAAAAGAAGCGGAAATGCTGAAGCAGATTTACTGGAAAAGCGTCATTCTGGACGAAGCGCAGGCCATCAAAAACCCGCATGCCCAGAAGACGCGCGCCATGCGGAAAATCAGCACTGCCCATCGTCTGGTGCTGACCGGAACACCGATCGAGAACAGACTGGAAGAGCTGTGGTCAATCATGGATTTCCTGAACCCTGGCTATCTCGGCTCTCTGGAGCGGTTCCGCAAGCAATTTATCGGCCCGGTTGAGAAAAAAAACAGCCGATCCAAGACGGGGGAACTGACAAAGATCATTCAGCCGTTCATCCTGCGCCGTGAAAAAACGGATAAACGGATCATCCGCGACCTGCCGGATAAATTTGAAACGAAAAAAACGTGTTTTCTCAGCAAGGATCAGGCCTCATTGTATCAGACTGTGGTCAATCGTCTGGCGCAAAACGTAGCCGCATCTACAGGCATTAAGCGCAAGGGCATGATCCTCTCCGCGCTGACTAAGCTGAAACAAGTCTGTGATCACCCTGCCCTTATGCTGGGCGAGCAAGGCGACAAGAAAACTTCTGGAAAAATGGATCTCTTTTTCAGCCTGCTTGATCCTCTTTTTAGCCAAAATGAAAAAGTGCTCGTATTCACGCAATATATTCAGATGGGAAGGCTGCTTCTTCAGGAGACCACGAAACGTTATCCGGATGCCGACGTATTCTTTCTGCACGGCGGTCTGTCTGCCGAGCAGCGCGAAAACCTGATCCAGCGATTCCAGACCGGCGGCAAACGAAAGACGCTGTTTGTACTTTCCCTGAAGGCAGGCGGTGTAGGGATCAATCTGACGGCTGCAGGCTACGTGTTCCATTATGACCGCTGGTGGAATCCGGCAGTCGAAGAACAGGCAACCGACAGAGCATACCGGATCGGCCAGGACCGGAATATCCATGTGTTCAAGCTGATCTGTGGAGGCACGCTTGAGGAGCGAATCGATCTATTGATTGAGCGTAAAAAGAAACTGCAGAGACAGATACTTGGGCAAGGGGACGGATGGCTGACTGAAATGAGCGATCAGGAAATTTTCGATTTAATCAAACTGCGTGAAGGGGTGATATGAGATGAGCACGCTGTATGTCCACAGTCCGGCACTGGCTGACTGGCTGACAAAGTTTGCCGAAACGATGGAAACATTACGTTTTGAGAGGGGCCTGTTCTTGTGCCGAAATGGACGTGTCTGGGATTATCATGCGTCCGGCGGCGCTATCCACGCCAGTGTGGAAGATCGGCAGTCGTCTTTCTATGAAGTGGAAATAAACTGGAAAAACGGTATGGAGCACCCGGGCGATCCCGAATTTCGTCTCCCGGATCCTGCAAAAGGGCTGAGCACCCGCTGCACCTGCGGATACGGACCCAGACCCTGCGCACATGTCGCGGCGGCAATGATTTATAGAATCAATGATCTCGACAAAAAATTCCGTTCACGGAGATCTTCCCTCTCGCCTGTAACACCGGATTATGATGATGCTGCATACCGGCGGCTGCTTGCAAAATTCAGGGCAGAAGTTGAAAATATTTCCCCGACTTTTGAAAATTTTGATGCTGCCAAACTCCACCTGCGCCCTGACTTTCACGATCAGATGAGCCGCATTTCATCGCTCGTCATGGATAGGTACGGCCACAAGACATCAGAGTAACTTTAAATTTTGCTGAAATCCCTCTCATTCATTCGTTTTTGCAGTACGACAGTGTGCTAAATTATTTTTTACAATAAACCTATCCCATTTTTCTTGGTTTAAAGCTTGTTTACAGACAAATGCAGCCTTGTTGTCGCTCTTTGTTCGGGTTATAATGTCAGATACATATAGAGATTCGAATTTTTCGCACTGACTGAAAAAATTGAAAAATGCAGGTCATGGATCTTTTTTCAGGTCGGTGCTTGTATTTTTTTGATTATTGATTGACTGGGAGTGATGGGATTGGAGAAGGTGTCCATCGGCTTGCTGGGCTTCGGAACAGTCGGAACCGGAGTAGTCCGCCTGCTGACCAAAGAAAGAGAGAGGCTGGAAGCCAGGACCGGATGCAGGATACAGTTAAAGAAAGTACTGGTCCGGAACAAAAACAGGCCGAGGAAAGTTTTGATTGACAGCCGCAAGCTAACGACTAATGTTGCCGAAATTCTTGATGATCCTGAAATTGATATTATTGTTGAATTGATCGGCGGCATCGACCAGGCTTATCGTTATATACTTCGCGCGCTGCAGAACAGGAAAAATGTAATTACGGCAAACAAGGATCTGATGGCTTCCTATGGCGATGAGCTGCTTTTGGAGGCAAAAAAAAATCAATGCGATCTTTACTACGAAGCCAGCGTCGCCGGAGGCATCCCGATTCTGCGGACGCTCACAGATAGTTTGGCCGCCGACCGCATTCAGAAAATGATCGGTATTGTGAACGGAACAACGAATTACATTCTGAGTAAAATGAGCCAGGAAGGCCTGTCTTATGAAAAAGCCCTGTCCTCGGCTCAGGCACTTGGCTTTGCCGAAGCTGATCCGACATCTGATGTTGAAGGATTGGACGCCGCCAGAAAAATGGTCATTCTCAGCCATCTAGCCTACTCCATTCCGGTGACACTGGACGATGTAAAAATCACGGGGATTACGGATGTCACCCGGGAAGACATTATTTATGCAGGTAAACTTGGCTACACGATCAAGCTAGTGGGCATCTCTGAAGTCAACAATGGAGCCATCGATGTTCGCGTCGAACCGACCCTTCTCCCCGGTGGGCATCCGCTTGCCTCAGTTGAGAATGAGAACAATGCCATCTATGTATATGGTACAGCACTTGGTGAAACCATGTACTACGGCCCGGGCGCAGGGGAAGGACCCACTGCGGTTTCGGTGATGTCGGACCTGCTTTCAGTCATCAGGAACATGGCGCTGGGCGTGACTGGAAATCATATCTTCCTGCCTAAAAGGGAAATGCATGCCCGTAAGGACAATCTTGTAGAAAGCCAGTTTTTTGTCAGGCTTCACATCAAAGATGAACCGGGCTCATTTTCCAGGCTCACCGATTTGTTTAAGGAACAAGGGATCAGCCTGGAGAAACTGTATCAGGAACCGATTACCGGCCAGGACGCTGCAGAAGTTTCAATCATTACCCACCGTACAAATAAAATTCTTTTTGAGCAATCTTTTGAAATCATGAAAAAACTTGATGTTGTCCTGAATGCCAAATATTTCAGAGTTGAAAGGGGATAAAATGATGGTTTGGAAAGGTCTCATGGAAAAATATAAGGATGTTTTGCCAGTTACGGAGAAAACACCGCGTCTGACTTTACTCGAAGGCAATACGCCGCTGATTCCGCTGGATAAGCTTTCCGAAAAGCTGGAATGTGATATTTACGTCAAATTTGAGGGGCTGAATCCTACAGGAAGCTTTAAAGACCGCGGCATGTTCCTTGCCGTTGCAAAAGCTATGGAAAGCGGCAGCAAGGGTGTCATCTGCGCATCCACAGGAAACACTTCTGCTTCTGCAGCAGCGTACAGCGCCCGCGCCGGGCTCGACTGCATCATCGTCATTCCAAAAGGGAAAATCGCACTCGGCAAACTCGCACAGTCTGTCATGTACGGTGCCAAAATTTTCGAAGTCAATGGAAATTTTGACCAGGCCCTGGATATTGTGCGTTATACAGGCGCAAATTCCGATTACACGATCGTCAATTCAATCAATCCTTACCGCCTTGAGGGCCAGAAAACAGGTGCTTACGAGATCGTCGAACAGCTTGGTTCGGCACCGGATGTGCTTTGCATTCCCGTCGGCAATGCCGGCAATATTTCGGCTTACTGGAAAGGTTTCAAAGAATTGCGGGACAACCGGCGTGTCGCTCCTCCTGAAATTCACGGATTCGAGGCCGAGGGCGCCGCTGCGATCGCAAAGAATAAAGTCATTGAAAATCCGGAAACGATCGCTACAGCAATTCGCATCGGCAACCCGGCAAGCTGGAAACTGGCCGTAGCAGCAGAAAAAGAGTCTCACGGTGAAATTGATTATGTCACGGATGAGCAAATCCTTGAAGCGTATAAGCTGATCGCCCGGACGGAAGGAGTCTTTGCCGAACCTGCCTCCTGCGCTTCAATTGCCGGTCTTTTCAAACACATTAAAGCCGGGAAAATTAAAAAAGGATCCAAAATTGTATGCATACTGACGGGAAACGGGCTCAAGGATCCGGCGACCGCAATGGACACTCTTTCCATCGAACCGACGGTGATCAGCTCAGCAAAATCTGCAGTCGTTGATCATCTTCAGCAGGTGGCAAAATGACCGTTCCGTCGGCCTTTCAGATCAAAGTTCCGGGAAGTACTGCCAATCTCGGTCCGGGTTTCGATTCGATCGGTATGGCGGTCAGCCGCTACATCGTTCTGAATGCTGCCCGCTCGGATCACTGGCAATTCAATTATATGGATCAACCCGATTTTCAGCCCGCACTAGATGAGAATCTGATCTATCTAACAGCAAAGCAAACGGCCGATAGCTGCTGCGTTTCGTTGTCCCCTTATTCGGTCGACGTGCACAGCGATATTCCGATTGCACGCGGACTTGGAAGCAGCGCTGCCGCGATTATCGCAGGCATTGAGCTGGCTGATTTTTCGCTCGGTCTCGGACTTTCAGAAAGCGAAAAAGCCTGGATGGCCTGCCGATCCGAAGGTCACCCGGATAATGTGACCGCCTCTCTTTACGGCGGCCTGGTCGTTTCCTCCCAGTCAACGTCTGGAGTCAGCAGTGTGCGGCTGCCCGTTCCGGATTTTGATTTTGTAACGGTGATTCCGGATTTTGAGCTAAAGACCAGTGATGCCCGGAGCGTCCTCCCTACTTCGCTTTCTTTCCGTGAAGCGATCGAAGGCAGCAGCATTGCCAATGTTCTGATCTGCGCGCTGCTCAGCCATGATGGCGAACTGGCCGGAAAGATGATGGAAAGTGACCGTTTTCACCAGCCATATCGGACTAAACTGATCCCCGATCTGGACAAGATCTCTGATTTGGCCAGGAACTCCGGCGCCTATGGGACTTTTCTGAGCGGTGCCGGCCCAACAGTTATGTCACTGGCTTCAAGGGAAGACAGCATGGAGATCAGAAACCGTCTTCAGAAAGCATTTCCTGATTATGAATGTGCTGTGCTCAGTCCGGTCGCTCAGGGCGTTCAGGCTCATATTTCTTCCCCGACCTGGCATGGATCTAACTAACCAATGAGACAATTCACAGAATTAATTTCAGAGCACATAAAAGCCTCTTCATTTACCGAAAATAAGGCACATGAGGAGGCTTTGTTGATGAAAAGAGTAAAAATCGGCTGGGGTTTTATTTGCTTTTTCGCTGTTCTTTTCGCTGCGCTGTATGTCCTTTATCTTGTGATACATTCGCAATAACCAGACTGGATGATGCCTTGCAATCGTTTTCATTATTTTGCAGTAAAAGATCAACGGTGCGCCGCCACGCGGTCCATTGGATGCCCGGGTCTCTGAACGACCTGCTGTTTTCTTTTCACGACATTCGCGTAAAGGGCATCGATCAACGTCATTTGTGCGGCCCTGGCAACATAAGACTCAGATCGATAATCCGTTGGCACCGAAACTGTGTGCAGGGAAATATCCATCAGGTCGCCCAGTCCCGACTTCATAAATCCTGTCAGACCAATCGTCGGGCACCCTGCAGCTTTAGCCGCTTTAGCTACTTGCAACAGATGCTTATCGCTGGCAGAATAAGAAATAAATAGGGCTGTGTCGCGGCCGGTCAGTTGAGAAGCTGACAGCATCTGGAATTCGCCGTCACTCGGCGCGTAAGTCATCATGCCGGCACGCACAAATTTCCGATGAGCTTCCTGAGCAATGGTCGATGACCCGCTGCTGCCGAAAAAGGCGACACGCTCCGAGCGGCTCAAAAGTTCAACCGCCTTTTTAAATGGATCACTGCTCAGAATCTGGAATGTGTTCTCCAAAGTACGGATGTTGTCCTGAAAAACACGTTCTGCCAGGCCCATTATTTCATCATCCCGATATTTGTTTTCTTCCAGCTCCATGTGGCGGTTTTTTGCGATATCCGCCGCCAGAATAATTTTCATTTCCTGAAAACCTTTGAACTCCAGCCGCCTGCAAAACCGAAATACTGTCGCGTCGGCCACCCTGATACGCGCGGAGACTTGATTGATGCTGCTGTGAACGGTCTCTTCCGGATAACTTAAAATATAATCGGCAATTTTTCGCTCCTTCTCACTCAGATGCGAATAGGCTGACTGGATACGAATCATGCATTGACGTTCTGCCATAAATGAATCCCTCCCCTTCCTAATATTTTCATTGTACATCAAACGCTTACATTTGAAAATAATTTTCTGTAACCGTTTCCTTTTATTAAAGAAAACTTAACCGGGTTCCCCGGAGCATAGAGAGACCAAGACATGGCAAGAGATTGAACCGTTATTCTCTATGATCGTTTTTCTCTATTTCGATACTGATTCTGAACAACTGGCGGAACAGAAAAATCAGCTCGTCAGTCGGGAACGGCCCCTTATTCGCAGCTTTGATCCCGGCCAGAACGTTTTTTTCCCGGTCGGGATCCAGTTGATCAATTCCAAACTTTCTTTTTTCTTCCCCGATTTTCTGGACGATTCGGGCACGCTGATTCAGTAATGTAACCAGTTCCATATCTGTGCGGTCAATTTGCCGTCGCAATTCCTTTAGTTTCTGATCTGTCATCGTCGATCACCGTTCCTTCTCTAATCGCCTGATACTGTCTCTTCAGACTTTATTAATTGCAAAAAAAAAATTTTCCTCCAGAAAATGCACCGTATACTGATTATTTTAGCTTATGCTAGAAGAATTTGGGCTTTACATTTTAAATGCTACATGTTTAAATTGAATCAGTTTTATGGAATTGATCAGTGATAAAAGATTGAACGCAGGATTCTGTCCTGCCGTCCAATATCATGGCGGTCGGTCAGGTACCGGGCAAGTCTTGAAAGACAGTCCTTGTCGGTTCTGCGGAAGTCGTTTGCTGTCTCCTAAAATCCATCAGAACCCCGGCATCCTCCCAGACGTGGCAAGTTCGCATATTGGAAGAGAGGAACCCGGCCAGAGCAGCGGATAGCCGCAATCGCAATTTGAATGGTGCCAAGCACAAAAGACGTCCTGCTGAGGCAGGGCCTTTTTCTTGTTGCGACATATGTTAAAACATAAGCATAGGTTCAGCGCCGCTATGGCAGGATCCTTGCCGTGTTTTTCAGTCTTGCTTTCTGAAAGCCGGCTCCATGCCTCTCTGAGGGCCGTACCATTATGATCCAACCAGTCAAAGGAGTGTTTTGGATGATGTTTAAAGAAAATCTAGCCCATCTCAGAGCCTACGATCCGGGTCTCTCAGTTGAAGAGATAAGGAAAACTTATGGCCTTAATCGTATCGTTAAGCTCGATTCGAATGAAAATGTATACGGCGCGTCGCCAAACGTATCCAAAGCGATCGTCAATGCTGCACTTCTGCCTGCCCTTTATCCGGACTGTCGCGACAGTGATCTGCGCCGCGACCTCTCAAAAAGGCTCGGGGTAGCTGAAGAAGAGCTCCTGTTCGGCCTCGGTCTCGATGAAATAATCGTGCTGATCAGCCGTGCTTTTCTGGAGGCGGGAGACAATATTGTCATGGCCTGGCCGACTTTTTACGAGTATTACTGTCACGCCCAGATTGAAGGAGCAGAAACAAAAAAAGTCCCGTGCGACAAAGATGGCAAGCATGATCTGAAAGCCATGTCGCAGGCTGTTGATCCGTCAACAAAAATTATCTGGATCTGCAATCCGAACAATCCGACCGGGACTTACGTCAATGATTCAGAACTGGCCGGATTTGTCGAAAAAATCCCCGATGACGTTGTTATCGTGCTTGATGAAGCCTATATCGATTTTGTTAGTGCCACTGACTTTCCCCGCTCGCTTGACTTGCTGAAAAATCATCCCAATATGCTCGTGCTTCGAACTTTCTCGAAATCTTACGGTCTGGCTTCCTTCCGAATCGGCTATGCTGTCGGGCAGCGGCGGCTGATCGATGAAATCGACAAAGTCAGGCCGCCCTTTAACAATCCGAGACTCAGTCAGGTCGCCGCATACGCCGCACTGCAGGATCAGGAATTTGTGAAAGCCTGCGTCCAGAAAAACAGTGAAGTGCTGGCTATGACGACCGCTTTCCTTGATTCAAAAAATATTTCATACTTCCCAACGCAGGCCAATTTTATTTTTGTGAAAACAGATAATCCAAAAACCGTAGCAGAAAAATGCAAACAGAAAGGATTTCTGATTAACGCTTTTCAGGCCGGCGTCCGTATCACGATCGGAAAAATGGACGATATGAAGGAACTACTGAAGGTGCTTGAAGAGGCTATTTCTGAAACTTCTGCCGAACCCAGTCTCTGATCCAGATGAAACGGTGTTCATTGTTTATGTCAGAAAATATTAAAATATTTTTCTTTACAAAATTCGCAATTGCTGATACAATTTGAACACAATAAAAAATGTCATGATGAAGACAACAGGTTTTTGGGAACAAGCTTCAGAGAACCGGCATTCGCTGAGAGTCGGTGCTTTACCCATGAACCTTAGCACTTCGGAACAGATCGGCTGAACATCTAAAGTAGGCGGATCCGGCTTAGACCGTTATGACTTTGATGAAGGCTGCCCATGGTTTGCGGGCAGTGAATGAGGGTGGCACAGCGATTTCCACGCCCCTCGCAGCATGTTTTACATACTGCGAGGGGCGTTTTTATTTTACCAATATAGAAAAACAGAAGGGATGATTCAATTGTTTCTAGATCAGACTTATTTGTTTACTCCCGGTCCAACGCCTATTCCAAACCGGGTGAACGCAGCAATGGCTCAGCCGATGATCGGTCACCGGAGCCCGGACTTCTCTGTATTGATTGAGGATGTTGCCAATCGACTCAAACCTGTTTTTGGCACCCGGCACCCCGTCCTTGCGCTGACCAGCAGCGGCACTTCAGCTTTGGAAGCGGCCATCGTCAACACTGTATCCGAAGGCGACGACGCGGTTGTTATTGTCGCCGGTTCTTTCGGCGACCGGCTGGCAACCATTGCCGAACACTATGGCGTGAATGTTCACCGCCTGAATATCGAATGGGGGAAGTCTTGCGCCCCTGACCGGCTTGAGTCTTTTCTTGACGGACTGGCAGGCACAGCGATCAAAGCTGTATTCGCAACTTTTAACGAAACATCGACCGGCGTCCTGAACCCGATCCACGCGCTCGGCGAAGTTGTTGCCCGGAAAACAAATGCACTTTTTGTTGTCGACGGTGTCAGCTGCATTGGCGGTGTACCGGTGGACATGGAAGCGGATCACATCGACATACTGGTTACAAGCTCTCAAAAAGCGCTGATGCTCCCGCCCGGCCTGGCCTTCGTTGCTTTTAGCGACCGCGGGCTGAAGGCGATCCGCGAATGCCCGGCAAAACGTTTCTATCTTGATCTTAACCGCTACGTCAAAGCCTATGAGGAGCAGAAGTCAACACCCTTCACCCCGGCAGTCTCTCTGATCGCCGGAGCGCGCGAAGTCTGCTCGATGATTGAAGAGGAAGGCTGGGACAACGTAATTAAGCGTCATTATTTATTAAGAGATATGATGCGTGCCGGCATCCGTGAACTCGGCCTTCCGCTTCTGACTAGCGAAGAGGATGCCTCACCGACCGTCACGGCGGTAAAACCGGAGAACATATCCGCTCCAGAAATTCAGAAAACTTTAAAAAGAAATTTCTCCATTACGATTGCCGGGGGGCAAAAGCAGCTGAAAGGGAAGATTTTCCGGATCGGCCATATGGGTTACTGCACCCCTTTTGACGTGCTTAAAGTGCTCAGCGCTCTCGAATTGACACTCGCTAAATTCGGTGAACATCCGGAACTTGGAGCTGCAGTGAAAAAGGCGGAGGAGGTTTGGATCCAGCATGTTTAAAATTATTGTTACCGATGCAATTAGTGAAACCGGCCTTCGCGCACTGCTCAGCAATCCGAAATTTGATGTTGAGCAGGCAACGGGACTGACCCCGGCAGAACTCATTGATAAAATTAAAGACTATGACGCTCTGATCGTGCGCAGCCAGACAAAAGTAACGCGTGAAATCGTCCAGGCCGCCGATCATTTGAAAGTGATTGCCCGGGCCGGGGTGGGCGTCGACAATATCGATATCGATGCCGCGACGGAAAAAGGTGTGATCGTCATTAACGCTCCTGCAGGAAATACAATCGCGGCAACTGAGCACACGATGGCGATGATGCCTCGCACGCANAGGTGTGATCGTCATTAACGCTCCTGCAGGAAATACAATCGCGGCAACTGAGCACACGATGGCGATGATGCTGGCTCTCGCACGCAATATTCCGCAGGCTTACGGCTCTCTGACCGCCGGCCGATGGGACAGGAAGCTCTATAAGGGCGTTGAGCTCTATCAGAAAACGCTGGGCGTTGTCGGTATGGGCCGGATCGGAACAGAAGTAGCCAAACGCGCCAAGGGTTTCGAGATGAATATCCTTGGCTATGATCCGTTTCTAACGGAAGACAGAGCTAAAAAGCTGGGCATTATCAAAGCGAGTCTTGATGACATTGCCGCACAGGCAGATTTTATCACCGTCCATACGCCGCTGACTGCAGAAACTCGCGGATTGATCGATGCCGATTATCTTGCCCGGACAAAAAAAGGGGCCCGTCTGATTAACTGCGCGCGCGGCGGAATCATTGATGAACAGGCATTGGTCGATGCCGTTAACAGCGGACACGTGGCCGGAGCGGCCATAGATGTGTTCGAGCATGAGCCGCCGGAAAACGCGGGACTGACACAAAACCCACGCATCATCGTCACGCCCCACCTCGGTGCTTCAACAGCCGAAGCGCAGGAAAAGGTTGCCCAATCAGTCAGCGAAGAGATTGTTGGCATCTTCGAATCGGGCAGTGTGCAGCATGCGCTTAACTTGCCGCATATCTCGGCTACCGTGCAACAGAAAATCAAGCCGTATCTCACTTTAAGTGAGCAGATGGCGGAATTGCTGATGCAAATTTTCAAAAAAGCGCCGAAAAAGATTAAAATTAATTATTACGGCGAATTATTTCTCGAAGACACCGGCCTTCTGACACGCCAGATGATTAAGGCACTGCTCTCATTTTATCTGGAATCTTCAATCAATATTGTGAATGTTATGCAAGTTTTAAAGGCGCACAGTCTTTCATACAGTGTGCAGAAAAATGCCGCACACAAAGGATTTACAAATTTTATTGAGCTTGAGATTGCCCATGGTGACGACACCGCAGCCATCGCCTGCACCTATCTACCTGGCTTCGGCGGCCGCATCGTTTCAATTAATGGCTATCGGCTCGACATGGAACCTGAAAAATATCTACTTTACATCAGTCATGTCGACGTTCCGGGCATCATCGGCAACGTTGGTACAATGCTTGGCAAAGGACAGATCAACATTGGCAGTATGTACGTCGGGCGTCAGGCAGTCGGCGGCAAAGCGGTCATGATTCTCACCGTTGACAAACCTGTCCCCGAGATTGTCCGGCAAGAGATCCTTGCCATTCAGGATCTCCACGATATCCAGTTCGTCGAGATTGACGTGCCGGATGGGGAAAATTGATCAAACAATGAAACATTGCGAATATGAAAAAGACATCTCTGTGCAAACCACGGGGATGTCTTTTTTTCGAATGTTTGGCTATTGACCTATTCAATGCAACTTAAGAATCGGTGCATTCTTAATGATTCGGGCCTGCTTTAGATTTTCGGTTTCGCTTTTTCGCGATCCGGTTCTGATTTTTTGTGTTTTAGCTCAAGTTTGGCCCGATTTGGTTCGAGTTCCACTCTATTCATCCGACTTTTTTGCGATTCGGTTCAAGTTTCGACCAATTGGGCTCGACTTCCGGCAAATAGGCTCACAGATTGTTTCCATTATTTTTCCATCAATTTAAGCGCCAAATCCCTGATGTCAGCAACTGAATCCAGAATAAAGTCTGCACCGTTTGCTTCCAGCTCTTCGCGCGCCTTCTTCCCCGAAAGCCCTGTAAGGACCCCGGCAAACCGGCAGCCGATCTGCCGGGCGCAGAGCAAGTCGGCCAGAGAATCCCCGACGATCAGCGTTTCATTTCCATTAGGCAGTTTTTCCGGTTCCCGCGTGGTCCAGCGTCGAACATCGCTGTTTTTACCATGGTAGGAAAGCAGATAAGTAAACGGGTGCGGTTTTGCCAGCGGTGCCGCGTCATATTTCTTTTCCGCAGCCAGCACTTCATCCGCCGTCGCAATATGGTTTTCATCGAGCAGTTCGAGCCAGCGCAGATAGCCAAAAGGCCTATATGTCTCAAGGTGCGGCCGCCCCGTCGCAATCCCGATGTCTGCACCTCTTCCTGTCAGTGTCCGGAACATTTCCCTAATCAGTCCCGGATCAGCCAGTGTGACTTCCTCATTCATAAAGCCAGCTTTCCCAGTTTGCGCTGAGGGAATTCCTGTTGAAGCAAAAACATTTTCATCCCCGATGTACCATTCCTGTGACGCATGTTCACCAATATGCCAAAGCGTGCTTTTCGGACGAAAAACATCGGTTTGAATGCCCAAACGTTGTTCGGCCAGATCATTCAGATAGAGAATCAGCCCCTGGCGGGTAGCATCCGTTTCGGAAAAATCAGTCAGGAAACGGTCAAAATCAGGTTTGACCGGATACATCTGAAACCAATTTCTGAACTGATTCATCGCCTCCCTGCCGATTGGTTTTTGCAGCCATACCACTGCCTCATGCCTCACACGATCAGGCAACTGCGAAACAAGATGAATCAGCTGAACGGAAAAAGTGACATAGATCATGTCCCAATTGGCATTCATTCCACGCGATTTCATGAAATTAAGCACCTGGTCGTTAAGGAAAACTTTCGCACGGATATCGGCAATTTCTCGATCGCTGTACTCGGTTCTGAAGTCTCTATCCTCACCCAGACCCAGATAATTTTTGCTCATCAGCAGTTCCCGAACAGTGAGCGCCGACGCATCGAAGTAGCGCTCTTCACTGAGAAAAACGCCGTCCACATCAAATAAAATCGTTTTTAACATTACTTCACCGCCCCCTCGCCATTTTTATCAGTTTAACATAAGAGCGGCCTTCCTGACTGTCACGCCCCGGACAGACCCCGCCCTTTTTGTGCGATGATAACCCAGTTCTGTCCACCGTTTCGGGTCAGATAGACATCCCCGCTTTCTGTCAGAACGGCTGCCTCCTGTTTATTCACCAGGCTTTGAGAAATCTGAACAAGCCTGTCGCCTTCGACTGTATCCATTTCAAGATTAATGGTTTTTTGATGCGCCGGCAAAATATTGTAGAGAGCTGTATCGTTTCCGTACGTTCCCGCCAGAAGCGATACATCCGAACCGCCGGCGAATGAAACACTGCTGACCGATTTTCCATTGAGGTAACTTTGAAAATGTGCCCCGCCGTCCTGAGTCACAAACAGTCCCTTTGTTGTGGCGATGGCAAAAGTGTCTGCCTTTTCCGGATGCACCGCCAGCATCAGAATTTTGCCTTTTATCCCTTTGAGGTCATCGCTGCTCCAGTTTTTACCCCCATCAGTTGAGTAGCTCAGCAACAGTTTCCCAACATCTGACTTCAAATTGTAAAACGTTTGCGCGGAATCATCAGTTCCCCATAATCCCCCGGCAAACTTTTTTGAAAAAGGAATGGAACGGATCAGATGTCCGTCGTAGCTTCTCTCAGCAGCCATTCCATTTTCGCTGATCTGGAGATAACCGTCTTTTACCGGTAGGTTTTGAGTGCCGGCAGACCTGTTTGTCATTGCTTCCTTTTTCCAGCTTCCATTATGATAGGAAATAATTCCGGAATTTGAAGCAATCCACAGTCTGTCACCCGACTCAGTGAAACCGCTGCCGTGTACTTTGCCAAAACGGACGGCCGCCTGATCTCTGCTCGCAGACGAGTGCACTGAATAGATCAACCAGAATGCGAGACCGGCCAGAATAAGGATAAAACCGATTTTTGCCGCAAGCAGCCAGAAAACCAGCTGAAAACTTTTCTTGTCCGAACTGTTCTCATTCTTTTCTTGGGGCACGTTATCTTTTTTGTTTCCGTTGTTTTTCATTGTAAGACAACTCCGCTTCCGAATTCTCCTGCATCCTGTACTTTATTCATTTTAACCGTTTGCAAGACGGATACAAGATTATAAGTTTAACGATATCTCTGCTTATCAAGTCCGTAAAGAAAACTGTAAAGCCAGTAAAGCCAAACCCCTGGCGCGGAGCCGCGGCTGTGACGGCCGAGGATGTCCTAATGCCGAACATGCCACAAGGACGTGCACATTCTTAGTCGAAGATCCGACATCAGTTCGGCTACTTAGCTTTAATCCTTTAAACTTCTACACTTGTTAAAGTGTAAAAAAAGACCAGCCACTGCCAGTCTGTTCTTCATTTTAAGGCACACTTGAAAAAAGCTGCTGCGAGGATGCGATAAGAACTAACTATTTTCCACTGATCAGCCCGATGAAAAGCATCACTTTTTAAAAGCAATAATGTAGTAATCGGTTACCGGCTCTTCGAATTCACCGGAGGCGCTCACCGATCTCAGAGCATCATGCAAGTCACGCTCAAACTGTAGTGACCGGTCGCCAAGCAGAACCTTGTTACATGTCGATGTTGAATAGAGATAGCCGATGATGGATTGGATATCCCGTTTTCTGACCGAATGAATTTTTCCGATTTTCATTTCTTTAAATGACGATCGCTCGATCAACTTTTCATGTGGAGCGCCAAAATTCTTAGCCTCGTCAGCCGAGTGATCAAAAAATTTGTCAATCACGCTCTGAACAGCTTTCTGCCACGGTAGTGACCGATCGCCGAGCATGTGCCCCTGTCCGACGAGAGCAATGGCTCCACCTGGGATAAGACGATCGTAGCACAGAGGCAGCACTTTCTCGCGATCCATCCAGTGAAAGGCATCACCGGATGTAATCAGCCGGAAAGATCCCAATTCAGGCTTAATTTCTTCGGACGACATCCGGAACCACTTCATTTTTTTTGCACCAAGAAGTTCCGTCTGGCTTTGCGCTGACTGAAGCATATCCAAACTGATATCAATGCCCACTGCTTCCTCAAAGTAATCTGCCATTGGAAAAGTTAGCTTACCTGTTCCGCATCCGAGATCAAGCAGCCTCCCCTTTCCATCAAGCCCGCATATCCCGGCAACAAGTTGAATTAACTGCCTGCTGTACTGCCCTCGGTATTTTAAATAATAATAAGCTGTTCCATCAAACAGTTCACGAAAATGAAGAGTATTTTTCACCGAATCACCCATTTTCTTCAGAGTCAGCCGCAACACCTGCTTTTTTTCATCCGCAGCGTCCCGTCTCCGCCTGTTTCAGCTCAGCATTTCTCAGCATTCACCCAGCATTCAATGGTAAAGAAGCGCCATGAACCACTTCATTATTTTAACATACAATACCTTTCAGCCGAGTCTTTCATGACCACTTTTCAAAGATGAACTTACACGATGCTGTCATCATCCTTCTAAAACATTTGGGACAAACCTACAATCTCCATACCTTGCTCAATCAAAGCCTTACTAATCTCATATCCAAGCCCTTTAAATACTCCTGTAACAAGTGCCATTTCCATATTTTTAACCTCTTTTTCCCCATAAGAAAATATATCAGAACTCAGACAGTTTTATCGGAATTCAGACAGTTTTATCGGAACTCAACGGGTCTATTTTTTAAAATTTCCTAGAAAACAAAAAGCAGCGTCCGGATCAATGCCGGAGCTGCTTTTTTACTATAATTAAGTTTAAAGTTATAGCTGCTTTTAGAATCAGCCTTCAGTGACCTTAATTTCTTTTTCAAGATCACCGCGGGACAGATCCGCTTTCAGAAATGATTCGGTTTCCGGTGTATACAGACTCTGATGTGTTTTTTTGTCTATCTGCAATGTGCCGTGGTCGAGCACATAATCAAGTACATGGCCGCCACCCGTCAGTTCCTCATCAATAAAATGGAAGTGGAATCCGGCGACTGCAATACCTTGGGCAAAAGCAGGCGTCCAGAATCCAACAATAGTTCCCTTTTTGTTTTCAAAATGGAAAATGGGCTGCGTTTTCACAGCTTCGGTCATCGGGACCGGTTTTTCCTGATAGGCTACTGTCCGTGTGCTGACTTCCTTGAAAATACCGTCAATCCGGTAAGCGTAGAAAAGATTATCACTTGGCACCAGTTTGTGCAGCTCTTTTTCAAACGATGCTTTGTCAATCGGCGCTGTAAAAGTCTTTTCAATTTGAGGATAAAAATAAGTCAGTGAACAAAACGGTGTTAGATCTTCACTTTTCAGCGGTGTGGCGGTTCCATCACTGCGAAGCCGATAAAATTGATTATCAAAGCCGATCATCTCACCGTCAAGATGATCGAATGTTCCGATGCCAAAATCACCATGCTCCTTTATCTGGTCAAAGTTCATTGCACCGTTATAGACGCCTGCCAGAAGCGAAGTCATTGTTGAAAGCTGAAAAACGGCTCCCGTATCCTTACGTGCTTCATATGTCATTGATGTAAATCTCCCTCCTGAATAAAAAATCGCTCACGCTGCTAGGCAACGATTATTCTTTATCTCATTTCGATTCGATACCAGTCATTCGGTTCGGCCTTCTCATGACTCGAACCGACTTTTTTCTGTTTCGGATCGACTGCCGTTTTTCAGTTATTTTTTTCGGCATTCAGTGCGACTCGCGATTCGGTTAAACAGCACGATCAGTTCAGCTGGTTCGGAATCAGGCTCTTGCCGAGTTCAACGTTGTCACTGTAATCGACAGGCACGTCAATGATCACCGGTCCGTCATTTACTGCCATAGCTTCACGCAGTACAGACTCAAGCTGATCCGGCTGATTGACGCGCAATCCTTTGGCTCCGAATGCTTCCGCATATTTTACAATATCAATTTTCCCAAAATCGACGCCGGAAGTCCGATTATATTTTAGTTTCTGCTGGAAACCAACCATATCGTAAGTGCCGTCACGCCAGACAATGTGCACGATCGGCAGTTTCAGACGGACAGCTGTCTCAAGCTCCATCGCTGAGAAAAGAAAACCGCCGTCACCGGACATTGAAACAGTTTTCGCATGATGATGCACGAGACTTGCAGCCATCGCCCACGGCAATGCGACACCTAATGTTTGCATACCGTTGCTGAAAAGCAATGTTTTTGGTTCGTAAGAGCGGAAATGACGGGCCATCCAAATGTAGTGTGAGCCAACATCGCAAGTCACCGTTGTATCGTCACTCAACAGGTGCCGCAAGGTATGGATCAGGCTGAGTGGATGAACCAGATTCCCTTTTGTTTCTTTCGGCGGTTCGTCGCGGGCGTCCAGCCTTTTTCTCATCTGATCCAGAAAATTAAGTTTTTCCGGTGCGATGTTCAGGCCGGCAAGCTTTTCTTTGATCCGATTGACCGTCGCCTCAATGTCTCCAACCAGCTCGATTGAAGGCTGATAGTAGTGATCAATATCGGCTCGGACTTCGTCGAGATGGATAATTTTGCGTTGCCCGTTTTTATTCCAGAATTTTGGATCGTACTCGACGGCGTCATAGCCGATGGTCAGGATCACGTCCGCCTGTTCAAGAACAAGATCACCCGGCTGATTGCGGAACAAGCCGATGCGACCGAAGAAATGTTCCTCCATATCGCGCGGAATCAGTCCGGCTGCCTGAAATGTTTCCACGACCGGGAATGAAATTTTTCTGAGCAGCGAACGTACTGCCGAGACGACTGAGAAGCGGTTGGCACGCATGCCGGCCAGAATCACAGGCATTTTCGCATGTTGCAGCGCTTCGACTGCTTCGCCAATTGCCTCTTCGGATGCTGTGCCCAGTTTCGGGCTTTCCAGCGGTCCAAGCGCATTTACTTCCGTCTTTGAAACCAGCACATCCTGCGGGAAGCTGACAATGGCTGCACCGGCTTGCGTGGACTCTGCAGCCCGGAAGGCATTGGTCACTACTTCCGCAACGTTTTTCGGATCCACGACTTCTGCGCTGAATTTCGTAATCGGCTGAAAAAGTGCCGCATTATCCATTGACTGGTGGGTCCGCTTGAGCCTGTCGGCGCGCGGTACCGCACCGGCAAGCGCAACGATAGGGTCATTCTCGACATTAGCCGTGGCCATTCCGGTCGCCAGGTTTGAAGCACCCGGACCTGAGGTTACGAGAACAACGCCAGGCTTACATGTTATCCTCCCCACTGCCGCTGCCATAAAAGCCGCGTTCTGCTCGTGCCGACAAACAATCAGCTGCGGTCCGCGATCCTTCAGCACATCATATATTGCATCAATTTTTGCACCAGGGATTCCAAAAATGTATTTCACTCCCTGTTTGATCAGACAGTCGACAACGAGTTCCGCACCGGTCGAGAGCACCTTTTCTTCTGGTTCTTTCTCAATACGACTCATTTTTTTCACTCCTTTTGAATTTATCGATAAAAGCAGGACTGGAATTCACCGGCCATACTGAAAACGTTCTCCGGAAAAGTTTTTTTCCAACATTCGGCGGTACATCCAGGCGCTGATGTCATTCAGTTCTGTTGTTGTATTCAGTTTACAACACCGTTTCATCAGTGTGAAATATATTATTGAGTGCCATGTAATACAGAATAGATATTAATTGAATTTGAAAATGTAAACAAATATAATTTAGTTAGCCAAAATTAAGAGGAGAGAAACCGGATGGAACTCCGTCATTTGATCTATTTTATTACCGTAGCAGAAGAATTACATTTTGGGCGCGCTGCTGAACGTCTGCAGATGACCCAGCCGCCTTTGAGCAAGCAGATCCAGCAGCTTGAAGAAGAAATGGGTGTGACGCTGTTCAAGCGCAATAAACGCCACGTCGAGCTCACAACCGCGGGCGAATTCTTCCTGCCCGAAGCAAGGCAAGCCATTGCACAGATTGATCAGGCTGTTGACACGGCACAGCGAGCGCAGCGCGGTGAATTTGGCCGCTTGGTGATCGGTTTTGTCGGTTCGGCGACATATGATATTCTGCCCCAATTTATCAGAGAATACCGGCGGATCTTTCCACATGTCGCTGTCATCCTCCATGAAATGTCGACACCGGCACAGGTCAGCGCACTGATTGGCGGGCGGATCGACGTCGGCCTGCTCCATCCGCCGGTGAGTAGCTCACTGATTGAAACAGCCCCGGCCAAACGCGGATTTGCCGCACTTTCACTCTCGAAGAATGATCCGCTCGCACGCCAAGACAAAATTCGTATTGAGGATTTGCGGGACAAGCCTTTTATCGTTGTATCCCGGGAAATCTGGCCGGGGTTATATGATGAATTTCTTTCTCTCTTCCAGAATGTCGATTTTACTCCGAAAATTGTCCAGGAAGCGACCGAATATCAGATGGTTGTCGGACTTGTTTCCGCGGGAATCGGCATTGGCGTCGTCCCTGCGACTGCTGAAAAGCTATTCAATCTGGAAGTTGTCTACCGCAGGATCGAGGACCATCCGCTCCATGCCGTGCTCTCCATGGCCCACTTAAAAAAGAACAGCAATCCTGCGCTTAAGCAGTTTATCTCGCTCACCAGGCGGATCAGTGAAAAAGAAGAGCAGCCATTTAATCTTTAATCAGGCTGTCATTCTTGCTTTTCCTTCTCAGCCTGATCAGGCGGACAATGTGCATGATGATTGTTTTAATCATTGCATAGCAGGGAACAGCCAGAATCATCCCGATCGGACCGATCCACTTTCCTGCCACAAGAAGCAGGAAAATAATAGTCAAGGGATGCGTGTTCAGCCTTTTGCCCATGACGAGCGGTGAAATCAAGTGGCCGTCCAGCTGCTGGACAATGACAATCACCGCAAGGACGAGCAGAGCTTTTGACGGGGAATCCATCAAAGCGACAATAAGTGCCGGAGCAGCCCCAAGAATAGGTCCCATATAAGGAATGATATTTGTGACACCGACAATCAGGCCGAGCAGCAAGCTGTATGGAAGCCCGATGATTGCAAATCCGATGCTTGAGTTGACACCGACGAAGGTCGCCACGATGATCAGGCCGTGAATATATGATGACAGTGTCGTATTCAGATCGATCAAAATATGACTCACTTCCGAATGATACTGTTGCGGAAAGAAGCGTGTCACAGCCTCAGGCAGTTTGCTGCCGTCTTTCAACATATAAAAAAGAATGAAAGGTACCGTGACAACCGTCAGCGTCACGTTGACGATCACGTTAAAAAATGTCGTTACCCCTGAACTCGCATGATTGGTATAATTTTTTACCATGTTCAAAAGGGTTGTCTGTATCTGATCGATAGAATAATAGTTCTGATGAATCAGCCATTTAAAACCGCGTGTATCGGCTAGCTGCTCAAAGCTTTTCCGCCAGTTGTTGATATAGTCCGGAAGCTGGGCAAAGAGCGACTTTATCTGGTTGCCGAGCGGCGGCCCGATGGAAGTAACAATCAGCGCAATCAGCCCTGCCAGTAAAATATAGATAAGAAAGATTCCCAGAACTTTCGGAATTCTGAACCTATGAAGCAGATCGACAAACGGGCTGAGCAGAAAGAATAAAAATCCTGCCACAAGGATTGGAAAAAAAAGTGTCGTAATCAGCGTAACAATCGGGATAAAAATGAATGAAACTTTTGTCAGCACAAAGATGAGCAAGGCCAGGGCAAGAAGTTCGAGTGTCCAAAAAATTATCGTCGCATGTTTTTTCAGCACGTCCAGCGATCACACCTTTTTCTCCGTCGTCTCTTCAGGTATTCAAACTATATGAATGAAGGCATCTTTTCTTATTATAGCCCGTGAAGGATTGATGAATCAACGAATACTGTGGGTTTTGTGCTGCATCCGCCTGCTTTATCTGCAGGCGGCAATTGCCGGCAAATGGGCTTACTGGTGTGCCGATCCGATTTAGGAGTATAATTTTAACAACATCAGTCGTCCATTTCTGAAGGGATGTGATTAAATGGGCATTACTTCGATTTTGTTAGCCATTATCTTTATTTCAAATATTTTTCTCGCCGCAATGGTCGTCTTCCTTGAACGAAAGAGTGTCAGCTCAACCTGGGCCTGGTTAATGATCCTTAATTTTTTGCCGATTATCGGGTTTATTTTATATTTAATCTTTGGTCAGAATCTTAGCCGGAGAAAAATTTTCAAATGGGATCACAATGTCCATCAGCGCACGAAAGAGCTCGTCAACAAACAAATGCTGGAAATTGTCAATCAGGATTACCCTTTTTCAGAGCCGATTTTCAAAGATTACCACGGCTTGATTTACATGAATCTGAATAATGACGAGGCTCCGCTGACCTTGAATAATCGTTTGGCTATCTACACGGACGGTGAAGAAAAATTCAGACAGCTGATTCAGGATATCCGTTCGGCAAAGCACAATATCCATATCGAATATTACATTTTCCGCAGCGACTTTCTGGGTCATGAAATTATTGACACACTTATCCAGAAAGCTTCGGAAGGTGTTGTTGTACGTTTGCTTGTCGACGATGAAGGCTCCCGCAAGCTGTCGAAAAAACTTGTGCGGCGGCTGATACAGGCCGGTGGCAAGTTTCATACCTTTTTCCCCGGCCGCCTGCCGCTCCTGAACTTGCGTATCAATTACCGAAATCACCGCAAACTTGCAATCATTGACGGAATTATCGGCTATGTCGGGGGTTTCAATGTCGGGGATGAATACCTGGGGCTCAATGAGAAGTTCGGTTACTGGCGCGACACCCACCTTCGCCTTGTCGGAGAAGCGGTCAACAGTATCCAGTCCCGCTTCCTTCTCGACTGGAATCAGGCTTCCGGCGAACAGGTTCCTTTTCAGGATTACTATGCCGTTGATCCATCCACTCATTATGGAGAAGTCGGCATTCAGATTGTCTCAAGCGGCCCGGACAAGAAATGGGAACAGATTAAAAATGCATTTATTAAAATGATTATTTCCGCAAAAAAACATGTCTATATTCAAACGCCTTACCTGATCCCTGATGAGAGCCTGCTCAATGCGATTTCTATTGCTTCCCTCTCGCATGTGGATGTGCGGATTATGATCCCAAACAAACCGGATCATCCGTTTGTTTACTGGGCGACTTTTTCAAATATTGGCCTTCTTCTTGAAGCAGGAGCGCGCGTCTATCTCTATCAGAACGGTTTCCTGCACGCAAAAACCGTCGTTGTCGACGGGCGGCTTGCTACCGTTGGCACTTCAAATCTGGATTTCCGCAGTTTTAGCCTGAATTTTGAAGTGAATGCATTCATTTATGATCAGCCGACTGCCCGGAGGCTTGCGAAAATTTTCAAGAATGATATCAGGCTCTCGCGGGAATTGACGATGGAAGATTATGAAAAAAGACCAATGATGATCAAATTCAAAGAATCAATTTCCCGTCTTCTGTCTCCAGTGCTATGAAACAAAAGCTTTGCGAAAAAGCGTCGGGGCTCCCTTTAGTCAGGGGAAATCAGTGAATATGCTCACAAACCTTTATTTCTAGAATTAGGTCGAACTTGTTCCCCACATTCGGGTTGAATTTTTCCCAATTCGCTTGAACTCATGCCGTTCTTCTTAATTTAATATTGATGTCAAAAAAAGGCGCCTATGAAAGGCGCTCTTTTTGGTGTTTTATCGTCGAACCGACTCACCGGCGCTCCTGATCTGGCGCAGTTCAGGCACGTTTTCAGGCACGTCCTGGTGCTGTCTCAGAATCGTTTTCATTTCACCGGACAGCGGCTCGACTTTCTTTGTTTTATAATTATAGCCGATCAGCGTCACACGTCCGCGTGCGTGCCAGTTCCCGTGTTCATCAGCAATCGCGTGTTCCACGTCAAAGCTTGAATGCGAAATTGTGCTAATCCAAGTATAAACCGTGATTGTCTCGTCATAATTGATTTCATGAATATAATCGCAATGTGTCGACGCCACAATGACTTTCCAGTCGCTCAAATCCATGCTCGGTGTAAACCAGCGGAAAATTTCGCGTTTCCCCTCTTCAAAATAAGTGTAATAGACCGCATTATTGACATGCCCCATTGCATCGCAGTCAACAAAGCGAACCGGAAGTTTAGTCGTGATCATTTCAAAAAGCCCCCAATAAATACCGAAATTTCCTTCATGGAGACTAGTTTATCACACACAACAGGTGCAGTGAACCGGAAGGCACCGATATAGACATCATATGTCAGATTCACTCTTGCAGCGCGGCGCGATATTCAGAAGGCGAAAGCTGTTCATATTTTTTAAACATCTTTGTAAATGATGCATTATATTCATAGCCGAGCTGATAGGAAATTGTCAGCACGCTTAGCTTTGAATCACGTAAAAGTTCTTTGGCCCGGTGGATCCGTAAAAAGTGGATGTATTCCAAAGGTGTCATCTGCATTTTTCTTTTGAACCAGCCGCAATAATAAGAGGGTGTATAATGCTCCATTTCGGCAAGCGCCTTTATGTCAATCTTCTCAGCGTAATGCCTGCGGATAAAACGGAGCGACTGGCTCTCCGGCTGTTCCGCCATTTTATGAAGCAGATAGTTCAGAAGTAGGACAGCCTCTTCATGATTTTGATGCATAATTTCGTGAATCAGAAGCGCTTTGACCGGTTGAAGGATTTCATCAATCTCGCGGACAAGTCCTTCACGTTCATTCATTATGTCTTTTATAAAAAGATGGGCATACCCCTCCGGCATCTCTACGACCAAGCTCTCATTAGAACCGGAAGAACAAACAGAATAAGCATAGCGAAGGGGCAGCAGGCAGATCTGTGTGCCGGTCACTATCTTCCTGCTCCCAGTGGTAATGACGCCTACATTTCCCTGGATGGGAATCAGCAATTTGACATGCGTCTCATTCAGACGGTTTTGTTCCGACCCATAGGACGTAATATTAAAACAGATGTCACGCACAGCGTCGACTCCTCTATTCATCAATCAGGTCTTACCATTGTTTTTTCAAGCTACACTACTATAAGCTTGCAAACCCACAAATAGGAGTATAACAAAAATCTGAATCCGTGATGTGACAATGTTGTTACAAGATGTGATCTAAACCGCTGTCATTCGATAATTTGCGACAATTTTTATAGTCAACTCCTATAAATCAAGAAGTTTGCATTTTGAAAACGTATTCTCTTAAAAATGGATAAAATTAATCGATAATATGGAAAAGACGGTTTCCCACATTGCCGATATACTTTTTCTGTTAAAACATTATTCAGGGGGAAACTTGAGAAAATGCATCAATTAGTCGCGGAATTCCTGGGTACGGCGCTGATGATCATTTTTGGTGTCGGCGTGCACTGCTGCGAAGTACTGAACACGTCGAAATACCAGGGGTCCGGTCATATCTTCGCTATTACGACCTGGGGATTCGGCATCACGGTATCATTATTTATTTTTGGAAATGTTTGCATTAATCCGGCAATGGTTGTCGCTCAGGCGATTCTGGGCAACATTCCATGGTCAAGCGTTATTCCTATGAGCGCCGCAGAAGTCTTGGGCGGTGTTTTCGGAGCTGTCGTTGTGTACATCGCTTATGCCGATCAGTTCAAAGCTTCTGTGGACATCGACAGAGTTAAAATCAGAAATATTTTTTCTACTAATCCAAATGTACGCAATCTGCCGCGCAACTTTTTTGTCGAATTTGTTGATACATTTATTTTTATCCTTGCCATTCTGGCCATTTCGGCTGTTCACACACCGGGCGTTGTCCCGATAGCAGTCGGCCTGCTCGTGTGGTGTATCGGCATGGGCATGGGCGGCCCGACCGGATTTGCGATGAACCTCGCCCGCGATATGGGACCAAGAATCGCACATGCGATTCTGCCGATCCCCGGCGGCAAAGCAAGCAATGACTGGCAGTACGGAATCATTGTCCCTGGCATTGCACCCTTCGCGGGCGGTATCTGTGCAGCCTTATTTTTCAAATGGTTCTTTGGCGCTTAACTCCAGCATCCTTCAAAAAACCATATAGAGCATCATAAAACCTGCAGATCAGAGTATTCCACTGAACTGCAGGCTTTTTATTTTACATATTCACTAGTAACGCCCGGTATCTTGCCTTTATGGGCATACTGCCGTAATGCGATGCGGAACATCTAAAATTTCCTATATAGCCGTTACAACTTGCAACGATTATGCAGGCTGGTTCGCGAGGAATCATGTGGCAGTTTTCGGATCGCCTCTATATTTCTCTCCCCTTTTAACTTTTACGCAAAGCCGCGTATTTTGCACGATTGTTTCTCATTCCCGTTCTTTAACAATTTTAGATTTCCTAGCGATAATAAAAATTCCAACATTAAATCATAACGAATATATTGTTATTCATTTACATCTTTTTTTTGAGCTGGCGCAACCAATGCGCCACTTTAAATTTATGGAAAAGATGAATTTCAGCCGAATTCACATTTAATGAACTTCCCGGATGATATTCAGGTGAATCATTGTTTATACAAAAAAAGATGCCCTCCAAAGGACATCTCACTAGCCATTCAGTTTTAAAAAGTTAGATGGTCTTTTTTTTGCGGAACGTATGATTAATCCAGACCAGCAAAATAGGAATAAGCGAAATAAAAACGATCAGGAGCATGATCAGAGAAAAATGAGCTTTGATCACTGGTATCTGCCCGAATAAATAACCTGCGAGCAGGCCGACGAGTGACCAGGCAGCACCACCTAGAACGTTATACAAGAAGAAAAATGGATAGCGCATTCGGCTGCCGCCGGCGATGAACGGGATAAATGTCCGGATAAAAGGGATAAAACGTCCAATAAACACCGCGAATCCACCGTATTTATTAAAAAATTGCTGTGCCCTGTCCATTTTTTCCTTATTAATCAGCCTGTTCAGCATATGATGGCTCTCCAGGCCCTGCCCGATTTCACGGCCAATCCAGTAATTTACTGTATCCCCAAGGACTGCGGCAAAAATGATCAGAACGATCAGTGCCAGCAGATTGATACCTGAACTATTATGCGCCGCGATGGCCCCTGCGGCAAAAAGCAGCGAATCACCCGGCAGGAATGGACAGATAACCAATCCGGTTTCAATAAAAATAACGAGGAATAAAATGCCATAAGTCCACATTCCATATTGATTCACAATCTGAAGCAAAAATTTATCAATATGGAGAAAAACGTCAAGAATCCACGATAAAGAGCTCATTCAATTGTCTCCTTCAGTTCGGTTGTCAAAAACACGTTCACTAACTATCCTACCGAAATTTATATGATTATGAAAGTGCTATATGCAATTTTTCAACACCAGAGTTTAATTCTAACCTCCAATTCTGAAGAGATTCTGAAAATCACGTCTTAAAGCAAAAAAAAGCGGACTGGAAGGGTCACCGTCCCCTTGCAGTCTGCTTGCTGTTTATAGCTCAGCCATTTCAGGCACCGATCGCTTTTTTCAGAAAAGCCGTAATCGTTGCTTCCTGTGAATCGCTCAGAACTGAACCGTTCTTTTTATCAATGAATGTCGGCACCGTCATAAACTGATACTTCTTTTGAAGTTCAGCAAAACGCGCCTCATCATCTTCACGTACGAAGTATTCAATTTCGTCATTATATTTCCCGTCCAGTGCTTCGTTAAGCACAATCTTAGCCCGTTCACAGTATGGACAGACCGTTTTTGTGATCATCAGCACTTTTTTCTCCGCCATTCGACAACCCTCCTCTCTGATTCTTCTTTTATTTTAACAAATTAATGGCGAGGTCGTCCCGTCAGCTGCCTGTATCGTCACCAACCATCCCGTGCGAGCTGTTGACAGTTCCCGGCAAGAAGAGTAAAATTTATCCTAATTAATCCTTGTATATTGGTTGGTTTTATTGGCATTGGAACTCATCTTATTTATTCGGAGGCGAATTAGCATGAGTAAAGAAAAAAATTCTTTCGAAGTCAGAGATATTGTACTGACAGGTTTGTTTGCGGCACTCACATTCTTAGGGGTATTTGTCCTGCACTTTCAACTGCCTGCAGCTGTTGGCGGTCCATTCATCCATTTTGGGAACGCGTTTCTTGTATTATCTGTCCTGCTTCTGGGCGGCGTGAAAGGCGGAATCGCCGGAGCAGTCGGACTCGGGTTGTCCGACCTGGTTGACGGCTATGCCTCGACTTCCCCGGTCACTGTCATTCTCGCTGTGATTGTCGCAGCAGTTGTTGCCGGTGCCCTCCGCCTGTTTAAACACAACGACACAGTACTCAATATTTTCTTTATCGCGGTTATTGCTGGTGCATCGAAGATTGTGCTCGAATTTATTCACGGCGCAATCACGCTGCTGGTTACAGGCAGTGCATTCGGCCCGGCTGTCATTGGTTCTTTCACGAGCCTTCCGGCAACGGCCATCAACGCCGTTTCCACTGTCATTATCGTAACCGTCCTCTATATCCCGCTTAAAAAAGGACTCGACATTTTCAACTCCAACAAAGGGGTTTCCAAAGCTTAACGAAACCTGTATGATGAGTTCGGGCAGAATTTTATCTGCCCGAACTTTTTTATACCTACTTATTCAAAAGGAGGTCGGCATGACACCTCTGATCCACATAGATGATCTCCATTTTCAATATTTGCAGAACCAGACGAAAAAAACCTGGATTCTTGACGGAATCAATTTGGATGTAAATGAAGGGGAATTTATAGCCATTCTGGGGCCCAACGGTTGCGGCAAATCAACACTTGCCAAACACTTTAACGCGCTCCTCCTTCCCTCGGATGGAAAGGTGCTGATCAATGGCATGGATACGCAGAATAGAAAAAACCTGCTCACCATCCGCCAGACGATCGGCATGATCTTTCAGAATCCGGACAATCAGATCATCTCAACCATCGTTGAAGAGGATGTGGCATTCGCGCCGGAAAATCTGGGGCTGGATCAAACCGAAATCCGCAGGCGGGTCGATGAGGCACTCGAGGCTGTCGGCATGATTGAGTATCGACATCACACGCCGTTCAAGCTTTCAGGTGGACAAAAACAGCGGGTCGCCATCGCCGGTATTCTCGCCATGCGGCCAAAGTGCCTTGTCCTTGACGAACCGACATCCATGCTTGATCCGAAGGGAAGAGCCGACGTGATTCGGACGATTAAGCATCTGAACCGCCAATTTGGCATCACTGTAGTTCTGATCACCCACAATATGGATGAAGCCGCCCAGGCCAAACGTGTCATTCTCCTTGAACAGGGCAAAGTGATACGTGACAATCCCCCTCAGGAAGTATTCACGGAAATCAGCCTGCTAGAAAAACTGCATCTCAGCGTGCCCCAGGTAACCGAACTGTGCGTGAAGCTGCGGAACCGCGGTATTTCCGTTCCTGATCAAATTATTGATGTCGAAGCATGCACCCGCTCCATTATCGCTGCACTGGAGGAAGAAAATGCCCGTCGTTAAATTAAAACACGTGTCCTACTGTTACGGCAGGGGCACCCCATTTGAAAAAATGGCATTAAAAGATCTATCGCTTTCTGTTGAGCCGGGAGATTTTATCGGCATTATCGGACACACCGGCTCGGGAAAGTCCACTTTAATCAGGCATATGAACGGCCTGCTTCGGCCCGATCAGGGTGAAGTGCTCGTTGACGGGGAAAACATATGGAAGCATCCTGCAAACATTCAGTCAATCCGCTTTAAAGTCGGACTGGTTTTTCAATATCCTGAATCGCAGATCTTCGAAGATACTGTTTTAAAGGACATCATCTATGGTCCGAAAAATATGGGACTCAGTGATCAGGAAGCGCTAGACAAAGCGAGGGCCGCCATTGACCTGGTCGGACTTGACGAATCCTATCTGGAAAGAAATCCATTCCAATTATCCGGAGGCGAACTGAGACGGGTTGCCATCGCCGGGGTCATGGCGATGGAACCTAGCGTTCTTGTGCTGGATGAACCGACTGCAGGGCTCGACCCTGAAGGCCGCAAACGGATTTTTGACCAGATTGAAAATTATCGTCTCAGGACCGGCCGCGCAGTAATTATCGTCTCACATAGTATGGAAGATATTGCCGAACGCGTGCAGAAAGTAGCTGTTATTGACAACGGAAAACTAATCATGTCCGGAAAAACAGCCGACATTTTTGCAAGCGCAGAACAGCTGGAATCTTTGGGTCTGGATATCCCGCAAATTACCAAAGTGCTCATCCGGTTAAAAAAAGCCGGCTATCCGGTCAATACCCGCATTTTGACCGTTGATCGGGCTGAAGAAGAAATTCTGCGTTTGTTCGGAAAGGTCAGGTGATTCCATGGCACGCGATATCACGATCGGGCAATATTTGCCCGGCAAGTCCATCATGCATCGGCTGGATCCGCGAGTCAAAATTACGCTGACCTTTTGCTTCATCATCATGGCTTTTATCTCAAGAAGTCCGGCAAGTCTTGCCTTCCTGATCGCAGTTCTTATTCTGATGATTGCCTGTTCACACATTTCCGCAGCGCAGATTTTCAGCGGGATACGGTCGTTGATTCCCGTCATCCTGATTACAGCGATCGTTAATATATTTTACGTTAGCGGAGACCCGGTCATTCATTTTTACTTTATTCATATTTCAAAGCAAGGCCTATTCGTCGGCCTCGGCTTTCTGATCCGCCTGACCGCAATGATCGCGGGTAGTTCGCTGATCACTTATACGACATCGCTCAGCGCGCTTACAAGCGGCCTGGAGCAGATGATAAGTCCCTTGGAAAAAATCCATGTCAGGGTTGGAGAACTTGCGATGATGATTACGATTACCCTACGGTTTATACCGACACTGGCCGAAGAAATCAGCCGTATTACAGATGCGCAAAAAGCGCGCGGTGCAGAAATTGGGAGCGGTGGTCCAATCAAACGGATTAAATCCTATTCCCCGGTTGTCCTTCCGCTTTTTATGTCTTCTTTTCGCCGTGCCTTTGAACTGACGAATGCGATCGAATGTCGCTGCTATCACGGCGATAAAGGCAGGACACGGATGAACACCCTCACCCTGACACGCGCTGACGCCGTTGCTCTGACTCTGTGTGTTGCTGCCTTCTGTGCTACAATCGCACTAAATTTTATTCCGATTATTCCGGAATAAGTTGCCAATCCCGCCAACCCGACCGTTTTACCGGAAATACGCCGGCAGCCATTAAATCCCTCCCTCCCTTCTTTATGGTTTGCATCGATCATGGGTAATTTAATGATTGAAAGGGGGATTTTCAATGGTTCAAACACTTAGAGAAATTATGTCGGATGATGTGGTCAGCTGTTCGCCGGATCAGACACTTAAAGAAGCTGCCGAACTGATGAGTCAAAACAATATCGGTTCAATCCCTGTCGTCGACAATGGCCGGTTGGAAGGGATCATCACCGACCGTGACATCACCTTGCGCTCAACTGCTAAGGGGAAAGACGACAACCAGGTACGCTGCGATGAATGTATGACCAGCGACAACATGATTTCGGGAACCCCGGATATGGACGTTCATGAAGCCGCTAAACTGATGTCTGAAAACCAGATCCGCCGTCTTCCCGTCGTCGACAACGGCCGGTTGGTCGGTATCGTTGCTTTGGGTGACTTGGCAACGGAAAACCGTTACCGCGATGAAGCCGAAGCAGCGCTTTCCGGCATTTCATCTAATACGTACTGACTCTCTGCAGGTCATAAGAACTGCTTGTCCAGATCTGATTTATTGAAAAAGAAGGGGCCTCCCCCTTCTTTTTCATTGGATTCAATTTCATGTCCCATGTTTGTTTTTAACTCGATTCGGTTCGAGCTCTTCTTAACTCAGTTCATTTTTCGTTCATTTCAGTTTAGCTTTAACTCCATTGGGTTCAAAATCTATTCAGACTGCCGCTTGTCCCGTTCTGAGTAAAGAATTTTATTTGCATTTATCACTTGGATGCTTTTTATTTCACCCATTCTTCAATATCCTCGGACCCATCTTCGAAAATAGTGACGCCCTACATGGAAATGATGAGGCATTCCGGATACCCCGGGTATGCCAGGCATTTCTGAAATTCCAGGTGTTTCAGATATTTCAGGTGTTCCATACCCTCCTTGGGACGAATAATGATTACCCATACTCGTACTTTCTGTTGAAAATCCCGTTCCATTAGAAAGCAGGCTTGATGGAGCAATCAATAATCCATTTGCCGAACTGACCATAGCCAGTGGCTGAACGCTATTTCCATTTTCGGAAATAGGCTGGTTATTTACTGTTGCTCCGGTATAATTTACAACCCCTGTACTGGCCAGGGGATATAAGCCTCCGCTACCGCTGGATGGATCTTCGCTGATCCATTCAGCAGAAGTTTCAATCCCCTTCTCATAGCTGGCCGTTAGTTTGACTGAAACAGTTTTCGTGATTCTTTTACCATTTGGCTCGGTCACTTTAAATTGCAGTGACCATATTTCATTATTGCTTCGAAAAATGCTTGCGGAAATTTGTGATCTGACAGGTACATTCATAATATTCTTCGCACTGCCGGGAAGCTGTTCCCAGAAAAGAGTGGCCGTCTCACTATTCCTCTGAATTTGCTCAATCGTCCCCATCTGAAGAAGACTGCTTGAACTGATGCCGCCGAGTCCGATCCATTGAGCGCTGGAAGAGGACGAGATGCCAGAAGCCTTCGGTACGGTCCAGTTCCCACTGACTGACGTATACAGTCGAGAACCGGCCGGAGTCACCGCGTAACCGGACCAGTTCGACGACTCCTCGGTCTGGGCAGGAAGACTCATCGGGGCAAGTGAAGGTTCCTGCTGCCTGACAGGGTACGGCACTGCATCCCTCTGCGCATGCCCTGCGGCAACCCACTCATGAACCGTCGAATTTTGGTTAACTGGATCGGCCTGATTGGAATGGGTATACGTCAGAAGAACAATAGTGAAAGCAGCAGCGATGGTTAAAGTTAAGGCACTGATTAATTTTGCTTTCAAAATATTCCTTCTCCCCTCCTGATAAATAAGCTATTTTTCAAAAATTATCATACTACGCATCGCACCAGAAAGACGCTTTGTATTAAATATTACATCATATTAACAGATCCAATGGACTTGCCATTAATCTCAAATTATGACATGATATGTGTCAAGACAGATGTAAAGTTTTAGATTTCTAATGAGTGGCTGAGGCTGAATAAAGGGATCGATTCCTATAATCTCATATATCCTGAGAAAATAATGATCAGCTTTTTCTGCTCCGGGGGAGGGACAGCAGCTTCGAAAAATAATAAGTCATTCGGAAAGGATTGTGGATTGGTTGGATCAGTCAGAAACAAAATCAATATTGATCGACTGTGACCCCGGTATTGATGACGCGATTGCTTTGATGGTTGCCTTTGCATGGCGGGACCGGCTTGATATCAAGGGAATTACCTGCGCGGCCGGCAATCAGACTGTACTTAAGACATTCCATAATGCGCTGAGAATCGCCAGGCATCTGAACGTAGAGGTTCCCGTAGCCTGCGGTGCTGAAAAGCCATTGATCAAACCGCTTGCCGTTGCGGAAAAGGCAAATGGAAAGACAGGCCTGGAGGGAATGAATATAACCGAGGATATGATCCGGCCGAATAAAATGAGCGCATTTGATCTCATTTCAAAAATTCTCGAAGGGTCAGAGAAAAAAATTACGATTATCGCGACCGCGCCGCTGACCAATATCGCTCAGGTGCTTAGTGTCCGGCCGCAGCTGAAGACGAAAATAGATCATATTTCTTTGATGGGCGGCAGCAGTCTCGCCGGAAATATGACCCCTGTCTCCGAATTTAACATGTTCGTTGATCCGGAAGCCGCAAAAATCGTCCTTGGTTCCGGTGTCCCGATCACCATGTTTGGCCTGGATGTTACCTATAAGGCCTATACAACACGCCAGGATATTCAACACATCGCCATTCTTGAAAATAGGGCAAGCCGGATGCTTGAAGATCTTCTCCATTATTACATGGGATACTCAGAAAAAATGGGGCTGGATGGGGTCGCCATTCATGATGCATGCACAGTCATCTATGAATTGAAACCCGAATTGTTCTCCGGCATCCAACGGGTCAGTGTTGATATTGATACCGGTGGAGGACAATGTTACGGGTGCACGCTGGTTGACTTGCATCATCTGACAGGCCGGCCTGAAAATGTAGACTTTGTGACTCAGGTGGACCGAACTGCATTTAATGACTTTATTTTCGACAGTTGCTCGCATTACCGCAATTAGCTGCTGCCTGTATACGCGGTTCCTAAGAATCGAAGAAAGCGCCGATCAGAACTACCCACTCAAACTTAAAGCAGATTGAATTATTTTGATATCATCTTTTGCTCATACTCTGTTCGTTTGGAATAACCCAATAATTAAAAAAGGCGTGATTTTTCATGAATAAGAAAAGAAACTTATGGATGGTCAAATTGAATACGGCTTCAATTGTTTTAATTCCTGCTGCCGTAGCCATCAATTACATCGGCAAGCTGTTCGCCGAAACGCTCAGGCTTCCGCTTTGGCTGGACTCAATCGGAACCATTTTTGCCGGCATTCTCGGCGGACCGGTTCTGGGTGCACTGTCCGGTTTTATCAATAATATTATCTATGGCCTGACTATAAGCCCTGCCTCAGCCGTCTACGGCATTGCCAGTATAGGCATCGGCATCGCCTCGGGTATTCTTGCCTATTACGGTATGGCAGGAAGGTTATGGAAGATCATTATTTTCGGGGTGATTGTTGCCTTCGTGTCATCGATCATTTCTGTACCGCTGAACTATGTTTATTACGGTGGACAGACCGGCAATATCTGGGGTGACGCCGCGTTTGCCTTTCTGAATGCACACCATGTTAACGCAATCCTCTCATCGTTCGTGGATAACATATCCGTGGATGCTCCCGATAAGATTATCAGTTCGATCGTTGCTTTTGCAGTTTTTCGCGTTTTACCCAAGAGCTTGACCATCCTATATGACAATAGCCAGAAGACCACAAGTCTTGATTAAATCATATGGATCTGTTGCCACTGAATGATGGAATTTTTCAGGCTTTAGCAGTGCTATCGGAAGTGCCCGTCCGGATTACTCAAGTATCAGAGCCGTCCGTCCAATGACTGACTGAAGTTAATGAGGAGAGATCGCATTGAAATCTATTTCTTTATATGTCGATAAGAAGTCTTTTGTTCACGATGCGGATTTCTTAACCAAACTCGTTTACATTTTCGTGTTCATTGTGGCCCCGATCATTTCCGGCTCAGAGACAATCGGTATACTTGCTGTCCTGATAAACATGATTTTGATCATTTGTGCCAGGGCTATGAAAAAAATGATTCCGGTTATCACGCTTTCTCTCTTTGTGCTTTTATCCGTTGTCATTGTGCAAAGCGCGTTTATGCCGGGCTATCATATTATACTGTTTTCCATCGGCCCTGTTCATTTCTACCAGGAAGGTCTGATTTATGCTTCTTCAATCATCGTGCGTTTTTTGGATATACTGCTTGCTTTTTCGCTTGTAGTCTTGACCACACGCCCTTCTGATATGGTTGAGACGCTTCAGCGTAAGGGGCTCTCGCATCGGATAGGTTATGTGATCAATTCGATTTTTCAGATTATTCCACAGATGACTACAACTATGAAGACGATTTCCGATGCTCAGCGTTCAAGAGGGCTGGAAACAGAAGGAAACCTCTTTGTCCGGGCCAGAGCCCTTCTCCCTCTGATCGGTCCTGTGATGATCAACGCCCTTGTAAGCACCCGGGAACGTGCGATGGCACTGGAGGCCAGAGCCTTCAGTGCCACTGTGGAACGAACTTATTTCCATGACGAAATCGTCTACAAATACAAGACGCCGGTCAGAATAATTCTGGCAATGCTTTTGATTGCTTCAATCGTGTGGAGGCTGCTATGAGTAAAATTACCGTCACCAATCTGCAATACAGGTATCCGCTGACTGCCGAACTCGCGCTCAGAGGACTGAGCTTTGAAGTTGAACAAGGCGAATTTATTGGTGTTATCGGCCGAAATGGGGCGGGTAAATCAACTCTATGCGCAGCTCTGACCGGTCTGGTTCCCCACTTTTTCAAAGGTGCATACGGCGGTTCGGTGAGAATTGACGGAATTAATGTTAAAGAGAGCAAGTTAAGCGATCTTTCCCCAAAAATTGGCATTGTCTTTCAAAATCCTTATACACAAATGAGCGGGGCAAAAGAAACAGTGACTGAGGAATTGTCCTTTGGCCTGGAGAATCTTGGCGTACCCAAGCCGGAGATGCTCGCGCGTATTGATGATACATTAAATTTACTGGAAATTAAAAACTTACATGACAAAAATCCATTTGAGCTTTCCGGTGGCCAGATGCAGCGCGTCGCAATTGCCAGTATTCTTGTGACGCGGCCCGAATTACTGGTTCTTGACGAACCTACCTCCCAACTTGATCCGCAGGGTACCCGGGAAGTCTTCAGAGCGCTTAAGCACCTGAGTAAACAAGGAATGACGATCATCATGGTTGAGCACAAAATCGAGGAAATCGCTGAACATGCCAATCGTGTGATGCTTTTGGATCAAGGGAACATTGTTGCTTTTGATACACCGGCGAAATTATTCTCTCTCAATCAATTGGCGGAACATGGCGTACGTCCGCCGGTTTTCACTGAAATCTGCAGAGGGCTCGATATTCGCAATCAGCAATCAGGCCTCTATCCGATCACACTTCACGAAGCGGTAAATGAGGTGCAAAAATTCAATGAATCTAATTGAAGTTAAAAATCTACATTTTTCCTATCCGGACAGCGATGAGTTGTTAAAGGGAATTAATCTGACATTTGACTGCAGCAGCACAGCGATCATCGGGCAGAATGGTGCCGGGAAAACAACATTTGTCAAGCTTCTCAAAGGCCTTCTGAAACCTGTGTCTGGCGATATACTGATTTGCGGCGCCAACACAAAACAAATCAGCGTTGCAAAACTGGCGGCTTATATCGGACTTGTATTTCAAAATCCCGGTGATCAGATTTTCAAAAGCAGTGTTTACGATGAGGTCATTTTTGGTCCACTCAACATCGGAATTCCTGCGGGAGAGGCGGATGAAAATACAAAAAGAGCGCTGGAGCAGGTCGGACTGGAAAGCAAAGTGCGCGACAACCCGTATGATCTTTCATTCTCCGAGCGCAAGTTGGTCAGCATCGCTTCAATCTTGGCCATGGATACCCGGATTGTGCTGCTGGACGAACCGACAATGGCCCAGGATTATCCGGGCAAACGCTTGATTAAAGCATTAATCAGAAAACTTGAGCGTGAGGGAAAGCTGGTCATTTCTATTCTTCACGATATGGATTTTGTCGCTGAAACCTTCAAAAGAACGATCGTCTTTCAGGATGGTAAAGTCAGAATCGACAGTGACACGAAATCAGTTTTTTCACAAACAGATGCGCTTCGCGCGGCCGATCTCGAGCCGCCGCATGTGACGCAGCTAAGCCATCAGCTCGGATATGATGAAGCCTATTTGACTGCAGAACAATTTGTAGCGGACCGCCTTCGGGAGCGCCAGAAATTAAAGACGGGCCGTAGCTGAACGCGTATAGTATCTAGTAAATAATCTATAAGAACAAGAGTCCGAAACCCTTTGGAAAGCAAGGCTTGCGGACTCTTGTTTGCTATATGTTCTGTATATAGTCAATAATGCGCATATTCGTACATGAGAAGGTGACTTGCTAACGCTTCAGCCAGTTTAGCCGATAAATCTTAAGTTGCGGGCATACTCATTATCAAGAGATGCCGGTGATGTGAGTGCCCGCTTTATGGCTTAATGTATACATAACCACTATTTTGCTTTTTCACCAATTCTACAATTCCCGCCGGAACGACAGAGACAAACTTTAGAAGATCCTCTTTCGAAATATGCTGTGCATTTAGTGCATTCTGGCAAGCAACAAATTGTACACCTTGACCATTAAGATCTGTCATTTGAGTCACAAATTCTTTTGATTGATAAGCAGCGACAGCAGCTGCATTGGCCACTACTTCAATTTCAGCAAGGTCTTGGCTTGCCAAAAGATTTTTAACATTTCCAAGTAAAAGTGGCCACTTGTCTTCTTCGTCGATGTGAAAAATGACACGATACACAGGATGCATGGTTTCAATCTCCCTTTTTGTTTCTATTTTTATTATACGTCATCGCCACTTTAATTTATAAGGATATGATAATCACAGCATTCAAATGCACGCTGAAAAAAAGCAGCACAAATCATCATAGTACGGAGCGGGCGGGCTGTGATGATAGCCGCAACCGCAGAGAAAGAGAGTTCCCGTATAAGACCTGGAGCTCTCTTTCATACTTGCATAGTTAGACAGCACTGCCTAGATTTGTTCACTGCCGTTTATTATTTTACTGATTGCGATCCTTCCCTTTACGCGGCTGGCTGTTCATACGATGATCGGAACAACTGCCGCAATTGTTCCATTAGTCCTATACGTCTCACCTTACATAGGACGACTTGTGGAAAACTCTCTGCTGGATATTGATCCGGGCATTCTGGAGGCAGCAAAGGCCGTGGGGACCATGACGGTGGAAAGAGACTGTCACTTACACGAGCATATCCAGCTTACCTTGTTCGGCAATAGATACGATATTTTGAAGGAACTGAAGTTTTGTGCGCCATCAGCCGATACTTGCCTGATTCGCCAAGAGCAATGTGGTGACCTGTTCCTATCAGAAAATCACCGAATTTTAATTGTTTCCCCATCGTGTATCTGCCTCCTCTGCGTCAAACGCTCAGTGCGTCCGGCCAAGCTGCATAATTGGTCCGTTCTCCCGCGTCTCACTTCATTCTTTATTTAAATCTTTCAAAACAGCAATCGCGGAACGATAATAAAAACCAGCGGCTACGCGAATTCCTGCGGGATCTACCTGAAAGGAGGGGTGATGCCAGTCTTGGGGCCCGTCGGATCCAACAAACACAAAAACTCCGGGAACTTCCCGCTGAAAACAGGAGAAGTCGTCGCCCGCTACCGACAGCTCCGGTGTCACCACCTTGACTTCTGTCTGATTCGCCGTCTGAACAATCCGGGTCAGTTTCTCGTCATTCAATACAGACGGTGTTCCCTGGCCCCATTCCACGCGAACCTGTACGCCATAAGCCCGCTCCAGTCCCTTAGCAATATCCTCAAACCGGTTGATGATCAGATCACGGTCCTCGTCATAAAACGTGCGCACTGTGCCTAGAAGTTCGACCTCCCCGGGGAGCACATTCCAGACGTCTCCTCCATGAATGCTGGTGACACTGACAACAGCTTCATGCTTCGGAGAGATATTCCGGCTGACGATCGTCTGAACCGTCTGAATAAACGAAGAAGCGGCAACGATCGAATCTTTGGTCCGTTCCGGAATAGCTGCGTGCCCGCCGATCCCATGGAAAGTGATCCTATATTTGTCACACGCCGCCATGAGCGGTCCAGCCTTAATCCCAATCGTCCCGACGGGTAAGTCCGGCTTGTTGTGAATGCCTATAACTGCATCAAGCCCCTTCAACTGTCCATCTCTGACAACCTGAAGGCCGCCATGCTCCGCCTCTTCAGCCGGCTGAAAAATCAAACGTACGGTGCCCGAAAGTTCTGCCTGTTTTTCCTTGAGCCAATAAGCCGCCCAAAGCAAAGCACTTGTATGAAAATCATGGCCGCAGGCATGCATGACGCCATCGTTCTGAGATTTGTATGGGACTTCGGTCTGTTCCTTGATCGGCAGCGCATCAATATCGGCCCGTAGCCCTACAACCGGTCCATTCGGATCTCCCGCAATCTCAGCAAAAACTCCGGTCGGCAGATCAGTCTCCCGCAATGTGATTGACCGCTCGCTCAGCCAATGTCTGATTTTTTTAGTCGTTGCGAATTCCTGTGCGGACAGTTCCGGATGCTGATGCAGATCTTTAAAAATCGCCAGAATTTTCTCGTCCAGTTTTTCTTCAGTCATACCTGTTTCTCACCTGCCTTGTAGGCATTCGGGTATACAGACTGTTTGTTCTGATCTGTCTGAGTAACAAACGATTCAACCTTGTTGATCGCATTCAGGATAAAATCGACACTAATCTTCTTAAAAACAAAATAAAACCCAATTTCTGTCTCGACACATTCTGTTGCCAAGACCCTTTTTGCTTGATTCACATTACTAATGCCAAACTGGTCGAGCGAATATCTGAGTCCAATCTTTTTGTAAAAGGGCAGAAGTTTCCTCACTTCCGCTTCATTACCTTGGGTCAGCAAAAGAACAAGCAGGCCATAAGCGACCTTGACTCCGTGCTGCAGACGGTACGTCTCTGGAATCTTGCTCATGGCATTATGGATTGCATGCGCTCCGGAAGCACGACCGTAGTCGCGGGCAAAACTACCGACTGTTCCGGACAGGCCAACAATGACATCGGAGACAACGCGAAAAGCCGGACTGATTTGGTGCGCTTCAAGGCTTGCCACCGCTTCCCCTGAATAACGAAGCAACAGTTTTTTTGTATCCAGCGCGGCATCCAGTCCCAGTGAAACAAAAGGATCCGCCGTCTGGGCTTCATCCTTTTGAATTGATTTTGCTTCATACCATTTGGCCAGCGTATCCCCGATGCCGGCGATATAATAATCTTTCGGCGAATCGATCAATAAAGACAGATCAACCAGCACGGCATAAGCCGACTCCTCAAAATGATCCCTGCCGATATGAACATGCTGCGAGTTGTAGATAATGGCGAGCGGCGTATAAGCCGAGCACGTCCCAAGCACGGTCGGGATGCAAATGTACTGCGACCGCAGCCGATGATTAACCCCCTTAGCCGTATCCAAGACACGGCCGCCGCCGATACCGATGATCAGATCGGCCTGTCCGATTTCTTTCACCAGACGGTCCATGTCCTCATGACTGGATGTACCGTCGTAGCGATGAATCGGCCATCTGACTTCTTTCTTATAGATCTTTTGGAAAGCCGCAAATGATTTTTCCCCCGTGACGATGTGTATCGACGAGAAGGGTACAGCAATCTCATCCAGATGAGTAATCGCATCATCCAAGCAGATATACTGGCTCGGGCCGCCCCTGACAATTTTTCCAAGATCCATCTGGTTTCCCTCCCGAAAACTTTATTATTCAAACGCTTTGTGAATCGCCTGATCCAGATCACCAATCAGATCATCCACGTCTTCAAGACCGATCGAGAGCCGGATCACCGTGTTGGAGAGTCCGCTCTGTTTTTTGTTGACCGAAGGAATTTCACGATGCGTCGTCCGACCTGGATTCACAATCAACGACCGCGCATCGCCCACATTAGGCAGGTAGCTGAAAATTTTCACCGAATCCAGAATCTTCTTCGCCTGCTCCTCTGTCCCATTCACTTCGAATGCAAAAATAGCTCCGACACCTCTGGGAAAATATTTTCTTACCAGCTCATGCTGCGGATGATCAGACAAGCCGGAGTACTGGACAGCTTTGACATGTGGAGTTATTGCCAGGAACTCCGCAATCTTTTTTGCACTGGCAACTTGTTTGGCCAGCCTCTCTGACAGGGTTTCAATGCCAAGAAGGACAAGATAAGACTCGAACGGACTCAGCACGGCGCCGAACAGGCGAAGATATTTGATTCGAATCCGGGCGATAAAGGCTTTATTGCCGAATGCTTCTACAAAGCTTCTCTGCTCATGCTCTTCCTCACTTCCCAAGACAAATTCTTTTTCTTCAAACTGTTTGAACCTGCCGTTGCTGAAATCAAAGTTTCCTGCGTCAACGATCAGGCCGGAAATCACTTCCCCATGCCCGCTGATCCCCTTTGTTGACGAATAGACAACAATATCCGTACCATAGCGGATTGGGTTAAACAGGTAGGGCGTCGGGAAGGTATTATCGACGACAAGAGGAATCCCATGTCTGTGTGCCAGTTGGGCAAGAGCCGCCACATCCGTCACGGCCGTTGTCGGATTGGTCACGCTCTCCACAAAGATCGCTTTCGTATCTTCCTTGATAGCGGATTCAACTTGATCAAAATCATTGATATCATCGATAAAATCAAAATGAATGCCATATTTTGGAAAAAGCGTGCGAAACTCATCAAAACTCGAACCGTAAATATTTGCGGCAGCAACGATCCTGCCGCCACCTTCGGCCAGATTGAGAATTGTATAGGAAACCGCAGCCATGCCAGAACCCACAGCGACTGCATCCGCACCACCATCAAGATCCGCAATCCGTCTTTCCAGAACGGCGGTGGTCGGGTTACCCATCCGGGTATAACTGAAGCCTTTTTCCTTGAAATTAACAAGCCGGTCTGCCCGCCCTGAGTCGCCAAAGCCAAACGCGACAGTTTGATAGATCGGAACTGATGAAGCATAGTTATGTTCTTTCGGATCATACCCCGCGTGTATCTTCAAAGTGTCAAATTTTTCCTGTTTCTTCTCTGCCATTCAAAATTCCTCCTGCTTTAAATAAATCCATCAGCCGGTTCTATCAGAGACAGCCTGAATGAAGGGCGCGCAGCCGTTCCGAATCACGACCAGTTTACTCAACGTCAGGATCCATACAAGCTACACACGCTGTATGATCATAAAAAACAGGTTACTTTTCATCTGCCTATGTGTTTTTCCCCCAGAACCATACACTAACTTTCTGATCCACCGCTTATAAATCCCGGTCGAGATAGAGGATGTCCGGCCGGAAACTCCAACCTTTTTTCCTCCAGAATGTTTTACCGCCGTCATTCTCGGCGACAATAAACAAGCCGATTTTTGTGATCTTCTGCTGTTTAAAATTTGCACAAACTCGATCAATTAAATAGGAAGCGATTTTTCTGCGCTGACAGGCAGGGTCAACCGCCGTATGGTAAATAAAACCCTTGCGTCCATCTGTTCCACCGAGAATCGTGCCGACAATCCGCTCATCCTCCACAGCAACAAAATTCGTTTCAGGATTCTTCCGAATAAACCGGACGATCCCGTCGTAACTGTTATCCAATGACTGTAAATTCATTCCCGGTACCCGCGACCATAAATCATAAGCTGCTTCGTAGTCATCGGGTACCATCTTGCGAATCTCCATTTTCTTACCCACTCCAGACTTATTTTTACTTGCCCTTTACCGTTTCGCTTTTTCCAGTGCCTGCGCCAGGTCCGCCAAGAGATGGATTCTCTTTTGAATCAATTCCTTTTACTATTAGTGAATCAAGTTTCAACTTATCTGATCCCCCTCTCAATTTTCTTCCTGCCCCTTAGAAAAATCGGACAGGAGATTTTTTAACATTCAACAATAAAAACTCTTGGTCCGGCAGATTTACTCATGATCGTCCATTCTGGAGGTTGCGTCGCAGAAGGCTTCCGACTCCCATGGTAAATAACCGAGATCCCAGATAAGCAACTGATACAGTTGAAATAAATATCTTCCGAACGCTTTCACATGTGATCAGCTCTTTTGCAAAAGTCATAAATTACTCCGCGCACAATTCCTCATGATTTTAAACAAGGAAAACCCGTCACAAGCATCTCGTTCATATAAGCGGATCCATCATTTTCCCTGTCCGACATTCGTTTTCACTCTAATTTTTTAGCTCTTTTAATTGATCCTGTACATGAATACGTCTGCTGAAAAGTACTCCGTCGATACGTTTCCGAAGACCCCAGAAAACCGGAAATAGGCAATAAAAAAATGTTTTCTTAAAAGATTAAGAAAACATTGGTGGCTTCATCCTGTTTTCTTATCTCTCAGATCTCCCTGCTGGAATTGACACCATACACACTGTGCTGGTTGTCGGGCTTCATTGGGCCAGTCCCTCCGCCACTCTTGATAAGAATGTTTAATATTCAATTTTTTTAAAAAGCAAATCATACGAAACGTTTCTGCCTGATCGTGCCCGGACGTGTTTCAGAAATTTGCAACACTGATCATTAGCTAAATTATAAGTCATGCGTATTATATGTCAATCAAAAAGTATGGCTGCTCATAATGGAGGCAAACCACTATAGAAAAAATAGTATTTTCTTCTTTTCTCGTAACCGTTTCATGTTTGATCCACAGAACTTCGTCAATCAATCAGTTGAAAACTTCCTAGTTGCCCGCGCCAGGACAATAACCTCGCAGTGATCTTTTGGTTCAAGTACATAGACTTTTTTATCGTCATCTGCTTCAAAAAAACTGAACGGAACTTGCCGGTTAAAGTGATACGGTATAGCCTGCCAATTGGACATCCCGTCCGCATACTTTAAATCCTCGTCAAGATAAGGATCAAACAGATAAAGATAGCTGTTGACCGTGTTGGTTTGCGTTGTCAGTACATAATGCACCCCCAAGCCGGTTGAGCACAGAACATAAAAAGAAATTACTCGCTTTTTTAATTTTTTATTCTGCCTTTCCGAAGAAGACGAGACGATTAACGAACACAGACATATCATATTAAAATTTGCCTTACGGACAACAATTTCGCCATTTCCGCAACTTTTCGCAGCGCTGTCGACATTTAATTTTTAAAATCACAATCTAGTTTAAGGGGATTGACAAATGTAATCGAACGGTTTAAATTAAGCGTCAATTAAAGCAGTTCGTTCTTTGTTAATCATTACGCGTTGATGTGAAGAGCAAACTACCGGTTCTTAAACAGCAGCCACCGATCAAGCACCAAGGCCTTTCAGTTTACGTGCTGGCCCACCAACGCTATTTGTAAACATCAGAACACTGCATATTAGTTTTGTCACTTTTATTATAAAAGGGAGCTGGTTTTGTTTGAACAAAACATAGTTTGATTTCAAAACTTTACACGTACATGCCGGACCACAAGTGGATCAAAGCGAATCATGTGCTGGCCCAACTTAACAGATGATGTTTACCAAGACTAAACGCATTTTACAGATTTTTAAAAACCTGAGATTTCTACTCTACTGCCGCTGTTAATGCATGTGCTAAGGCTGCCCATATTGGAACTACCGGTAAATCAGGCATTGACTTGGTCGATTTAGATGCTATCGCAGCAGCGGCACATGAAGATAGTACCTCGGCGCTTGTGAATAACATCTTTGCAGCTTCTTGCTAATCCCGTCCTTTGGACTACACGCCTGCCGTTGTGGCTGAATCCGCCATTGCGTTAGTCATGTAGAACTAAGTACAGTAATCATTGACAGTGTTAACCTTAATACCCATCAAAAATTAACACTATCGCAGTTTCTTAGTCCCTAATCCTCAGTATATAAAGTGGTTTACTATTTATAATTAGAACCAGCTATTACTACCAAAATGCGTGCTGAAGGTTCTACGTACTGCCGGGGTCACCCGATTAATTCATTACTATTTGTGCTGGAAAGGTTTGAAGATTTGAAAGTGTGAAAGTTTATCGTTGCGAGTTGAACGATACGATGCTCATACTCGTCAAACAGTTAAATTCCTGAGCAATCCGAAGATCGCTGACCGCTTAGATAAAGTATCTTGAACGAGCAGAGAGCCTCTATCCTCCTGCAGCGAGGGAAAAAGTTGAAAAGCGTGTCAGCCACTGTTCACACTGGAATAACGGGCAGCAAAGCAGCTGTTCAGATATGCTTACAATCAGCAATGATCAGCCGATATTTGGAGCTACATAAAAAGAGAAGGTACAAATAGCAGCGACAACATCGAATCAGCAGCAAAACAGAGTTGATTATTACAAAATCAGTTATTCACTAAATTTAGTTTGTAAATTTAATCATTATTCATTGGAGGTTGCATACAGAATGGCAGAGAAAAAACAGGAAAAACATTTGACACGGTGGATTGTTTCAGTGGTTGTCATTGTGGTCGTACTGATTGCAGGTGTGTTCACGTATAATCGCTATACTGCAGGCAATTCAGCCAGCGGAACTACTTCCAAAAATGATCATTATGTTTTAAGACTCGCAGATGAATCCGGTGTCTGTGAAGCACCACAGCAAATTGCTATAGCAAAGGGCTTCTTTAAAAAAGTGGGACTAAAATACCAACTTGTCAAACTGTCGGCGGGTACGAACGGCCTCGACGCGATCACGGCAAATAAAGTTGATGCATCCAATACGATGTTAGCCGCTCTGGTTCAGCCGCTGGCGAATGGTGCAAACTTGAAAATCACAACCGGGTTGCACACCGGTTGTGTCTCAATCCTTACCGGAAAAAATTCAAAAATAACATCGGCGAAACAACTTAAGGGCAAGAAGATCGGCGTCGCTGAAGTGGCCGGCAGTGAAGCGACTTTTACAAAACGGTATCTTGCCAATGCAGGTCTGAATGTCACAACGAATAATTCGAGCGTGCAGTTTGTGACCTACGATGCCTCTGACTTGCCGATTGCACTGTCCAAAGGTCAGGTTGATGCGATCGCCATTGAAGATCCAGATACTGAAATTGCCGTAAAGCAATATGGATTTCATATTTTGGCAAGCATGGCATCTACGAAACCATTCAACACTCAATATTGCTGTGTCGCCTATGTGTCTGATCAATTGGCCCAGCAGCATCCGGAAATTGCCCGCAAATACACTCTGGCAATGCAGGAAGCGACAAACTGGGTTGCAAAACATCAGGCTGAAGCTGCTCGGCTTCAGGTTCAAGACAAATATGTTGCCGGAAATCCATTGACAAATCTGGCAGCTATGAAGACGTATAACTGGGAAGCTTCATATAACGGCGGCAAACAAGACTTCTTGCAAGTGGCTGAGAGTCTGCAGAAGATTGGTGTCGTTTCAAAGGATGTCGATGTGGATGCACTTGTCAACCGCTCTTTCTTGAAGGAAAAAGGCATTCAATAAGAGATTCGGCAATGCAATTAAGAGGGAGGGATTTTATTGGAAAATGATTCATTGTATGTCAAGGGAGCCACCCGACTAAGTGAACGACAGGCCGGACGGGCCTACTTTGCCAGTCTGGCGATCGCCATTACTCTTATCGTTCAACTGGTTGTTCCGAAAAGCGAGGCGCTGCTGACCAAATCATTTCCATGGTATACAGATTTGCTGATTGCAGCTTTAATCATCACTCTGGTATTAGCAACCTATCACACCCTTTTCGGTGGTCTGCAGAAGTTCGTCTATAAAAGTTACTTCATTGGTGCGTCATTTCTAGCCGTCGGTCTGTATAATTTCGTCACACTTAAACTGGCACTGCTTCAGCCAATTTTCTTCCCTTCGCCTGAAGCAATTCTAAACGTGCTGGTTACGGATTGGCCATTTCTGTTAGAATGTCTGGCCTATTCGGCCCGCTTGCTGGCAATCGGACTGCTCATTGGCACCGTAACAGGTCTGGCGACCGGAGTACTGATCGGCTGGTATACAAAGTGGAATTACTGGGTGGACCCCATTGTTAAATTACTGGGCCCAATTCCATCTACCGCATTTATACCGATCGCTCTGTCAGCCTTTGCAACAAGTTTTCAGGCATCGGTCTTCCTGATTGCTTTGTCAACATGGTTCCCGGTAACCGTGTTAACGAACTCCGGTGTTGCCAATGTTAAAAAGACGTTCTTGGAAGTGGCAGACACACTCGGCGCCACGGACTTACAGAAGATTTTCAGAGTTGCCGTACCCAGCGCGCTGCCTAATATTTTCGTCGGCATATTCAACGGGACATGCTCGTCATTTATTACACTGATGACCGCTGAAATGATTGGTGTTAAATACGGTATCGGCTGGTATATTAACTGGCAGCGGCAAATACTGGCGTACGCGAATGTTTACGCCGGTCTGATCGTCATTGCAATCAGTTTCTCATTGATCATTACGCTGCTCTTCAAAGTACGTGACTACTTCCTGAGATGGCAGAAGGGGATTATTAAATGGTAAAAGATGGGCAAATCACGTTCAACAATATTCGAAAAGCCTTTCCAGCGCGTACAGACAGCGGTACTCCGGTCGAAGCCGTACATCACGTGAACGCAGAGGTAAAACCGGGCGAATTTATTGCGTTGATTGGACCTTCCGGTTGCGGCAAATCTACTTTATTACGATTATTAGCCGGTCTGGACCACCCGACCTCGGGAGAAGTGTTGGTTGACGGAAACCCTGTTGAAGGGCCCAGTCGTGAACGCGGATTAGTCTTTCAGGATCCTACGCTATATCCGTGGTTGACGATCGAACAAAATGTGGGATTCGGCCCTAAATTAGCTGGTGAATATCGTAAGAAGCATGATGACATTCAGCACTTCATTGATTTAGTCGGGTTAAAGGGTTTTGAAAAGAATTATCCTTACGAACTTTCCGGTGGCATGCAGCAGCGTGTCGCTCTGGCAAGAGCACTGATTAATTATCCGAAGGTATTGTTATTTGATGAACCCTTCGGTGCATTGGATGCTTTTACCCGGATGAAGATGCACGATGAACTCATCAAGATCTGGCAACAGCGTAAAATCACGATGGTGATGGTGACGCATGATGTCGAAGAAGCTGTTTATCTGGCAGACCGGATTTTCACCATGACACCACGCCCCGCCATTTTGAAAAAAGTGATCGATGTGGAGCTGCCTCACCCGCGCCATCGCGACAGTAAGGCGTTCATTGCTTTAAAAGAACAAGTTCTGGATGTGTTGAACTTCTCAGCTTGATGTGTTTTTTCTGATTCCATTTTAGCTAACGGACTTAAAAAATCCGTCACAATCGGAGGAACTGCAAGATGGTACAAATCAATAGATATGAACATGCAGGGATTGAGCCTCATGATCTCCATGTATGGGAGCAACCTAAGTTACGTTATTGATGACTAACCTTAAAACAGGCCGCTTGCCCGAACGATTTGAGCAGGCGGCCTGTTTTATTATGGACTTTTCCGAAATGATTAGTTCAGCGATACACCGAGAATTTTTGCCACAGTATAAAGATTCGTCCGGTTGACTTTCACAAGTGACTTAATCTGCGAAAGATTTTTGTTTGTGATCGCATTCTGGAGAGCATCATATTGGGCATGAACGTTCTCCGCATAGGTTGCGCCTTTTTTTGCCTGCAGCGGCGGTAAAATGGCTGTGTGGAATTCGTCATGCAGTTGGCCAGCCAGCGTATCAGCCAATTCATAATCTGATTTTTTAATATATTGTTCTACCTTGGTGAACCCACTCAATTCGTTCTCAAGCGCCGTCTTCAGAGACTGTTTGCTCGTACTGCTGCTGTTATTACTGCTGCTCGACTGCGTACTATTATTAGTAGATTGCGAACTTGACGCACCGCCTGCATTTGATGAGGAGCACCCTGCAAGTGTAAAAATGAACAGTGCACTGAAGACAATTGTGATGAATTTTTTACCCATTCCTTTTTCTTCTCCTTTTTCTTCCCTTACTGATTTTTATGACAAAACTAATCCACATCCAGACTCCTGAAATACTTAGCACAATCATGCAAATAGCGCCTATATCAGTCAGCCAGACAATAGAGGTATTTCCTACATACCCTGAATGCAGCGCAAAGATCAGTGTTTGTATCTTCATTGATGCAGCTGAGGAGTAACCGATAAGTGAGCGGTGGTTAAGTAGGATTCCGGTGATAGACATCAGCAGAACAATTAATGAACCCACCATACCAGCCGTATAATGAATGAATCGTAAAATTTTTAACAATGGAAACACCCGCGATTGACTGTTAGTTTTTCAGCAAAACTGCTGATCGAATATACCTTATGTAAAATCTCTACCACTCTCCTTTAATCCTTATAGTTATGAAAGAAGAGCAAAAAAAGAAAAAACACTTGCAATACGGCTTACTAATTTGTTCCATCGCGCACAGCATTTGTCAGCTTCCCAATTTCAGCAATGCCCTTCTAAAAGTATCAACCATCAGCCTGGCATAGGGTGCAAAAACAGCCCCACGTACTGACAAATGCAAGCCCAACCTTTCTTTAACAAAGAGATCCGCATTCAATTCTCTTTCAAGCGTTTTAATACGTGAAGAAATCGTGGACTGTGAGAGCATTAACTCCTTTGCCGCCAGTTGATAACTCTGAGATTCAGCAACAGCCAGGAAAGCGTTCAACTGGTCGATCGTCATCGCAGGATTGGGGTTTATTTCAGTATTAATCGGTGTGCCCTCGCCTCCCTTCATTTTCTGGGCAACTTCTGAAAATTTACCAGTATATTTTTTATCAATTCTCGCGTCAATCATTTTCAAGGTGTGTTCATCATGCAAAATGTCCGACACGTTCCCTTGAAAAAGTTTCCTGAATGAGGGCTGCTTTTTTAGCACTTTCAAACGCACTCCTTTAGATTAAGTTAATGTCAAATTGATCCCATTAAGAAAAATCGACAAATTGAACAACCTAAGAAAAAACAAGCCAAGAGACAAGAAGGCTTGTTTTTTCTTCTTATCTTCTGAACACAATTATTGTGTTCATGGAATTGACACCATACACACTGTGCTGGTTGTCGGGCTTCATCGGGCCAGTCCCTCTGCCACTTTGGATAAGAATATATTAAAATTTGGGGTTAACTACAGAATATATAACTTGAATATAAAAATCAAGATTAATTCATACTATTTTTATATGTTTATTGTGTATTTTGCTTTTCCACAGTAGATCGATTCAAAGTAGTATGCATATAGATAGACAAAATAATTTTCCATAGCGTTGCTTTTATGGGATTTATAAAGATTGAGTCAATGGCTGTATGTCAGTTATTCACGAAACGAGCTGCAAGATATCGCCCATTTTTTATATTTTTACACGTTCTTATTTTTCCATTTATACTTGGTTCAATTTTTATTCCGAGAAAGTTGAAATTTTGCTAATGAAGAATATCTTCTATATCAATACGAGCCAATATGTTTTAACATATAGTGAAAAATGAAAGTCGATATACCTATTAGAATAATCGTCATTAAATAAAGATAAACATAAGATAATTGTTCAACAACAACTCCGCCAAGTATTGGTCCAAGTGCTCTTCCCAAAGTGGATGACATATTTACAAAACTTTGATAAGATCCTTTCTGCTGAGTGGGGGCAATCGTACTGATCATGGCCGGTATCGCCGGAAACGCAAACATTTCACCAAAAGTCAGTAAAACGATTGCCACTATGAATCCCGCATACTGCCGACTGAACATGAGAACGACGAAAGATAAAATAAACGAAACAATGCCTATATCAATTTGTGCTTTGTAAGTATGAGCCGCTTTCTTAATAATTTGTGAAATAAATGGCTGACCTAAAATAATAAGCACTGCATTGATTGTCCATAAAAAACTATACTGCTTTATTGAAATATCTAATTCTGGTAAACGAACCGAAATATTGCTTTGCCATTGCACATAACCGGTCCATATGATGAAATAAAGAAAGCAAATGATAAAGACGTTGATGAACTGTTTATGACTTCTACGATCCATCTTTGCCCTCTTTGTTTTTTCAGGATGACTTTGTAGATGAACAGCCTCTATATTTTTGTAAAAAAATAAAACAATCGTTAAAAAGGCTACATATAACAGCAGGTTTGCTGTAAATATAAGAGAAATATTGATATCAGCGATGAAACCGGCAATCGAAGTCCCAACAGCCACCCCGATGTTAAGTCCGAGATAAATTGAATTAAATACATAACGATGATCGTAGCCGGACATGCTGGAAGCAAGCGAATTAATGGATATAACAATGATACCTGTGCCTAAACCGAGTATTATTAAAAATACTGCGTAAAGAGGCCAGCCGTGATTCATAACTAAACCAATGAGTGAAATAATCGAGGTAAACAATCCAATTAAAATCGTTTTATAGCCACCTATTCGATCAAACAGCCGTCCGCCCCAAAAATTACCGATCAACGTTGTCATTGAATTCAATAGCAGCACAAGGCCAGCCACACTCAGTGATTTTCCTAGGTGATCGTGCATGTAAATAGTATTTAACGGCCAAATAAAACTAACGCCTGCATTATTTAAAATTGATCCAGTGACTAACCATTTTAACTTTGAATGCTTCAAGCTAACCCTTCCTCATTAGTGCTGTTTGTCTATCATTGCCTTGTATAAGTTCATTCGGCCGATAATTTTCTTCCTGTTATTTTCAATGATTTTTCGTTTTTCATCAAGTTTTCGTAAATGACTTTCTAATACTGCCGAACGTTTCTCTAATACACTTCTGAGTTCAACCTTCCCGGTCAAACTTCTATTCTCACTGATACAACCTTCTTTTCCAAAATGGACGATCTCTTCTAACGAGAGTCCCATTTTCTTTAAACCTTTGATAAATTCGATAAATGCAATGTCTTCGGCGCTATAATTTCTTGCACCTGAACAATTCTTTTTAACTTTAGGAAGTAAACCTATTTCTTCATAGTAGCGAAGTGTATAGGCAGACATCCCCGTCAACTGCGAAACATCACTGATTTTATTCATATGACCTATCCCCTTTTTCGTAGTATAAGAATTAGAGTTACCTCTAAGTCAAGAGCAATAATCAAAATTCTTCTCATAAACTTGGCTTTACCTTCTAACGCGTCAGGGTAAGGAAGCAAAAGCCAGATAAACCAAATTGATATGGTAAAAAGGAAGAAAAAGGGTCTCGAAAAAGAAGCTTATTCTGAAACAGGTGCAAAACTATCAACAGTTTCATTCATATCAATTCCTGACTGAAAAATCCATTACTTCTCTATAATATAGATATTGTGTATATTATCATTATAAAAGCCCAACTGTGCTATCTCTGAAGGGCACTTAGGACAAAACCGAGGGACAAGATTGCTCAGAGCGGGGCAATAAAATAGAGAGCAGATTTACACACCACTCCCTATCTTAGCTCTCTCTATCTTGACAAAGGGACCACTTCCTGTCTGTTCGTCTGCCAGATCACTTGTTTTGTCCTTTGTGTTCGTTATTAACCATCTCGCCACTGACTGATCCGTTCGGTAGTTTACCTTATCCAGGATACGTAATGCCGTTTGGGGATTACCTTCGTCTCGGAAGTAATCTGAATGGTGTATGTAACAACAGAATCCGACTCAATTTCACACTGCCATCGCAGATAAACTGCTTTGAAAAATAAACAACGCATCCGCAGTAAGAAGGACGGCGGATGTGTTGCGAACAACTTTTCTGATTGTCGCGGCACGATGCTCTCCCGTAGTTAATTGTCGATGTTAACAATGATATCCTTATTAGCAACCTTGTACGAAGCTGTTAGGGCATGGATATGGATCAAAAAACGGCCGGGCATCAGAAATGTATCTTTAACAAGCACCGTCCCTTTACCCAGGTTTTTCACCGGAAACTGGATTTGAGTCGTTCCCATATCCATAACCACCATTTTTATTGACAGAGAAACCTTCTGGAGATCTGTTGTTCTTTTCCCTTTATAGAAGGCAGCAAGAGCCAGTTTATCGTTTCCAACTTTTGGAGGGGTTATTTTCACTTTAAAATCGTAGTTAGTCGATACGTCCACCATAGGTTTTTTCGAAGATTTCACCTTGGCAGCTTTATGTATCTGATGCGGTACCTCTGCATTTTGTGCTCCGCAACCAGCGGAAACGAGCAAGAGCATTAATAACAGAGATAAAACCAGTGGCAGTTTGAAAAATGAAACGAATGTCTTTTTAAGTTCCTTCATGATGCCTCACTAACTCCCTTCAGGATTTGCTCCTTCGGAATCTCTATCTCACCGTTCAATTGCAGATTCATAGCCAGTCTATGGCTGTCTGGGCACCTGATCCTTGCCAGTCACATTATCTTACTGACTCATTTTCCAGTTTTTGTAAAATTCTGACGGCATTCCTTTCAAAGTAACGGGCACCATAGATTAACACACCATCGTCTGCTGTATAGTGGGCATTATGAACGCTCACATTCCCATTAACGCCAATAATGGCATAGACACCGGGGATGTGCTCCTGATAGCAAGCGAAATCATCGCTGCCCAGTGTTGGCTCAGGGATAAATACAGTCGCAAATTTACCGGTTTCGTCAGCCACAATCTCTGAAAGTCTTCTATCGTTGTTCACGGAAGGATCGCCGCTGTACCAGTCAATCTCAGCAGTTGTTCCATATGCAGCCGCTGTGTGTGTGACAATTTCAGAAAATCGTTGATGGATCATCTTGCGGTCGGTGGCCCCCAGTGTTCGAACGGTTCCGCTGAAAACGGCTGTCTCTGGTAGAACGTTCCATACATTACCGGCATTCAGCTGGGTCACGCTCACAACAGCACCGCTGAGTGGAGATAGATTACGGCTGATGATTGATTGCAGTGCGTTTACTGTAGTGGTCAAGGCGATGATTGGATCATGACCGGCTTCCGGGTGCGCCGCGTGTGACCCTTTGCCACGAAGTGTCACCTTAAATTTATCAATGGCACCCATAAAGGCACCCGAACGTATCCCGATCTTGCCCAATGAAATCCCCGGCTCGTTATGAAAACCGATAATAGCCGCGACACCTTTGAGATGCCCGGCACGAATCACCTGCAAAGCACCTTCGTTTGCTTCTTCCGACAATTGGAAAATCAGGCGGATACTGCCTCTCAGCTGTTGTTCTTCCTGCTTTAACAAGTAAGCAGCACCAAGTAGTGATGCGGTATGAATGTCATGTCCGCAGGCATGCATCACGCCTTTGTTTCGTGACTCGTAAGGTAATCCGGTTTGCTCAGTAATCGGAAGAGCATCAATATCGGCACGCAATGCAATAGTTGGTCCCTTGGCGTTATTGCCGATTTCCGCAATCACACCTGTTTTTAATGTCGTCGGCAATATCTTTATTCCCCATGATTGCAGAATTTCTTTAATATACCTTGTTGTCGCATATTCATGATCCGCCAGTTCCGGATATTCATGAAGATGATGACGAAAGTGTATCATCTTTTCTTGCAATGCTGCATGGGTTAATTTTGTCTGCATCTGATTCTCCACCCCTATCTAAACCTCTCGTGGCTATACCTGATAAGAACAGTCTAACCGGCAATTGCTTGAAATTTTTAAAAAATGAAGTTGTTGGAAATAAGCGAAATCTCCTGAGATCAACACAAAAAACAAGCCCGAAAAATAAGAACGCTTATTCCTGCTTCTTCTCATCTTTTGAACACATCCCGTGTTCCGGAAATTGACACCATACAACTAAATACTAGTTATCAGATTTCATTGGGCCAACCTCTCCGCCGCTCTGTACAAGAATTTTAAAAATTAAGTTGTTGTCACTAATCATAGATACCGGATCTCAGAGTGTCAATATTAAATTCACATTGCTCTCATGTGTTTAATATTAATTAAATTTACAGACGCCATATTGGCAAGTCGAAAAACATGGGCCATCTTACGGAGTTTATCATTTTGATGGGTTACACTTAATTAATTTTAATACACATAGTAATTATCGAATTTATACTTGTTAATATATTTTTGGGAGCGCCTCTCCTCAGAATTTTACGGTGATCAATCATCTGAGCAACGTACTGATTTCCAATGGTTGCCTATCCTCATTCGATGATCATGCCTTTATTTACTGTGAAGGTCTGTATTAACTTCGAGAGCATATTTTAGAAAAAAAAGCCGTAAATTTCATTGATTTCCCAATTCAAGAATAGTTCAAAAAGAAACATAGGCTTGAAAAAGCAATTAAACTGTTATACACTTTTCATTAATTGAACAATACTTAATGATTTACTTTCTTATCAAGAGAAGTCGAGGGACTGGCCCGATGACGCTTCAGCAACCGCCGCCAAAAGAGGGGTAAGGTGCTAATTCCAGCAGGTACAGGAGTGTGCCTGAGGGATAAGAAGAAACTTGCTGACAAAGCCTTCTTCTTTCCGAAGAAGGCTTTTTATTTTTGAGAAAAATAGTGGGTAAATCCGGCTGTCTTTCTCGAAGCTTTCCTGCATCATTACCAAACAATGAAATGAGAGGGGTAATCAAAATATGTCTGAGTACAGAGTAGAAACCAAACTGACACAAATAGGGAATGGTTTTGACGAACTGGGCGCTGTGAGCGTTCCAATCTATTTATCCACGGCCTACCGGCACAGCGGGATTGGTATATCAAAAGGTTACGACTACACTCGGACCGGAAATCCGACACGGTCCATTCTCGAAAAAGCGATTGCCGACATCGAAGGCGGAGAAGAGGGTTTTGCCTGTAGTTCTGGAATGAGCGCCATACAGCTTGTTTTCTCACTGTTCAGCAGCGGAGACCACATCATCGCTTCACGCGACCTTTACGGCGGAACATACCGGTTATTTGAGATTCTCGCCAATCAATACCACATTTTGTTCTCGTACTGGGATGGTGAAAGTTATGAGGAACTGTCTTCGCTGATTAAGGCAGAAACAAAAGCTATTTTTATTGAAACACCGACTAATCCGCTGATGCATGAGGTTGACCTGTCCCGGATTTCATATATCGCAAAAAAAAGTCAGGCGTTACTGATTGTTGATAATACTTTTTACACGCCGATTCTTCAGAAGCCAATCTCAGAAGGAGCCGACATCGTTGTGCATAGTGGCACCAAGTATCTGGCAGGGCACAACGATGTGCTCGCAGGACTGGTTGTTTCCAACTCCTTAAAGATTACTGAGAAACTGAGGATCAGCCACAATTCCTATGGACCTGTGCTTGATCCGTTCAGCTCATGGCTGTTGATTAGGGGTTTGAAAACGCTGGCTCTGCGCATGAAGCAGCATGAAGCCAATGCCAAACAGATTGTCAGCTACCTGAAGGAACAACTTCTCGTCACAAACGTTATTTATCCGGGAAAAGGAGGGATGGTCAGCTTCGAAATCAGCAAGCAATCTTACGTTGAACCCTTTCTAAAGGGTCTTAAGCTGATCACCTTTGCCGAGAGTCTGGGCGGAGTGGAAAGTCTGATCACTTACCCGACGACGCAGACCCATGCCGATATTCCTGAAGCGCTGCGGCTCAAGTACGGCTTGACTAATACGCTTCTTCGCCTGTCCACAGGCATTGAAAATTCGGAAGATCTGATTCAGGATCTGGATCAGGCCTTTCAATCACTGAAAAAGGGAGTGACGATCCATGACTGATTCTTTCCAGTTTTCTACCCGGTTGATCCGGAATACCGTTTCCGTCGATCCGCAGACGGGTGCAGCTAATGTTCCGGTCTATTTGTCATCGACTTTTCATCAAAAAGACTTCGACCACTTTGGAAAGTATGATTACAGCCGATCCGGCAATCCGACACGCGAAGCTCTGGAAAAAGCGATTGCGTCGCTGGAAGGCGGCGTCCAAGGTTTTGCCTTCGCTTCCGGAATGGCAGCAATATCCACAGCTTTCCTGCTGCTTTCCACAGGTGATCACGCCATCGTTCCGAAAAACGTCTATGGAGGGACCTTCCGGATTCTGACTCAGATACTGGGCCGGTTTGGCATTGACCATACTTTTGTTGATACTTCAAATCTCGACCAGGTCGAACAGGCGATCCGTCCGAATACAAAAGTGATTTATGTTGAAACTCCTTCAAATCCGACACTTAAAGTCACAGACATTCATGCTGTTTCGGAAATCGCCAAAGCCCATCGATGTTATACATTCGTTGACAATACATTTATGACCCCTGTCTTTCAGCGTCCGCTTGAGCTGGGTGCCGACCTTGTTTTACACAGCGCCACCAAATTTATTTCCGGGCATAGTGACGTTGTGGCCGGTTTGGCAGTCGCCGGGAACAAGGAACTGGCAGAGAAAATTTATTTTCTGCAAAATGCACTGGGTGCGGTTCTCGGTGTTCAGGATTCTTGGCTCTTGCTGAGAGGACTGAAAACACTCGATGTCCGCTTCCGTAAATCTGCGGAATCCGCCTTGAAAATTGCTTCATTTTTCTCAGCAAGGCCGGAAGTAAAAACGGTCTATTATCCCGGCCTACCCGGACATCCCGGATCCGATCTTCAGATGGTGCAGGCCGGTTCAGGCGGAGCCGTTCTTTCTTTTGAATTAAAAGATGAAGCAGCTGCACGATGCTTTGTCAATCACGTATCCCTGCCTGTTTTCGCAGTCAGCCTTGGCGCGGTCGAATCAATTCTCTCCTACCCGCCAAAGATGTCTCATGCTGAACTTTCAGAAGAAGAACGAATCAAGGCCGGCATCGGCAATGGTCTGCTCCGTCTATCGGTTGGTCTGGAAGATCCGGATGATCTGATTCGTGACTTTACGGTCGGATTAACCGCCGGCCATGAAAATGAACGGGAGACGGTAAAGGGCCTCCTTTGATACGAGTATCTTCCTGATGAAGTAATGAAGCGCCCTATAAAAAAACGGAAACCCCGAAAATCCTCGGTTATCAAGGTTTTCGGGGTCTTTATCATCACTGCTAGTCTATTCTTATGAAAATCGATATTTCCCAATAACGGTTGATATATTTCCAGACAGTTAATCTCTAGCTGACCCAGCTCAATCGCAAAGCAGATTTGCTATTCGAGGTGGCCATCGTCGAGCCATTTTTGATGGTTTTAGAGATATCATGTCTGCTAAAAAAGCTTTCATCGGCCGCGTACAAATTAGGCAATCGCAATAACCAGCACAGTAAATACGGATTGACTCACTCAATAATTTTTCTGATACAAATACAAACAAAATCACACCGTTTGCTTATGAACGGATGATTAAATGCTTACACTGGTCGAGTCAAATCAAAGATTTCTCCCAGCTTAGCGTAAGAACTTCCCGCCAGCCTGCTAACTGGTTTTAACCCTGAAGGGTCAATTCGCCCGTTCCTGTATAAATCTTCTCTAATGTGGTAATGAACGATGCGTCCGATTAACAGATCACATGAAGGATGATCTCCCGTCCCTCCAAGCGGTAAGATTTTCTCAAGAATGCACTCCATCCGAATGCTTGCTTCCTTCACTCCCGAGACATTTATCATTGTGCTATCAATGGGAGTGAGTCCGGAATATTCAATCTCGCTTTCATCCGATGGCAAAGGTTTCGCTGTTTTATTTATTTGATCAATATAGGTCTCATCTGAGATGTGAACAACAAATTCTTTCTGTTCAGCCGCATTTCTAGATGTATCTTTCATTTTTCCGCCTGATCGTTGTACTGAGACAGAAATCATCGGCGGTTCTTCTGTGACAATATTGAAGTAGCTAAACGGGGCGGCATTCAAGACTCCTGTCAGCGACTGGGTGGTCACGAATGCGACCGGTCTGGGAATAATACTGCCTGATAAAAATTTATAGTTCTCTCTCACAGAGAGAGTTGCAGGATCTATACTGATCAAAGTACGTTCCTCCCATCTTGAAACTCATTAGTCTGTGTCTTTCTTTTCTTAATGTTGATTGTTATTTAATAAAAACAGTATAACCTCTTTCGACTCATAGCAGAAATATAATCGTGTTTCATTTTGAATGCCGGATTGGATTTTTAATAGAGAGCCTCCCTTCTTTGAGTTAAATCGAGCATTTTCCTTTTGTTTCTCAAAAAAGTTGACGGTTTTTCTCAAAGGGTACAGAAAAGAAAAGTGTAAACACTGCCCGCCGTTAATCACCATTCCTTTGATACCGTCAAAATAATGAGTCAGGTTGCTAAGTTCGGCCGGATCAAACCAATATTCTTTTTCCCCCGATTAAAGTACTTTTTACCCATTTAGCTATTATTAATTTTTCTTTCTTTTAAAATTATTCATTAAAATCGTCAGTTTATACTAAGCCAATATAATCACTATTACTATCTATGAATGGTATTGATAACATTTTTCGATGGTTTTTTTACGAATATCGTGATATTATTGATTTTGAAATTTATTCCGATTAATAATATCAGAATAAATTAAACTATCAATCTAGGAGGGAAAGTAGATGAAACGGATCTCCAAGGCATTCGGAATGGTTTTTTTGGCTGTGCTATTTGTTCTATTCACTGAGACACCCATTTTCGCCAATGCGAAAGCGGCAGCGTCACCCTCAATACCTAGTGGATGGGTTGCCCATCATCCGCTGCATTTCAAACACATCTCTAGTGGAATAAAGCCTAACGTTGTTTCCAATGTTTATGACCCGTCGCAGATTAGAAGCGCTTATGGAATTAATCAGTTGAGTCAGACAGGAGCCGGCCAGACTATTGCCGTCGTCGATGCTTATGGCAGCCCGACGATCCAAGCCGACTTGAGCACATTTGATCAACAGTTTGGCCTGTCGAGTGCAAACATTACTGAGGCGTATCCTCAAGGAAAGCCAAGTACTAATGGCGGCTGGGCTCTTGAAACATCATTGGATGCCGAATGGGCTCACGCCCTCGCTCCGGATGCACAAATATTAGTGGTCGCGACAAAGTCAGCGTCCCTTACTGATTTACTCGCAGGCATTGATTATGCGACAGCTCACGGTGCAACCGTAGTTTCAAACAGCTGGGGAGGATCCGAATTTTCATCCGAAACTTCGTACGACAGTCATTTTAACCATAGCGGAATCACTTATTTAGCCTCTTCCGGTGACAATGGTGAGGGAAGCTCCTGGCCCGCAGCTTCGCCCAATGTCGTTTCGGTTGGGGGAACTTCCTTATATCTGGCAGCTGATGGGTCATACAGCAGCGAATCTGCCTGGTCGGGTTCTGGAGGAGCAACGAGTACTTACGAAAGTATTCCAAACTTCCAAACAGGCTGGTCAAATGTGGTTGGATCCAATAGAGGTATACCGGATGTGGCGTTCGATGCCGACCCAAATACCGGAGTATATGTTTATACCAGTACACCAAATCAAGGGCAATCGGGATGGTTCCAAGTCGGTGGGACAAGTTTCAGTGCTCCGGCATGGGGTGCATTAATCGCGCTGGCTGACCAAGGACGTTTGCAGCCGCTATCAAGTGCGCAAGCGTTAGGCGCTATTTATAGCATCGCCGGTCCAACCGGAAGCAGCGGCTACACGACCGACTTTCATGACATCACATCAGGAAGTAATGGTTATACCGCGAAGCCAGGTTATGATGAAGTAACTGGGATAGGCAGCCCGGCTGCGAATGACTTGATACCCCTTTTAAGTAGTTATTAAAAATTAAATGGTTACTAGATTTCTACCCAAATAATATAATCCTTTCTTGTATAAAACTATCTCAAACTTTTTAAAGATGAAGAAACTGGAGAAAGAAAATTAAATTCTCTCCCCAGTTTCTTTTAATCGTAAAATATTCTTTAAAGTATTTATTTCGAAAAATAATAATAAGTGCTCATTCTTCAAAATATATTTTATCTCTCTCCTTTAATTGCGCATCCAGTGCTTCGTCTGCAATTCTATAGGCCTCTGCGTTTTGACCTTCTTTGAAGAGAATTTCTCCTTTTAGCTTCAGGCATTTCCCTTCCCAATAAGCGTTACCGCCCAGCAGTGTTTGCGCTCTGTCAGCAGAACGTTTGGCAGCCTGCAGCTCGTTCTGATGAAAACAGATTAAAGCAGCAATATACGTGAGTTTTCCGTTCATTGAATTTTCATCGGTCTGGATATCTAATCCCTTCGCTATCCAGTTCTGCGCCTCATCATACTTATCAAGATAAACCAAGGTTAAGGAAAGCTCATAAATAACATTTTTCAGAGAAACTTCGGGCCAGCCTTCTTCCATCATTTTATAGCTTCTTAACAGCATAGCGTATGATTGGTTAAATTTTTTCAGGAAACGATAGTCAATCCCCAAATTAACCAAGCATCCCATGATTCGTTGCCGATTTTTTTCATCTTCTTCCACCTGAAAAAGCGAAAGCGCTGTTTGGTCCGATTTCAATGCCGCATTATGGTCTCCAAAGTAAGACTCCGACGACCCTTTAAGTATATAAAAGTTGCCTTCAAGATAGGTCATCTTGGTTTCTTTCATTACTTTTAAAGCCTGATTAATCACTTCAAGTCCCCTGTGAAATTCTTTCTGTCGACAGTAACAATTAGCCAAATTATAATACAGCTTTAATTGAATCAGGGGATCAGTTTGTATTTGTTTCGTTTTCGTTATGATATTTCCATATAACGCATTTTCAATGGCCAATACGTAGTTTCCGTTATTTCGGTAAGTCTCTGCCAGCTGACAATATATTTCCATTAATTCTTCAACATGATCAGGAGTTATATATAGCAAAGCCTCTTCAAAGGCATTAATGGCTTGAGTAAAATCTTTCCGTTCGAAAGCAATCATCCCTTTTTCTTTCAATAGAAGTCCGCGGGCAAATACATTATTCTTTGTTAGCTGAGCCGTTTCTGATAAAAGTTTTTCTGCCTCATTCAGCTTTTTAGCCTTAAGAAGTGCTTTGCAAACCGATATTCTCTTTTGGATAATTTCATCACTGACGGTTAACTTTATCTCATGTTGATTATGTGGCTCATCTTCCATTAAGTTTTGCACCGGCACACCTAATTTATCAGCAATGATCTGTAAAGTTTTTAGTGACGGGACGCTCCTGCCGCTTTCGATCAAACTAATCATGCTTCTGCTTAAGCCCGGTCCTGCAAGTTCCTGCTGAGTTAGTCCCAATCCACGTCGAATGCGTTTAATATTTTGAATATATTCCACAACTTTAACTCCCATTCTCGTATTTTTACTATATAATAACTTGTTAACAATTTTTTTGCACGTTTTCTTCAATAAAGTATTGACAGGATTACTTAGTGTTATTAAAGTTAAATTTATTAAGTATATTCGTCACAAAAAAACCAATAGGGGGACTTTTTATGAAAAAACTTATTTTTGTCCTTTTTCTGTTGCTTATAACATTTGCCATTTTAAATTCAAATCACTTTTTACCGGTGGTTAGTCGGACATGGCCAATTGATGGTGTTCTAAACTCCATTTCTTTTCTAAAAAGTTGACATCATTTTGCAATTGATAATAAATTAATAGAATAGAAAACGAATCACAATTATTGAATCCTGCCCATTTTAACTCTTTTTTGAATTTGTTTACGCTTCTTTGTGATAACTTCGGATTAGTTAGGTCATCGCTAAATAAAAAAAGATGTATTATCGAAGTCATCCAAACTCTGGTTTAATTCAAGCAAAAGTAGAGAGCCTCGTGGGGCTCGATTTTTTTTGCCTTTGAAATTTGATTGTTTGTAGATTGATAAACAGTTGAATTGTATAGCATAATAAGCTATATTCAATCGTAATATAAAGAAAGAAGGTTCATCGTGCGACCGCTCATTCACCCAAACATTGAGGACATTAATTTAGAACAATTATTATATGCTTTAAGTGACCCCACTCGCCTGCAAATTGTGACAAGACTCTATAATAACCAAGGAGAACAAAGCTGCTCTCATTTTGAGGATCTTGGTAAAAAGAGCAATTTGTCGCATCATTACCGGACATTAAGAGAAAATGGTCTGATCCACATACGCAGAAATGGCAGAAACAGTTTTTTATCGCTTAGAAAGACAGAGTTAAACAAGTACTTCCCAAATCTAATAGGATCTATTATGAACATTCAAAAAGAAATGAACACCGGTAAGTGAAACGTAGAAAGCTGAGAAGCAAGCCAAATATTTACATTGTGTGTCAATTTGATTCTGTCAATGTTCACCGGTTGTAAAGCCCATCAGAAGATGCTGAGATTCCCGGAAGCCCTTAAAAGGTTTAATAGAACACTATTTTTTCGTTTTCACCCATCGCTTTTGGACAATTGGTCCAACCAACGATTAAAAGTAAATTCCTTCTCCTTTATTTCAGAACATTCTGCTACATATAAAACATGATCCAAAGAATTGTAACCCCGATTAGTACTGTTCAACATGTAATAAAATAAATTAATTTTAATTCAGACTGTTAGCATTGTTGTTAATTTTGATTATTTAGAGCCTATTTTGAATCAAAAACTTTGTCAAATAACCTTACAAACATATTAAACATTTAATAATTTGTAGTATTATTATCGGCGAAACGTCAGATGAAGTATGTTATTTCTCACAAGGGTGTGACATGCAGATCATTAACTATTATGGGTATCGTTAGACACCATTGTCTATTTTAAATCGAAAAAGAAAAAATATTAGCAATTGGGAGTGTGAATTTCAATGTCTGGCACACGGACTGAACATGATTTTTTGGGTGCTAAAGAAGTGCCCGTTGATGCATATTACGGCATACAAACGTTAAGAGCTGTTGAAAACTTTCCTATAACTGGTTATAGAATAAGCGAAACATTAATACAGGCATTCGCTATGGTTAAAAAGTCTGCAGCTCTTGCAAATATGGAGATCAAACATCTTAAGCCCAAAATTGGTCAGGCAATTGTTACGGCAGCGACAGAAATTATAGATGAAAAATGGAAGGATCAGTTTATCGTAGATCCCATTCAAGGCGGAGCCGGAACGTCGATCAATATGAATGTAAATGAAGTGATCGCAAACCGTGCATTAGAACTCATGGGCCAGGAAAAAGGAAATTATGCGCTGATTAGCCCGAATAGTCACGTCAACATGTCGCAGTCGACCAATGATTCATTTCCTACGGCAACTCACCTGGCAACGATTAAATTGCTAAAAAGGCTTTTAGATTCTATGAGCATGATGTTGGTTGAATTTGAGAAAAAGGCGAATGAATTTGACCATGTGATAAAAATGGGACGGACACACCTTCAGGATGCTGTACCCATCCGGCTTGGTCAGGAATTTGAAGCCTATAGCCATGTCATTGAACGGGACATTGAGAGAATCAGACAGGCTGGCCGTCCGCTCTACAAAGTGAATATAGGAGCCACAGCTGTGGGAACAGGGCTGAATGCAGACTCACAGTACACTGAACTAACGGTTAAATATCTGTCAAAAATCAGTCATTTGCCAATTCGCCATGTAGATCATTCAGTTGATGCGACACAGAATACGGATGCCTATACTGAAGTGTCGGCTGCGCTGAAAATATGCATGATCAATATGTCAAAAATAGCAAACGATTTACGCTTAATGGCCTCTGGTCCCCGTTCCGGATTTCATGAAATCAAGCTTCCTGCCCGGCAGCCAGGATCCTCGATAATGCCTGGAAAAGTAAATCCAGTGATGGCAGAAGTGGTTAATCAAGTCGCTTTTCAAGTGAGCGGAAATGATCAGACGATTGCACTGGCTTCGGGAGCAGGCCAACTGGAGTTAAATGTTATGGAACCTGTCCTAGTGTTCAATCTTCTTCAATCCATCAGCATCATGGACAATGTTTTTCAAACATTTACAAAGAACTGTTTAAAGGGGATTGAGCCCTATGAAGAAACATTAAAGTCCTACGTTGAAAAAAGTGTTGGAATCATTACAGCACTCAGTCCCTATTTAGGGTATGAAGCATCTTCTGAATTGGCAAGACAGGCCATCCTGTCCAAAAAACCAATCAGGCAACTCTGTTTAGAACAGCATGTGCTAACCAGAAACCAATTACAAATTATTCTTGACCCATACGAAATGACGAAACCTGGGATATCGGGAGAAAAACAGCTAAATTCCTGTCTACCCATACACTAATAAAACTGCTTTTATTGAAACACTGGATAAAATACATGACTCCAACTCGCGGATGAGGGAATTGTGACGGCATGTATGGCTTAATGCTGAACAGGATGTGGCGTCCTGTTCGGCATTTATCAATTTAAAGCAAAATTCAATGGAGCTACACATTCTTAAGTAGCGTTTTCAAAATGGGGCAGTAGCATGATTCTATCCGGCAAAAAGAATTAAACTCAAAGTCAAGATACTAGGCAGCAATGCGTTCGTTAATAATTCAAACGTCAGCAATGCTCCCTTCATCTAATCAGCCAACAATCAATTTTAAACTCCCTGTTTAATAAATGGGCCTATTTCTCCGCAGCCTGCAATCATTGGAACGCGGACTTTATCAAATCATGGTTTACTTGCCTGAATTGGACATTGGGCAGTGAAAATTTGGGACACTCCATTTTTTACCGATCTATTAAATATTTTGGAGAAATATGTCGATATTTCAAATGTAAATATTACTACTAGTAAATAAAGGAGTTTTCAAATGAACAACGCCGAGTATTCTATCGAAGTTCACCCAGAAACAAAAGAAGTCAATATTGCAGTGAGCGGTAAGTTTCAAGAAAAAGATGCCCAAAGTTTTGTGCAGACCTATCAGGCAGAAGTCGGAGCCATTGATCCGAAAGACTATGACTTAATTCTGGACTGCAAATCTTTGGTTGTCGTTTCGCCTGAAATTTTGCCAATGCTTGAAGCGTGCTACAAAATGTACAAAGCGAGTGGATTTAATAAAGTTAAATTCATTACAAGCAGCGCGGTTGTCAGCATGCAATTGAAGCGCATTGCTCACCGAACAGAATTGGATAATGCTGAAGTCGTGGTTGCCTCTAACTAACGATCAGGAACAAAATGTTCTCCTTACGGTGGACATTTTTCATTTTCATGATGTTTTTTTATTAAAAACTTTTACTTTGGGAGAGATGTTATTGAATATTATTATTCGCTCTGTAGGTGCCTATCATCCAGAAACGAGCCTATCCAATGAATATTTTCTTAAACACTTTCACGACCAGGGGAAGGACATTGACCACTTTTTAACACACATGGGACGTGAAAGCCGCTACATGATCCAAAGTGACGAAGAAAATGGATTAACCATGGGCACTGAAGCGGCAAAAGATGCTTTAGCACAAGCGAACCTTATTGGCGAAGATATTGACATGATTGTGTTTTCCACACAAGTCCCTGAATACACATTTCCCACGAACGCAACATTTGTTCATCATGCCATTCAGGCAAAATCTCATACTATTATTCTGGATTCGAACGCGAACTGCGGCGGAATGTCAGTTGCTGTGGAGCAGGCTTGCAGGTACATGAAATCTAATCCAAAAGTAAATAGAACTTTAGTTGTTGGCTCGGATTACAATACACTGCTTTGCGACCCCAATGATGAAGTGACTTATTCAAACTATGGAGATGCCGCTTGTGCCGTCATTCTGGAAAAGTCAGAAACTGAAGAAGGTTTCTTGGGTTCCAGCTACTTTTCAGAGACAACCGAAACCCGTGAGAACATCATTTATCCCGCTCAAGGTCTCGCTAAGGCTCTGCGCCAAGGCAAGGGCGGCCGTTATCTTAAATGGACACCTTTTGACGGAAGCTGTGCACTTCCTCCTGCTTATCACTCAATTCAGGAATTATTGGACGAGCAACACCTGTCGCCAGAGGAAGTAAAAGCCTACTGCTTATCTCAGTTTTCACTAGCTAATATTCTCGAAATACAGAAACACTTTAACCTTACTAATGAACAAATCATTTACATAGGCGATCGGTTTGGCTATACAGGGACAAGCAGTCCTTTTCTCGCCCTCCATGAAGGGCTGCAAGAGGGACGTATTAAAAGAGGTGACTACGTTATTTTCTGGACAGTTGGAGCAGGTCTGCAAACGATCGGTATGCTGTTTAAATATTAATGTGGACATCTAAAGAAAACTTGCCTCTGGCAAGCCTTTAGGCAATGCCAGAGGCCTAGTTGCACTTACACTTTAATCCTTGAAATTTTTATACTTTCTTAAAGTGTAAGAAAAGCATCGGGATGGATGCTTTTCNAGTTGCACTTACACTTTAATCCTTGAAATTTTTATACTTTCTTAAAGTGTAAGAAAAGCATCGGGATGTTTCCGATGCTTTTCTTAGTGTGCTCGATATTCAACTCGTTTCTATTTAATCAAATGGCATAGTTACATAGTTACTTAGAGCCATCCAGTAGCAAAAATAATTGTATCACGGCACATTCACCTCTTGTAAAACTTGTAAAATAAGCAACGTGCCGAAGATGAATTGTAAAACAGCCGGTGATGACCAACGCACCCATCGTTTCCAAAATTTTCCATGCCGATTCAGACTATGCGGCAGTCATGGTTACAGAAACGACGCTTTTAAGCCTGATTGAAATTCCTATTTTGATGATGATGATTCAGGTAGGCGCTTAAGTATATCGTAAAACAGCTTTACCGACGGGCATTCAGTTATTTTCATTTACCTTCCCACTGAGACTTTTCTTCTACCAACACCTGATCAACTTCTTGTGTTGTTTATAGCGACAATCTATCCTTTGCCTTAACGGTAAAAGCAAGTGCAGTCCTAATTGATTCATCATCCGGTAATGATTTATGCCAAAACACATCTAAAGGAGCACATGCATTCTGTGCTCCTTTAGCGTACGAATCAGTTCTTTTTCATCGACAATTGAGCCCTGGGCCTCATTAACTGAGTAGGCGCTGGGTTCCATCATATTTAACACTTGACTGTCATGCTCATAAAGTGATAGCCAGCAAGATCACAACAGATGGTGTTTCCAAAAGCTGATCATCATTGAGACCGCCAAGATGATCGTGATGCCAATGGTTATTTCCCACGCATACATGTTCTTCACAAGAGGCAGTGGTACATTCATACCAAAAAAACCGGTAACAATTGTTGGAATCGTTAAAACCAATGACCAAACCGTTAAAAATTTCATCGTATTATTTAAATTGTTGTTTAAGACATTGTTGTAAGTCACTGATAAACGTTCAATGACATCGGTGGTGAGTTGTGCCATTTCAACAGCTTGTTTCGCTTCGATGATGACATCATCCAACCGTTCAGTTTCAATACCTGTTAATTGTCGAATGGGTTGCAGTGTTCTTAGCTGATTCAATGAAATCACATTCGCTTTTGACGCGGTTAACAGATACACCAGGCTTTGTTCCAAATCAGATAACGCCAATAAGTTGGGGGTTGTTGTTTGATGCCGAAGCTTCTCGGCCACGGCTCGGCGCTGCCGGTTAGTCACCTCAATATCGCCGAAGTAATCTTCCGAAAGCTGGAATAAAAGTTCAAATAAAGCGAGGTAACGTGAGCGATGTTCGGTTAAAATCACGCGAATTTTATCAGCAATAAATGCTGTTTGGTCACTCAAAAATGAGAACATCTGACCATCCGTTATAATCAATGCAACCGGAGCTGTCTCGTAATGCTGATCTACCAAACTTGGTAAAACAGCGTTAAAAATAATCAATAACGTATGCGTATAGGTGTCGTATTCCACGCGGGCACGCTCGTTGCTATCGAGCGCATAATTCAGAATCTCATCAGCTAATTGCGTTCTTAATTCGCTTAATTCGCTTTCCACTGGGATGGTCACAATCACCCAGGTTGATTTTTGATCTATCAAAAACCGTTCGATCATTAATATTCTCCTCCAAATGAAGGTGTCACTAAGGGTTGCCTTGCCCGCAACTTCTCTCTTAAGAGAATATCATTGTCCCAAAGGTTTTTCCAACACTGAGACTGACGGACTATGATCAAATCAGCAGTGACATGAAACTGTTTCCTTCACTTACTGACAATCTCGCCATTGATCCGGTCAGCTACCCATTCACCGTCGCGTTTGATGAAGCGCCAGCTTTCTGTCGCGATGTCCCTACGAAACCGGCTTTCGGCAAGCAGTTTTTTCGTACTTATGTTGATTCGATAATCAATCATTTTTCCGGTAATCAACACACGCATATCGTCTTTATCCGGTGACACATAGACGGCTCGAATACCGACGACCCTCACCCTGCTCACGATGTTATGCTCATTTTTCTTCACCATTTCGTCAATCATCTGCTGATGCTGCCAGATCATCAGATCGGACATATAGGCTTTTGCTTCATCCGGATGCTGCGCCGACCAGGCCTTCTGAATCTCAACGTAGCATTCGATAATTCGGTCGCGTAAAGCTTTATCTCTCCAGAATTCAATATTTTTTGAAGTCGGGTTTTTAATTCTGTAAAAGAAAGCCCCCCTAAATACACCACTCCATGCACCCTTCGGACCAAAAATAAGAAAACCAAAAAAGGCAACGGTAAAGAGAATATCAAAAGGTGTGGTTTGTGTCACCGGATCGGTACGTGTAAAGTGACCGGGACCGGGACCAAGCCCTGGTCCGCCGGTATGTCCGGCATCACCAGCAGTCGTTCCGCCCCCTCTGGCCCCTCCTGCTCCGCCACCACCGGCCCGGGCATAAGCCACGTGCACATTTTCAGCAACCGATCCCATGGCAAACAAGATAAGTAAAATAAAACAAATGATTCGCAAACGTTTCATCCAGTCACTCCAACTTGCTTTTTAATTCTAGTTTAACGGTCACTGTCAAGCCTCTAAGCTACTCAGAAAAAACCGCCACTTTACGGCAATCCCTTAAGAGAATGCCTTATTAAAACAAACTGTTGACAAGCTGGATGGATTGGACACACGCATGAATCCTTTTGAAAAGCGTTTGGACAAGATGGAACTACAATTAGCCGGATTGGGAGAGAACAAACCCAAAAATTAAGTACGATCACAGAACAAGTTGTCAACAACTCTGAGCGGTTGGCGTTGTTTTCGCCGGTCCAAGCCGTTTTAGAAGCACTGGCCATGCGATCGTTGGAACAGGAATCAGGTATCGGACCCCCAAGAAGAGCTTAGACGACTTCTATTGGACAGGTACGAGTAATGGACTCGTTCTTCAATCATTCCGTATCATAAATATTATTCTTCATTGTATTATACCTTCCAGTTGTTCATTGGAGTGGTTCCCCCGTAATAAGACTAAAACCAGATACCGTCCGATGGATTGAGATCCCCGCTTTTGGAAAGTAAAGGCATAATAAACACTTTATAAACGCAACGGGCTTCCCCACTATATCAAAGTCTATCTGCCTAACAACCAAAGCAGCAAAAGTTAAATGAACACTTAAAAATCCCTGAATTGAAAGTTTTCATAATGAAAGTTTCCGACCTTTAGTTTGCTGCTAATGAATTGTTTTTTTAAACTTTCTCTCATCGGTTTAGGGCCACAGAAATAGACATCAATAGTTTCTGCAGTCTTAACGTAGTGACTCATTTCACTTACTGATAAATGTCCTTTTTCTTTCGAATTAAACAAATGTATTTTTATGTTATGGCTACATGCCAACTCCTGCAATTCATTCACATAAGCCCCGTTTTCTTCACTGTTATAGGCATAGAAGAAATTAATGGAATAATCTTCTGGTATTCCTGCTTGTAGAAAACTCCTGAATGGTGTGACGCCAATTCCGCCCGCAATCCATATTTGATTTTTAGCCCCTGTCTTGTAATTAAATTTTCCGTGGGGTCCTTCGACAACCAATTTGTCACCGATTTTCAGTGTGTTCATTATAGCCTTTGTATCATCGCCTAAATCTTTAATTGTAAATTGTAATTCTCCATTTTTGGGCGCTTGACTGATAGTAAATGGATGAGATGCAAATTGATTGTCCTTATCCAATATTTTCAAAAACGCAAACTGCCCAGGTTGAAAGTCCATGTTAGCGCCTAATGGGCTTACCGTAATTTCTAACGTTCCTTTTGCCACCACATTCAATTTTTTAACTTTAAAATGATATTTAAAAGCAGTTCTTTCATAAAAGAAAATACTATAAATAGCAGATAACAAACCGATGCAATTTATCATATTTAACCATATACTAAAAGCATTGATCGAAAAAACGGCATAAGTTGCACTTCCGTAATAATGATAAATACCTAATGCATATCCAAGCAGCATGAATTTATGAATAGTCTTCCATCTTTTGTAGTTTAACTCTTTTGCCAAAATAGCGATGAGCATAATAATTACAAACGAATACAAACTTAAACTTCCGTATATAGCATAAGGATCTTTAGGTAATCCTGCTTGAATGGGACTTCTTTTCCCTATGCTCATTGTCACGTCGTGAACAAAAATCAAAAGCAGCGCTGAGATACCTAAGTACTTATGATAAATATACGATCGATCCAGTCCATGGAACAAATAATCAACAACCTTGTGCCTCGTAGAAATAAAATTTATTAAGGCAAAGAGAACTAGAGCACAAGCGGCCACTAATTGAGAATAGCCACTTATCACAGCAATATCTCTAGTGGGCTTGGCAAATAACCAGAATAACCATGTTAAGGCTACACTAAAAAAAATAATAAGAATACCTAATTTCTTTCTCATGATAAAACCCCTTTGCGACCTGCTAATAACTGTATAATTTAAAGCTGCCCCTTATCAGGACAAGAATATTTGAGGTGGGAGTGAGAGGGATCTTTCTTCTCTAGTTTCTTTATAAGGGACGCGCCCGCTTGATAGTAATCGAAAGCCAGCCTTACAGGAACAGAAAACTCATCATGCTGCCGGATGTCTTTGACGGCTCATTTATTCATATAAAAATGTACCGTTGACTGGCACTTTTGTTTCTGCATCATTCAGTCTACTGTTTTTTTACAGTAATAAGAAAGTTAAAATTTTGCGGATTATAGGTGGCCGAACATAAAACACCACGTCCTGTGGCATGTCGGCATTAGGCCATCCATAGGCCGTCACAACTAAGGCTCAGCCTGCGCCAGAGGCTTAGCTTTGCCGGGTTTTCTTTAAAAAAAACTTCTTCAGCCAAATCAGCAGAATGGGAATCAGTGAAATGAAGACAATCATCAGCATGATCAGTGAATAATTTCCTTTAATGACCGGGATTTGTCCGAAGAAATACCCGACAAACAAGCCGATTAGGGTCCACACTGAACCGCCAACCACGTTGTATAAAAAGAAGTATGAATAACGCATCCTGCTGCCACCGGCAATGAACGGGATAAAGGTTCGGATGAAAGGAATAAACCGGCCGAGAAAGACAGCAAATCCGCCATGCTTATCGAAAAATTTCTCGGCTCTTTCCATTTGTTCCTCACTGATCAGCTTGACGAACAGATGATGTTTCTTCAGGCCCTGCCCGATTTCGCGCCCAATCCAATAATTAACCGTAGCTCCAAGAACTGCGGCAAAAATAATCAGAATGATCAGAGCCAGCAGATTGATACCCGAACTGTTGTGGGCGGCAATAGCCCCGGTAACAAAAAGCAAAGAATCACCTGGAAGAAACGGGCAAATAACGAGTCCCGTTTCAATGAAAATGACGACAAAAAGAATGCCATATGTCCAGATACCGTACTGAACGACAATTTGAGCTAGAGCTTGGTCAACGTGCAAAAAAGTGTTAATGATCCAAGATAGAGAGCTCATTCAGATATCTCTCCTTCATTTCGATTCTAGACTAGTCTATCAAGAAAAAATAAAATGAAAGTGAAGGAGATATAAAGAAAAATAAATTGATCATCTAAGGGTGCATCCTAATGTGTGACAGTCATTTATAGATGCTCAGGCTTAGGCAGTGAAAATAATAGTCCTAACCCGCCCTTCTCGGATCGAAAGGCATGAATACTTCCTCCATGTTTTTCGATAATCGACTGAACAGAGGCCAGTCCAAGCCCTGTGCCTCCTGCTTCGGATTGACGTGACGGATCAACTGTGAAAAACTTTTGAAAGAGAAGCTTGAAATCTTTCTCCGGTACACCTATTCCATTATCTTCAATCCTAAAGAAAAAATCGTGTTTGCCCGGATACCCCTCGACCCAGATCTGTAAATTAGGACTGCGTCCATAGCGTACAGCGTTGCTGATAATATTGGCGAAAACGCGTCGCAGCATTGTTTCATCACCATAGAATAGATCATTTTTATCAAAGCGCTGGTTCCAGACGGATACGATTTCCAGTCCGGATAACTCGGTTTCGTATTCTGCAGCGACATTTTGAAAGAAACGCCGGACATAGATCGGGCGTAATGCTATGGATAACAGTAGCATCTCATTTTTAGTGAATGAAGAGAAAATGTTCACAAGTTGCGTCATATCCTGTGATTTTCTTTCAATCAGGTGCAGGTAGTCCTTTTTTGTCTGTTCAGGCAGCCTATTCTGAGTGAGCAGAAGTTCGATAAAGCCGTGAATGGAAGTCAGCGGTGTCTTAATGTCATGTGTAATCGCGGAAATAAGATCGACCTGCTCCTGATTGGTCTGTTTCAGCCTACTCTGCAAATCTCGAACATGATCATAGAGTTCGCCGATTTCGTCCCTTCGTCTTTCCTTATTTACCAATACAGGGCCTATAAAGTTGATTCTTTTGATGAAACCGTTAAGTTGCCTGATGGGTTTAGTAATCAGGTGGTTTAGATAAAAGACAAGCAAGATAAAAATAATACCGAGTGAAATAATAAGGAAGAGTAGCGTCCGGATCAGAACATCATGCAATGCAGCGTTTTCAAATTTAAGAGGATACTGTACACGTAGCAGTAAAACGTTTTGCCCGTTGTTGTCCCTGACTGGAAACCATTTCTCGCCAAGTGCTTTTATATCAGGGTCACCGTGAAACGCGTACATTTCTACGATGTTTTTACTGTAAAGTGAAAGATCTATTTTCTCACGTACTGATGCAGCTTTTATTGTCTCCTTGATGGATGGCATGTCAGGATATGCAGAGCCTATTTGAGTTGCCAGCTTTTGGCCACTGTAATTATAGCGCGTCTGCAGTCCGCTAACTGTTGAAACGATGTGATCCGCAACATCCATTTTAATATAGAGCAAAATCATGAGTACCATCAGTACGACAATCATTGAAAAGATCAGCGATAATTTGAGTTTAAGTTTCATTTAGATTGTCCTCATTGATGAATTGGTAGCCAATCCCCCATATCGTTTTAATTGAATTGAAATTTTCACCCATTTTCTTCCGAATGTTTTTGATATGAACCGTAATTGTGTTAATATCTCCGAATTCATCGCCCCAGACATTTTCATATATTTGTTCCCTGCTCAATACCTGACCAGAATGATCGGATAAATAAGCTAAAATTTGAAACTCTCTGACCGATAGATCAATTTTATGTCCATCAAGTAATGTTTCATAAGTCTTTTTATTTAAAATAAGTCGCCTGTTGGTCACGTCATGATTCGTTTCTTGACTCGCTTGAACACTCCATTCTTTTTTTAGCCGATCAAATTTGCGAAAGTGCGCCTTTACTCTCGAAATCAATTCCTGAACACTAAATGGTTTTGTCATATAATCATCAGCTCCAATTTCGAGCCCAGTAATTTTATCCATTTCCCGGTCTCTGGCGCTCAGAATGAGAATCGGGACATTGGATTCGCGCCGAAGTGTCCGGCATACATCCAGTCCATCCATTTCAGGCATCATGATATCCAAAATAACAAAATCAATATGACCTGAACGTACTTCCTCCAAAGCCTCTAATCCAGAAAAGGCGGAGACCGCTTTGAATTGTTCATATTCGAGACCGTCTGAAATCAATCTGACAATATCTTTATCATCATCCACAATTAATATGGATTGGTTCATCATCGTCACCATTTACCTTTCTTCATTTAAAATATTGGAACCTTCCTTAACCATCCTTCACTTTAACATAATCGTTCATTCTATCATTGCATCCTAAAAAAACTATAAAACAAATATAAAAAATCATGAAACCATAAAGCATAATACTCAGGGGTCGGTCATGTGAAACTTGAGTATCTGATCTACATCCCAATATTTATCGAGATTGTTTTAAAATTTAAACACAAAAATCGAAGGGGGAACACCCCTCCGATTTTTTCCTTATCATTTCTCTCTTTATCAAATTATAAATTCTGACCTTTTTCAAAAGTAAGCAGCATGTGGTTGCTTGCCTCTTTGACCAGGCTGTCAAACAAGGCATAAGTACGCTTCGTCACTTCAGCAGCAGTGATTTCATTCTGTTTTGTCAGAAAAGCAGTCAACTCCTTGCCGGACAATTCTTCTGCCTGTTTGTCTGCAGAGGCAATCCTTCCGCAAACGTAGCTTTGTGCCTCATCTTTAAACGTATTGACCTCGTTGATCACCTGATGATAATGCGGTTCCGCAAGTGCGGCAATCGTTTTGTTCAGCCAGTAGATGCTGTTCATATCGGCCGTGTTCGTGGTATTCTGATAATTTCCAGGCGTGTCATTTACGTTCGCATAGAACGGCACCTGTGCGCTATAGAGATTCACACCAAAGGTCAGCCAATGAATTGCTGCATATTCGGCTGGAACATCATTACGAATCTGCAAAATATGAAATTCCTGATTCCGGTCAATGCCGATTGGACGGAACGTATGTTTCTGCTCTTCCGTCCCATTGCCAAAGGCATCGTATAGCGTTCCCTGGTAATGTGAACTCAAGATATATTGAATATCCTCGATGCTGATTTTATGATCCGTTCGCTGAATGAAGGGAATTTCATCGCTCATCGGATCCTGCTCAATTTCGGGATTAAGATATTTCTGCCCGTACCAAGCGCGCGGCGTGTTGTAGTGTCGGTCCGCTTCCGTATGCGTCCCGAAAATATTTCTGAAATTAAACTCCGTTTTGCTCGGATTTAAGCGATTCTCTTCAGCAAATTCCCGGAGATCTGTCGCCCACATGAATTCATCCGGCTTTGAAAAATCGATGTTCTGAATGCCCGTCTGATTGGGCGCGATGGCATACGCATCGTCCGGAATCCTTTGGGCTGCCCAATGGTGCCCGCCTACCGTTTCCATATACCAGACCTCATTCGCATCTGAAAAAGCAATACCGTTGCTCTCATAGGTCCCATATTTTTCAATCATTTTTCCGAGACGTGCCACGCCTTCGCGCGCAGAATGAATGTAGGGTATAACCACAGACTCCATGGCTTCTTCACCAATGCCTTCTTTCACCAATGGGTCAAAACCAAGTACACGGGGATTGGTGAATTCCGTTTCAGTCGCGCTCATTGCCACATTATCCGTGTTGATACCTGATTCGCCCCAAACCCCCTCAGACTCATCAGCGCCTGGCGTAAATGTATGACGCAGCGGGTTATCAGGCAAATCGATCGCAAATTCATTGACACGAGAAACGTACCTGCTCCGATGATCTTCAGCTTTCACCACTGTAAATCGCTTCGGATTAATCGCCCCGTGTCCGTCTTCATTACGGGCGACCATTGTCGAACCATCAATGGAGGCCTCCTTCCCGACAAGGACTGCCGTACAGCTTGAATGATTTGACTTTGACATTATGAAAACCTTCTTTGACCGTATTCCAGTTTCATTGTTGAAAGCTGGTTGATTAATGAACGATTCCTTAATTACCGTTTTGAGACAACCTCTTTTTATACCTTATTTTTTAAATGGGACATCGAGGTGACAGCCAGCTAATTCCAGCGCGTAGCGCAGATCCTGATTGCCGCGCACCGTCATTCCAAAGTCGGTAGCGTAAATAACGAGCCCCAGTTGATGGCCGGCGGCTAATTTGTGGAATGTAGGCTGGAGTTCAATGTCCACATCGTAGAATTGGTCAGGCTTCAATTCATTGGTCTTCCAGGGATTTTCCCGGTTTTGCAAATTGATATGGCCCTTCGAAATCATCTTAAATGGCGTGGCAAAATTAGCCAAAGTGAATTCACGAAGACGATCCTCGCGCCAATGATAGGCCAGATCCATCCCGTGAATTGGGGTTGGGGAAACATTAAATCGTTTTGCCTCGCCATAGTCGACCAGTTGGAAACTCAGCATCCCAAATGGACGATTTGCGGCTACCTTGACGTGGATGTCGACATTGCCGTCGATCATCGTGTCCCCGTCCATTGGCTGGGACTTGAACAACAAGCGGTTTTCAGCCAGATCGTTTCTTTGATCCTCTATGATGTCATGCTCCCACTGATCAATATGAGTAGCGTAGCGATTAAAGACATCTTCTGGCAAATGATCCTTGAACGACTGCACCTCATGACTGACAGGAGTAATAACCAGTTTCCCTGCGGCCAGTTTATAGGTCGTCTTAGCTAAATCCGGCTCGGACCAATCATGATAAGCGTTCCATGTTTCCGGGGTCACATTGTCCTGAACGATCACGTTCGGTAAGCTTTCCTTGGCTCCGTTTTCGATGCCATAAAGTTCATGACTGACCCAGAGGTTGATTATGTCCGTATAATCAATGGAACGGAAAGCATTGATGTAGATGTGCTGTCCCTGGTGCAGGATGATCTTTTTGGTGACCGGCACATCCCGCAATCCTTGCCACAGCTTTTCTACCTGACGCGGTTTAACATTCCAATCGTTTAAGCCGTGGACCAGAAGCACATCACATTTGATGTGCTTCATATTCTTGCGGTAGTTGCGGGCATCCCAGAAGGTGTTGTAATTGCCCGAGTCACGATCCATGTCTTGAGCCATCTGCTTCATCTGCCGGGAGAAGAAATCTTTGATGTTCAGCTGGTAATCAGCAGCGGACTTCATCCGGCTCATCGTCTCTATGGCCAGTACATCAGCGTCTTCACCAGGAAAACCACCGGGGGCAATCGTCAAACCGCTGTCACGATAGTAATCGTACCAGGATGAAATGGCCGCTTCAGAAATGATCGTCTTTAATCCTTCAACCCCGGTCGTGGCAGCAGCTGTAGCCAGGGTGCCGAGATAGGAGCGGCCGGTCATGGCCACAGAACCATTGCACCACCAGGCAGTGATCGCGATATTGTCCGTTCGGTTGGTGAAGGCCTGCCGTTTGCCACTCAGCCATTCAATGACATCGACTGTCGCCTCAGTTTGTTGCGGATCACCACACGTTTGAATCCCGTCAGAATCAAGCGTTCCGATGCCGGCAGAGTAGACCGCCGCAAAACCGCGCGCCAGAAAGTAATCGTTTAACGTATAGGACTGTTCGCGACTAAACGTTTCAGTGGCTTGTTTCGTTTCCCCAGAAACCGGTCTGGGCTCCGGCAGTGATATTCCATCGCCGTGATAGGCAATGTCCTGGTAACTCAAATCATTGGGCTGCTTTTCTTTTAACGGTACATTGACGTTATGCGTGGCCTTCTCGCCAGCTTCGTCGTTTATTCCCTGGTTGTAAGGACTGGCTGTGTAGAGAACAGGTACCTTCAAATCTTTTTCAGTATCCGCCGGGCGGACAATTTCAACTTTGAGTAAATCACGTTTGCCGTCGTGATCGGAATCAACTGAAGATTCCACATAGACGACATCGCGAATCAGTTTAGCCGTATCAAAGACTGCCTGGGCTTTGCCGTTAAAAAACAACGGCTTCCTGCTGGCCGGCAAATCGTAAAACGAGGCAAAGTAGCCTTGATTCGTCAGCTGATCAAGAAAAGTCTGGCCGTCCTTAGTGTGGGTCGTCAGCAGCAGATACCAGGCATCCAGTAACTGATCTTTGTTCCACACACCTGAGGCTTCAATTACCGGTAACTGCATTTTTTCCATGGCAGTAAGCGGATCATTGATTGCATAGTCGACATCAACTAAGAAATCGAATAGTTGCAGGGCAACCAAATAGAAGACGTTCGGCGTGATGGGCCGATCATTATCTAAGTAATCCTTGAGATCGGTATCGGGAGTAGCTAAGTAGTTTTTAAGTTTGCTATTAAGCTCATTGCCGCTCCTGACCTTCAAAAAAGCCTTTCGCAGCAGCAAACGATATGTACCGGCAGGTGTCACCGCGCGGCCTACTCGATCATCTAAGAAATGAATCCTTTGTAATTCGTTTAGCACTGTTTTGTGGTCGGCAAATAACCGGGCAAATTGATTGTTCTTCATATGTCTAAAACTCCTCATATAGTAACTGAAGTCATTATAACACTTACTTGGCTTCAATCAGGCTGTTTCGTTACTGTGGATTTTCAAACAGGAGTAACGGGATGACTGATAAATTACTGTGAAGGCTTATATTTTCTCAGGAATATTGATAAATCCATATGAGCGATTTGCCCCCCGATTGTGTGACCAAAATTGGGGGGCAAATCGAGGATCGGTAAATTTGCATAAATGGGAGGGCGGCGATGAAAGGAGCACGTTAAGTGAATAACCTTTTCTGGAGACAGTCCATTTATTATTCGTCAGCAATTGCAGGCGGCGGCATCCCCCTGTACCCGCAGTTTGGGCGCGTAACATCACGTTTCCCCATCATGCGAAAGGCGATCATGAATGTCGCAACCGATACTTTAAACGCATATCCGCAGACTGGGCACTCAAAGTGCACCGTTTTTGCACGCTAGGCAACAAACAATAAAGCAATAACCACAACGAGATGTTATTGTCACTATTTGGGTAATCATTGATGTTCTCCCTTTTTATTGCAGTTATTATCATGAGTTCAGCAAATATCTGGCTGCAAATTCTTTTTTGGGGGGATTTTTTCCGGTTAAGGCCGTTCAAAAAATCCTCGGCTCAAGCAAATTTAAGATTTCGACTGAACTCAGTCTTTGACAATTTTGAACGTCTCGTCATCCTGGCCGTTGTCTTGGTTCTCGATGTACTCTTTGATCATATCTTCTGTCACGGATCCCACTGTCCCGCAGTAATAGCCCGGTGCCCATAAATGCTGTTCCCAATACCTTTGCCTTAATTTATTGAACTCTTCCTGTAACATTTTTGAAGAGTGTCCCTTGAGATACTGAAGCAAATTACTCAGAGCTATATTGGGCGGACAGGACACCAATAGATGTACATATTCTTTCCCGATACATCCCCTGATAATTTGAATATTTCTTGCCTCACACCCCTGCCATATAATCCCCCTGAGTCGTACGGCTACTTTCCCTCGCAGTATTTTATAACGATATTTGGTTGTCCAGACAATATGGTATTGCATATCGTAGGCCGTGTCTTCCATAGTTTATATATCTCATTTTGTTCACCTAACCTTATTATAGCAGAGCTTCAGAGGATACTGGAGTATCCCCTAGTCTGAAAAAGTCTGCTGCCTGCCAAAAATATTTAATGACTGTACACATCACATACTTCTCTTGACGATACACAGATAAAGGACTTCAGGACAAGAAAAGCACCACTATTTAATTGTGTTAGACTTGAGTTATTATCCGGTATAGTAAAATAAGGAAGACAATAGTAAACAAGCTGGAAAAAAGTAGGAAAGAAAGCCCTAATGACCGCTGCCTAAGACAAGACAGATAATATTGTAAAAATGGAACCAACAGGTTATGAGGAGAAAAGATTCCCTATGAATAATTCAGGTTCTATGGTTTAATCTGATTGTCGAAAAAATATATACGAACCCCCGCATTTCCATATATAATTATATATGTTGAGACTAATAATCCCTATGAAATGAGGCATGATTTTGAATGAACGAAGAGCTCAAATTAATTCTCACAGAAATGAGACAAGGATTTAAGGCAGTTAATCAAAAGTTTGACGTCATTGATCAAAAGCTCGATGCGGTGGATCAAAAGTTTGGTGCAATTGATCAAAGGTTTGACGCAATGGATCAAAAGTTTGGTGCAATTGATCAAAGGTTCGATGCAATGGATCAAAAGTTTGACGTAATTGATCAAAGGTTTGACGCAATGGACCAGAAGTTTGACATAATTGATCAAAGGTTCGACGCAGTGGATCAAAAGTTTAACGCAGTAGATCAAAGGTTCGACGCGGTGGATCAAAAGTTTAACGCAGTAGATCAAAGGTTCAACGCGGTGGATCAGAAGTTTGACGCAGTAGATCAAAGGTTCGACGCGGTGGATCAAAAGTTTAACGCAGTAGATCAAAGGTTCGACGCAATGGACCAGAAGTTTGACGTCATAGATCAAAGGTTCGACGCGGTGGATCAGAAGTTTGACGCAGTAGATCAAAGGTTCGATGCGGTGGGTCAAAAATTTGATGGAATTAACGATCATTTGGATCGAATTGAGAGGAAAGTTGATGGTATTCAAAAGCAAGTTGTTAAAAATTCAGAAGCCATAACCGAACTAAATATGAAATTTGATGAGCAAGGAAAGGTGATAACTACCCTTTCAGTACGGTCGATCGTGCAGGAAGGCGAAATAAGAAACCTGAAGCAAGCTCGATGATCAAACGAATCACAAGGTTTAAATGCGTATCTTGTGCCGCCAAGTCCTGAAAGGATCTACTGGCTAAAGACCAGTGAGTTTAAATCAGGAGTTCATTGACTAAAACGAATCAAGTAGTCGGATTGATATGGGCGATATAGATTTATATGATGTCTTCTGATGAGATTAAGTACCAACCATTCGTTTCGACAAAATGGTAGCCGGCAAAGTAAAACATAGTGTGAGATAGCATTCATTCAGAATTTTTCTGATAAATCTCATTAAGGCTTTGTTAAATTCATCTGTTGATTTTCGCTCCATGTGCTCGCTTTCCACGGGCGATCCGCAAGCCCCCTCGCTACTTCACTGCTGGGGCCCGCGGTTCCCGCCAGAGCCCGCGCCCCTTTGTTCCAATCAACAGAATGGTGAAACCAATATTGAACTTTAACATAGCCATTAACCAAAGACACGCATTCAAACTCCCTCACTTTGCATCCCCTGCAGCACGCTTTTTTCCAAAGAAAATCAAGCTGATCAAAAGCACCGGAATGCTGACGGCGGAAAGTACCCATGTCAGGGCAAGAAAATCCATCGAAGTGATTGTCTGGGCAAAGATGACGCCGAGAACGGCTGAGGCTCCGATCGAACCGATGAAGCGGCACGTTTGGAACAGTCCGGCGCTTGTGCCGACAATTTCTTCAGGTGACTCAATCAGCATCATTGTCTGTAAAGCGACGTTGCCGATACCATAACCACAACCGATCAGGAGCAGAAACAGCCCAATTAGAATCAGGGAGCGGTCGAAAGCAACAATCATTAAGAGCAGTGATCCGAGTACAGTCAGAACAGCTCCTATTTTCAGCGGCCCAGCTGGCCCCGAACGGTCAATCCGTCGTCCGATGATCAGTGAAGCAACAACGCTGGCGAGCGACATGGACAGCATCATTGCCCCGCTCGCGCGGACACCCAGATGCATCCCGCTCTGAAAAAAAGCAGGCATACCGTAAAAAAGGCAGTAATTAGCGACGTTCAGCAGAATAAAAAGCAGATAGACAAGCGTCAGCCGGTGATTCATTTTCAACAGATGCAGATCGACAAAGGGGGCGTGCGTCTTCCATTCTCTCCAGATAAAAAGTGCCGCTGCAGCCAGACCGATGGCAAGTGTCCAAAACGCAACGTGTTCTTTCAGTGTGAGCAGGAACCAGAGCAGGCCGACAATACTGATCGAGAACAAAACAATTCCGGGGATGTCCAGCTGCCACAGAAAACTTTTCAAGTGATAAGCATGATTTCTGACGTCCTTCGGAAACACGAAGAAACCGAGAATGAGACTGATGAAAATAAACGGATAATTCACGTAGAAAATACTCGGCCAGCCCCCCCAGACAATCAGGAAACCGCCAACCGTCGGACCAAACGCCGTCATCACCGACGCGCAAATGGCCAAGGCGGCCAGCGCGGATCCCTGTTTCTTCTGACTGACTGAACGCTGTACCAGAGCCACGCTGGAAGGATAAATTGTGCTGTTGCCGACCGCCTGTAAGAGACGCATCAGAAGCAGGATAAGAAAAGTCGATGCCAGAGGGGCAAAAAAACAGGCGATTGCCGAAAGCACCAGACCGCCGAGGAACAACTTTCGTCGCCCGACCAGATCGCCAGCCTTCCCCGTCACCGGCTGACCGACAGCACTGACCAGATAGAAAGCAGAGACCAGCCAAGAGACAGTCGCGAAACTCAGATGATAGTCCTGCTGAATGCTGTGCAGTGCCAAGGCAATCATCGATGAATTCAGTGGATTAAGTATCGATCCGGACAAAATGGCCGCCATAAAAATCGTGTGGTTCTTCCTCCAACTACTCATCTTCCTGCCTCCTAGTGCCATTGCGTTGCTGCTCCTGCATCGCTGTCAGGCAAAAAAATGCAACAAGATGAAGCCGTTGGAAAACCCTCTCGATCAAAGTGGATCTTTCCGGTGTACCTCCAGTCATTCCGAGAGTAAGAGTCCTTTTTTCTTTTCCGCACACAGTTAAAGCTCTCACCAGTATCTCTCCAATAACACTGCTTTATTTTTTGTGTATCCCGCTTGCCGTCGATTAATCTTTTAATTCAAAAATCAGGATTTTTCGTGACTCATCAGATTGACCGCTTGAACTTCGGAAACCTGATGCTCAACATACTCCGCAATCAATTCGTCCGGATGCTGCACCGTCACATTTCTACCGGTCGGCACTTTTCGGGGTTTTCTAATGATTTTTATTTTGTTCTCCTCAAAATAAGTGAGAAAATCATCCAGAGAATCGACTAAAAAGGTTATTTTAGTTTGGCTGAATGGCTTTAAGTCATCAGGCGTTCCGGCGACAAACAGAAAATGTCCGATTGAAGCTAATTCCAGATGCATTTCCTCGTATTTGAATCTTAAATTGACCGGCAATCCATAGAGTTTCTGATAAAAAGGCAAGACGTCATCGAGATTATTGACATACATGCGAAAGTATGCCTTTTTTATTTTCATTTTACTTACTCTCCTTCATCCATATTTTCAAAAAAGTTGATAAAATCAGGCCAGTACAGATTAAAAATAAAGATTACTTTTGCGAATGTATCTCAGCATCATTTTTCACCTTACATTCGATGACTGTTTCCAAAAGGCTGGGAAACTTTTGATCCAGCTCTTTGGCTCGGACAGATAAAAAACGTTTTCTTCCTTCTTCTCTCACCCAAATGACTCCAGTCTCTCTCAGGACTTTGAAATGATGGGACAGCGCCGCTTTCGAAGCCAGGGTGTCAAAGGACTTGCACTGCTGTTCACCGGATTTATACAGCCGCTCAACAATTTTTAAGCGTGTGTTATCACTGAGTGCATAAAACAGTTGTTCCAGAGCAACATCTGTCATACCGGGATGAATAATTGATCGCATCGGATTATGAACTCCCCCTCCCTTCTACGTTGTATCTTATCGAAAAAAGCTTTATAATTCAAACGTTAAACATATATTTAACTATTTAACAATATGAAAGAATCCATTAATCAAATATTTAAGTTACAGTCTTTAATGTGTTTATCTGTTCTGCTTCCAATATCACCAACTTTTTTTAAAATAAGAACCCAGAGTCCTTGAATAATCAAGGTTCTAAACTCTTTGCTTATGCTGTCAATGGATACGGTGACCGTATAATTTCTTTAAAAAACTTTTTGAGTGGCTGATCAGTCATCCGTGTTTATTTTTATTCCCTTTATTCTCATCGAAATCCCTCCGTATGGTTAAATTATCTTGTCGATTTATCGGATAAAGTCTCGATTTTATAGTTATATGGTCATTAAAAATGTATAGCGTTTACATGACATATCTTATATAATTGTCCGTATAAAATTATTTATCTAAGAGATGATCTCTGATGAAAAGATTTGTTAGCACTTACTTGTCATTTAAACGATCTCCTTTTCTTTTGGCATTGCTTTACATTGCTTTAATCCTTGCTGTTATTGTGATCGTTCCTTTTAAATTTGAGATATTGCGTATTGTTCTGCTTTTAGTCTTAATCATACTTTATTCGTTAGGAAGTCAGGCTATAAACGAAAAGATACAAAAGCGATAAATCTGGAAACCTCCATGATCCTTGTATCTAGTCATTTCGTGTATTTTCTTGGGTCTCAGCTAACCCTCTCATTAATACTTATTTTCAAACTTCTGAAATTCATTTTCACATCCGGGATGTTCTTCACGTGCTTGGTATTGACGGTTAGTATCTTCAGGCCTTCCTGTTCCAGCAAATTATAGATCGTTTATCAGATCCTCAGCTATCTTTATCCTCGTCAACATTATTAAGCGAATACTGCTGGCCACTACATTTTCTTTCCTCCAGTGCTAATGAATTACTCTTGTTCAAAACAACCTTAGAATATCTCAATCTGCCTCCCCCTGCCCATTCACCTTTAGAAAGTGTCGTAGAATGGAGTTTAGTATCTTTTTGTATCTTTTTGTACTGGGCTGGGGAAAGTAAAAGACAGATAATAATCTTTATGTGCGATTAACTCTTCGTATAATTTTTGACTAAGACTGTATGAGAGTGATCAGGTAATGATATGTTTTTTTTCATCGTATGTTGCTTTGAATACTGGTGTTTTTGATAACTTGGAATTGAGCCATTTATAGGCAAAATGATCGCATAGAAATGAGCCACATGATTTCCAATTTTTAGCCCATCTTTCCTATGATAGAAAAGTAACCAGCAATTCTACATAAGGGAGAGGGAAAAAAGGATGATCGATATGGCTCTCTATGATCGTATCAAAATTATGAAGGAGGTTGAAGGCCTTTCTCAACGTGAGATTGCGAGAAATTTAGGGATTTCAAGAAATACGGTGAGTAAATATCTCAAACAGAAGGAGCCTCCGACCCTTGCGGTTCGGCAACGTTCGTACGGGAAGAAAGAATACTCAGAGGAAACTCAACGCATTCTGCCCGTCATCGATCAGTGGCTCCTTGAGGATCAAAAACACTGGGTCAAACAGAAACATACGGCGGCGAGAGTTTATCAACGATTGGTCGAAGAATACAACTTCAAAGGATCTGCCTCTAACATTCGTAAACTCGTTGCTCGGAGAAGGCAAAAACAGAAGGAGGTGTTCATCCCCCTTGAGTTTCAATTGGGCCTTCAATTCCAGTTCGACTGGGGTGAGGCGGATATCATCCTGAGCGGGCGGACGCAGAGAATCTTTTTGTTTTGTCTCCAGCTCTCATCTAGCCGTTTACGTTTTGTCCGAGCCTATGCCCATCAGAAACAGGAGGCTTTTTTGGATGGCTTTGTACACGCTTTTGAATTTCTGGGAGGTGTGCCGGTCGAAGGCCTCTTGGACAATTTGAAAACAGCCGTAGAGAAAATTCTGGAGGGCCGGCATCGCCTGGAACAGGAAGCGTTTATCGCGCTCCAGGCGCATTACGGATTCAAAGCCACATTCGCCAATCCCCGAAGGGGAAATGAAAAAGGCCGGATTGAAGGAACGGTCGGTTATGTCCGGCGTAACACACTCGTTCCTTTTCCAGACGTACAGTCCCTGGATGAGCTGAATGACTACCTTCTGGAGTGGTGCCAGAAAGAAGCGGAACACGTCCGTGTTCCGCATACCGATGAAACGGTGGCCCAGGTTTGGGCCAGGGAAAAGCTGACGCTCCATCCCCTACCGGAAACACCGTTTGAAGCCTGCCAACTGGTGTCCTGTCAGGTCAATCAGCTCTCCTTAATTCATGTGGAAACGAATCAGTATTCCGTTCCTTGCGTTTATGTGGGACAGGCCGTCTGGGTCAAGAAGTTCGTGGATCATCTGGTCATTGTGGCTCAGAATCAAGTGATCGCGGAGTATCCTCGTTCTTACGAACGAAATCAGCTGTTCACCCGTCTGGATCACTATCTGGAGGCGCTTCTGAAAAAACCGCGTGCCATCCGAGATGCGCTCCCCTTTCAGAGTCCGCAGATCCCTGAAGTTTTCCGGCAATTTCACCGCAAAATGCGTGAGGCTGAAGGCGCAGCTGGAGACCGCAAATTTATTCGACTTCTACTCCTTCACCGGGACTTGGGTATGGCCACATTGACCGAGGCACTGACCGAAGCGGAACGAAGGCAGAACTTCACGTACGAAGCGGTTTATGAAATCATTCAACAGGTGACCGGCAATGTGACTCGCCTGGCTGGCCAAACTTCGGAAGCCCTGCAGGGCTACAAGGTGAAAGTGACCGATATTAGTCAATACCGACAACTGGTAAGGG